>JBFWXN010000009.1:0-108998 GCA_050187415.1 Hyphomicrobiaceae bacterium | reverse complement strand
CATCACTCACGCGGCATGGCTGGATCAGGCTTTCGCCCATTGTCCAATATTCCCCACTGCTGCCTCCCGTAGGAGTCTGGGCCGTGTCTCAGTCCCAGTGTGGCTGGTCGTCCTCTCAGACCAGCTAAGGATCGTCGCCTTGGTGAGCCATTACCTCACCAACTAGCTAATCCTACGCGGGCCCATCCAATGGCGATGAATCTTTCCCCTTTCGGGCGTATACGGTATTACTCCAAGTTTCCCTGGGCTATTCCGTACCATTGGGAAGGTTCCCACGCGTTACTCACCCGTCTGCCACTCCCTATTGCTAGGGCGTTCGACTTGCATGTGTTAGGCCTGCCGCCAGCGTTCGTTCTGAGCCAGGATCAAACTCTCAGATTGAAGAGTTTCATTCTGGATCTGGCTTGGAGGTTTCTCCAAGGATCTGCGTAACGGGCACCTTCACACTAGATGTTCGACCGATCGGACAACCGACCTGCTTAACATCTTGGTGATGGCTGAAGAAACGCAGTATCGCCAGAGTCTCTTTTAGTCTCATGGTCATCTTTCGATGAGCCCGAGACCCGCCAGGACTCCGCCGCCTGCGTTTCTCTTCCTTCCGATTAACTTGTCAAAGAGCGCCGACATCAGAGAAGATAATCATTTTCGGCAATCCCTTTTCAGGGGCCGCCGACCAAAAAACGAACCGTCTTCAGGGAAGACCCCCGAAAGGTCCGTGTTGGTTCGAATGATTTCGCCGTCCGAAGGTCCGTGGCCGCCAAGTCGTCGGCGCCGCGAACGAGTGGAGGTTTAGATCGACGGCTCTCGCCTGTCAACACTCCTCCGAAAAAAAACCGTCACAAGCCTGCAACCTTGGGCGAACTACATGATTCGGCTAGGTTCTTTTTGGTTACCGGGCGACAGCCAAGCCCGCCTCGCCAAAGGGGAGAGCGCTCGCCACTTCGTTGACAGGGGCGTTGGGCCGCCTGACTATCGCCAGAAAGATCTGCAGAATGCGTGTCGGGGGAGCGGAAAGCGGCGTTACGCGCCTACTTTCTTTCGTTTTCGGGGGCGACGTTGGCAATCTCGAACCTTGATCCCGTCGATCTGAGGAGGCACGCTTCCGTCGGCCGGCCCCGGCGGGCGACGGACGGTGGGCGCCCTCGGGGGCTGCCGCACCTTTATGCAGCCCGGAAGGGCCGCCCTCTTCCGGATCTGTTTGTGGCGGACCAGGCCGAGGCACGACGCGGAGGCGGCTTTCGCTGGTTCTTCAGCACTTGCCTGGCCGCGACCGTCGGGGCAGTGGCCATTGCTGCGGTCATCTTCGGATCGCTCGAAACGACGGGAGGTCCCGGCCGGATTGCCGTTTCGCTACGCCAAATGATGCCGCCGGCCAAACGTGATCGCCCTTCGGATCGACCGAAAGGCGATCTGCCGTGGGCGCTTCCAAAATCCGACCGATTGCAGGCAACGACCGACGCCGTATCGACCCGCTATATCGTGCAGGCGTCGATCCGGGAGCGCCGGGCAAACCGCGACTACCTCAGCAAGAAGCCTTACGCGCGCGTTCTGATCCGTCTCGCAGAGGTCCCATCCGACCCATCGGTCGAAGTGCCTGCGTTTAATCCGCTCAAGCTCTTTGCGACCCCATCGGCATCGAAAGACGGCAGCCACGACGGCGCGGTGGCGTCGGGACCGGACGGCGGGGAGGTGCAAACCCGCGTCGTGGAGCTGCTGGGGAGCATTCTGCCCCCCGAAGATGGACAAGAACTCGATAACGGCGAAGCCTTGGAGCTCGTCACGCGGATGATCTCGAACGAGGCGGATCGCGCACAAATCAGGCCGTCCTTTGCCCCCGAGGGCCTCGATCTCGCGCGCGGGGGGCCCGGCAGCGCGCTCTCCGCCTACACCACGCTGCTGCAAAAAACGACCGGCGAAGCTGCGGACGACATCGATGCCACCGAAGTGGACAACCAGCACGCAACCTTCAAACTCGCTCGCGGCGAGACACTGAGCCGGTTGCTGATGCGCGTTGGCGCCGACAGCTGGCAGGCGCGGGAAATGGTCGACGCGGCGCGAAGCATTCTTCCCGAAGCCACGGTAACACCCGGATACCAGATCGACGTCACGCTCGCGCCTTCTCTCTCAGGGAACGGCAAGCACGATCCGATCCGATACACCGTGCTTAGTCCCAGCGGAGAGCACAAGGTCACGGTGGAGCGCACGGCCGCCGGAGAATTTGTAGCGTCGGCGACGCCGACACGCGCGTCGATGCGACGCGCGAACGCGCAGGCGGTGCAGTCATTGAGCATCTACAACAGCCTGTATCAAGGCGCATTGGCCCAGGGTGTTTCCCCCGAGACCATCCAGACCATTCTACGGCTTCATGCCTACGAGGCGGATTTCAGGCGCCGGGCCCGCGGCAGCGATTCGCTCGAGCTTTTCTTCGACCTCAAGGACGACGAGAAAGGCGCCGATGGCGCCCTTGGCGAGCTTCTACTCACGTCGATTACGATCGCGGGGACGACACAGCGCTTCTACCGCTTCAAGGACTCCGAGGGGAACGTCGACTTTTTCGACGCCAACGGACAGAACTCTCGACGCTTCCTGTTGCGCAAACCCGTGCGGAGCGAGGACGTCCGGCTGACGTCGGGCTTCGGAATACGCTTCCATCCTCTTCTCAATCAACGAAAATTGCACGCGGGCATCGATTGGGCCGGACCGCCCGGCACGCCCGTCATCGCTGCGGGCAACGGCGCGGTCGAGGAGGCGGGCTACAAGGGCCAGTATGGAAACTATGTGCGCATCCGCCATGCGAACGGCTACCAGACCGCTTACGGCCATATGCGGAGTGTGGCACCGGGCATTCACAGCGGACTGAAGGTCCGGCAAGGCCAGGTTATCGGATACATCGGTACGACGGGGCTTTCGTCTGGTCCGCATCTCCATTTCGAGGTTCTCGTCAACAACCGATGGGTCGACCCGCTCTCGATCCAGGTGCCGCGCGAGAAACGCCTGACCGGCCGGCAACTCGCGACGTTTCAAAGGGAACGAGTGCATATCGACGACCTGATGCGCCAACCACCGGTTCGGGTGAGCAATCTGGAGCTGCGGCGCTAGACAAGAACGGCATGCGTTCAACGGATCCGAGGCGAGACGAGGTTCTGCACTGGTCGGCAGGTCGCGAGTAGGCTGTCCCTATGCGCCCAGGCTTCGCGCCGTGACACGACGCACCGGCCTCGCTAGCTTCGGCCGAAGCGAGGTGGAGAACGATGGCGAAACCCAAGTCAGTCGGAATTGTCGGCGCAGGCGCAGCAGGGCTGTGCGGGGCCAAGCACATGCTCGAAGAGGGGCTTGATGTCACGGTTTACGAGATTGGTAGCAATGTCGGCGGGATGTGGGTCTATCAGAACGACAACGGGCGCTCGTCGGCCTACAAGACGCTACACATCAATACCGCCCGCGATCTGACCAACTTCTCGGATTTCCGGTTCGACGCCTCGGTGCCGCCCTTCCCTTCGCACTGGGATATGGCGCGCTACCTGCAGGACTATTCGAACCAATTCGACGTGACGAAGCACGTCCGCTTCAATACCAAGATCGTCAACGTGAGACCGGCGGAAAGCTACACCGAGGCGGCCCCGAGATGGCGCCTCGAAACCGACCGTGGCGACATCGCCGAGCACGACTGCATCCTGCTGGCGACAGGGCACCTGACGAAGCCGCTGGAAGTCGAGGCCTTCAGGGACGGGTTCGGGGGGCAATATCTACATTCCCACTATTACCGCGAGCCGGCTCAATTCGTTGGAAAGAAGGTGTGCGTCGTCGGGGTCGGCAATAGCGCGCTCGACATCGCAAGCGACCTCGCCATGACGTCGGAGCGCGTCGTTCTGGTCGCTCGCTCGAATGCGCTGATCATCCCGAAGCTCGTATTCGGGCGACCCTTCTGGGACGCCATCAAGCCGTTTTATAAGCCGTGGGTGCCCGCCTGGGTGCGTGGCCGCGTCCTCAAGTCCCTGGTCTATTTGGTGCAGGGCGATATGGCGACCCTAGGCTTTCCGCCAACGTCGAAACGGGTCCATGCGACGTCGAACGCCAACATCGTGAACCACATAAAATACAAGCGCGTGCTTGTCGAAAACGGTATCGAGCGCATCGAGGGCAATCGGATAATATTCGTGGGGGGCCGGAGCGAAGACTTCGACACTCTGATCGCAGCCACGGGTTATGTGATCGATCTCGACTTTCTCGATGAGCGCATCGTGTCCAGTCGAGACAACAGCCTCGACCTTTATATGCGGATCGTGCCGCCCGACTGGCGGGGGCTTTATTTTCTCGCCTACTTCAACTCGGATACGGCACTCAATTGGATCTGCGAGGGACAGGTGCGATGGCTGCGCGAGCATGAAATGGGGCGCGCGCAGTTGCCGAGGAAGGCGGGCATGATCGAGGAGATCGCCCAACGCAAAGCCTGGGTCCAACGGCATTTCAAAGACACGCCGCGCCACGGCATCGAGGTGGAGCACATGCCATATTTCGCAGACCTCAAGCGGACTTTGAAGGAGGCGCAAAAGCGCGCCGGCAAGCCCGTGCGCGATGTCGGCATTGCGGCGGTCAACAGGTTGCCTCATCGTGGCAAGGCCGCGAGTTGACAGAGCGCGAGCGGGCTTTTTGACCAGTGCGCTTCGAAGAGGTTTGGCGGAGGCAGAGAGCCGGCGGTCGTTCGGCCGGCTCGAATGACAGACTCGAGCTTGCCGCGCGTGTCACGGCCCTGTGCCGTCCCCCCCAGCCGGCGCTGTCAGCCGACCGGCATGGTCGCCTTGATCGACGGCCGGTCGGCCATCTTTGCAGCGAATGCCGCAACTTTGGGGTGATCCTTGCGCCAATCGACATGACCATAGCGGAAGTCGAACCAGCCAAGGGCGCAGGCGACCGAGATCTGGCCCATTGTGAGGGGGCCCGAAAGCGCGATGGCGTAGGTGTTCTCGAGCGCATCGATGACGCCCATGATCTTGGCCATCTGGCCGTCGATCCAAGGCTGCCAGCGCTTCTCCTCCGGTCGCAAGGTACTCTCATACCGGAGCAGGATGCCAGCATCGAGGAGGCCGTCTGCCAAGGCCTCGAGGGTCATGCTGCGAAAGCGCCCCTTGGCGTCCTCGGGGATCAGCGCCGGCGCCTTCAGGGAATCGATGTATGCACAAATGACCGGACTATCGAACAGCGCTTCGCCGTCATCGGTCATCAGGCACGGCACCTTGCCGATCGGGTTCCGGGTGGGGAGTTCGCCCTCGCGCTTTATCGGGGTGACACTGGTCGGGATCTTCTCGATTTGGCCATCGAGCCCCTTTTCGATGGCAATGACCATAACCTTGCGCACGTACGGCGACGTGGGTGAGTGGAAAAGCTTCATGTGAGCACATCCTGAATGCGTGAGACGATCACTGTGGCCGCGCTGCGCGGGAGGCGCAACCCGGGAGATCGGCGCAAAGGCGAGATTAACCACCGATCGAGCCAACAATTGCCCGGCGGCCGTATTCCAGTGTTCAGAACATACCGGCACATTGCCGCTGTGGCTGGGCGGTGATAGACGGCCGAGGGTGCCAATGGTACCGAGCTGAAGTTCGGGCGCTGCGACTTGAAACGAAGACTGCGCCGTCAAGGACGGGCGCCGACTTCGCGTGCCGTGTCGGGACCGTTGTGCAGGACAGCGGAGGGTTTTCATGACCGCCACCCAGGCCCATACTCATGGACTAGGCGAGCAGGAGAGCATCTGGTTCAAGCTGACGGCGCTGCAGCGGGGGAACAATCCCAATCCGATGCGCGTGCTGCAGCAGCTCACCGAACGCCATGGCGGCATCATCACCGTCAACATGGGCAATGAGCGCGTGGTGTTCATTTCCGAGCCGGACCACTTCAAACGCGTTCTGGTGACAAAGGTCGACGACTACGTCAAATATTTCGACGGCCTGAAGCCGATCTTCGGCAAATCCATGATCACCAATGACGGTGCGCTCTGGCAGAAGATCCGCATGCCGCAACAACCGGCATTCCATCCGGACATGTTCTCGGAATACATTCCATATTTCCTGACGTCGATCCGGAACAAGATGGACAACTGGGCGGATCTGGCGCGGAGCGGCGAAACCGTCGAGATGGTCGAGCAGACCTGGACGCTCGCCGCCGACATGATCTGCAAGGCCCTTTTCGACAGGGACATGCCGTTCAATCCCCATTTCGTGTTCAAATGCGTGAAGACCTATACCGACGTGATGAACCACAAGTCGGTTCGTCTCAAAAAGGTGAGCGGCGCCGAGTTCGAAATTACCGAAGAAGCGACCGCGAAAGCGATGGAAGTCTGGGCGTCAGTGCCGCCGGAAGTGATCGCTGCAAGGCCAGGCGAGGACCGCGAGCGCACGCTGCTCAAAATGATCCAGGCGGCGGTGGCCGACCCGACGGTCCCCGAGTTCGACCAGCAGCAGGCGGTCGACGAGATGAAGCAATATCTATGGGCCGGCACCGAGACGACGGCACTGACACTGGCTTGGTCGATCTACGAGGCGTCACAGCGCCCGGACGTGGCCGAGCGTATCCGCCGCGAAGGGGACGAGGTCTATGGTATCGAGGGCCGCGACCCGGTGCCGGCCGACTATTCGCGTCTCGCCTACACACGCGCCGTCATCCAAGAGACGATGCGCCTGTATCCGCCGATCTGGGGCTTGATCCGCGTTGCGGCGAAGGACGACGTGATCGGCGACACGAAAATCAACGCCGGCGATCGCGTCACCCTTTTCGCCTATGGTACGCACCATTCGTCGAAGTACTGGGATGAGCCGGAAGAATTCCGTCCGGAACGGTTCATGGGAGAGGCCGCGAAAAAGCGGAAGCCCTACGTCTACATCCCCTTCGGCGGCGGCAAGCGGTCGTGCATCGGCGGCGCAATGAGCCAGGTCGAGAACACCTTCGCCCTGTCGATGCTCATGCGCCGTTTCAGACCCGAATATGTTGGCAACCGCTTCTCACCGGCTGATCAACACCCAGGCCTCAATGCGACCGTGACGCTGACGCCACGGGGCGGTCTCAACTTCCGCATTCGCGAATTGAGCTGAGCACAGCGAAACCGTGACGGCGCGCGTCAGCCAAGGAACCCGAACACGTTGAGCAGGATGATCAACGAAACCGGCACACCGACAAGCCAGAGCACAATACTTTTCATGGTCGTCCTACCTTCCCGTTTGCTGTTTGCGGAGCCAGGCTGCAGCCATGCGCCGGCCTCGACCGGCAAGGACAGTTGCAGTTGCTCTCGCATTCAGGGCTAACTCGAATGCTTATGATGGGTCGTGATAGTCACAAGGCGTTTGCCGCGTAAGAACGCGCCGTCGCCCACGTGGTTCCACCCGATAGCGGCGTCAATGCGTGCCGACAGGGGCGGATCGACCGTCGTCACCGATCCGCCTTGTGGTCGTCGTCGGTCATCGTCAGGCGGCTGCCACCGGTCGAGCGCTGTCGCGAACCTGGGTCCGGTGCATCAAGCGGCGAAGCGATGGATCGAGCTGATTGCGTTTGTGCAGTGTGCAGCGATTGTCCCAGATGACGAGGTCGCCAGCCTGCCACTCCTGGGACCAGACGTGGGCCCCGCTTTCGACGTGGGCCCAAAGCTCGTCGAGGAGCGCGTCGCTGTCGGCATCCGACAACCCGACGACCCAGGCGTTGGGGCGACGCCCAAGATAGAGCGAGATGCGTCCCGATTCAGGATGCTCGACGGCCAACGGATGGATGGCTCCCGGCCGATCCTCGTTGCGATAGCTCTCCTCGAAACCCTGGCGAAGCTGACCCGACGAATTGCGCGTCGCATCGTGCTTGCACGACAGGCCCATGATGCGCGCCTTCAGGCGCTCGGGGAGCGTCGCGTAAGCGGTATAGAGATTATAGAAATACGTTTCGCCGCCAACCGCTGGCGTCTCGACGCCATAGAGGAGGCTCGCCTTGGGAGGCAGCGCGTTATAGCTCATGTCCTGGTGCCAGACGAGTTCCGAGTTGCCGAGCCCGCCAATCGCCTTACCCTCAACGACGATGTTCGAAATCACCGCGATTTCAGGCCGGTGGCGAGAGAATGGGCTGTCCTTGGCACCGATGGGCGCCATGTCGAGGTCGCCGAACCGCCTGGAAAATGCAACAAGCGCGTCGTCGTCGAGACGCTGGCCTCTGAATCTCAGGACCAAGTGGTCGTTCCAGGCCTTATAGACCTTCCGGAACGTGACTTCGTCGATCTCGCCGGAGAGGTCCAAACCGCGAATATCAGCGCCGAGCGCGCCGCCCGTTGGAACCACGTCTACTGTCTGACTGGCCGACATCGTTGCCTCCATTGTTCTGACCCGAGCGTGCCCTCTCAGCGGGGCACTTGTGACGGCCGGGCAGTCGAGCATAGGCCCATAGCGCCCGCGCGCGGAAGGGGTAGGATCGAGGCCAGTGCCGCCGCACCTGAATGGGAAGACAACCGATGGCCAACGATGCATTGACCAACTCGCCGATCGAGGCGGCGTATCGCGCCGCAACACGGACTTCAGCGGAGCTCGACCAGCGCTCGCGCAAGGTCATCCCGGCCGGGCTGACGCACGACAGCCGTACGCTGCTGCCCTATCCGATCCATGTCGACCGCGCTGCGGGCCCGCGGAAATGGGATGTCGATGGCAACGAGTTGGTGGACTACTTCGGCGGACATGGCGCGCTGATCCTCGGGCACGCGCATCCGACGCTGGTCGAGGCCGTGACACGGCAGATCGCGCGCGGCACTCACTGGGGCGCGTGCCACGCGCTCGAAGTCGAGTGGGCCGAGCTCATCAACCGTCTGCTGCCGTGTGCCGAACGCGTTCGCTTCACTGCGTCCGGCACGGAGGCGACGCATCTCGCCATGCGCCTGATGCGAGCTTTCACCGGCAAGGCGCGCATCGTTCGCTTCGTGGGGCATTTCCACGGCTGGCACGACCAGGTGGCAGGCGGTTCGAACAGCCACTTCGACGGCAGCGCTCCTGCAGGGGTGCTCGACGGCATCACGGAGGCGACGATCCTTGTCTCGGCCGATGACATCGAGCCGGTCGAGGCGCTTCTGGCCTCGCGCGACGACATCGCCGGCGTGATGATCGAACCTTCGGGCGCCGGCTGGGGGCAAGTGCCGCTCAAAGCCGGATTCCTCGAGCGGCTACGAGCGGCAACGCGCAACCGCGGGGTGCTTCTCATGTTCGATGAGGTGGTCACCGGATTCCGATGGTCGCGGGGCGGGGCTCAGGGGCGCTACGGCATCACGCCCGACATCGCGTCGCTGGCGAAGATCGTGGCCGGTGCCCTGCCGGGCGGCGCTGTCGCCGGGCGCGCCG
This sequence comes from Hyphomicrobiaceae bacterium, assembly GCA_050187415.1. Classification (GTDB taxonomy): domain Bacteria; phylum Pseudomonadota; class Alphaproteobacteria; order Rhizobiales; family Hyphomicrobiaceae. The sequence continues at coordinate 99,648 of JBFWXN010000009.1, read as the reverse complement.
ACATCCTGGACCAGCTCGACAGCTCGGCGGCGAAGACTGCCGGTCGCGAAAAGATCGGCCACCAGGGCACCTACAATGCCAATCCGTTGTGCGCTGCGGCCGCCATTGCGACACTTTCCAAGATCGAAAGCGAGGACATCTGCGGCACTGCCGAGCGCACCGCCGCGGAGCTTCGTGACGGCATGCGCCGAATCGTGATCGAGGAAGGCGTACCCTGGGGCATCTACGGCGAGGCGTCGACGTTCCACATCTTCCAGAACCCCAAAGGGATCGACCTCGATCCGGCGACGTTCGACGCTTCCAAGTTCGGCTTCAGCGGCCTCAAGGGCGTGAAGGATGCAAGCCTTGCGCATCGCCTGCGCATCGCCATGATCACCAACGGCGTCGACATCATGGGCTCTCCCGGAGGGCTGGTTTCAGCGGTCCACGGTGCGAAGGAGACCGCGGTCACGCTGGAAGCATTTCGAGCTTCGGTGAAAGCCATGAAATCGGAAGGCGAGATTCGAGGGTGAGGCGGGTGCGGGATGCGCGCGCGAGGCGAGTCTTGCGCGACATGCTCAGCGCGTCGCATGCTCGCGGAACAAGATAACTCGAGGAGGAGACCTTATGGATTTCAAGGGCAAGGTCGCGCTCGTGACCGGTGCTGCGAATGGTATCGGCCGGGCAACCGCGCTCGGCTTCGCGAGCTACGGAGCCAAGGTGGTGCTGGTCGATCGGGACGGAGCGGGCGCCAGCGCTGCCGCCGGCGCCATCAAGCAGCAAGGCGGTGAGGCCATCTCGGTTCAGGCGGACGTGACCAAGCCGGCCGACGTCGCCAATTACGTGAAGTCTGCAATGGATGCCTACGGGCGCATCGACTGCTTCCACAACAACGCCGGAATAGAAGGCCTTGTGAAGCCAGTCCATGACTACGACGACGACGTGTACGACCAGCTCATGGCCGTCAACGTCAAAGGTGTCTTTCTCGGCTTGAAACACGTGACGGCGGTGATGATCAAGCAGCGCGGGGGAGCGATCGTCAATACGGCCTCGATCGCGGGGTTGCTCGGCTCGCCCAACATGTCGCCCTACGTGGCGTCCAAACACGCTGTGATCGGCTTTACGAAAGCCGTATCGGGCGAGGTCGCCGGTTATGGCGTTCGCGTCAATGCGGTTTGCCCGGGGCCCGTCGAGACGCGCATGATCCAATCGGTGACGGAGCAGGTGAGCCCGGGTGACGCGGCCGGTGCCGCCCAGCGCTACAAGGGTGCCATTCCGCTCGGCCGATTCTCGACGCCGGAGGAAATTGCCAACATGGTGCATTTTCTCTGCTCGGACCTGTCGTCGGGGATCACCGGCGCGCACTTCGCTGTCGACGGCGGACGCACGGCGACGGCTGGTGCGGTGACGGTTGTCGGGAAGGGCTGAAGCCATCAGGCAGGCGCGACGTAGCGCCGGTGCGGGCCAAACACGCGGGAGCACGACATGACCATCGAGCGTATGGACCACTTCACGATCGTCACCAAGGACGCCCAGGCGACAGCCAAATTCTACGGCGAGATGCTGGGCTTCGAGCCCGGACCGCGCCCCAACTTCGCGTTCCCAGGCGTCTGGCTCTACAATGGTGGGACGCCGATCCTCCACGTCATCCAGAAACCGGAAATTCCCGAAGGATCGGGAGTGCTGGACCACATGGCGTTCTGGGGCACGGATCTTCCAGGCTATATCGCCAAATTGAAGGCGCGGGGGCTCAGCTATGATCTCAGGCGTCTGCCGGAAGGAGGGCCCGGTGCCGGCGTCTGGCAGCTCTTCTTCCTCGATCCGAATGGCGCGCGCGTCGAAATCGATCTGCCGCCGGGCGAGACCAATCCCGAGGGGGCTTGACCCAAGCGGCGACCCGAGAGGCGACGCCCGACTCCGACACGGAATAAAACCGGTCGCCGCACTCGCTCGCCGACACCGCCCCACGCCCGCGATAGACCAAAGGGAAATGCGGCTCAGGCTGCCGCGGCGATGCGGCGGCGCACCTCGGGAAGAACATCGCGGCCGACAAGGTCGATGCCGGCAAGGATCTCATCTTGCGCCATGCCGGGCCAGCTCATACGCATCGCGACATGCGTCATGCCCGCCTTGTGCTGACCGATCAACGCGTCCACGACCTGCGCCGGCGTGCCAACGCCGAAGCGATCGGTGGCCAGGCCGCGCAGCTGGGATTCCGGACTGTCCGAGCTGTTCATCTTGAGGCCCGGGAGGCCCCACGACGCGTAAGCCGCGTACTTCTCGATCAGGAACGGTGCGGCGCGGCGCAGCGCGGTTTCCTCGTCCTTGGCGCATGACACCTCGTAGATGCGCGCGATGTGGCGGCTCGGCGGCAATCCAGCCTCGCTCCGGGCGGCCGCGAACATCGCGATCTCCTTTGCAACACCACCCACCTTGGTGACCGGCACGGCGGTCCAGCCGTCGGCGATACGAGCGGCCCGCTTGATGCCGGCTTCCACTTGCGACGCAACGATGATCGGCGGTCGCGGAGACTGGATCGGGCGGGGGCGAATCGTGAGACCGTCGAAGTTCCAATGACGCCCCTTGAACGAGACTTTGTCCTCGCTCCACAGGCGCCCGATAATTTCGACGCCCTCCTCGAGACGCGAGACGCGCTCCTTCATCGGCACCTTGTACATCGCGAATTCTTCCTCGCGATAACCCAGGCCGACGCCGAGGATGAAGCGACCACCCGAGACGACGTCGAGAAAGGCGCCAATCTCGGCCAGCTCGATAGGATTGTGCAGCGGCAGCAGAATGATGTTGGTGCCGATGTCGAGCCCCTCGGCCTCCGCAGAGAGGCGGTTCAGCATCGAAAGCAGCGGGAAGTAGTGATAGCCGTCGGTGATGTGGTGCTCGCCGCTCCAGATCGAGTCGTAGCCTCGCTGGCGGATAAGGCGCACTTGGTCGATCAAATCGGCCATGCGCCGCGCGGGATCATCTCCGGCGGGGTGCTGTGCGTTGAGATAGACGCCGATTTTCATGCTCGCTTCCTCCCTGTCGGCCTGAAGCTCATCCGGCGAAAGGATCGGCGTCAAGTGGGGCGTTCAGATCGCTGCGTTGCAAGACGCTCGGGTCCGGTCATGCGAGCGCTGCACGCACCTCGGCGCGAATACGGTCGATAGCAAACGGCTTCACGAGAACCCGGGCGCCGCCCGACACGAGTGGTGCCGCAAGGTCCAGACCGTCGGCATAGGCCGACATCAGCACGACCCGCAGGCCTCGATGACGCGCCACGGCCTCTTTTGCCAGCGTTATGCCATCGAGGCCGGGCATCTGCACATCGGTGACAAGCAAATCAAATCCACCCGGCTGCATCAGTGACTGGGCCTCGCTGCCATCGTCGGCGGTCACGACCTTATGTCCGTCGAGCTCGAGCGCCCGGCGCACTACATCGCGGGTGCCCTTGTCATCGTCTGCAAGAAGAATGCGTGCCATCTGACCTCCGGAAGCCGTCAAGGGTTGAGGCGGGAACGCGATACGACGGCGAAGTCATCTACCAGCCATGCGACCGACGAACGGCAGCTCGCGATAACGATTGGCAAGGTCCATGCCGTAGCCGACAACGAATACGGGCGGACAATCGAAGGCGACGAAATCGGCTTCGATGGCTACCGCGCGCCGAACACGCTTGTTGAGCAGGACGCAGGAGAGCAGGCGTCGCGCGCCGCGGGCTGCTACGAGGTCCTTGGCGTAGGCCAAGGTACGGCCGGTGTCGAGAATGTCGTCGACCAGCAGCACATCCCGGTCGGCGACATCGAGTTCCATGTCGCGCAAGATATCGACACTCCCCGACGAGCGAGTGCCGCGGCGATAGCTGGCGAGAGTCATGAAATCAACCTCGGGTGCCATGCCAGCGGCGCAGAGGCCACGCAACAGGTCGGCGGAGAAAACAAAGCTGCCGGTCAGGATCGGCACGACAAGGGGATTGTGCAGCCCCTGGGCCATAATCTCGCGACACAGCTCCGCTATGCGCCCCGATATGTCCTCGGCTGAAAACAGAACCTCGACGGACGCATCCATCGTCGCTGTCGGCGTCATCGCGTCTTGTCTCCAGGATCAGGCGCCAGTTGCGGCATCCGACTCGATTTCAGGAAATCCGCTCGTGCCGACGAAAAGATGGCGGCAAGGCCGACTGCGACGGCATAGCGGGTCCCAATGACACTTGTAGCAGAGGCAGGCCCCAAGTTTTCCACTCTTATCGGCGCCACAATGCTCAGCAATTGATCGGGCCGAGGCAATCCCGCATATAGGCCAGATGCTGGCCCGCATCGAGGCGGGACCGAGGCTTCTGGTCGTGGCGGGGACGGGAGCGACGTGATCAGGCTGCAAAACGTGGGATTGAGATACGGTCGCGGGCGCGAGGTGCTCCACGACGTGTCTTTTCATGTCCCAGCGGGCGCCTTCCATTTCCTGACCGGGCCGTCGGGTGCGGGCAAGACATCGCTGCTGCGCATGATGTTTCTGGCACAATTGCCGACGCGGGGACAATTCACGCTCTTCTCGCAAGACGTGACTCACATCGGCGCGCAGGATCGCGCCAGACTCAGACGTCGGATTGGCATCGTGTTCCAGGACTTCCGACTGCTCGACCATCTCACGACGTGGCAAAACGTAGCCTTGCCGTTGAAGGTTGTCGGCAAGCGCGAGGCTGACTATCGCGAGGATGTGACGGACTTGTTGCAATGGGTTGGCCTGGGTGACCGGATGGACGACTACCCGTCCGTTCTCTCGGGCGGCGAAAAGCAGCGGGCCGCCATCGCCAGAGCCGTGATCGGCAAGCCCGAGCTGCTGCTGGCAGACGAGCCGACAGGAAACGTCGACCCGCAAATGGCGCGGCGCCTGCTGCGTCTTTTCATCGAACTCAACCGGCTGGGTACCTCTGTCATCATTGCGACCCACGATCATCAGCTGATGCGCCAGTTCAAGGCGCCGCGACTGGAGCTGCACGACGGCTATGTCAGGAACATATGACAGGCCGCCTGGCGGGCCACCGATGCCGCCTCCGCCCTCAATGCCGCGGGCACGCACCCACGAGAACCCGTATAGTCATCCGGTCTCGGAGCCGCTGGAGGCGCCAGACGCAGAGGCGCATCGGGCGCACGTTTCGCAATGGCAGGAGCCCGAGGACACGCGCGAGCAATACGCGCGAGACGACGTCTTCGATCCCGAACTCAGGCCGGATGGGGCACCGACCGACAAGGCGAGGCGCCGCTCCGCTGTGGGCGCGGCGGTGGTCCCGGCTGGGTCGGTCACGAGCCGATCGCTGACACTTGTGATCGCCATCATGTGCTTCCTGGCGTGCCTAACCGCCGGCTTCGTCTACATGGTCAATCAGTCGGCATCCGCCTGGCTGCGAGACATCGCCAGCGAGGTAACGGTCCAGATTGAGCCCAAGGAGCGCGGCGACATCGAAAAGTCGGTGCGAGATGCGGCGGCGTTTCTGGCCAAGCAACAAGGCATTCGTGCCGTCAGACCGCTGAGTCACGACGAATCTGCTGCGCTGGTAGAGCCGTGGCTGGGTAAGAGCGATGCTCTGAAGTCGTTACCGATTCCGCGCCTTATCGCGGTCGAGATCGATCGCGGAACGCCACCCGATCTCGAACGTCTTCGCGGCCAGCTCGCGACGGAACTGCCAGGTGCAATTCTCGACGATCACCGTCACTGGCAGCAGCAGATCAGAACAGTGACGAGATCGCTCGCCCTTGGCGGACTGGGCATCCTGATGCTGGTCGGGGCTGCCACGACGGCCATCATCGTGTCGGCGACGCGTAGCTCGATGGCCTCGAATCGCGAAATCGTCGAAGTGCTGCATCTGGTCGGCGCCACCGACCACTATATCGCCCGCGAGTTCGAGCGACACTTCCTCAGGCTCGGCATACGCGCCGGGTTGGTCGGGGCGGGATTTGCGATGCTCGTCTTTATGCTGATGCCCATGGGCATGGAACTGCTCGGCGGCAACGTCGTGACGATGGCCGAGGTGCGGCGCCTATTCGGGGCCGGCGTCCTCGACATGGCCGGCTATGGCGTGCTGGTCGTTGTCGTCATCGTCATTTCGGCGCTTTGCATGCTCACGTCGCGTTTCGGCGTCTACAGCATTCTCGAGAACCAGCGCTAGGCGCGACTGCACGAAGAGAGAAGGGGCCGGCCTTTCGGCCAGCCCCAGAGCGACAGGAGACGGTTGCATCGGGGGGAGGGAGCGCCTCCTGTCGAAGTGCTTAACGCGTCGGCGCAGCGCCGTGTTCGGCAGTTGCTGCGCCGTGGCCGCTATTGTCGCGCAGGCCCGGACGTCCGAACACCGCCCGCAGTACCGACCACACCGCCAGCGACCGCTCCCTGCGTCCCCGAAGGACGGCCGCGTCGACCTGCTCCGGCGTCACGAAAGACTTGGCCAATCCATCAACGCCGAAGGACCCGCGTCTGGTAGCCGTCGCGCAGCGCGCCTCATATGTGCTCATCACATCTCACCCTTGCTCATCATCTCCATGCCGGGCTCTTCGTCCTCGGTCGGGAGAGTTGCTTGCTCATCTCAACTCCGGCGGACCCTTCCGCTCGGCCTACCAACGTGGCGTTTGCTTTGCGCTTGCCCGGATTTTCACCGTATCGCGCTGCATAACCCCGTCTTCGATGGATTAGAGATATGTTGCATTGAAGCGCATGACAAACGATCATTCCTGCGGCCCCCCATTAGGAAAACTCAATCATCCATGGCCAGACCGTTACCACCCCTGAATGCTCTGCGCGCCTTCGAGGCGACCGCACGGCATCTCTCGTTCACGCAGGCGGCGGAGGAGCTGTCCGTCACGCCCGCCGCGCTCAGCCATCAGATCAAGGGCCTCGAGGACTTCCTCGGACAACGGCTTTTCGTCCGAAAGGTGCGTGCAATCGAGTTAACGCCGGCCGGGCTCGTGCTCTATCCCGGCCTTCACGCGGCCTTCCTGCAAATCCGCCAAACTGTTGAATTGGTGGACAGAGCACCCAACGACAAGGTTCTGGTGGTGTCGGCGCCACCCGGCTTTACCGCCAAATGGCTGGCGCCGCGCCTCTACCGATTTCTGATGGCCAACCCGGATATCGACGCACGTATCTCTGCGACGCAGGGACTGGCGAATTTCACGACCGATGGCGTCGATATCGCGATCCGTAACAGCCGGACGGAAACTCGCGGCCTTTGGTCCAAGCGGCTGATCGGGATTACGCTCGTGCCAGTGGCGAGCCCGCGCCTGATCGCCGAGCATCACATCTCGGAGCCTGCCGATCTGGCGAAGGTGCCGCTGATCCACGACGATCTTCTCGGCTCGCTGACCGGGCTGCCCACATGGGGCGACTGGCTGGCGGCTGCCGGAGTTGAGGGCATCAATCTGGCGCGGGGTCTCAGGTTCTCGAGCCCGGACCATGCGCTCGAGGCGGCGGTCGAAGGGGCGGGGGTCCTTCTCGCCCACAAATCGCTCGCCCACGACGATCTCAGGACGGGGAGGCTCGTTGCACCATTCTCGCTCGAGCTTCCGACCGACCGCGCCTTTGTCCTCGTCTGTCCCGAGGCCCACGCCCGGCGACCGAACGTCAAAGCTTTCGTCAGCTGGATTGTCGAAGAAGCGGACAAAACATGCGGCACGCCAACGGGCGAAGCCGGCATCTCCGATTAGATTGCGCTACAGCGTGTCCAGCGCATTTCGACGGTGCGAGGGCCAGCGCCTTGGCACCACCAAGATCGCATCCAGCCCGATCTCTGCTCCGCGATGTGCGGGATTGCGGTCGAGCCAATGGTCGGCGGCTCGTCCGATCCTCGCGGCCTGAGTGGGCGTGAGCGAAGCCTCGGCCTCTGCGATGCTGGCGCGACGCTTTACTTCGACAAACGCCAGTCGGCGGCCTCGAGCGGCAATCAGATCGACCTCGCCGAAGGGCGTGCGATGACGCCGCGCCAGAATTCGATAGCCCTTCGCCATGAGCAGGACCGAGGCGATCATCTCGGCGAGCAGCCCTCGGCGCAACCGTGCCCGGCGCTCGTCATATCGGGCCTGGGTGTCACGCGTCGGCCGGCGGCTCACGGGGCGCGCTTCTTGATGAGCAGGCCGATGTCATAGGCGCGCGAACGCGAAATGCCGAGCCGGCTAGCGACCGCCTTCGCGGCATCCTTGACGCTCGTCGCTGGCATCAGCGCGGAAATTGCCGACTCGATCTCTTCGTCGGTCGGCTCGTGCGGAGCGGACGGTCCAACAAGGATCACGATCTCGCCGCGCGGTGGCTCGGCCTCGGCCCAGATCGACAGCTCCGCCGCCGTGCCGCGTCGCACCTCCTCGAAGCGCTTGGTCAGCTCGCGGGCGACCGCGACTTCGCGCTGACCACCCAAAACCTCAGCAATATCGGAGAGCGCCGCGGCGAGGCGGTTAGGGGCCTCGAATAGAACCAACGTCGCCGGCAGGCCTGCCAGTTCACCGAGCCGGCTGCGCCTCGGCCCCTCCCTCGACGGGAGGAAGCCTGCGAAATGAAAGCGGTCGGTCGGCAGACCCGACACGGCGACCGCTGATATCACCGATGATGCACCCGGTATAACGGTGACATGGGCGCCGGCGGCAATGGCCTCCCGCACGAGCTTGAAGCCTGGGTCCGAGACCAGGGGGGTGCCGGCGTCGGAGATCAAGGCGACGATGCGTCCACGAGCGAGCTCGTCCAGGACTCTCGGACGTTCAGCGTCCGCATTGTGCTCATGGTAGGCGCGCAAGAACCGGTCAATGCCGAAATGCGCGAGAAGCGTCCGGCTGTGGCGCGTATCTTCGCAGTAAACGACGTCGGCGCGCTCCAGCACCGCCAACGCGCGCAGCGTTATATCGCCGAGATTTCCGATCGGGGTCGCCACGAGATAGAGGCCCGGGTTGAGCGGCTCGGCAAGCCAGCGCTCCAGCTCGCTGGTGACGCGTCGTGCGATGGGCGGCGCGGCAGCGACACGCGTCTCGGCCGATGATGTGCGGCTCTCGGGTTTGGGATCGGATCGGTTGGGCATGGCATCGAGGATAACGGGCAGCGGCGTCGCTGTCGCGCCCAGTACATGGACGGACGGTTGCCGATCGCCACGTTCCGCTCATGACGAGGGCTGTGTTCGTGATCGAGCGAGCCTCGGTGCAAAACGGGAATGTGGCCAAATGGGCGCTCGACGCTGTCGAATCGGGCGTCTATTCAAAGATGTGCGCGTACCTGGAGAATCGGAAACCCACATTTTGAGACACGACGAGGCGACGCGCCGTCACGTACTCAGGATGCTTCTGCAGAGCACCACGCTGCTCGGCTCAGCCGGTTTGCTCGGCGCCTGCTCAGGCCCGAACGGCGGCAACCTCGGCGCCACATCAGCGATACAGCCAGGTGCGATGGGCCCAACGGCCCTAAAAGCCGGTCCGATAGGCCGCGAGACGGCCAAGGCTGCGCTGCTGCTCCCTTTGGAAGGCAGCATCCAGATGTCACTTGTGGCCAAGGGGCTGAAGCAGGCAGCCGAGCTTGCGCTGTTCGAGCGCAACAGTCCCAATCTTCAACTCGTGGTTCGTGACGACAAGGGGACACCGCAAGGCGCGGCCCAGGCCGCCATGACCGCGATCGCGGACGGATGCGAAATTATTCTCGGACCGCTTCTCGCCAGTTCCGTTGCCGCTGTGGCCCCGGTCGCCAGACACGCTCATGTTCCGGTCATCGCTTTTTCCAACGATCCGACGAACGCCGGCCGCGGCGTCCATCTGCTGAGCTTCTTCGCTTCAGCCGAGGCCAGCCGCGTGGTCGGGCATGCTCTGGCGCACGGGCGCAGCCATTTCGCCGCACTCATTCCTGACGATGCACTCGGCCGCGACATGGAGTCGGCTTTTGAGCGCACCGTGGCGAAGGGCGGCGGCCGGGTCGCCGTCGCTGCGCGCTACCCCGCCGGCCTCAGCAGCATGATGGAGCCCGCCCAAAAGGTGATGGACGCGATCAACGCATCGGCGGACAGCGAGCATCCGATCGACGCGCTGTTCGTGCCGGGATCCAGCGATAGCGTCAGGCGTCTGGCGGGCATGCTGCGTCACCACAATCTCGATACGTCGCGCGTCAAGCTGATCGTCTCGAGCGGCTGGGACGATCCGGCCGTGTTTCGCGAGCCCAAGCTCGCGGGCGCTTGGTTCGCGAGTGCTGATCCCCGCGGTTGGCGGGAATTTTCTGCAAAATTCACAAAGACATATAACGCGATGCCGCCGCGCCTCGCGAGCCTCGCCTACGATGCCGTGACCGTTGCCTCGGCGTTGGCGTCCCAGCCGAAAGGCGAGCGATATACGCCAGCCAACCTCATGCGGGAACAGGGTTACTCGGGAATCGACGGGGCCTTCCGATTGACCACCGCTGGCCCGATCGAGCGCAGTCTTGCGGTCCTCGAGATCCAGCCGCAGGGACCCCTCACGGTCGCCCCGGCAAATGGCTTCACCCCGGCTCTCGTGCGCGAACCAGGCTCGACAACGCAGGTTGCGCGCGGCTGACAGGACTCGACCTTGCCCATGACGCTGGCCCTACCGCTGCCGCGACCGACGCATCGGAAATGCCCTGACGGACGCAGCTGACCGTTGACTTGGGCGGCGCCATCCAAGACATTCCGGCCCGAGAATTGAACTTTACGGAAAGAGCCGCCCGATGGTCCAGCTCACGCTGCCCAAGAACTCACAAATGACGACCGGCAAGTCCTGGAACCGGCCCGAGGGCAAGGGCGACTGGAAAGAGTTCCGTATCTATCGTTGGAGCCCCGACGACGATGCGGGGCCGCATATCGACACCTATCACGTGAACCTGTCCCAGTGCGGCCCCATGGTTCTCGACGCGCTCATCAAGATCAAGAACGAGATCGACCCGTCGCTGACCTTCCGTCGGTCGTGCCGGGAGGGCATCTGCGGCTCATGCTCGATGAATATCGACGGCACGAACACTCTCGCCTGCCTGAAAGCCATCAATGACGTGACTGGCGCGGTGAAGATCTATCCTCTTCCGCACCTTCAAGTCGTGAAGGACCTCGTCCCGGACCTCACGAACTTCTACGCGCAACACCGCTCGATCGAGCCTTGGCTCCAGACAACGACGCCGACGCCGCCGAAGGAGTGGAAGCAAGCGCGTGAGGATCGCGAGAAGCTCGATGGACTGTACGAGTGCATTTTGTGCGCCTGCTGCTCGACGTCCTGCCCGAGCTACTGGTGGAACGACGATCGCTATCTCGGCCCGGCAGCACTATTGCAAGCCTATCGATGGGTGATCGATTCGCGCGACGAGGCCACCGGCGACAGGCTCGACAATATCGAGGACCCGTTCCGGCTCTACCGGTGCCATACCATCCTGAATTGCGCCAAAGCGTGCCCGAAGGGGCTCAACCCCGCGAAAGCGATCGCCGAGCTGAAAAAACTGATGGTCGAGCGGCGCGTCTGAAGATCGAAACGCCGGCGTAAACCCTGAAGCCTAAACGAAATTCGGCCAGCATCCGCATTAGCGCGGAATGCCAGCCGGGAATTCAGGCGAGCGGTCGGAGCGCTGATGCGCTCCACCTCGCCAACGCAGGATTACTTGGAGGCCTTCGCCTTGCGGGCGCGCGGGGCAGCCTTGGCCTTCGCAGCGACCTTACGGGGAGCGGCCTTGGCCTTCGCAACGGTCTTGCGCGGGGCGGCCTTCTTCGTGGTGCGCTTCACGGAAGCCGCACGAGCCTTCGTGGTCTTCGGGGCCTTTGCGACCTTCGTGGACTTCACGGCGCGGCGAGCGGTGCCCGAACGCTTCGTGCTGGCGGCAGCCTTGACCGTCTTGCGGGCCGAGGTGCGAGCCTTGGTGGTCTTCGCCTTTGACGTTTTCGCGATAGCAGCCATTTCAATCTCCTTCGTTTTCCCAGAAGCAAGGCTGACCGTCTGCCCGGACGAATCAGCAAACCTTGCTGATATCAAGCTGCGCCTACAAGGTTAACGACAAGTAAACATTCGTTTCATTTCATACGCCTAGATCTCTTTTTTAGACTCATAATCCGAAAATAATTCACCAACTCTCTGATTTTGTGAGGCAGTGGGCGATCGGCAGCGACATTTTCCGTAAGAGACCGGTCTGTTCGTAATGAGTCGCCGGAAAAATCTCGAACGTCGCGCGCCAATCATCAATCGGGAGGCGCGCGTCGCGAGACGACGGCTTCGATTCGATGTGACAGGCGGCGCGCATGGCAGGCGATGCGCCGGCCAGGCTTCATCGTGCTCTTGCTTGTCGCTCGCGGCGGTGTCGGGCTCGTACGCGGACCCCGCGCCATGCTCAGCCCTAAAAGGCCTTCAGCCAAAAAAGAAGACCGGAGCGCTGGAGCAGCTTCCGGTCTCGTTGCGCTCATCGCGCACGTCGAGCAATTGTCTTCGAAGGAGCGACCCCGGTGCCCGACCGGGGGCGCAATTCTTCGAGGGCCGCTCAGCCCTTCTTCTTGGCAGCCGGCTTCTTGGCAGGAGCCTTCTTTGCCGCCGCCTTCTTCGCAGGCGCCTTCTTCGCTGCAGCCTTAGCCATTCTCGTTCTCCCTCGTTCGGAGTGTTGACGCCCGAATCACTCGGGCTCAAAAAATATGCGCACGTTCCAGACCAATGTTGACTGGTAAAAAGATTTCTGCCTTGCACTGCAAGTGAAATCAAGCGCCACTGTTGCGTCAAATCCTCAAAAACTCGCCGTCGGCCATCTACTTAATCGATCTTCCAGATCCGGCTTGAAAGTCCCGACCGCCACGAGCCGCAAAACACCACCCGCGCGGGGCGGATATGTTGTCCGCCAAAACCCTTCATTCCGAATAGGAGCGACCCCATTTCCGGGCGGCGCGTTCGGGAGACCGGCGCCTCGCTGCTCGCGCAGGGTCGCGGCAGGGGTGGCGCCGCGGCATTCCCTGTCGGCTGGACCGACCGCGCCGAATGTGTAAAGTCCGGGCAAACAGAAGCGTCACCAGAGGACGGCCGACGATGACAGGGCCAGGCGAGAGCTCAAGCGTGCAAGGCAACGGCCTGATGCGGGGCAAGCGCGGATTGATCATGGGCGTCGCCAACAACCGGTCGATCGCCTGGGGGATCTCGCAAGCCTGCGCGACACAAGGGGCCGAACTGGCGTTCACGTATCAGGGTGACGCCCTCAAGAAGCGGGTTGAGCCGCTTGCAGCCGAGCTTGGCTCGCAGATCGTGCTTCCATGCGACGTGAGCGATAGCGCTTCGATTGACGCACTGTTCGACACGCTGGCGAAGGAATGGGGGAAGCTCGACTTTCTGGTCCACGCCATCGCCTTCTCGGACAAGAACGAACTCGATGGGCGCTATGTCGATACGACCGAGAAGAACTTCGTCCAGACGATGCTCATCTCCTGCTATTCTTTCACGGCCCTCGCCAAGCGAGCCGAAAAGCTGATGTCGAATGGCGGCTCCATGCTGACGCTCACCTATTACGGGGCCGAGAAGGTGATGCCGCATTATAATGTCATGGGGGTCGCCAAGGCGGCTCTTGAAGCGAGCGTACGCTATCTCGCGGCCGATCTCGGAAAGCAGAATATACGGGTGAATGCGATTTCGGCAGGGCCGATCAAGACGCTCGCCGCGTCCGGCATCGCGGACTTTCGCTACATTCTGAAATGGAACGAGTACAATTCGGCGCTCCGACGCACCGTTACCATCGAGGAAGTGGGCGGCTCGGCGCTTTATCTTCTCTCCGATCTCGGCCGGGCCGTCACGGGCGAGGTGCACCACGTGGATGCGGGCTACCACGTGCAGGGCATGAAGAATGAAGAGGCCCCCGACATCAGCGTCGCCAAGGGCGACTGACGCAGCCACGATGCCGCCTCCCCCCACGGCGCCGATCATACCCGACGAAGAGCTCGAGGAGAGCTTCGTGCGCGCGTCCGGGCCAGGCGGCCAGAACGTCAACAAGGTCTCGACTGCGGTGGAGTTGCGCTTCGATGTGCGGCACTCGCCCAGCCTGACCGCGCCGGTTCGGGCGCGGTTGGCACGGCTCGCCGGGCGACGGCTGACGAAAGACGGCGTGCTCATCATTCGGGCGGATCGCTTCCGCACTCAGGAGCTGAACCGGGCAGACGCGCGGACACGGCTGCAGGACCTGATCGAAGAAGCATCGAAAGAGCCGAGGCCGCGCATCAAGACGCGGCCGACCAAGGCCTCGAAAGAGCGCCGTCTCGAGGGCAAGACACGGCGAGCCCAAGTGAAGAAGGGGCGCGGCAACATAGGCGATTGGTAGAACGGCCTCGACGAGCTCACAGCCGCAGCGCTGCTGCTGCGGCTATGGCACCAGGACCATCGTCCTGGAACAGGGCCGCCAGCCCGTCCGCAGATAGCCTGCCGCCGACGACACACTCGTCACGGTGGATGCCGGTGACTATGAAGAGGGCGTCGATGCCGGCCCCATCCGCAGCCGCCAGGTCGGTCCGGATAGAGTCGCCGATGGCGAGCACGCGGCGGCGGTCGACCGGTCCATCGCGCAGCCGCGCCGCCTCGGCGAGCGCACGGTCATAAGAGACCGGATAGGGCTTCCCGGCCCAGAACACACGGCCACCCATGGTCTCATAAAGGGCGCCTATCGCGCCCGCGCACGGCAGCAGGTCCGGACCGACGTGTACGACGAGATCGGGGTTGGCACAGATGAGAGGCAGATCGCGCGTAAGCGCCGATGCGAGTCGCTCCTTGTAATCGTCCGCAGTCTCGCGCCGATCGTCGACGAGCCCGGTGCAGGCCAGCGCCTGGGCCTCCTCGATGGCGACCGAAGCGCTGGGCAGCGCCTCGAAAAAGGCACGGTCGCGCTGAACGGGTCCGATATGATGAAGGCGCTGCCAACCCTGCGCGCGGATGTGGTCGAGGGCGATGTCGCCCGACGAGACGATGACGTCCCAGGCCTCGCGATCCACGCCTTTCGCGTCGAGCACGCGGGCGACGTTACGCGCAGGCGTCGGCGCGTTTGAAACAAGGATCACCGTTCCTCCCCGGGCGCGGAATGTCGAAAGTGCCACGTTGGCCTCGGCAAAAGCCCGATGGCCGTCGTGAATCACACCCCAAACATCGCATAGCAGAACATCGTATCCGGCGAGCAACGCGGCGCAGCCGTCGACGATGGCCGGTGGATTGGGCATACCTGATCTCCAAATTTGCGCGCTTCGCGCCTTGCTCGCAGCAGCGGTAGCGGCGAAAGTCGGGGCTCATCAGCCAGAGGCGCCCGTTCATAGCATGCCTGCCTTCACCTACGAGAGACCCTCGACCATCGAGGCGGCCGTCGAGATGATGGGCTCCGCCGGTGCCTATGCGCTTGGGGGCGGAACCGATCTCATCCCGCAATTGCACGAGAGGCGTCGCTCGGCCCGGCTGATCGTCGATCTGAAGCATGTGCCTGACCTGACGGCGATTACCCGCCTCGACGACGGGGGGTGGCGCATCGGCGCTGCGGCAAGCGTCCGGCGGATAGGCGACGACGCAGGACTGCGACGAGCGTATCCTGGCTTGATCGAGGCGGCGCGGCTGATCGGCAGCCTTCAGATTCAGTCCCGCGCCTCACTCGGCGGCAATCTCGCCAACGGTGCGCCGTCGGCCGATGCTGTGCCGCTTCTCATCTGTCTTGGCGCGATGGCCGAAATTGCAGGTCCGACACAGCGGCGGCATCTGCCGGTCGAAAGCATCCCCGAAGGGCCCGGCCGATCGATCCTCCGGCCCGGAGAGGTGATCGTCGCGCTGCTGTTGCCGGCGCGTTCCCCGCGCTCGGCTGCGCGATACCTGCGGTTCACCCCGCGACGCGAGATGGACATCGCGATTGCGGGATCGGGGGTAGCGATCGAACTGGGAGATGGCGGAGAGATTATCAAGGCGCGGATTACGCTCGCCTCCGTCGCACCGGTGCCACTGCGCGCCCCGTCGGCAGAGGCTCATCTTGTGGGGGCTCGGCCGGATGTCTCGGTCCTGGCTGAGGCCGCGCGCCTCGCCGCCAGCGAAGCCCGTCCGATCTCTGATACTCGCGGCTCGGCCGACTATCGCCGAGAGTTGGTAGGCGTGCTGACGCGCCGGGCGCTCGAAGCTTGCATCGGCGAGGCAACGGCAAGGGGGGCTGGCGCGTGAAATCGATCATCTCATGCGAGGTCAACGGCGAATTGCGGGAGGTGCTAGCCAACTCCGACGACACGCTGCTCGTGATGCTGCGCGACCGACTGGGCCTCACCGGCACCAAGGAAGGCTGCAGCAACGGCAATTGCGGCTCGTGCACTGTTCTGATGGGCGGTGAACCGGTCTGTTCCTGCCTCGTGCTGGCTGGTGAGGCCGACGGCGCAGCGCTGACAACGATCGAGGGCGTCGGCAACGGCAATGATCTGCATCCCGTACAGGCAGCACTTGTCGCTTACGGGGGAACGCAATGCGGCTTTTGTACCCCGGGCATCGTGCTTTCCGCGGTGGCGTTGCTGGAGCGGGAGCCGCAGCCCGACGCGCATCAGATCCGGCATGCGATCGCCGGCAACATCTGCCGATGCACCGGCTATGACAAGATCGTCCAGGCGATCGCGGCGGCGGCCTACGCCCTGCAAGGGAGACGGCCATGAGTGACGACACCGTGATCCCATTGCGCGTCGTCGGGCAGCGCGTGCCCCGCGTCGATGCGGGCGAGCGCGTCACCGGGCGGGCCATCTACCCCGCAGATCTGATGCGCTCAGGTATGCTCGTCGGGCTCGCCAAACGGAGCGAGCACGCGCATGCCGTCATCAGACGAATCGACACATCGAAGGCGCTGGCCCTGAAGGGCGTCAAAGCGGTGGTGACCGCGGCAGACTTTCCCGAGGTCGCGCCCGGCACCATCATTCCGTTCGGCGAGACGGGTGCGGATCTGTGGGTCTCGGCTGTCATTGTCATCGCACGCGGCAAAGTGCTCTGGGCCGGCCAACCGGTGGCCGCCGTCGCGGCGGTCGACGAGAACGTGGCGCGGGCGGCACTGGGCCTGATCGACGTCGAGTACGAGGTTCTGCCGCCAGTTCCCTCGATCGAAGCGGCCATGGCAAAGGGCGCGCCCCTGCTCCACCCGGAGCACAAGCCCAAGGGCTTCGACTCGGGCATGGCGATACCCCGCAATGTCGGCTCCCGCACCCTTCTGGAGCGAGGCAACGTCGAGGAAGCGCTGGCTGCGTCGGCGGCCACGGCGTCGATCTCGGCGTCGATCGACACGGGCCATCAAGGCTATATCGAGCCGCACGCATGTGTAGCTGAGGCGGACCCGCAAGGCATTGTCACCATTTGGACGTCGACCCAGGGCGCCCACCAGACCGAGATGCAGACGGCAGGTCTTCTCGGGCTGCCCCAATCAAAGATGAAGGTGGTGCCACTCGAACTGGGCGGCGGCTTCGGTGGCAAGATCACCGCGCACCTGGAACCGCTGGCAGCCCGCCTCGCACAGATATCGGGGCGGCCGGTCAAGATGGTGATGAGCCGGGCCGAGATGCTGGCCGGGGGCTCGGGGCCGCCTGCGGCGGCGCGGATCGACGTCAGCGTAGGAGCCGATGCCGACGGCCGGCTCAGGGCGATCTCGGGCCGCTATCTTGTCGACACCGGGGGCATCCCCGGAACGGCGACGACGCTTTTGATGCAGGCGTCCGCAGCATGTTACCAGACAGAGACATTGCGCCTCGATGGTATGGACGTCGTCACGTCGAAGCCGCGGACCGAAGCCTACCGCGGTCCGGGCGGTATCCAGGCAGCGTTCGCGATGGAACAGGCGATCGACGAGCTTTCAATTACGCTCGGCATGGATGCCGTTGCGTTTCGACAGAGAAATGCCGCGGTCACGGGAAGTCTGATGCCGGCCGGCACGCCGTTCCCGTCGATCGGACTTACGACCATTCTCGACAAAGTCGCTTCGCATCCCTGCTGGCGCGATCCGTTGCCGGTCGGCGAGCGGCCACGCGGGCGGGGCCTCGCGCTCGGCTACTGGCGTGGCACATCGATGACCTCGGCGGCCCAGCTGACCGTCGGCGGAGATGGCGGGGTAACGGTGACAATGGGGACGGTCGACATCTCGGGCACCCGCACGACGATGGCACAGGTCGCCGCCGAGGAGTTGGGGATTTCGATCGAGGATGTGCACGTCACCATGGGCGACACCAAGTCGTCCGCCTATTCGGACGCGGCGGCGGGAAGCCGTGTGGCCCGGACAATGGCTGCGGCCGTCGTCGAAGCCTGTGGCGATGCGCTGGCGCAGCTGCGCCCGCGCGCGGCCCAGCGGCTCCAGGTGCCGGACGGGGATGTCAGCTACGAACGCGGCGTGTTCCGGGCGACCGGCGGGCAAGCCATCACCCTTGGCGAATTGATGCGACAGACGCTGACGGACGGTGCGATCATCGGGCGGGGCGTCTCGACCAAACTGCCGTTCGGGGTGGAGGTCGGTGCCCATGTCGCCGACGTCGAAGTGGATCCGGAGACGGGGCAGGTTACGGTGCTTCGCTACACGGCCTTCCAGGACGTCGGACGAGCCCTGAACCCGACTGCGGTCGAAGGGCAGATGCAGGGGAGCGTTGTGCAGGGGCTCGGCTGGGCCCTGACCGAAGCCATCGACTACGACAGCGACGGCCGCGTCAGAAATGCAAGCCTGCTCGATTTCCGCTTGCCGACGGCGCTGGACGTGCCCCCGATCGACTGTGTCATCATCGAGACTCCCGTCCCGGGTGTGCCCTACGGGTTACGTGGCGTCGGCGAGGTGCCTATCGTGCCAGTGGCAGGCGCCGTTGCAAACGCGGTGCGGCGGGCCATCGGCGCGCGGGTCACTTGCATGCCGATGACGCCGGAGCGGGTGCTGGCGGTGATCAAGGCGAAGCAATCCTAGACTTGTCCTGCGGTCCTCGCGGTGGCGACGGAACACGCATTAGCTCGGGCTTAACCATGCCCGTGCACAGTGCGACGGTCTCACAGTATCGCGTCCGTCAAAGCGTTCCGTTCAGTTGCGTCATCGTTGAAAGGCGTTCCTCGTATGTTGTTTGTTGGTCACTGGTGTCGCGCCGCCGGCGCGCTTCCGAGCGTTCGCGCGTCGATCGTTTCCTTCGCCATCGCGGTTCTTGTCGGCGGTTGTGCTGCGGCAAATTCGGGCCCATCGAAAGTCGCGGGTCCGATCTCGACCTATCCCGGCGATCCGGCACCACGCCCTGCCCTCTCCCGAGCCGCGCCGGTCGAGATGGAGGCCGACGGCCTTCCAGCGCAAGTCGCACCGAAGACCCGCCGCTCGATGCGGGACGATCCAAGCGAACCGTGGAGTCCTAACTACGGAACGGTCCGGCCGGGCGAACGCGTCTCCGTGCCCGCAAAATCGCCGATCGCGACAGCGTCGCCGGTTCTGCCGTCCGCTGTCCAGGCCGCGGCCCCCAGGCTCGCTCCCGATGACATCATCCGTATAGCCATCGCCGAGCACGAGATGAGACGCCACTGAGCCGAAGCGCGGCTCCGATTGTCCACTTGAGCCTCCCGGCATAGCCGTGCAACCTTCCCGTGACACCTTCCACACCCAAGCACGGACACGGTATGGCCGACGACATCATCTTCAACGCGCCGAAACTCGTTGCAGCCACCGAGGCAATCGTTGCCAAGGGTGGCTCGAATGCCCGCGAGGCGAAGCTCGTCGCGGAAAATCTGGTCGAGGCCAATCTCAAGGGGCACGACAGCCACGGCGTCGGCATGATCCCACGTTACATTCAATCGCTGGTGGAGGGTGGCCTCGCGGTCAATCAGGCGCCGAAGATCGTGCTCGATACCGGCCCATTGTTGCGCCTCGACGGGCAGGCTGGATACGGCCAGGTGATCGGCCACGACACCATGAACATCGCCATCGAACGAGCCAAGATCCATGGGCTTTGCGCGGCGGGGCTTTATCACTCGCACCACATCGGGCGGATCGGCGCATGGGCCGAAATGGCCGTCGCGCAAGGGCTGGTCTCGATGCATTTCGTCAATGTCGTCTCGCGGCCGATCGTGGCTGCATGGGGCGGCGGCGACGGGCGCTTCGGCACCAATCCGATCTGCATCGGCGTACCACGCAAGGGCCGCGACCCGATCGTGCTCGATTTCGCCACCAGCCGGATTGCGCAAGGCAAGACGCGGGTTGCCCACAACAAGGGGGTGGAGCTGCCTCCGGGAACGATTATCGACGACCAGGGGCGGCAAACGACGAATCCCAAATTCACAGTCGTGCCGCCGTTTGGTGCGATTCTGACGTTCGGCGAGCACAAGGGCTACGGCTTGGCAATGATTGCGGAGCTGCTCGGTGGCGCGCTGACCGGCGGCGAGACCATGCGCAAGGCCTACGACGGCAAGGTCGGCGGCGTTTACAACGGCATGCTGACCATCGTGCTCGATCCAGAGAAGCTCGGCACAGCCGAGCGTTTCCAGGAGGAGATCGATGCCTTTACCGGCTGGGTCCAGTCCGGGCCTGTCGCACAGGGCTTCGACAAGGTGCGCCTTGCCGGCGATCCCGAGCGTGAAACCAAAGCAAAACGTCTCAAGGACGGCATTCCGGTCGACACGACGACGTGGGGCGAAATCCTCGCTTCCGCCGAGAAAATCGGAATGGCGCGCGCCGAGGTCGAGCGGATCTCCGGGCACTGAGGTGCGGGCAATGAATCGGCTACCGCTCGGGTGCGTGGCGCGAGGTGCCTCCCCTGAGAGGCTGTCCGGCTGAATGGAGGCAGGGCGGCGCGAGCCCTGACGGGAGCTTCAATGGCAGGTGCACTCGAGGGGATAACGGTCATCGACGTGAGCTCGGGGCCGGCAGCGGCACTCGCCACGATGTTCCTTTCCGATCACGGAGCGAAGGTCGTGCGCGTGATCGAGAAGAATGCGCCGGATTTCCGAGACGGCGGCTTCGTGGTCTGGGATCGCGGCAAGTCCACCGTTCGCCTCGATCTCGATGGCTCGGATGGAAGCGAAGCGCTGCTCGCGTTGATTACCAAAGCCGATGTTCTGGTCCAGGATTTCGCGCCGTCGTCGCCCCGGCAGGCGCTGATCGCATGGGCCAGGCTGAAGGCGCTCAATCCGCGGCTCGTGGCGTGCTCGATCACGGCCTACGGCAAGTCGGGGCGCTGGAAGGACGAGCCGCCGATCGAGGATCTGGTGCTGGCCCGGACCGGCCTGCTGGGCGGACTCCCGGGGTTCCGGCCGGCGCCCGTGCACACGGTTCATCCGCTGCCGAGCGTGGGCGCGGCGCTGCTTGCCTGCAACGGCATTGCGGCCGCAATCCTCGCACGCGAAGACACCGGTCGCGGGCGCGCGGTCGAAACATCGCTCATGGCCGGCGCCTGCCTCTATATGACCAAGGCCGACGGCGAGAAGATCAAGCGGCACGTCTTCCAGACCCACCCGGCCGGCAGCGCGCCCTTCTACAGCCTCTATGAATGCGCCGACGGACATTGGGTCCAACTCGGCTGCGTGCACGAGGCCTTTATCAACATTGCGGCGCGGCTGTTCGGCCTCGGCGAGCTGATCCAAGAGCCCCGTATGGTCGGCGGTCGCGCGCCGCTGACCCCTGTCGACGACGAGGAGATGAGGTCGGCCGTTGCCGCGGCCATCAAACGTCGGCCGCTCGCTGAATGGGCGAAGCTGTTCGAGGAGGCGGACGTGCCGTTTGCCCCGGCACGGCTCACCGAAGAGGGCTTCGACGATCCGCAGGTGCTGCACAACGGCATGGTCGTGGCGCTCGAGGATCCGGCGGTGGGCGCGATCGTGCAGATGGGCGTTCCCGTCGAAATGAGCGGGACGCCAGGCAGGATTCAAGGGCCTCGCCAAGCGCCCGTGCCCGTGTCGTCGCTCGCGATCGGCGAGCCGGGTGTCGCGGCCTCGCCGGCCATAGCGAATGCCGAAGACGAGGCCACCGATCCACCGCCGCTCTCGGGCATCCGCGTGCTCGAGATCACCAACCTGATCGCAGGCCCCACGGCTGGGCGCATTCTGGCCGATCTCGGCGCCGACATGATCAAGCTCGAGCCTCCGGCGGGCGATATCTCCCGGCCCATCGGGCGGACGTACTTTTATGCGCTCAACTTCAACAAGCGGTCGGTTTGCGTCGACACCTCGAAGGAAGAAGGCCGCAAGGTCGTGCAGCGGATCGCGGCGAAGGCCGACGTGCTGCTCGCCAATCTCAGGCCGAAGGCAACCGAGCGGATGGGCATCGGGCTCGCCATCAATCCGCGACTGATCGAGACTCATTTGACCGGGTATGGCTACACGGGCCCCTACTCGAAGCGCCCTGGCATAGATCCGCTGGCGCAAGCCTACATGGGTATGTCGCGAGCGCAGGGCGGACCCGAGAATCCGCCTGTTTTCCCGGCTCAACTCGCGCCGACCGACTATACCAACGGGGCGATGGGCGCGTTCGGCACGATCCTCGCGCTTTACGTTCGCAAGCGCACGGGGCAGGTGCAGAACGTCTATGGCAACCTGTTATCGGCCGGCATCGTGCTGTCGTCGGCCTGGTTCACGAAGTATGCAGGGCGAGCCGAGCGACAGCTCGCGGACAAGGCGCAGATGGGGCTCGGTCCGTTCCACCGTCTGTTCAGGCTCGGCGACGGGTGGATCTATGTCGTGGCGGAGGACGAGGCCGAGCAGCACGGCGTCTGCAAGGTGGCGGGTGTGCCGTGGCCGGACGCAACCGCGTTGGAGTCTCCTGGAGGGCGCCATCCCAATAATGCTCCGTTCGCCGGTGCGTTGGAGCGAGCATTCGCCGGACGGCGGGTTGCGGATGTGCTCGCTGCACTCGAAGCCGCGCGGGTGCCGGCGGTGGAAGCGGCGGCGGGACATGCCGAGATTTTCCTCGAAGAGCCCCACGTCGTTGCCAATGATATGGTTGCCGTTCGCCAGCATCCCACAGGCGGCCGTCTCAGAGTTCTGTGGCACTCGGTTCAGTTTTCGAATACGGCATCGACCGAGGGCCGCGTGACCCCACTGCTGGGCGAACATACGGCGGATGTGCTGGCAGAGGCTGGATATTCTCCCACCGAGATCAAATCGCTGATCTCGAACCACGTCGTCAGGTCGGAGAGTCTATCGGCCACGCAAGGCTAGAGCCGCCGAAGGGCTCGCACCGGAATGGCGTGATGCGCCTGTTTCGAGTGATGTGCCGAGGCGATATGCTAGAAACGGGCGCCAGCGCCTCGATTGCTTTGGACGCTCGGCGGCGACGAATCTGAAAGATGTGCAGCCATGCCGAAGCTCGACGAGAGCCGCCCCTTCATCCCGGTCCGCATCGCGGTGCTTGCGGTTTCGGACACGCGAAGTCTCGCCGATGACAAATCGGGGGGGGCGCTGGCCGAGATGATCGCCGAGGCAGGGCACGAGTTGGCCGAGCGGGCGATCGTGAAGGATGACGTCGCGCAGATCCGCGCCAAGGTGCAAGCCTGGGTCGCCGACCCCATGGTGGACGTTGTGATCACTACCGGAGGCACCGGCTTCACCGGCCGTGACGTCACGCCCGAAGCTGTGCGTCCGCTGTTCGAAAAGGAGATCGACGGGTTCTCGGCGGTGTTCCACATGATCTCGTTCGAGAAAATCGCGACCTCGACCATTCAGTCGCGCGCTTGCGGCGGCGTCACCAACGGCACGTATATCTTCTGCTTACCGGGCTCGACGGGCGCTTGCCGCGACGGTTGGAACGGAATTCTGAAGTGGCAACTCGACAACCGGCATCGGCCCTGCAACTTCGTCGAGATCATGCCCCGGCTCAACGAACATCGTCAGAACTAAGTACGCCATTGGAGAGGCTCTGGCAGAGCGCAGGGGAACGCAATGTGGACTCCGGCCGTTTCAAGGTCATGTGACGGAGGAGGATCCCATGACAAAGCAAAAGCAAGACCCTAATGAAAAGCAGGTTCCCGGAACCGGGCGCAAAGGCCGAGACAACCATGACCTGGACGAAGCGCTCGACGCGACATTTCCAGCGAGTGATCCCGTGACGGTGGGCGACGAAACCGGTGATGAGCCGTCACACGTGGCGAAGGAACGGCGAGCCCCGCTGCTCGACGAGGAGTTGGTCAAGAAGCTTGCACGCGAGGTTAAGCAGACGACAGAAGGCTGATAGTCCGGTGCTGCCGCGGCCGATCGAACCGGCTGCTGACTTTATTTCCCTGCCTGCCGGCGCAAGACTTGCAGGTCGCGTGGATACGATGAGTGGCCGACGGGGGCGAGCGCTTTATCAACTTGGCTCACGTCCAGTTTACGGCGCCTTCAGCTGTGAGTTCCAATCGCCATATTTCCGCTAACGAAACGCCCGGTTGCATCGGCTATGCAGATGCCCGGCGCACGATTGCGGAGGCAATAGATGCGAATGCTCATGACAGCGGGATTTTTATGCGCCGCGCTGCTACTGGCGGTCACGGCGGCGGTTCACGCGGCTCCGATTTGATGACATTGGTGCTCGCGCCGGTACTGTTGTTGCCGTGCCGACTTATTGAAAGGCGATCAGTCGAGCCGCGTCGGTGAGCACGAAAAGACGGCCGCCCGCGACAATCGGAGCGATATAGCTCGGTCCGCTGAGCTTGAGTTCCACGTCGACTTTGCCGGTCGAAGCTTGCGCGCCGACAAGCTGGCCTTTGTTCGATGTCAGCCACAGGCGGTTACCTGCAAGGACCGGCCCGGACCACGTGGTTGTCCCCGGCAATCGCGTTGTCCAGGCGACTTTGCCGTCTCTCCGCGTGATCGCCATGAGTTGGCCGCCCGTATCGACGACAAAGATGTTATCACCGGCGACAGCCGGCGCCTGAATGCCGGGGACGCTCAGTGACCACAGCCGCTGCCCGTCACGCACCGTCGTCGCGACCATTCGGCCCGAATGACCGACGGCAAACACGGCGCCGCCATCTACGACCGGTCGCGCCGCATCGGTCATCGATCCCAGAGACGAGGCGACACGCGTGCGGGCCAGCGATTCCGTCCATGCCGGCTGACCGTCCGCAATACGCAAAGCGACGACCTCGCCGGACGGATAGGGCATGATGACGAGATCCCCGGCGACGGCGGGGCTGGCGTTGGTCAGCAGTGATGCCTTCTCGATCAGCCCCTGGTGCGTCCACAGCTCCGCGCCATCAGCGGCGGCGAGTGCCCGCGCAACGCCATCGGCGGAGACAACGAACACACGTCCTTCGGCCGCCGTCGGAGACGACCTAATCGGAGACGAAAGATTTTTCTCCCAAAGCTTCTTGCCGCTTTGGCCATCCAGCGCCACGACCCAACCGTATCCTGTCGCGACGTAGATGCGACCGCTGTCGGCGGCCAAACCGCCTCCATAGCCGTTGAGATCCTTCTCGGACGCCGGCGTGACCGACACTCTCCATGCCTGAGACCCGGTTGGCGAGAATGCGGTGACGCGGCCGCGCGTGTCGAGCACGTAGACGCGGCCATCGGAGACGATGGGACTTGCCGTAAGCTTGCCGTAGCCGCTCGATCCGGTGCCAGCGTCGGCGCTCCATATCTGGCGCAAGCTGGAACCGAGCGCCACATGCCCGGACGCATTGAGCGGTGTGCCACCGGGTTGGGTCCATGACTCGTTCGACTGGGCCGGAGGCAGGACGATCGGCCTGTCAGCAGGTGCGACATCGAGCCCTGCGTGGCTCTCGGTCAGTGCGACCGGAATGCGCTTGCCAGGCAGTGGAACTTCTTTCTCAGCGAACGGATTGAGGTCGCTCAGCTTGGGAAGCTGCGGCTCGCCGCCAGCACAGCCAACAGCCGAGATGGCGACCAGCAACGAAAGCCCGCCAGCCATGGCTTGCAGGCCTCGCCGACCGTGCCGTCTCGTTCTCTCCCCAGCAGACCGCATCGACCAGACCCCCGTCCGTCATCAGTTCTTCGTCGCAGGCTCCGACGCTTTGTCGTTGGCGTTCGCAGACGGCGGCGCCGCCTTGTCGCTTTTCTCGCCAGCAGGCGTGGCTGGGGCGCTCGCCCCACCCTTGGAGCCAGCGCGGTCCGTCAGCACTGCCAGCAATTCCTGCACTCGACGGCTCATCCCCGCTGTCGTCGCCCGATCGCCCAGAAGCTGCTCGAACAGCTTGGTCGCCTCATCACTTCGTCCCGCTTTCAATGCTGCGACCCCGAGTAGCTCGCGAGCTTCGGCATGCCACGCCTGATTATCATCCAGTAGCGGTGTCAGGCGATTCTTCATCTCCGTCCAGTCGGCTTGGTCCAATCTCAACATCGCAGCCTGCAGCGTGGCAAAATCACGCAACAACGGATCGAAATCCGTTCCGGCAGCCAGCGCCTCGTACGCAGCGAGCGCATCCGCGGTCCGGCCGGCTTTGACATGCTCGGCGGCGCCGCGCAACCGGGCCAGGGCGGCATATCCCGCCGGGCCGTCCTTCGCGATCTCGTCGAACGCTTTCTGGGCGTCAGCCGCTTTGCCGTCCGCTGCGAGCTGCATTGCCGCCTCGAAACGAGCGCCCGCCTTCTGCTCGTGCGCGATACGGCTGGACTCGTTCCACTTGTAGACGCCGACTCCGACAAACAGCAGAATCACGCCGGCGACGGCAAACACGCCGAAGCGCTCCCAAAGCTTCATGAACTGCTCGCGGCGAAGCTCTTCGTTCACCTCGCGCAGGAAGCTGTCGTTGCGATCGACCATTGGCGCGTGCGTCTCCTGAAGCGGGCCGGACTGTCAAATCCTCGGCCCCTGCGGCTGCGGAGGGCGACCTATACCTTGCCCCGCCCCAGAACGAAAGCCGGCCCCCGCCGCACCCCATCCGAATGGATCGAATCCGTCGCAACCTGCCCCGCATTTCAGGCGGAAACGTGTCGGCTCTCAGGGGATGACTGTGACGCCAATGAGCAGGGGATGCCCCCATTTGACGAAGACCACGTAGATCACGAGGCCGACGACGATGGCGATCACGTCATTGCGCACCGGCCCGGCACGAACGGTGACCAAGCCCGCAGCCTCGCGCCGCTTCAATGAGATGCGGTCGTATACGGCCCAGGCCAGCAGACCGACAAAAAGCAGAAGCGAGGCAAGATCACCCCGAACGAAGAGATGTGCCAACGCCCAGAACTTGACCGCCGTGACCATCGGATGGCGCAGCACGCCTGCGATGCGTCCGGGCAGATAGGCAGCGACGAGAAGTGGAAATACGGGCAACATCAACGCCATGGTAATGTGCCGCCCCCAATGCGGCGCGTACCAAAGGACCGGGTTCTTGCCGGGGTGGAGCTGTATCTTGTGGTAGCCATAAACGATCAGCGCGAAGCCGATCAGCGCCACCACAGAAAAGGCCCCCTTGTATGCCTGCTCGCCGAAGCGATCGGCAAACGCCCGCCGCAGATCGGGGGTTGTCGGAAGGATGTGGATCCCGATGAACACGACAAGTCCGATGATCAGCAGCAGCACGTGCTTTTCTCCCTGCTCGGCGCCCGGCCCGATCGACGCAGATAAAGCAAGGTGGCGGCATTCGACAACCGGCCATCGCTTGGCGGCGCGGATCAACGCAGCCGAATCAAGTCCCAGGCCGCATTGATTTGTTTCATTCGCTCCTCGCGCGCCCGACGATCGGTCTCGTCGCCCGCGAGATCCGGGTGCCAATTCTGTCGCAGGGCATCGACCACCTTTTTGACGACAGGCGCGCCGGCCCGAGGATTGACACCGAGGAAGGCATACGCCTCGTCGACCGTTGCGGGCGATCGAATTTGCTCGTCCACAATCTGAAGCGCGCGTTCGTGCTCGATGCGCGACAAAGTGCGGGCACGCTCGAGATCGAGAATGGCCTGACTGTAAATCGCCTCGGCCAGATCCTTTCGCCCGGCGGCCAGAGCATCGGCGAGTTCCTGCCCCTGCAGTCGCGCGGCGATGACCGAGAGATCGGCGACCAGCACATCGCGGACCGCGCCCTCCGGTACGTGGTCTGCAACGATCTGCCGGACGAGCTCGAGAAGCGCGTCCGCGGTCGCGCGCATCTCGACGAGCGACGACCAGTCGGCTGCCGGCTGCGCTGGTGGACCCGGGTCCAGAAGCGCCGATGCCAACTCGGCCACAGGGTCGTCGCCGTCATCCGCCGCAACCGAACGTGCGGGCCGTGGGTGCGTTGGTGGGGGAACCTCGACGCGGGTGCTGTGGTCGGGCAGCTCCATTTGCAAATCTGCATGCGCTGGTTCGATGGTGGCCGCGCGGCTTCCCGAAACGCGATGAGCGCCATGCTGCCGCGCAGCGACGGCTGTCGCCGACAGCAATAGCGCCGCTATGCCAATCGCAGTCAGAAGCTCGTCGGGCAGGACGGACGGCACGAGATGCCGCCACCACGAGTCCCGCCTGCCGGCGCTATCGATGATCGCGGTTGCCGTCCAGCCGAGATCGACCGGCGCCATGCGCGGCGTCGCTACTTCGGCCGCATCCGACAGGACGGGGCGGTCTCGAAGCGCGACGAGGTGCGCCGGCCGGGGCCCAACAGGCTCGGCATCGTGAGTCTCGTGCGCGGGCGGGCGCTCGAAGCGCAACGAGGTGACCTTTGGCGCACCCGCGTTCGCTTGTGACGGTTCCGCGATCTCGCCCAGAGAGGGAGCTGGCGCCTCGAGAGGAGACGTCTGCTCGACGTGCATGGGGGCTGGCGACGAAAAGTCGAGGCCGCCCGCCGGTGGCGGCGCGAAACCAGATGGAAGCGTCAATGGCAACCGGCGATCGACGCTCGGCCCGTCCGGCCAATAGTGAAGCGTCATGCGGGCGTCGATGAGCGTTGCCCTCCAGGGCTGGCCGCGCACGCCGGCAGCCGCCGCGTCAACCCAGTTCACGGGCTTGCCCGCGCAGTCGAAGGCGAACTTGTGGATCTCGAGGTCCCGACAACTGGCGCCCGAGGGGCCGCTGCACACCCGCAACGTCTGCTGCTCGCGCTTGCCCACAATCGCGTAGGTCTGCTTTTCGGCCTTCTCGACTTGGGGCTGCCCACCGACAACCTCGCACGACAATGCCATCGACACGGTCTCCCGGCGCGATCCGGCGGCGGTTGCGTCGCACGGTGCCACGATGGCGGCAAGCACCACAGTGACGACGATCGACGATGCCGCTCGTAACCGAGCTGCGCTTGGAAGTTCTCGTGGCATGGCGCGCGCTTCGACAGGTCTCCAGCTCAAGATCGCCCCCAGCACACAGGTCCCCGAAACCGATCTCGGCACCGCGAGCGTCGGATGGAGGTTTGGCTTATTTTTGTCCGATGCGTGTCTTAACAGCGGCCAAACAATCAGTCGGCGGGATGATCCTGGCCGCCGTTCGATGCCTTTGCTGCCGCCCCCATTTGCTTCACCGGAGGTAGAAGGTGTTCACCCAGCCCAGCCGCCCGTTCCAGGACATGCGACACCAGGTTCCCTCGCACGGGCCGGCATGGCGAACGTGGCAGGCGCGGCTCGGGATGCGGCCGACCTCACGATGAGTAATGCCAGGTCCGCGTCGCATCCGCAGCGTATCCCACCGAGAGACGCCCGCGACACAGCCTCCCGAGCCCCGGCCCGGGTAGGGAAGGCTCCCTCCCACCGCGCGGTCGACTGCCCGCAGGAGGCCGTAGCGCACCGAGACCCCGAGAGATGGGCCATCACCCGCTGCGGCGTGCGGTGCCGTGGCTGGCATACGCGGCGCCGGCTTCGGAGGATGGCGAGCGGGAACGCGACGCGCTGCCTCGGACCCGGCTACTCGCGGCGTGGGTTCGGGGGGCGGGATCTCGTAGATACCGACGTAGCTTGCGAGCACCCAACCCCTGGCGTGCGACCCTTCCATGTCGCACCAGTTCGCCTCGCATCGGCCCGCAAGACGCAGTCCGCAGTCCAAGCGTCCGAATTTGGCGACAACGGGCCGGTCGAGGCCAGGGCCCGAGCGCACATTCAACGACCCTGCAACGACCCCATGCACGCATAATGTGTGTTCGGCTGCGGCATGCCCTTCTGCGGACCTTGCCGGCACGTCCATCGACGCAGCAACGACGGCGGTCAGCGCGAGGACGGCGCTGCCATATGTGGCGCGACGCCCGAAGGCCAGTCCCATTGCTCGAGTTTTCCGCATCTGTCCGGCCCCCCTCACGGCACGACGGGCGCACCATCGCGGACTGAGCGGCCGACGCAAAGGCCGAGAAACATCGTCGTTCGACATTTGCGATCAACTGTGCCCGTCACACAGCGCTAATGCTCAAACTACTAGAGAAGATTCAGTTGTCCGCCGCGGCCGACGGGGCGACAAAACAGGTCGGTTCGCAAGCCGCCCGAAGACCTGCTGTTCAGCCCCAGCCGTTTGATTGCCAGCCGGAACCGTGAGGCGATCTGGTCGGCATAGGGACCGCTGCCGCGCTGGCGATGGCCAAACGTCGACACATAGTCCTTGCCTCCGTGCATCGAGCGCAGCAACGAGATGACCCGGCCGGCGCGAGCCGGGTATTCCGTTTCGAGCCATTCCCGGAAGAGGGTTTTCAACTCCAGCGGCAGGCGAAGAAGCACATATCCGGCATCTTTGGCTCCCGCGGCGGCTGCTGCGTCGAGGATCTGCTCGATCTCGCTGTCATTCAACGCCGGCACGATGGGAGCGACCATGACAGTGACGGGCACACCTGCGTCCGCAAGGCGCCGGATCGCCTCGATCCGCCGTGGCGGCGTGGCAGCGCGCGGCTCCATGCAGCGCGCGAGACGGCGATCCAGGGTCGTGACCGACACGGCCACTCGAACCAGCCGCCGAGCCGCCATGCGCGACAGGATATCGATGTCGCGAAGGACGCCGGCCGACTTGGTGACAATGCCCACCGGATGCCCCGTCCGTTCGAGCACCTCGAGGATCGATCGACTTATGCCGAGATCCCGCTCGATGGGCTGATAGGGGTCGGTCACGGCTCCGAGCGCGATCGTGCGCGGCTCGTATCCGGGCTTGGAAAGCTCCGCCTCCAGCAGTTCGGCCGCATTATGCTTGGCATAAAGGATGGTCTCGAAGTCCAACCCCGCGGAGTGCCCGAAGTAGCAGTGCGTCGGGCGGGCGTAGCAATAGATGCAGCCGTGCTCACAGCCCCGGTAGGGATTGATCGAGCGATCGAACGACAGGTCGGGGCTGTCGTTGGTTGCGATGATACTCCGTGCCGTCTCCTTACGAATTTCGGTTCGCCACGGGCCAAGCTCGGCCATCGACTCCCAGCCGTCATCGAATTCGAGGCGCGCCTCTCGCTCAAACCGGCCCGACTGGTTCGAGCGGGCGCCTCGTCCGCGGCGCCGATCCTCAGCGACAAGAGGAATGCTTCCGCCGCTGCTCCGGTCGGCGTCGTCGTCCGGCAAAGAATGATCGATCGACACGCGCACCTCCCGTCGCTGCGATTAGCCCCGCGAAGCTAGCATGTTGGATGGAACATTTGAAGAACAAATTTCGGCAACAGACAACAGCCTTGCCTCGTTGGCGGTCCTATGGCAGTTAACGGCACCTCGGTTCTGCTCGTCGTCGACGTCGGCGGCGCGTGTAGAAATCGAGACGAGCTGCTGCCGTAGCTCAGTGGTAGAGCACTCCCTTGGTAGATTTGCCTCGCCGGTCGGAAACGATCGGATGAAAACCGCTCAAATTCGGGGAAACCGTCCAGTTCGGCTGACGGCGATCCCGAGCCAAGCCCGGTCCGCTCGGCGGCCGGGAAGGTGTAGAGGCCAGACGGGCGGCATCTAACGGACGCGATGGCGAATTGCCGTTTCGCCCCATGATGAAGGGATGGTCCAGCGCACGAACGCCCGCCGCGAAGAGCGGTGACGCGAGCACGAAAGTGTCGGTGCGATGAAGGGAGAGGTCGTGAGTTCAATCCTCACTGGCAGCACCATCCTTTCGCTCACGGGCCGCAGGCCCTCCGCGGGGGCGGCGCTTGCGCCGGGTCGCCTTGCTCCCTGATCGCCTGTAGCGTTGAAAGAGTTCAAACGAGCTCGTCCGCCAGCACCATTCTCGCAGCCAGTGGCGCGCCGCAGGGTCCGTTCGCGCCAGGCCGCTCCCCTCCGTGATCGCTTTCGGCGATGGAGCGCCTCATGGCTCCGAAAACTCAGACGAGTTCGCTGATTACTTTCGCCGATCGTGGATGCTGTCGTGCCGGCTGCTCGTCCGAGGGCCGGGCGGTATCGGCAAAGAGGCCGACGCTTCGGGCAAAGGGCCGCTCCGTTCCAGCGAGCATTCGCCCTTGATCTCACGAATCGCCTTTCTGCGGCAAATAAGTGGAATTGAGACATCTGCGGCTTTCGGCGATGCTGCCCGTGATCGCGGAGGCGGGAACTCGCGAATTTCGAAAGGCGCAGATGAGCCGGGCGGCCAACATCAATGTGGGGCTGGTGCTTCCAGGCGGAGGTGCGCGCGGCGCGTATCAGGTCGGAGCCTTGAAAGCCATCGCTGAACTGGTGCCTGTCGATTGCAATCCGTTCCCAGTCATCGCCGGCTCATCGGTCGGCGCCATCAATGCCGTCGTCCTGGCGTCACACGCTCAAAGCTTCGGCGACGGCGTCGCGGCCTTGACCCGGTTTTGGCAGGAACTGCACACAAGCGACATCTATCGCACAGATTTGGCGTCAGTCTTCCTGCGCGGTCTGCATTGGGTCGTTTCGCTTACGCCTTTGGCAGCGCTCGGGATACCGGATCCGCGCTCGTTGCTCGACAACGATCCGCTGAAGCAGTTGCTGGAGAACAATCTCCGCTTCGAGCCTATCGAAGCCGCCATCGAAAGCGGTGCACTCAACGCCGTAAGCGTGACGGCGTCGTCCTACGACCGCGGCAAAGCAGTGACCTTTTTTCAGGGCGCCAGCGATCTCGAGCCGTGGACGCGGACGCGCCGTGAAGGCGTGCCCGTCAAGTTGACGATCGACCATATCATGGCGGCGACCGCCCTTCCGTTCGTCTTTCCTGCGCAGCGCATCGGCAGCGAGCACTACGGTGACGGATCGCTTCGGCTGACATCTCCACTCAGTCCGGCCATCCACACCGGCGCAGAGAGGATCATCGTGATCAGCGCCCGCGATGCCAAGCCTGATCCGATGCCGGCAATGGAGAACATCCGCTATCCGAGCCTCGGCATCATAAGTGGTGTCATGCTCGACATCATATTTCTGGATAATGTCGATGCCGATATCGAGCGCGCTCGCCGTATCGACAATACTTTATCTCTGATTGCAACGGAGAGACGTGGCGAAACGCCATTGCAGGACATCGACGTTCTGGTTCTCGAACCATCCCAGGACATACGCAAAATTGCCCGGCAATTCGCCAACGAAATGCCTTGGTCGATCCGGATGCTGCTTGGTCGATTGGGGATGTGGGGCCAGGACTGGCGACTTCCCAGCTACCTGATGTTCGAAGCTCCCTACTGCCAGGCACTGATCGATCTCGGCTATCGCGATACCATGGCGCGCGCAGCGGAGGTGACGCGGTTTCTCGGCAGCACCACAGCCTCCGCATTGGCCAAATGAGTCTCATTCGATGCGGCAAAGGCCGTCACGCGAAGCTACCGCGCTCACCCGCGCGCCGTGACAAAGTGGTGGCGGAGACATGGGCGCCTTCGACCGCACGGAGCGGTATCGACGGTGTCGGGCTCGCATTGACGTCGCCATTTGGTCTGTGCGCGCCACCTCACAATTTCGACCAGATGATTCGCCTTTTTTGGTGCGGATTGAGGTTGAGCAGGAGCGACGCGTCGGCTAGCATGAGAATGGATGGTGAGGGGAAGCCGTTCGATCCCGTTCAGCAAGCAGCCGTGTGGCGGCGCCTGTAACACAGTGAGTGTGTGCGTGAGTTCACGAGCAGCGAACGCCCGCCGCGGCGCACGAACCGTTTTTCTCGTATTTAATCCTGCGCCAAGCTTCGCCGACCGGTCGACAACCGCATCACTCTCATCAGCGGAGATGCGGCCGTGACCACAAATTTGCAAACCGCTATCGCCAATTCAACTCAAGTCCATCCGGACAGCAAAGACGTCGGTCGCGACACCGGCGCTCCAACGGACATCTCACTCGCTGCCGCCTTGCGCGAACATGCTGGCCGAATGGCCCGGGCGGAGGCCATTCGCTATCAGATCGCAATGGGACTGCTTGGTTTCATCGGTGGTCTCGCGGTGATCGTGCCACTGGTGGTGCTGGTCGCGCCGCGGAATGCGTCGATCCTTCCCCGCGCCACAGCCGCACATGTGCCTGCCATGTCATCGCAAATCGTCCGTGCGAACGCGACTGACGGCCCAGCCCTGGTCAGCGTCCCCACGATCGCGATCCGTGAACAGGTGCAAGACGCGCCCGCTCCGGTCGAAGAGCCCCCGGCGCCAAGCAACCCCTCACAAGGTGCTGTGTCACAGGGCGCGGGCGCGGCTGAGATGGCAACTGCATCGGGGCAGGCCCGATCAGCCGACGACGAGCCGGTGGAACTGGCCCGCAACATGATCCGGTCGGGTGACATTCTGGCTGCTCGCCGGGTGCTCGGGCGACCGGACCTCAGCCAGTCGGGTCGCGCGCTCTTCATGCTGGCCGAGACGTATGATCCCAACGTGCTAGCAGCCCTTGGCGCGACGGGTGTTCACGCGGAAACGTCCATGGCACGTCGCTTCTACGAAGCGGCGCTGGCCGCGGGCGTGACCGCTGCGTCCCCGCGCCTCGAAGCCTTGGAGTGAGGCTCGGAACCGGCGTCACGTTTTGCCGCGTCAAGTTCCCGGCTTGATGCCGCGCGGGTCCGTCATGCGCTCGGCGCCAGCCAGGCGACGGGCAATCTCGTCGGCGCGCTCCCGGTCAATGGTGGACCGCCTTTCGGGTTGGTGGGACTGCTCCTGACGATGATCATGACCGTCGTCATGGTGATGATGGTCGTGCCCGCACCCGCATTCATCGCCGTGCTCGTGATGACCATGATCGTGGTGATCGTGACCGTGGCCGGACGGCTCGCTGTTGAGTGTCGCAGCGAGTTTCCTCTCGATGACTGCGGCCTCGTTGCGCGGCGAGTTTCCCTCCTCGATGGCCAGCGCCATGATCTCGGCGGCGAGCAGGATGTCGTCCGGCTGGCCGAAGTAGTGGCGGCGCAGACGTCCGGCCCGATCGAAAAGCAGCAACGTCGGTGTGCCCTGCATCTGATAGGCAGCCATGGAGCGCGGCATGCCCTCGCCGTCGGCCTCGTCGATCGCTACCGGGAACGGCAGCTTGAATTCTCGGACGAACACGTCGAGCGCCGCGGGTGTCATGACGCGATGATGCTCGAACACCGAGTGTAAGCCAACGATCGCCACCTCCGACGAACTGAATTTCGCTCGTAGTCGCTTGGCCTGCGGCAGGGCGTGCTCGACGCACGCTGGACATAGCATCTGGAAGGCCACGAGAACGACGACGCGACCGCGCAAGCGCGCAAGCGACAGGGGCTCACCGGAATTGATCCAGCCGGACGTGAAAAGCTCAGGAGGATTTTCAGGATCGAACATCGGGCGGCCTTTCGAATTACCACTCATCCCGGCGGGTTTGGCGGAAGCTACAGCGCCGCGATCCGGCCAGCAAAGGCATCGCACGCAACGCTCACAACTAATGACGATGGACGCGTCGGTTGACGAGCCAGAGACCGGCCACAACCAGTGAGAGGCCCGCCAGTAGATTCGGGCTGAGTGCCTCGCCGAGCAACACGTGCGCCGCCACCACGCCGAACACCGGCGTCAAGAGCAGGAAGGCCATCACGCGAGATGCCGGATATCGCAGATAGAGCCAGTTGGTCGAGGTAAACACGAAAAACCCGACAAAAATGACGGTGAAGGCGAAGGCGGCCCAGTGCAACGGCGTCGGATCGGTCAGACCGGGCTCGCCCATCGCCACGGAGAGGGCCACGAGCATCGGCGCGGACAGGAGAAGCTGCACGAATGTAACCCGCTCGGGTGAAACGTGCTTCAGTGAGCTGGCACGTATGACGAGCGTCAAGCCTCCCCAGGCCAAGGCCCCGCCCAGACACATCATGTCGCCGAACAATGTCGGCCCCTCGACGGGTGCTCCCCTCAACTGGATCACCTCGCGCCCGAGCACGACGGTAGCGACCCCGGCGAAGGCAAGGAGCAGCCCGACCATCTTCGCCGTTGTCAGGCGATCGCCGGGAATGAGGAAATGAGCGCCGATGGCAACCACGAACGGCGACGTATAGAGCAGGATGACGGCGTGCGCCGCGGTGGTGTGCTGGAGGCCGGGATAAAGCAGGGCGAACTCGAGCGCGAACAGGATGCTGACGAGAAGGCCCGGCCAAAGAGTGCGGTCGAGCACCCAGAGCGAGGTTCCACGTGCTGCGGCCAGCCCACCGAGTAGTGCGGCGGCGGCGGCCGAGCGCAATCCCGCCTGCATGAGCGGCGAGATGCCGGCGTTGGCGACCTTGATCGCGACCTGTCCCACGGCGAGGCAGATGCACATGACCAGCAGCAACGCGATTGCAAACCCGTCGAGCGCATCGTGGCGGACCGGGCCCGCAACGGGGGGCGTCGGATGCGCCCCGGGCGCACCATTATCGGCTCGTTCCTGCACGTGAAACTCTTCCCTGCCTCAGGCCGGCCGGCGCGCAATGGCAATCAACTCATCGAGTGTGAAGCCGCGCTCGCCGCCTTCGTTGGTGGGTCTGAGGAAGGCCTTCAACGCGGGGCTGGCGTCGTCCAGCATTGCGGCAAGGCGCGGCACCGTATCGGCGGGAACGTTCATCGTTTTCACCCAGGACTGGAAGTCCATGGCCTTCGGAGCGTACTCGCGATGTACCAGCTCCAATCCCACCTTCGACATCAGCGAAAGCCACTCGGCGGTATCGAGTGCGCGGCCGTGACTCGGGTCGCGAAGCTTCTCGAACGCGTTGTAGGCAATGCCCGCATCTTTCAGCTCGCCCGACGAAAACCCCGGCGTTGTTTCGGTGCCGGGCGATACATTGTCGACCAGCGCGAAGGTGCCACCCGGGGCCAGTACGCGATGGACCTCGCTCAGAAACGTCTCGATGCTCGGGAAATGGTGAGGTGCGATGCGGCAGGTGACGAGATTGAATGATCGGTCGGGAAACGGCAGCGCCTCGGCGTCGGCGATGGCCGTTTCCATATTGCCAAGCCCCCTCTCGGTCGCAAGTTTCTCGACCTGTTGAAGCATTTGGGGCGTGAGGTCACTGGCGACCACCTTCGACACGTGAGGCGCGAAAACCGCGGCTGTGTGCCCGGCGCCGGTGGCTATGTCGAGGGCAATCCAGTCCGGCTTGGGAGCGACCAGCTCGACCAGCCGCGCGAGGCTTGCGCCTTTCGCGTGAACCGCCGAGGTGAGGTATGCAGCGGCATTGGCGCCAAACTGCTGCTGGACGAGCTCCTTCGACATCTCCCGGACCTTTCGTTTGCACACTTTGTTCGTTGAGCCATCCTCAGTGCTGGCGAACAATTCCGCTGCCAGCCCGGCATCGCTTTGGCAGCGTCATACCACGTCGCGCCTGGGCTCGCAGCATGAGTGCAGCCCTCGACCTGCCCGCGCGCGATGCGCGATGCCATGACGGAAGAATTTCAAGGGGAGCGCATCCCCGGGCGTCAGCCGGACGCAATCATCGCCGCCCTGGCACGGCAGGTCCCAGATCGTCCGGTGGGGACCGACATTGTCGCTCTCAACGGGAGCGGCAGGCTTGAACCGCCTTACTGGTCGGCGACGACGGTCGCCGCACCGCTCAAGGCAGCGTCACCCGGCCCCGACAAGGCCGTGACCAAGGCGATGGCGAGTAGAACGGCCAACCCCAGAAGGGCAGCCCTTGCGTGGCAGGCAGCCGAGCCGAGGGCCGGTCGCCGGCTTGTGTCTACTTTGGAACTCATCGGACCACTCTCGAAAACGCGATACTCTCCATCGTACTAAGTGCTCTGAAAACCAAAGTATTCAATGGCCTGAGCAATGCGCCGCTTGCATTGCAGGAGATCCGATTCTGGTGGGCTCGGTGCAGCCTTGTGCCCGTGGCCACGCTACGGGAACGACGTGCCTTGGGCGGAATGTCCGCGTGAACGGGCGTCGGTGGCCGGTGCGCAAGGTCCAAAGTTAGCGGAGCGACTCCCCGAGCAGATCGCGGGCCACGACGTGCCGCTGCACTTCGTTCGGGCCCTCGCCAACGCGACGAATGCGCAACTCGCGATACCAGCGCTCGAACGGAAAGTCCTTGGTCATGCCGTAGCCGCCGAAGATCTGCATGGACCGATCGACGACGCGGCCGGCCCCCTCGGACGCAACAAGCTTGGCGAGGCCTGCCTCCATGCGGAACGGCTCGCCGGCATCGCACTTGCCTGCCGCCGCGAGACACATGAGTGTCGCCTGGCGCAGGTCGATCTCGTTGTCGACCAGCATCCATTGAATGGCTTGGCGGGAGGCGAGTTTGGCGCCGAACGTCTCGCGCTGCTTGGCGTAATCGATGGCCATCTCGTGCGCCTTGTAGGCCGGCGCGAGGCACTGCGCCGCATAGGGGATGCGCTGGCGCGACAGTCGCTCGTTGGCGATGGCGAAGCCCTTGTTGACCTCGCCGAGCACGGCCGAGTGCGGAACCTTGAGGTCTTCGAA
Source organism: Hyphomicrobiaceae bacterium (assembly GCA_050187415.1). Taxonomy (GTDB): domain Bacteria; phylum Pseudomonadota; class Alphaproteobacteria; order Rhizobiales; family Hyphomicrobiaceae. Next base: position 61,147 of record JBFWXN010000009.1, on the reverse strand, counting down.
GGCCAATTCGGTCGCATAGTGGGACGAGCGAAGTGTGTGCACGACCCGGCGGACGTGGAAGCCCGGCCAGTTCGTCTCGACAATGAAGCAGGTGACGCCTCCCCGTCCCTTCTCGGGATCGGTGCGCGCGAAAACGAGGCCGAAGTCGGCCTTGTCGGCTCCCGAGATGAACACCTTGGAGCCGTTGATCGTCCAGCCCTCGTTCGTCTTCGCAGCGCGCGTACGGATGGCGCGAGCAGGATCGGAACCGCCCGATGGCTCGGTCAGGCCGAAGAACGCGCGCTTTTCGCCGCGCAGCATCGGATGGAGGTACTTTTCTTTCTGCTCGTCCGTTGCCTCGTAGAGCTGGGCGAGACCGGCCGCGCCGAAGACACCGTAGCACGGCACGTAGAGCCCGGCGCGGTGCTGGCCCATCTCGATCGCAAGCAGTACTCGCGTCGACATGTCGATCCCGGGACCGCCGAATTCTGCCGGAATGTCGAGGCCGTAAAGGCCCATCGCCTTGACCTTGGCGACCAGACGCGATCGCTCGTCCTCAGGCAGCTCGCTAGCGTCGGGATCGAGCTTGTCCTCGAGCGGCACGATCTCCTCCCGCACGAAACGGCGGACCTGAGCGACGATGGCTTTCTGCTCTTCCGAGGGTTCAAAGTTCATGAGACCTGTTCCTGGGATCGTTTCTTGAGGACCATGGTTTGCTGCGTCGTGAGCCGGAGCTCCCCTCGGGGGGCCGAGTCAGGCCGGACTCAGGCGGCCGAGGCGCGGCAAGGGCTTGCCGACATTACCTGCCGGCACGTCTCCGTGGTCGTGTACGTGCAGCATCAGCAGCTCCTGGTAGCGTGTGGTGTACTGCTGATTGATTTCGACGCGGAACTGCGTTGCAGCCGATGGCGGCTCGGCAACGGCCTTCTCCAGCTCGCTGCGGACGCCAAACAGGGAACGGCCGCCCGCGAACCCAATGAAGACCACATTGCCGGCTTCGTCGGCGAGTTGGAAGACGCCGAGCTGGCCCGGAAGCTTTTTGACGTTGTCGGGCGTCAGTGCAGCCCAGGGCTTGGTCATACGGATGGCCATCGCCGATCCTCCTCTCTAGTCGACATCGTGCAGCTCCATCAGCTCGATGACCGCTTCGGACCTTTTCAGCAGTGGTGCGGCGGCAAGCCGATCCGGGTCCGCGCGAAACCGCTCGAAGTCCGGACGGGCGGCAAAACGCACGACGTGAATCTCGACGGTACCGTCGGCATTGCGCAAGCGCCGCTCCAGTGCTCCACCGTACTTGCACAGCAGGGGAAGCACCGCCTCCTCGTAGGCTCGAAAGTCGGCGACACCTTCAGGCGGCACCCGCGCAACCAGTGTCAGCAGCAGGGCCGGCACCGCTATTCTCCCTTGAAGGCGGCCTTGCGCTTCTCGAGGCGCGCGCGCATGCCTTCCTGGCCGTCCTTGGAGGTGCGAGCCTTCTCGACCAGAGCGTCCACGTCCTCGTGGGGGATATTGTCGCGGAACTGCATCTCGCGGGTGATCAGCGCCTTCATCGCCTTGAGGGACAGCGGCGCGTTGTCGGCGAGGCGCTCGATGACAGCAGCGGCGGTCGTCTCGAGTTCGGCAGGCTCGGCCAGATGCGAGATGAGGCCCAGTTTGTAGAAATCCTCGGCAGGGAGGGGGTCGCCCAGCAAAAGGATCTTCTTGGCGATCACCGGGTTTGCGACCTCGAGGATCTTTTTGGCCAGGAACCAGCTCGGGGCGAGCCCGACCTGCGCCAGCGACATGCCGAACCTTGCCGCCTTCGAGGCCACGACGATGTCGCAATGCAGCGCCAGCTCGTTGCCGCCCGCAATGGCATCGCCGTGCACGATGCCAACCACCGGCAAGGGATACATCTCGATGGCGTGCAACATGTGCTCGATGCCGGACTCACCCTCGGGATTGTTGCGCCGCCATTTGAGGTCGAGGCCGGCGCAGAAGACCGGGCCGGCGCCGCGGATCACGGCCACGCGCTCGTCTGGGCCAGGGGGCGTCTCGAACACGGCCTGCATCTGCTGCATGGTCTCGCCATCGAGCGCATTGCGCTTTTCCGGCCGGTTCAGCAGCACGGTTCTAACCGCGCCTTCGGCTTTCCATTCGACGCTGGCCATCTGTTCCCGCTGCTCCACCCGTTTTTGTCGACCGGCCAATCATAGGCACAGGGGCGGTGCCGGGGGCAACCGGGATGGTTCCCGGACCGTTATGGGGGGCAGCATTCCTGATCGTCACGGGAAGGGCGCAAGCGCTGCCTGCGCCTTCTTGCTGAGGCCGGATCGGACCAGGCGATAGGACTGCATCAGCCGATGCTGCAATTCGTCCTCGGCGGTCTCAAAAGGAAGCTTGATCCAGGAGCGATGGAAATATGGCGCCCTGACGCCGACGCCGGCCTCGATCAGCATGGCCGCCATCTCGATGCTCTCGGTCTTGACGGAGACGCCCAGCAGCTCGGCGCCGATGCATGCGAACATCTTGCCACGCACCTTCCACGCGTCGTGGCCGCCGCCCCAGGGATCCGACACCTCGGCACCGGGAAACGTGCCGCAGATCGAATTGATGAGCTCCCGGCTCACGAAGCGCTTGCCTCATCGCTTTCGTATATTTGCACCTCAGGCTCGCCGCCGCCCCGCACGACCCCGCAATACATGCCCGCGGTCGAGAAGTGCATGGCGACGCTCCCAGTTGCATCGACGGCGATCAGGCCGCCGGTGCCGCCATTGGCCGGCACGGTGACGGTCGCGACCTCGGCGACGGCGGCGTCGAGGGAAAGACCCTTGTATTTCATCAGCGCGGCGACCTCGTGGGCAGCGCAGGCGCGCATGAAGGCTTCGCCGAGGCCTGTGCCGGAGACGGCCGCAGTGGCGTTCTCGGCCCAGGTTCCGGCCCCGATGATCGGGGTGTCGCCGACCCTGCCCCACTGTTTGTTGGTGAGGCCACCCGTGGAGGTCGCCGCGGCGAGATTGCCGAAGCGGTCGCGGGCAACGGCGCCGACGGTGCCGAATTTGTCGTCCGCGTTGCGGTTTGCCGCCCGAGAGGTGCCGTCGTGATCGAGTTCGAGGCGACCCTCGGCCCGGGCTCGCTCGAGCTGCGCCCAACGCTCTGGTGTATGGAAGTAGGACGGATCGACCATTTCGAGGCCGGCCGCCTCGGCGAAGGTCTCGGCGCCTTGGCCGATCAGCATCACATGCCGGGTCCCGATCATGACGGCGCGCGCGGCCTGGATCGGGTTGCGCAGGCGCGTCACACCTGCCACAGCACCGGCGCTGCGCGTGGCGCCGTCCATGATCGAGGCGTCGTGCTCGATGCGGCCGTCGCTGGTGAAGACGGCGCCGCGGCCCGCGTTGAAGAGCGGACAGTCTTCCAGCGATGCGACGGCGGCCACGACCGCCTCGATGGCCGTCCCGCCCGATGTCAGCACGGCGCCGCCGGCCCGCAGCGCGGCTGCCAGCCCGTCGCGATAGGCGCGCTCCATATTGGCCGTCATGGTCGAGCGCAGGATCGTCCCGGCGCCACCGTGGACAGCGAGCACAGGCTCGGGGCGGGCCAGGTTGGTATTGCTCATATTTGGGCCTCGAAATGCGTTTGGCCCCATCATCGGGCGGGGTCGACCGGCTGTCGAGCCGGCTGGCCGGACGTGCTTTCTGCGGAAGGGCTGGAGGGAAGCATAGACCTACCGCACGGCCGAGGGCATGATCGAGCGATAACAAACTCGGAGGAACGCATAATGGCGACGGCATTCGAGGAGGTGATGGCAGCGCGCGGTCTAGGGATGCCGGCCGCTGGCGAGGTCACGATCGCCGGCGGCGACCCCGTGCTCTCGACCCGCTTCCGGATTGGCGATACGTGCGCGGCCGTGCTGGCCGGCGTCGGCGTGGCGGTCAATGATCTGTGGGAGCTGCGAACGGGCCGGCGGCAGAAGGCGTCGATCGACGTCCGGCACGCGGCGGCGGGGCTGAAGAGTTCGTCCTACCTGCAGCGTCCCGATGCGAACGGCGTATTCCGCGACGTGGTCAATCCCGAGCACGAGGCGATGCGGGCGATCACACAGCCATGGCCGACCAAGGACGGGCGGTTCGTGCTTCCCCACTTCGGCCTGCCGAACCTCAAGGCGCGCATGTCGCGCTTGCTCGGTCTGACCGAGCCGACGCCCGAGGCTGTGGGCAAGGCCGTCGCGACCTGGAATGCGCTCGACCTCGAAGCGGCGATCGACGAGATCCGGGTCTGCGGCGGGATGGTACGCAGCAACGCCGAGTGGCTGGCAACGCCGCACGGCCAGGTGCTGGCACAGAAGCCGATCGTCGAGGTGATCAAGATCGACGACAGCGATCCCGAGCCGCTGCCGGCCGGCGACCGCCCACTCTCGGGTATCAGAGTGCTCGACCTGACACGCATACTGGCCGGGCCGGTTTGCGCGCGCACGCTCGCCGAGAACGGCGCCGAGGTGCTGATGGTCACCGCCGAGCGGTTGCCGCAAATCCCCGAGCACGTGATCGATACGAGCCACGGCAAGCGCAGCTGCTTCCTCGATCTTGCGACGGCCGAGGATGCAGGTCGGCTGAAAGAGCTGGCGAGACGTGCCGACGTCTTCTCTCAGGGCTACCGGCCGGGCATGATCGGCGCGCTCGGGTTCGGCCCCGAGGATCTTGCGCGAATTCGGCCCGGCATCATCTACACATCGATCAGCTGCTATGGAGCGGACGGGCCGTTCAGCCATCGCGGCGGGTGGGAACAGGTGGCGCAAACTATGACCGGCATTTGCCACGACAATAATCCCGAGCGTCCGCACCTGCTGCCGGCTGCCGCGTGCGACTACACCACGGGGTATCTCGCTGCGTACGGCGTGATGCTGGCGCTGGCCCGTCGGGCGCGGGACGGCGGCAGCTACCACGTGCGCGTCTCGCTCTGCCAATCAGGCATGTTCATCCACCGGCAGGGCAAGGTCGACTACGACCGCCCCGACATGGGCTTGTCACCGGCGGAACTCAACGAGATCCGTATCGAGACCAATCCGCCTCATCTCGGGCCGCTCCGGCATCTCGGGCCGCTGCTGAGATTTTCGGAGACACCGGCGCGCTGGATACGACCTACGCCGAAACTGGGCGGCGACCGTCCGGAATGGCCCCAGGCGGCGCGAGCGGCCGCGGCCGAGTGAGGACCGCCAACATCCCGTCAGCCGGCGCGGCGGCGGGTCGTTGCAGTCGCCGGCCGCGTCTCGGCCTGCACAACGCGCGGCTCCGGTTCCTCCCCACCTACAGGTTTCACGCATGAGCGGTATCCCCGCGCTCGCACCCTTTCGGACGAAGAGCTTCCGGTATCAATGGCCCGCGGATCTGCTGACGGCCTGGGGCCTGGAGATGGAGACGCTGATCCTCGGCTGGTATGTGCTGGTCGAGACGGGGTCGGTACTGATGCTCACGGTGTTCGCCTCGCTGCAGTTCGTCGGAACGTTGATCTCGCCTCTGCTCGGTGTGCTCGGCGACCGCGTGGGGTTGCGCAACGTGCTGGCGGTAATGCGGCTTTGGTATGCGTCATGCGCTGCGATCCTGTTGGCGCTGGCGCTGACCGACCGGCTGGAACCGGGGCTCGTGCTCGTGGTCGCCACCCTGTCGGGGCTGGTTCGGCCATCGGACATCGGGTTGCGGAGCGCACTCGTCGGAGCGACTGTGCCGCCGGGCAATCTGGTTGCGGCGATGGCCATTTCGCGGACGACACAGGACTCGGCACGCGTCGGTGGCGCGCTGGCTGGCGCCGGCTTCATGGCGACGTTCGGAATGGGACCCGCCTACATCGCCATCACCGCGATCTACCTGGCGGGCGCGCTGCTCATCCTGATGGTGGACCGGAAACCGCGTGACGAACGGCAGCGCGCAGTCGTCATCGGCGGCAATCAAGTTTCGGCCTGGCGTGACCTGACGGAAGGGCTCGCCTACGTCTGGCGAACCCCGCGGCTGCTGGCGGCCATGAGCCTTGCGGCGCTGGTCAACCTGACGGCGTACCCGTTGACGGGCGGCCTGATGCCCTACATCGCGCGCGACGTATTCCATCTGGACCAGAAGGGGCTCGGCATCCTCGTTGCCAGCTTCGCCTCGGGAGCTTTGATCGGATCGGTCACGCTCAGCGTGCTCGGCGCGCGGGTACGGCCAGCGCGAACCATGATGGCGACCTGCGTGGTCTGGTACCTGTGCATTCTCGGCTTCGTGCTCTCGACCAGCCTGCCGGTGGCGATGGGGCTGCTGGTCGTGGCGGGCATCGCGCAAAGCTTCAGCATGGTGACGCTGGCGATCCTTCTCCTGAGGACGTCCGAGGAACGGTTCCGCGGCCGCATCATGGGCGTCAGAATGCTGGCCATCTACACCCTGCCGCTCGGCCTGTTGATCGCCGGCGGCATGATTCCGCGTATCGGCTACCACGCTACCGCGCTCACCTTCGTGCTGGCCGGCCTTGCGCTCACGGCGCAGATTGCCGTCACATGGAGGGCCGATCTGATCCAGCGGGATGCGATCGGCAATGCCGGCTAGCCGCATGACGTCACAGCCCGTTCGCGCAGGAGCATCCGACATGAGTGACACCTTGCCGACCGCGACGCGGGTTTCAGATCCAGGCATCCGTAAGCTCTACAGTCAGGACAGCCGGTGGCAGGCGTGGCTCGATGTCGAGGCGGCGCTGGCCCGCGCACAAGAAGAGCTCGACATCATTCCGAGAGGTGCAGCGGCCGCGATCACCGAGGGAGCGCGTCTCGAGTTGATGGACCGGGCGCGTTTGCACGAAGGCTTTCAGCGGACCGGCCACACGCTGGTTCCGCTGGTCTGGGAGTTGTCGCGCGTCGTCGGCGAGCCGTTCGGCGGCTGGGTGCATTGGGGCGCGACGACGCAAAACATCACGCAGACCGGAGATCTGCTTGTGCTGCAACGGTCTCACCGCATATTCCTCGACCAGATCGGTGGGGTCCTCGCCGCAATGGCGGACCTCGCGGAGCGAGGCGCGGACATGGCACTGCCCGGTCGCACGCATGGGCAGCACGCGGTGCCGGCGACGTTCGGCTACAAGGTTGCCGTCTGGATCGACGAACTCGAACGCCACGTGCAACGACTGGAGCAGGCCGGCCCTCGCATTTTTGTCGCGATGCTCGGCGGTGGTGCCGGAACGTTCGCGTCGCTGGGCGAAATGGGGCCGCCGGTACAGGCGGGTATTGCCAAACATCTCGGTTTCGGATCGATGAGGGTTCCGTCACGGGCCCTTGGAGATCATCTGGCCGAGAACGTCTGCATCCTTGCAATGCTGGCATCGACGTCCGCCAAGATCGGCCGCGAGATCTACACCTTGATGAAGACCGAGTTCGGTGAAGTAGAGGAGCCCGTGCCGCCCGGGACCGTCGGCTCGTCGACGATGCCGCAGAAGCGCAATCCAAAGCTCTGCCAGGACATCATTGCGCTCGCTGCCGACGTGCGCAGCCAGGTGCCACTGGCGCTCGAGGCAATGCAGACCGAGCACGAGGCCGACCGCACGATGACGCTGATGATGGATGCGGCCGAATCGCGGGCCTGCATCGCGACGGGCGACATGTTGAGCCGGCTCGGCGAGGTCCTGCGTGGCCTGGTGCTCGATCCAGAGAGAATGCGGCGCAATCTCGATCTTGGCGGCGGGCTGATCATGGCCGAGGCGGTCATGCTGGAGCTGGGGCGTACCCTCGGGCGGCAGCACGCGCACGACGTGGTCTACGATGCGGCGCAGGCGGCGTTCGTCGAGGGGCGCGCATTCTCGGAGCTGCTGGCCAGCGATCCACGCGTGACGGCCCACCTCAACGGCGACGGCATTCGCCAATTGATCGATCCGGTCGCCTACACCGGACTTTGCGCCGACATGGCGCGCGACGGCGCAGCCCGGGCGAGAGCGCTGGCAAAGCATCTCAAGGCCATGGCATAGACAGGATCGCGTAGCGCCAGGCGACAGCCCTGCGGGGCGTGAGCCGCCTATGCGCGTAAGGCCGGACCCGCACATCGCGCCTGCACGGACAAGAGCAGCCCACAGCCAGGACATTCCGCATGGCAATAGACGAAAGCGCAAAGCGCCACTACGAGGACGTCGTGGTCGGCGCGCCGTTCGAATACGGAGCCTATGCCGTCACCAAGGATGAGATTTTTGCCTTCGCGCACGCCTACGACCCACAGCCTCATCACATCGACGAGGAAGCGGCGAAGCTATCTCTGGTGAAGGGTCTTTGCGCATCGGGCTGGCACTCGTGCGCGATGTTCATGCGCATGTTCTACGAAGGCGTGCTGGCGGACTCGGCCTCGATGGGCGGACCAGCCATCGACGAAGTGAAATGGAAGAAGCCGGTGAGGCCGGGACACGTGCTGAAAGCGCGCTCCACCTGCGTCGAGAAACGCGTGATGCGATCGCGGCCGAACGTCGGCATCTGCAAGATGCAGCACGAGATGTTCAACCAGGACGACGAACTGGTGATGACCATGGAGAACTCGTTCTTCATCGCAGTGCGTCATCCGACCCCGCTCGCAACCCCAAATGGAGGCCGGGCATGAGCACCTATTTCGAGGATCTCGAAATCGGCCGTGAGACGGCGTTGGGGAGCTTCACGTTCACGGCCGAGAACATCAAAGAGTTCGCCGCAAAATATGACCCGCAGCCGTTTCATCTCGACGAAAAGGCTGCCAAGTCTTCGATCTTCGGCGCACTGTGCGCCTCCGGATGGCAGACGGTGTCGATCTACACGGGTCTGAACATCCGGTCGCGCCTCGCACGCGAGGCGAAGGCCAGGGCCAACGGCGAGGACATCGCCCGATGGGGGCCGTCGCCCGGCTTCAAGGATCTCAAGTGGCCAAAGCCGGTGTTCGCTGGCGATACGATAACCTACCGGCAAACCATCGCGGAGCTGGCGAACTTCGGAAACCGCCCGGAGCGCGGGCTGCTGGTGACGCTGGGCGAGGGGTTCAATCAGAATGGCGAACTGGTGTTCCAGGTCACGGGCCAGATTCTGGTGCCACGACGCACGCCGCTCGGCTCGGCCTGATGCAACGGACTTGAATTTCGCCACGCCTCGGTGCGAGGCTGACAGCTCGTTTCAGGTCGAATGTTGCCTTGGCAGGCCATGAACAGAGCCTCGTCGTCGCGCCCGAACGCGACGACGAGGCCGATCCAAGACATGGGTCGGCTTCAAGGTCTGACGCATCAGTCCGGAGCCGCCGATGAAGGTGACGCGCATCGCCACGATCCCGGCCAACGTGCCGCTCGAGACACCGATCCTTGCGGGTGGATGGGAGATCAGATCCGCCGGCATTCTGGCCGTGCTCGCAGAGACGGACACGGGGATCGTCGGCGAAGGCCTGGCGTTTACGCTCAACGGTCGCCGGATGCGCATGCTGCTGGAGGGCGTCGAGACGCTGGCTCCACTGGCGGAGGGGCTCGATCCGCATTTCAGCGGGGCGTTCGTCCAGAGGGCGTTGAGCGATACCCTGTTCTTCGGGCACAAGAGCCCGCTCATCATGTCGCTGGCGGCGATCGAGACGGCACTTTGGGACATCCGCGCGAAGTCGGCCGGCCTCCCTATGCACAAGCTGCTCGGGGCGGTGCGCGACAGGGTTCCGGTGTACTGGAGCGGCGGGCTCTGGCTCACCATGACCATCGACGCGTTGCAGCGGGAAGCCGCAGACCGCGTCAGCGCCGGCTACCGTGCAATGAAGCTCAGGATTGCGCGGGGGGACGATCGCGTCACCGTCAGCCGCGTGAAAGCCGTCCGCGAGGCGATCGGCCCCGACGTCAAACTGATGGTCGATGCCAACCAGACGCTCGACGTGCCGGCGGCCATTCGGCTTGCGAAGATGCTGTCCGAGTTCGATCTCACGTGGTTCGAGGAGCCGATCCCCTACTACGACCATCGTGGCGAGGCCGACATCGCAGCGGCGAGTCCGATCCCAATCGCCAGCGGAGAATCGGAATATCTCGCGCGCGGCATGGCCGAGATGGCCGAGATGCGCTGCTGCCAAACGCTGATGCCGGATTTACAGCGCATGGGCGGCGTGGGCGAGTTCATCAAGGGTGCACACATGGCCGAGCATCGCGGCGTGGCGGTCTCATCGCACCTTTTCACCGAGATGAGCCTGCCGATCCTCGCCTCGCTCGGCAACGCGACTTTCCTCGAAGTGATGCCGTGGTTCGAGCCGGCCTATCAAGATCGTGTGCGGATCGAAGGCGGTTACGCGCACGTATCCGACCGTCCCGGCCACGGTTGTCGTCTCGATCTGGCAGCGCTCGAGCGCTATCGCATGTAGGCCGAGCGCAGGACAAACGGGCGGGCATTGAAATGTCGGGCCCGGCTGCCGCCGTACCGCCTCGTTGCAAGCGGCTCACTCAGGCCGCGACGCTTTCGTTGTTCTCGATCAGGCGAACGATGTCCGCCATGATGGCGTTGAGATCGTAGTCCTTCGGCGTGTAGACCGCGGCAACTCCCAGCGCCTTGAGGGTGGCCGCATCGCCCGGCGGAATGATGCCGCCGATGACGACCGGCACGTCGTCCAGCCCTTCGGCCCGCATACGTTCCAGGACATCGCGCACGAGAGGCACGTGCGAACCGGAGAGGATCGACAGGCCGACGACATGCGCGCTCTCATCGACAGCGGCGCGGACGATCTGGGACGGCGTGAGGCGGATGCCTTCGTAGACAACCTCCATACCGCAATCACGCGCGCGCACGGCGATCTGCTCGGCGCCATTCGAGTGGCCGTCAAGGCCGGGCTTGCCGACCAGAAGCTTGACGCGGCGGCCGAGCTTCTCGGAGACGGCCTCGACGCGCCGGCGGACGTCGGAAAGGCCGTCTGTGGACGCGCTGCGCGCCTGGGCGACGCCGGTAGGCGCCCGATATTCGCCGAAGACACGACGTAGCGCCGCGCCCCATTCACCTGTCGTCACGCCTGCCTTGGCGCAGGCGATGGACGGTTCCATGACGTTGCGGCCGTCCCGTGCCGCGCGCTCCAATTCGGCGAGCGACGCCTTGGCCGCGGCGGCATTGCGGCTATCGCGCCAAGCGCCGAGCTTCTCGATAGCCTCGCGCTCGACGCCTTCGTCGACGGTCAGGATGGAGCCATCACCCGTGGAGAGGGGCGATGGCTCGGTTTCAGTCCAGCGATTGACGCCGACAACGACCTGCTCGCCGGATTCGATCCTGCGGAGGCGCTCGGAATTGGATTCGACCAGACGCCGTTTCATGTAGTCGATGGCAGCGACGGCGCCGCCCATCTTTTCGATACGTGCCAGTTCGTCCTTCGCCTCGGCCTTCAACTCCTGGACCTTGGCGGCGATCGCCGCCGAGCCGGCGAAAATGTCGGGATAGTCCAGCAGATCGGTCTCGTAGGCGACCACCTGCTGCATGCGCAAAGACCATTGCTGATCCCACGGGCGCGGCAGGCCCAGCGCTTCGTTCCAGGCTGGAAGCTGGACGGCGCGGGCGCGGGCGTCCTTCGACAGCGTGACGGCCAGCATTTCGAGCAGGATGCGATAGACGTTGTTCTCGGCCTGGGGCTCGGTCAGCCCCAGAGAGTTCACCTGCACGCCGTAGCGGAAGCGGCGCAGGCGAGCATCGCCGACGCCGTAGCGCGTGGCGCACAGTTCGTCCCACAGCTCCGTAAAGGCCCGCATCTTGCAGATTTCGGTAACGAACTTGAGACCTGCGTTGACGAAGAACGAGATACGCCCGACCACCTGCGGGAAGTCCTCGTCCTTCACCTCACCCGATGCCTTGACCGTATCGAGGACAGCGATCGCGGTCGCCAGCGCGAAGGCCAGTTCCTGCACAGGCGTCGCGCCCGCCTCCTGCAGGTGGTAGGAGCACACGTTCGTCGGGTTCCACTTGGGGATCTCGCGATACGAAAATAGGATGGTGTCCTGAACCAGCTTCAGAGAAGGCTCTGGCGGGAACACATACGTACCGCGAGACAAATATTCCTTGATGATGTCGTTTTGAATGGTGCCGGTCAGCTTCGTCCGAGGCGCGCCCTGCTCGTCGGCGACCGCCACGTAAAGGGCCAGCAGCCACGCAGCGGTGGCGTTGATGGTCATCGACGTGTTCATGCGATCGAGCGGGATTTGATCGAGCAACGTCCGCATGTCGCCGAAATGTGCGACCGGCACGCCGACCTTTCCGACTTCGCCGCGTGCAAGAACATGGTCGGGATCGTAGCCGGTCTGGGTCGGCAGGTCGAACGCTATCGATAGGCCGGTCTGGCCCTTCGACAGGTTCGAGCGGTAAAGCGCATTCGACTTCTCGGCCGTCGAATGCCCCGAATACGTGCGGAAGATCCAAGGCTGGTCCCGTTTCGTCGAGGTCATCGGCTCACGCTCCACCGGCCAGACCAGCCCTTTGCCAGTCCTCGATGCTGCGACGCAGTATGACAACTTTGCTGCGAGGCGACAATCGGCCGAATTGATCTTCGCAGCCGCGAACGTTCGCGCCTCAGCCAAACCGCCGGATGGCCCCCAGCAACGTGAGACCCGTGACCGTCATACCGAGCAACCCGGCAATCAGCACGCTGGGCAAGCCCTCGCTAATCACGTTGGAGCCGGGCGTGAGGGGCTCATAGAGGCCGAGCGCCACTGCCGTGTCGTCGGCAAGTAGAGCCCCCGCCATCAGCACGGGGAAATAAAGCAACGTCAGCCAGGACTGCGCCGATAACCTCTTCATGTACACAGCACATATGGCGCTGAGCGTGCCAAGCACGACCAAGGAAACCGGATCGGTGCAGAGCATGTCGGCAATGTGGAAGAGGAGAGCCATGGCCTTTTGCCTCTGCGAATCCTCGCCCGGCGGCGCACGACTGTAATGCGAAGCGGTTGCAAAAGGCTAAAGGCAGCGGTTCCCCAGCCGAGCCCGATGAGCATTCCACCGGCGACGGCCGCATTGCCCGGGCCCGTGCTGGAAACAGTGTTTATTTTTTGCGCGAGTGGCGCGCCTCTTGTGCACCGCACCGCAATGTGGTGCAGTGCGAGTGCTGCACTGCGGTATCCGTGTCATTCGGGAGACGCATCATGTCGACCTCAGCCGCCAGAAAAGAGGACTTCGCCTCGGCGCCGGCCACGCCGCTGAAGGATCTCTACGAGATCGGCGAAATTCCGCCCCTCGGGCATGTGCCTTCGAAGATGCATGCCTGGACCATCCGCGAGGAGCGGCACGGCGAGCCCGATACGGCGATGCAGATCGAGGTCGTGCCGACTTGGGAGCTCGACAGCCACGACGTGCTCGTTCTCGTGATGGCTGCCGGGGTCAATTACAACGGCGTCTGGGCGGCGCTCGGCACGCCGATCTCACCCATCCGCGACGTGCACAAGAATCCGTTTCACATAGCTGGCTCCGATGCTTCCGGCATCGTCTGGGCGGTCGGGTCGAAGGTGAAACGCTGGAAGGTCGGCGACGAGGTCGTCATTCACTGCAACCAGGACGACGGCGATGACGAGGAGTGCAACGGCGGTGACCCGATGTTCTCGCCGTCGCAGCGCATCTGGGGATACGAGACGCCTGACGGATCGTTCTCTCAGTTCACACGGGTACAGGATCGGCAGCTCATGGAGAGGCCGAGACATCTGACGTGGGAAGAAAGCGCCTGCTATACGCTGACGCTGGCTACCGCCTACAGAATGCTGTTCGGGCATAGGCCGCACATCCTGCGCCCTGGTCACAACGTTCTGGTATGGGGCGCGTCGGGCGGTCTCGGCTCGTTCGCGATCCAGCTCTGCGCGACGGCAGGTGCCAACGCCATCGGGGTCGTCTCGGAGGACGACAAACGCGATTTCGTCATGCAGCTCGGCGCCAAGGGCGTCATCAACCGCAAGAAATTCAAGTGCTGGGGCCAGCTACCGCCGGTCGGTACAGCGGAGGAAAAGGCCTGGATGAGTGAAGCTCGCCAGTTCGGGAAGGCGATCTGGGAAATCACCGGCAAAGGCAACAACGTCGACTTCGTGTTCGAGCACCCGGGTGAATCGACGTTTCCGGTTTCTGTACTCGTTGTAAAGCGCGGCGGCATGGTGGTGATCTGCGCCGGCACGACAGGCTATAACCTGACCATGGACGCGCGCTATCTCTGGATGCACCAGAAGCGCGTTCAGGGCAGTCATTTCGCCAATCTCTTGCAGGCGGCGCAAGCGAACAAGCTGGTCGTCGAGAGGCGCATCGATCCTTGTATGTCGGAAGTGTTCGGCTGGGATCAGATCCCTAAGGCGCACATGCGCATGCGCAAAAATGAGCACAAGCCCGGCAACATGGCGGTTCTCGTCAACGCGCCGATTACGGGCTTGAGAACCTACGAGGACGTGCTGGAAGTTTCCAAGGCCCGGTTCGGCTGACCGGCTACGCCGAGGCATGATCGCAAACGGCGCGGGAAGAAAGCCGCGCCACTTTTTTATCTCGGCAGAACGCGCAGGCGCGCACGCGTTCGATGCGGCGCAACCGGTGGTGATCAGGCGCGGCTCGGCAGGTAGCGCTGAAACCAGGCCGTCGTCTCTCCCATCACCTCCTCGAAGGCGCGACCGGCATAGACCTCATAGTGTCCCCAGCCGTTAAGCGTGACGAGCTTTTTCGGCTCGCCTGCCTTGGCATAGAGCGCCTGCGATTCCTCCGGCGGGACCAAGCGATCGTCATCCGTGGTAATCAGCAGTAGAGGCCGCGGCGCGATCCGGTCGACGACCCACTCCGGGTTGAACTGCGCCGTTTCGTCAATGTATTCGAGCGGAATGGTGCCGACGGCGTTGGGGTTGTTCTTGCGTGCGGCCGCGGCAAGTTCGGCCGACTGCCGATCGGGCAGCAGGACGTCCTCGCGTGCGACGTACTCCGATTTGCCGGTGAGCACGCGCGTCTCGCGATCCCGCTTCGAGCGTGCCAGCAGATCGATCCACTCGTCGGGCCGTCGCACGGACCGCATCCAGCGCGCTCCATTGCCGATGCCCACGCACGAGACGACGCATTTCACCCGCGGATCGATGGCCGCGGTCCAGACGACGGTCGCGCCTCCGTAGCTCGTGCCGTAAATGCCGAGACGGTCCGCATCGACATTGGCGTTGAGGCCAAGGAAGGTCATGGCGGCCTGCACGTCGGCGACCCGGCTCATCGGAGCAAGGCGGCTCCGCGTGCCCTCGCTCTCGCCCCAGCCCTTGTAGTCGAAGGTCAGCACGACATAACCGGCATCGTTCAGGACGCGCGCGTTGTCGGGCAAGTAGAGATCCTTGACGCCGGTATAGCCGTGGCAGAGCACGATCCCGGCACGCTTGTCGCCCTTCGGCAGGTCATCCGGGAGGTAAAGGTCGCCGGTGAGCTTGTGGCCTTCGCTGTAGAATGTAACAGGGCTTTTCATGTCTCGGCATCCACGGCTCGCGGTTGTTCGACGGTAGCGGCAGGCTAAGCCGTCCCGCCGTCCGATGCCACTCCCCATCCGCGCACGCGGCCGGAAAAGGGATGCCAACCTGTTGACCGTCCGATGACTGGGCGGGGCGCGGAGCGCACACGAAATCCACGTCCGCCGAGAGAGTCGAAACGGGAGCGGTCATCGTCACTCAGCTCGTCTTGCCCTCGACGAAGGCGCGAACGAGCACGTGGGCGATGGCGTGACGGCCGGGAGCCGTCAGCTTTTCCGGGTGGGTGCCCTCGATCATGCTGAGCGCCTCGGCGCGTGAGAACCAGCGTGCGTCCGCGAGTTCCGTCAAATCGACATGGAGCTCGGTCGTCTCAGCGTGCGCGATGCAGCCGAGCATGAGCGAATGGGGAAAGGGCCAGGGCTGGCTGCGATAGTAATCGACGCGACCGACGATGATGCCGGTCTCCTCGAGCACCTCGCGGCGAACCGCGTGCTCGATGTCCTCGCCGGGTTCGAGAAAACCGGCAAGCGTTGAGTACATGCCCGGCGCGTAGCGGTGCTCATGAGCAAGGATGCAGCGCTCGCCGTCGGTCACGAGCATGATCACCACGGGATCGGTACGCGGGAACCAATCGAGGCCGCAGCCCCAGCATTTGCGCCGCCAGCCGGCGTCCTTGATAAGGGTCGTCGAACCGCATTTGCCGCAACAGCGGGAATTCTCGTGCCATTGGGCGAGCGAGCGGGCCTGGCCGGCCAGCGACTGCTCGTCGGGTGTCAAGGCGCCCTGCATTGCGAGCGGCCGCAGATCAATCGCGGGGCGCAGCACCTCGGCGGCACCGGCAATGGTACGCGTCTGATGCTCACTGAGGGCTATCGCGAAGTGCGGAACCCCCTCATCCCGACTCACGCCGAGGAACATGGCCCCGTCCTCCGGCAGCCGCAGCCGGGTGACATCGCCCCTGGTCAACCATTTGATCGCGCCAATCGATCGATCGGCCCCGGCGGGCACGACCACGGGCTTCAGGTCGCACAGGATCAGGAATCGCGCCCGCTCGTCGTGCCGCTGTCCATCGATCCAAGCCTTGTCGGGCCGCTTCGGGCTCATGCGATCCAGTAATTCAGTAGCGGCCAGCGTCGGCATCGCGTGTCCTTCCAGGTGCGGATTTTGCGCAAACTATAGGCGCGACGTTAGCGGTTCGTCATCCGACGTCGCGCGCCGACGACCAAGCCGGGCAGGGCGGCACCCGAGCGGGCGCTCGGCCGATGCGCCAACGACGCTCGAGTTGCATGCGCCAATCGACGCGCTGTCCTCGCAATTCCTCGAGGTGCCCGGCCGACGGAGTTGATGCTGCTCCCGATCGCGATGGGTCTTTTGGCTCAAATTCAAGGTTACCTTTCGTCATCCCGATTGACCTTTGCGTTGGTCCCGTGCTGATTTCGTGAAATGTTCGAATTGGAGGCAACGTAATGTCGGATTGACGACGTTGGGGCAGACACGCTGCGTTCTCAGCGCCGACGAAGTCGTTCTGCGATCTGGCTTACGCGTTGTGCGCGACGTGTTACCGGGCCGGCAAGTAACCTGAACGACGCCGGCTTTCGCGCCCTGCGCGGTCCGGTTGTTTTCTTGCGCGAGGGTGGCAAAGACGGGCCGAGCCTCCGCGAGCGTTACGAGACGAAAACGCCGTCCCAACCAATCTTCCTCGGGGGAGGACCGTGGTGCAGCCATCACCTGCCTATCTAGGCACCATCCGAACCATCGACTGGATCACCGAGCATGTCGGCATCGCGCTCGCATGCGTCTTGGTTCCCATCCTGATCGTGCCGAACGTCTATGAGGTTATCAGTCGCTACGCCCTGTCGGATCCCACCGTCTGGGCGCTCGACGTGACGACCATGGTCTTCGGCGCGCTCTTCATGCTCGGTAGCGCCTACGCCCTGCTCAAGGGTGCCCACGTTCGAACGGACATGCTGTGGGACGGCTTCTCGAGCAAGACCAAGGGCCGGATCGACAGCATCGCCTTCATCGTCTTCTTCCTGCCCACCATGGCTGTCCTGGCCTTCTCGAGCTGGGACGACTTCCTCTATTCGATGTCCATCGACGAGCGCTCCAATTCAGGTGCGTGGCAGCCGATCATCTGGCCGCTGCGCGCGATTATTCCACTCGCCTTCGCAATGTTGTTTCTGCAGGGCGTCTCCGAACTGATGAAAAGCCTGTGGGCGGCAAAGACGGGCCAGTTCCTCGTCGAGCACGAGAAGATCGAGGTCTAGTCCATGAGTCCCAATGAAATCCTTGGCGCCATTATGCTGTTTGGCATGGTGGCGGTGATATTCATCGGTTTCCCGATCTCGTTCACGCTGTTGTT
Source organism: Hyphomicrobiaceae bacterium (assembly GCA_050187415.1). GTDB lineage: Bacteria > Pseudomonadota > Alphaproteobacteria > Rhizobiales > Hyphomicrobiaceae. The sequence continues at coordinate 43,419 of JBFWXN010000009.1, read as the reverse complement.
TCTCGCCATTGTCTTCGGCGGCCTCGGCCTCGGCTTCGCGCAGACGTTCGATCTTGCCTATCTGCAGATCTGGGGCACGATGAAGGACGAGATCCTTCCGGCCGTGCCGCTTTTTATTTTCATGGGCTACATGACCGAGCAGGCGGGCCTGATGGAGCGCCTGTTCGGAGCGTTGCGAAGTTTGCTCGCCCCCGTCCGGGGCTCGCTCTATCTGGCCGTCATCCTGACGGCGACGATTTTCGCGATGGCGACCGGTATCGTCGGCGCCGCCGTCACGGTGCTCGGCATCATGGCCGCTCCGATGATGATAAAGGCGGGCTACGACGGCCGCCTGTCCTCCGGCGCGATCGCGGCCGGCGGCACGCTCGGTATCCTCATTCCGCCGAGCGTCATGCTGGTGGTGATGGGACCGACCATGGGCATTCCCGTCAACCTGCTCTATTCCGCATCTATGGGACCAGGCCTCCTGCTGGCGCTCATCTACATCGCCTACACACTCGGCCGAAGCGTTCTCAATCCATCGCTCGGTCCGGCCATGACGATGGACGAGCGCAAGGAAGCCTATGAGGCCATGACGACGGAGCGCGTTGGCGCACCGGTCGTGCTGCTGGGCTTCCTGTGCGTAACGATTATCGCGGCACTTCTGGCCTACTCTGTTTCGAACGCCATCGTGACGAAGGCGCCGCCTCTCGGGTGGGCGATCCCGAGCGTTGTCCTGGCGGCCCTGGCTGCCTACGCCTACGTGAAGAGCCTCTACTTCCGGGCGGTGATGCTCGGCATCGCGCCCCTCAGCGCACTGATCGGCTTCACGCTCGGGACGATTCTCGGCGGGCTTGCCACGCCGACCGAGGCGGCATCCTGCGGTGCGTTCGGCGCGGCGCTGCTGGCGCTGCTCTACAATCGCCTGGATTTCGAGAGCTTCAAGAATGCCTGCGTCGGCACGATGACGACGTCGGCCATGGTGCTGTTCCTGGCGGTCGCATCGAACGTGTTCGGTGCGGTGTTCACCAAGCTCGGCACCGCGACCGTCATTACGAACACGCTGATCTCGCTACCGCTCGATGACGCCTGGAAGCTGGCGCTCATCATGGTTCTCATCTTCGTGCTGGGGTGGCCGTTCGAGTGGCCCGCGATCATCCTCGTGTTCCTGCCGATCTTCATGCCGGTAGTCGAGCGGCTGAAGTTCGAGGGCATGACGAAGCTGGAACTGTTGATCTGGTTCGGCACGTTGGTGGCCGTCAACCTGCAGACCGCATTCCTAAGCCCGCCGGTGGCCATGTCGGCCTACTACCTGAGAAACGTCGTTCCACAGTGGTCGCTCGGGACGATCTACCGTGGCATGGCCGACTACATGGTGATCCAGTGTCTCGTGCTGCTCGGCTTGTTTTTCTTCCCCGACATCGCGCTCTGGCTGATGCGGGCGCTGCGATAAGAAGTTGACGGGCCTCGTCAACGTCGTTGGGGCGGCGACACTCTCGCAGGGGGGCCGCCGGTCTTTTTGCCCGGCGTGACGGGGAAGGCGTTGCGGGGCGGCGCACACTCGCTTAAGTAGGTGCCGGGAGGTTGGCGGCGGGCGCGTCCCTCGCCAACCGGGTCAGGTCCGGAAGGAAGCAGCCCTAACGATCAGGATTCGGGTCGCCGTCCAACCTCTCAATTTCGAGCCCTCGACGGCCCATGGCGGTCGCGCAAAATCGATTGCCAGTGAGGGAAGCGCTTTGGCCCGAAAGGCCAAGGGCAGGGGCTACTCCCGCGTACTGACGGGTGGCGGCGCTGCTGCCGCGCGAGGCCCGGAGGCCAGCGTTGCGACCATGAGCGACAGCGACGATATACCCGCAAGTTCCGGTCCAGGTTTGTTCGGGGACATGCCCCCGGGAATATCCTCATCCGGACCGGCCTCGTCCGGATATGTGGTGCTCGCGCGCAAATACCGGCCGCAGACTTTCGACGACCTGATCGGCCAGGACGCGATGGTGACGACGTTGCGCAACGCGTTTGCCACCGAACGGATCGCACAGGCTTACATGCTGACCGGCGTCAGGGGCGTTGGTAAAACGACGACGGCGCGCATCCTGGCGCGCGCGCTCAACTACACCGATGCAGACGGCGTCGATCGCCCGTCGATCGATCTCGCCACGCCGGGACGCCATTGCGGGCAGATCATCGAGAGCCGGCATCCGGATGTGGTCGAGATGGACGCCGCGTCGAACACCGGCGTCGACAACATGCGCGAGATCATCGAGAGCGCGCGCTACAAGCCGATGGTTGCCCGCTACAAGGTGTTCATCATCGACGAGGTCCACATGCTCTCGAAGGGCGCGTTCAACGCCCTTCTGAAGACGCTCGAAGAACCGCCGCCCCACGTCAAGTTCATCTTCGCGACCACGGAAATCCGCAAGGTTCCTGTCACGGTGCTGTCGCGTTGTCAGCGGTTCGATCTGCGCCGCGTGGACGTGCCACTGCTCGCCGCACATTTCTCCAGGATTGTCGATCAGGAGGGCGCCAAGGCCGAGGACGAGGCGCTGGCGCTGATCGCGCGCGCGGCAGGCGGCTCGGTACGCGACGGACTTTCCGTGCTCGATCAGGCGATCGCCATGGGCTCCGGGACCGTCACCGAAAGCGGCGTGCGCGCCATGCTCGGTCTCGCCGACCGGGGGCGGCTGTTCGATCTTCTCGAACTGCTGTTCTCGGGCGACGCGGCAGGGGCGTTGCAAGTGTTCGGCTCGCTGCACAGCGACGGGGCCGATCCGATCCAGACCCTCGCCGATCTCGGCGAAGCCGTACACGTGGCGACGCGCGTCCGGGTTGCCGGCGAGCAGGCTGCGGGCGAAGGCCTGTCGGCCGAGGAGAGGCGGCGCGCCGCAGCACTCGCCGCAACCGTTTCGACCGCCGTGCTGTCGCGTGGCTGGTCGATGCTGCTCAAGGGGCTGGACGAAGCCGGACGGGCGCCCAGCGCGCATTCGGCTGCGGAGATGGTTCTCATCCGGATTGCGCATGCCGCCGACTTGCCGTCGCCGGAAGATATCATCAGGACCTTGGGCGGGGGCGCCGTTGGCCGCCGCGCATCGCCTCGTGATACAGGCGAACGCGCCCCGGGCGAGGCAAGGGGGCCACTGAATGTCGCGCGCGACCACGCTCAATCGGCAGCACCGTCTGGCGTCCAAACCGAGGCGAGCCACGAGCCTCCACCGCCATCGAGCCTCGAGGACTACGGCTCGACGCCGGAGGCCGATCCCTACGATCCAGAGATCCTGGACGAGGACAGCCCAGAGGCCTCACCATCAGCGGCGGTCAAGTTTGACGATCCACGAACTTTCGAACAAGTGGTTGCAGTTGCGGGCAAGCACCGGGACGCGCGGCTGAAAGTGCACCTCGAGGAGCATGTCAGTCTCGTGAAGTTCGATGCCGGCGGGGCGATCGAGTTGGCGCTACTGGCCGGGGCGCCTGCTGAAATCGCCAACGAGCTCCGTGAGAAGCTCAACAAGTGGACGGGCCGGCGCTGGATGGTCGCGGTTTCTCGCCAGGCGGGTGCTCCCACGATCGGCGCGGTGCGGCGCGCGCAAGACGCCGCCGAACTCGAAGCGCTCAAGAAACATGAGGCTCTGGCCGGGCTGCTGCAGCAGTTTCCGAACGCCAAAATCACGACGCTGCGAACAGCGAGCGTGCCGATGGACGACGACGAAAAGGCCACGGGCTAAGGCGCAGGATCTTTAGGGTCATGCGCATTCCGAACCCGCCGCCATAAATTGCCGATCCAGATCGGCGCCACCCGCACATGGAGCGTTGACGTGAAAGATCTGATGAAACTGATGCAGCAAGCCGGCCAGATCCAGCAGCGAATGCAGCAGCTGCAGGAGGATCTTGCGGCGATGGAGATCGAGGGTCAGTCGGGCGCCGGCATGGTCAAGGTTACGCTCAACGGTAAGGGCGAGATGCGGGGCGTGCGTATCGACCCGAGCCTGCTGAAGGCGGACGAGGCGGAAATTGTCGAGGATTTGATCCTTGCGGCGCATCAGGACGCGCGCGCCAAGGTCGACAGCACCATGCAGGAGCGCATGCAGGAGGTGACGGGGGGACTGCCGCTTCCGCCCGGCCTCAAGTTGTTCTGAGGTCGAGTTTCGGTCTCGCCCGACGACCCTCGGTATGGCCCGGCCACCTGCGGCACCGTATCGTCCGGGGACCGATCGGTCGCGCCGCAGGGGCTCTGCGCGGGAGAACGTCAGTCCGACCGGTCGCTCGGGGTGTCGGGCCGGCTCATTCCCCTTGCCACGAAGCGATTGAGACGCTCGGCGAATTGGGCTGGATCGGCCGGTAGCTCGCCGTCGAGGATGCGGGCCTGATCGAGCAGTAGTCCGGCAATGTCGGTGACCTCGTCATTGCGGTTGGCGGACGCACTTTCGCCGACTGCCCTCAGCAGAGGATGCGACGGGTTGACCTCGAGCACCGGCTTCAGGCCGGTCCCCTGCTCGCGGTGCTTCAGCAATCGTTCGAGAGCGAGATCCGGTCCAGACCCCGGGGCGACGAGGCAGACCGCCGAGGCAACCAGGCGCTTCGATGCGCGCACGTCGCTCACCAAATCGCCGAGCGCCGCTTTCAGCGCCGTAACGAGTGCTCCTGTATCGCCGCTGTCGGCATCGGGCGCCTTGCCGTCCAGATATGGGATCGCCGAGAGATCGGCCTCGCCCTGCGTCAGCGACGTGAGTGCCTTATCCTCGAACTTGAGCCCGCGCGTCGTCCAGAAGCTGTCGACATGATCGGCAAGCAACAGCACCTCGACGCCGCGCGCCAGGGCCGCCTCGAGTTGCGGGCTCGCTTTCAGCCGGTCCAGATTGTCGCCGGCGAGGTAGTAGATTTCGGTCTGTCCAGGCCGCATGCCGGCAACATAGTCGTTTAGCGATCGCCATCCGGGCCCCGCAGTCGAGCGGAACCGGGCGAGCTTCAGAAGCTGGTCGCGCCGCTCGAATTCCTCGTAGATGCCCTCTTTCATCACAGGACCGAACGTTTCCCAGACCTTGGCAAACCGATCGGAGTCCTTTTCCGCCAGCGTCTCCAGCTCGGACAGCACGCGCCCCGTCAGCGCCCGGCGGATCTGCGCGACCTGAGGATTGTTCTGGAGCATCTCGCGGCTGATATTGAGCGGCACGTCCTCGCTGTCGACGACGCCACGAACGAACCGCAGGTAGCTCGGCAGCAGATCCGCATCGTCGGTGATGTAGACGCGGCGCACATAGAGCTTCACGCGGCCCTTGCGCTCGACGTCGAACAGATCGAACGGACGCTCGCCGGGCACGAACAGCAGGACCGCGTAGGACTGGCGGCCTTCGGCCTTGTAGTGGATCGTGAGCGCCGGCTCTCCCGGCTCGTGCGCGATGCCGCGATAGGCTTCGGCGTAGGCCTCGGGCGCGACCTCGGATTTCGAGCGCTGCCATAAGGCGCTCGCCGCGTTGAGCTGGCGCCGCTCGGCGTTCTCGCCGACGAGTTCGACGGGAAAGAGGATGTGGTCCGAGTAGGTCTTGACGACGCGTTCGATTTCGTAGGGTTCGAGGAAGGCATCAGCGTCCGGCTTGAGTACCAGAGAGACACGCGTGCCACGGGAAACCTCGGCCGCTTCCTCGGCCGAGGCGGGGCGGATTGAAAAACCGTTGCCGCCGTCGGATTGCCAATGGAATGCGACGTCGGCACCGGCGCGGCGACTGAGCACCTCGATTTGGTCGGCGACCATGAACGCCGAATAGAAACCGACACCGAACTGCCCGATCAGCCCGCTTGCGGCACCTTGAGGATCGGCTGCCAGACGATCGAGGTAGGCGCGTGTGCCGGAGCGGGCGATGGTGCCGAGATTGTCGATCAGCTCGGCTTCGCTCATGCCGATGCCGTTGTCCGCTATGACGAGACGGCGCGCTGGCTTGTCGATCGAGATGGTGATGGCCAATCGCTGGTCGTCGCCCATCAGCCCCGGTGCGGCGATCGCCTCGTAGCGGAGCTTGTCGCACGCGTCGGAGGCGTTCGACACGAGTTCGCGGAGGAAGATTTCCTTCTCGGTGTAAACCGAGTGGACCATCAACTGGAGTAGGCGGGAGACCTCGGCCTGAAAGGCGTGCTGGCCGGCGGCGGCCGAAGGATTCGGAGTATTCGGGGAGGCGTCCGAAGGCATGAGGATTGCGGCTCCATGGCTTGCAACGACGTGTGTCGCCCGCCAGTCCCGCCTGCACGTGCCGCACCGACGAGTGGACTTGGCGAAGCGCCACTTCAGGCTGACTTAGTGCCTGTCCTGCCCTCGCATCAAGGGTCTTTCTGCCAAATGAAAATGCCCGGCAGAAGACGGCCGGGCGGGCGCCGCGGATTGAATGTGCGCAATGTGAGGGCAGGGGGCGATTGCCTCTGGATCCGGCCCTCACGGTTAGCTCCGGGGGGCTGGGGGGCTGAGAGTTCCAGAGCCTGCCCACGAGGGCCGGATCCAGAGGCAACGGCACCGACTATTGCGACCGTTTGCGGCGACCGGAGGTCGGGATCTTGTCAAAAGGAGGGTATCGTCACAGCGCCGCGACGCGGTTCGAGCGCGCGGCGACGAACCATCGGAGTGGGCCCCGGCGCCCAAATGATCTTGGATATCAGGAAGAAAAACGGCCCGATCCTGGGAGAGAGAGCCTCGGAGGGGCTTGGGGGGCTGGGTTCCGAGGCAGGGGACAGGATCGGGCCGTTCTCGATGATGATAAGTATATGCGCGAATGCGGCCCGGCCTTGATCGCTTCATGGCTGTTTCGTGATTTTCATTACAATTTGTTACTATCTCATAGGGCGCCGATTGGCGGGCACTGACGATCTCTGAGGTTGCGCCAGATGATGCGTCGCGTAATCTCTTTGCCACGGAGCGACGGCGTGGGGAGGCACCATTGAGCGACAGCGAGCCGATAGTCTTTCGCCCCAGACATGGGGCGAGCCTGCAAGGCGCCTCCGCGTCCCTTTCGTCGCCGCCCGCAAGTGCCCGCCGTGAGCCGTCCGTCATCACGTTCGACCGAAGCGAGCTCGCCGACATTCTGGCGGTTTACGGGCGCAAGGTGGCCGCTGGAGAATGGCGCGACTACGCTCTCGATTTCGGACGCGAGAAGGCCGTATTTTCCGCCTTTCGACGCAGCAGCGAGTGGCCGCTCTTTCGCATCGAGAAGAACCCCAGGTATGCCCGCAAGCAGGGCGCATACAGCGTCATCGCCGCGACGGGGCTGATCCTGAAGCGCGGGCACGAGTTGAAGCGGGTGCTCGAGGTTTTCGAGAAGCGTTCGCTCTACGTGGTCGAGGGTTAGGGTTCTCCCTCCGCATTGGTCAACCCGGAACCGGCGTGGGTCGAAGAGAGGCCAGCCCGAGGCACCCTAGATGTGAAAAGCGTGGGCGTCGTCAAGCCGCCCTATCGTTTCAAGAAGGCGGTGCCGTGTCGCCGGGGCCCAACGGGCGCTGCATGTAGACGCCGTCGAGCCAACGACCCAACTTCCAGCCGATCGAGTGGATGACGCCGGCGAAAGTGAATCCGAGGGATCGGTGCAGCCGGATGGACGGCGCATTGGCGGAGTCACCTATAACGGCCACCATCTGCCGAAAACCCGCCGCCGTGCATCGATCGATCAATTCCTCGAGTAAGGCGCGGGCAACGCCACCCCTTTGAGCGTCGGTCGCGACATAGACCGAGTTCTCGACAGTGAACCGATAACCCGGGCGAGGCCGGTACGCGCTGGCATAACTGTAACCAAGCACGCGTCCGGCGCGCTCCGCCACGAGATAAGGATAACCGGCGGCCTGAATGGCCTCGAAGCGGCGGCACATCTCGGCCTCGTCGGGTGGGTCGTACTCCCAGCTCGCGAGGCCCTCCCGGACTGCTACCTGATAAATCGCCGTGATGGCGGGAAGGTCGGCCAGATTCGCGTTCCGGATAACGAAATCGACCATGTGACTTGGCTCCGAAGTTGCGTCGACGAATGTACTCAGCCTTTGCTCTGGATGAAAAGCAGACGGAGCGACACATGGAAATGCTGCGCCGGCACGGGCCATGGCGCACCGGCCGAACCTCGAGAGGCTCTCACAACGGCGAAAGGGCCCCGCGTTGCCGCGAGGCCCAACCGCACTGCATGCTTTCGACGTCTGCTTATTCGCGATTACCGAACAGCGAGAGCAGCATGTAGAAAAGGTTGATGAAGTCCAGGAAGAGCGAAAGTGCTCCCCAAACCGCGGCCTTCGACATGGCGGCCGCGTCTCCGATCATCAGGTAGTACTCGTCCTTGATGCGCTGCGTGTCGTAAGCGGTGAAGCCCGCGAACACGAGGACGCCAATGCACGAGACGGCGAACTGCAGTGCGGACGACTGGAAGAAGATGTTCACCAGCGACGCGATGATGATGCCGACGAGACCCATGAAAAGGAACGAACCCCAACCGGAGATGTCCTTCTTCGTGGTGTAGCCCCACAGGCTGAGCGCGGCGAACGAGACGGCCGTGATGGCGAAGACCTGGCCGACCGAGCCGAGCTTGTACTGGATGAATGCCGTCGAGGCGCCCATGCCGATGAGCGCAACGAGCGCCCAATAGGCGAGCTGGGTGCCAGCCGCCGACAGGCGATGTCCGGTGAACATCAGCACCAGCAGCAGGCCAATCGGCGCCAGCTTGATGCCCATGATCCAGCCCGACGCGAACAGGGCCTTGCCGAACGGCGTCAGCAGCACGCCATTACGCAGCGTCGCGGCAGCGAGCGCCGGATCGGTCGTAACGGAGGCGTTGAAAACGAGATACGCGAGGATCGCCGCCAAGCCGATGCCACCCGCGAGATAGTTGTAGACGCGCAGCATGTGTGCGCGCAGGCCTTCATCTACACCGACGGCGGTGCCGGCACGCGACGCCGGCGCGCCGTGAACGTACCTATGATCGATCTGAGCCATTGTTTCCCTTTGACCCTCTGGTGGTTCTGCCTGAGCTGCCACGATCCCCGGTCAAGGGTGATGTGGAGCGCGGCAGCGCAGCAAAGGACTGCCGCCCGCACTGAATATGTTCCGGTCGCGTGTCGTTTTCAAGGAGTGGAATGATCAAATTCAGACACGATTAGTCTGGTAAAAATACAGGTTTACTGGATCGTTGGCCGATTTATATGCGTATAACTACGCAACATTTCCGTCAGTCCCCGCGCAAATACGTAGCGGACTTTGCGGACAACACACGCGCAGTCCCCGCCATGCCAAGCGCCACAACAAGGGCACACGACAGCAAAACCGCCTGCCCAACGGCAGCCCACGAGAACGCGAACTCGACTTTCATCAAATAGGTGAGCACCGCCCAAGCACCAAGTGAGCCGATGCCGAGCGCGACAATTGCCGTGATCGTCGCCAGTACGAGATATTCGACGAGGTGCATGGTGAGAATCTGGCGTCGCGTGCCGCCGATCGCCTTCAGGATCACGGCCAAGCGAGCGCGCTGCTGCTGGGCGGTTGCCAGAGCGCCCGCCAAAACCAGGGCGCCGGCCAGCAAAGTGACGCCCCCGGCCGCGCGAACGGCCAGCATGACCTTTTGAAACACGACGTGGAACGCGTCGACAGCGTCCTTCACCCTGATGACCGTCACGGCCGGATGCGCCTTGCCGACGTCACGCGCGAGCTGAGCTTCGGCGGCAAGCGAGATCGCAGGTGGCAAGGTGATGGTTGCCAGCAGATTGTGCGGGGCTCCCTTCAGTACATTCGGCGAGAAGACCATCACGAAGTTGATCCCAAGACTTTCCCAGTGCACCTCGCGAAGATTGGCGATGCGCGCCGTCACGTTGCGGCCGAGGACGTTGACGGTTACCTGGTCTCCGACCGACAGCTTGAGATGATGTGCGAGTTCGGCCTCGAAGGACACGAGCGGCTCACCGGAGTAATCCGCCGGCCACCAGTCTCCGGCGACGACCCGCGATCCCGCGGGAACGTCGGTCGCGTAAGACAGGCCGCGGTCGCCGCGGAGTACCCACTGAGCTTCGGGCGGGGCCTTGATGTCCTCCACGCGCTTGCCGGCGAGTGAGACCAGCCGGCCGCGCAACATCGGCGCCTCGTCGACACGCGCATCGGGCTGCTCGCGCGCTACGGTCCGCTGCAGCCCTGCCATTTCGGCCGGCGGAATGTCGAGAAGGAAATAGTCCGGCGAATTGCGGGGCAGGCGCGTCTCCAGCTCGGTGACGATCGAAGAATCGACGAGAGCGACGCCCGACAGCAGGGAAAGGCCAGCGCCGAGCGATAGCACGACAGATCGCGTCAGGCCGCCGGGGGCCCCGAGACTGCCGAGCGCGAGGCCAAGCTCGGGCCGGGACGGCCGGGGCAGCCTACGGGCGAGCCAAGCGACGAACATGCCAAGGAGCGGAAAGACGATGAAGATGGCGGCAATGCCGAGCAGAAAGTAAACGGCGACGTGTCTACGGTCCGAGGTAAAGATCGCGAGCCCGGCGACGGCGCCCGCGGTGGCGACCGTAGCGGCCACGACGGTCCAACGCGGCCATTGATACGACGGCGCGACGTCGTCACGGAAGAGTGCCGCCGCGCGGATTTCGCCTGCCCGGCCAAGCGGCCAGAGCGCGAACAAGAGGGCGACGAGAATTCCGTATCCCGCGGCCAGCCCCAAACTTGCCGCTGACACGGAGAACTCGACGCGAACCGGCAATGAACCGGCGACGGCCCGATCGACGAGGCCCGGGACAAGCAGACCGAGGCACAGTCCGACAGCGGTGCCGACAGCGGCCAGCGACATGACCTGCACAAGATGCAGGATGAAGATCTGGCGCCTCGATGCGCCGAGACTCTTCATCGCCGCAATCACTTTGCGGCGACGATCGACGTAGGCCTTCACCGCATTGGCGACGCCGACGCCGCCGATCATCAACGACGCGACACCGATCAGCGTGAGAAACTGGCGAAGCTGATCGAGGGTGCGCGTGACAGCCGGAGACGGATTGCGGCGGTCGTTCACGGCGAAGCCCGAGTCAGGCAGTCCGACGCGAACCGACTCACGGAACGCGAACAGCGCGGCTGGATCGGAGGCACCATCGAGGCTAAGGGCGTAACGCCAGCGGACGAGACTGCCCGGTGCTGCCAAGCCGGTGGTTTGCAAGGTGGCAATCGAAAGAAAGACCCTTGGACCCATGGTGAAGCGGCTCGAGATCTTGTCCGGCTCGCTCGCCAGCGCCGCCCGAATGACGACCTCCGAATTGCCGAGCTGCACACGGTCGCCGACCTTGACGCCGAGACGCTCGAGAAGGATCGGATCGACGATCGCGCCAGGTCCCTGCAGCAAGGCCTCCTCGACCGTCTCCGAACCCTGCAGCGCGAGCTTTCCGACGAGCGGATAGGCCCGATCGACCGCCTTCACCTCGACCAGGGCCTGATCGGTGCCGTCGAGACGCCGCATCATGGATCGCAGGGTTGCCGTCTCCGAAACCCGTCCGCGTTCCGCCATCCAGGCACGTTCCTCGGACGTCGCGCGCCGATGCGGGCGTGACATTGCGACATCGCCGCCCAGAAGCACCTCACCCTGTCGCTCGAAGCTCGATCTGAAACCATCGGAAAGCGCACCAACGCCGGTAATGACGGCGACACCCAGTGCGATGCACGCGATCAGGATACCGAACCCCCGCCAACTGCGCGCCAACTCGGAGAGGGCGAGCGTGACGATCCTGAGGCGCGGCATACCGGACCGCTCGATCGCGGGGCCGGGCGCGAGATCGACGTCGACGCTCATGCGGAAACTCCGGCGCCAGCGAGACTCGATCGGTCGACCAGGCTGTCCGCGACAATGCGGCCATCCGCCATGCGCACCACGCGTTCGCAGCGCGCCGCGAGCCTCTCGTCGTGGGTAACGAGCACGAGGGTGGTGCCGTGACGGCGGCCGAGGGCGAACATCAGTTCGACGATCTGGCGGCCCGTGGCGCCATCAAGATTGCCTGTCGGCTCGTCGGCGAGCAAAAGGCGAGGCTCGGCCACGAGCGCACGGGCAAGCGCGACGCGCTGCTGCTCACCTCCGGAGAGTTGCGCGGGGTAGTGCTCGACGCGCGGGCCAAGACCAACCTCCTGAAGCGCCGCACGTGCCTTGTCGCGGGCAGCGCTATCGCCACGGAACTCGAGCGGCAGGGCCACATTCTCGAGCGCGGTCATGGTCGGCACGAGATGGAAGGATTGGAAGACGATGCCGATCGACTGGCTGCGGATGCGTGCGAGGGCGTCCTCATCGAGGCCCGAAAGCTCGCGGCCGGCGATGTCCACGGTGCCCCGTGTCGCTTGTTCCAGACCGCCCATGATCATCAGCAGAGACGTTTTTCCAGAGCCGGACGGTCCTACAATAGCCAGCGATTGGCCAGAGGGGATCGCCAGGTCGATGCCTTTCAGAATTTCGACGTCGCCGGCCCGGCTCGCGAGGGTCAGACAAACGCCCGAAAGTCTCGCCACAGGCGCCACGGGCGATTGCCGAGAAGCGGCCGCCAGGGCCGAGTTGGCGTCCTCGACAGGCTCGGCATCAGTCGTGGCAATGTTCTGGCTCGGCAAATCGCTGCTCCCTCCGGCCTCTTGCGGGCACTTGTCCCGAACCGGGCGCGGGCAAGCTCTTGCCGCTTTCGCCTCGGATGCTCATGTCATGTCTCAGAACAGACTCACCCGAATCGTGACGGTGATCGTTGTCCCAATCCGTCGCCGGACACTGGAACGCTCAGAATGATACTCCGGCATCTCGGCCAAATGGTGCTCATGCTCGCTGCCGTCAACCTGGCGGCGTCGATTGCTGCGAAGCCGGGCCACGCCGAGGTCTCGCCCGGGCCGATCCATGTGGTGGCCCTTGGCGATAGCCTGACGGCTGGATTGGGCCTCGGAGCGGCCGATGCCTTGCCCGCCGTGTTGCAACGGCTTCTGACGAGCAAGGGGCATCAGGTCGAGATCCAGAACGCGGGCGTTTCCGGCGACACGACCGCCGGCGGCCTCGCGCGTCTCGACTGGGCCGTGCCAGAGGGTACGCAGGCCGTGATCCTGGCGCTCGGTGCGAACGATATGCTCGGCGGCCTCGACGTTCAGCGGGCTCGCAACAATCTGGAGGCGATCATCCGGCGGCTGCAGGCGCGCAACATTGCCGTACTGCTGCTCGGCATGCGGGCGAGCCGAACACTCGGCGACAGTTATGCAGACGCCTTCGACCGCATGTTTCCCGAACTGGCCGACAAGTACGGCCTCATTCTCTATCCGTTCCTGCTCGACGGTGTCGCGCTCGACCCGAAGCTCAATCAGCAGGACGGCATTCATCCCAATGCCGAGGGCGTGCGCCGGATCGCAGAGCGGATGCTGCCCTTCGTCGAGAAACTGCTCGCGCGGGTCAAGTCCGAAAGATCCTAGTCCCGGCAAGAACCCATTGCGATGCCTCCCGCCCAAACAGCCGACGGACGGAGAACCATGCCAAGACTCTTTATCGGTCTCGAGCTGCCGGAGATGGTGCGAACGAGATTGGGGCTGCTGCGCGGCCCCCTGCCGGGCGCCAAGTGGATCGAGACGGAAAACATGCATATCACGCTGCGGTTTGCCGGCGACATCGACAACAGGGAGGCCGACGAACTTGTCGGATTTCTCGACGGCATCGAGGCCGCGCCCTTCCAGATCATGATCCGCGAGATGGGCGCCTTCGGTGGGCGGGACCCGCGGGCGATCTATGCCGGCATCGAAAGGAACCCGGAACTGGAGCACCTGCAGCGCGCCGTCGAGCGTGCCTGCCGATCCGCTGGATTGGTGGCGGAGCCGCGTGCCTTCAAGCCGCACGTGACGCTCGCCCGCCTTAGGGGCACCAAAGCCGACGTGGTTGCGCGTTTCCTCGGGTCCCGAGGCAGTATCGCTATCGGGCCGATCACGATCGACCAGTTCGCACTCTTCTCGTCCCGGCCGAACGTCGGCGGTGGGCCATACGTTGTCGAGAACGTGTTCCCGTTCTATTGAGCGCCGCCGCCCGTCACGGCGCGCCGACGCCGGCTTTCGACGATGATATGGCCGATCACAGCGGCCAGAACGATCGCTCCTCCGGCTATCACGAACGGCTCCGGGCGCTCCCCGACGACCAGCCAGACCCAGGTCGGCGACATCGGCACATCAAAGGCCATCAGCAGCGCTGCGTGTGCCGACGGCACGCGCGCAATGCCGATCGTCGTCACAATCAGGCCGACGCCCTGCTGCATGAAGCCGAACAGCGCGAAGGTCGCAAGCTCGCCGGCGGTCAAGCTCCACTCCTTCACGAAGGGAACCGCCCCGAGGCATCCGAATGCGGCGCCCAAAGCACCGGTTGGCACCATGGACACGCTCGCATGCCGCCTGACGAGCACCGTTTTCATGGCAAAGGCCATGGTCATGAAGACAGCCAGTGCGTCGCCGAGCAGGCTATCGGCTGACAATCGAAATGAACTGCCGACGACCAGTATTGCCCCGAGAAGGGCCATCCCGGAAAAAGCGAGGGTCGAAGCCGATGGACGCTCGCGAATGAGGAGCCACGCCAGCGCCGCAGTCATGAACGGGCTGGTGCCGAAGATCACCGAGTTGTTGGCGACGGTGGTGTACTGAAGCGAGGCCATGAACGCACCCATGGAAAGGGCGTTACAGACCGAAATCAAGATTCCCGCGCGTCCCACGGCCTTGAAGGCCTGCAGCGTGCGTGGCCCCTCGCGCCAAGCTACATAGAGCGTGATCACCAGAGCCGTGAAGAGTCCGCGCCAGAACAGGGTGGTCGCCGCATCCTTGCCGAGTACGCGCACGAACAGGCCGGCACTCGAAAAAGCCACGGTACCGGCGAGCAGCAGCACCACACCCGAGGCGTAAGTAGCGCTTTCCGTGCGCCGCGCCGTTTCGACAGCCCCGCTGGTCACCCCGCCCCTCCGCCATCCCGGCATGTCGCGCCGGCAAGCCGAGCACCCTGACAGAACGGCTGGCGTCGCGCCATCCGGCAGGCTCGCAGTGCACCATCGGCGGCGAAATCACAGAGGGCAGGGCTGCTGTCTGTCCTGCCGCCTTGCCCTCGGGTAAGGTCGGCAGGCAACTTTCACGAACGGAGCACGCCGATGACCCCTGGACCGCCGAAACCTGTCGCTCTCGTGACAGGTGCCGCATCCGGCATCGGCGCGGCGGCCGTGAGAGCCATCGCCAGCGATTGCGGAGGCCTCGCGCTGCATACGCGAGGCGCGACCCATGAGACGCGCGGCCGGCTCGGTCGGGTCGCCGAGGCTGCGCGCGCGGCCGGAGCCGACGTCCTGGAACTGCACGGGGATCTTTCAGAGGCTGGCGTTGCGCGTGAGATCGCCGTCAAGGCGATCGCACACTTTGGCCAGCTCGATCATATTGTCGCGAACGCCGGATTTGCGGACAGGCGTGGCATCGGCGTGCTCACGCGCGCGGATTTCGATCGCTCCATGGCCGCGATGGCGGGCGCGTTCTTCGAGCTGGTACAGGGTGCGCGAGATGCGCTTCTGGTCTCGCGGCAAGCCCGCATTGTCTATGTGTCGTCATTCGTCGCACATCGCTTCGCGCAGACGGCGCTGTTCCCGTCGTCGGCAGCGGCGAAGGCCGCCGGCGAGGCGCTGATGAAGTCGCTCGCAGTGGAACTGGCGCCGAGCGGCGTGACGGTAAACGCCGTCGTTCCCGGCTACACACGCAAGGACAGCGGCCACACGGCGATCGCGCCGACGTCGGGCTCGGCTGTCTATGAATCCGGCGCTGCCGCGACGCCGCTCGGGCGCGTGGCAGAGCCGGACGACGTCGCGGCCCTGATCGCGTTCCTTCTATCGCCGCCCGCCCGCTTTATCACGGGACAGGCGATCGCGGTCGACGGCGGGCTGACGCTCGGCTGATCGCCCGCGACAGACCCTCACATCATGCAACCCATGCCGACGAGGATCTCGTTTGCCTTTTTCTTCTGCTCGTCCGAGAACGTGCCGTAGAGCGCCGCGAGTGCGGGCTTCATCTCTTTCAGGGCCGCAAGGCGTGTCTCCATGGCGTTGGCTCGCACGTCGAGACGCTCGATGGGCGTCTTGTCGGCTTCGAATGACTGCCACATCGCCTTGCGCATGGTTTGCATGTTCTCGAGATTCTTGCGGAGCGTAGCAGCGTAAGCGTCCCACGCCGATTTCTGAGCCTCCGTGATCGCCAGCTCCGCCTTGAGGAAGGCGAGACGACCGTCGGCGTAAGTCTCATTGCCCCCGAACATGGGACAATCGCCGCGCGACATGCCGTTGCCCATGCCGCGGTGCATGCCCCAGGGCCCCATCCCCCAGCCTCCGCCCCACCCGGACCCCATGCCATCTCGCATCATGCCCGGGCCCATGGAGCCGGGACCACCTCCGCCGGGGCCGCGGCCTGGGCCTTGCTGAGCGAAAGCCACGGCGGCGCCGGCAACAATTGCGATCGCGACGGTCGCGCTTCGCAGTGGGTGAATTTTCACCATTTGCAGCATCCTTCCATTAGCGAGGTCTCGATTGCGGTCAAGCGAGCCCGGTTGTTTATTCTGGGCGCGTTTCGGGACCGAACGCTTGATTGCGGTCAAAAACGATGCGGCGCTCGTTGCTGGCGCCGGGTCCCCTCGGAGGGCATGTTGACCACAGACCGGAAGGCGCCGACGCTGACGCCTCGCGCACTGCCAACGAAAGGAATTCGTCGATGAGGCTCAAGAACAAGATCGCACTGGTGACCGGCGCAGGCGGCGGACTCGGCGGGGCGATTTCAAAGCGCTTCGCGGCCGAGGGTGCTGCCGTCATGTGCTCGGATCGCGATCTCGAAAAGGCTCAGTCGACGGCCAAGGCGATCAGCGACGCCGGCGGAACCGCCTACGCGATGCGCGCCGATGTGGCCGTGGCGGCCGACTGCGAGGCGCAGGTTGCCGAGACCGTGGGGCGGCTCGGGCGGATCGATATCGTAGTCAACAACGCGGGCATCGGCATGCACAAGCTCGCGCTCGACACGAGCCTCGAGGACTGGAACCGCGTGATGGCGATCAATCTCACCGGCTCGTTCCTGACGGCCAAGGCGGCGGCCGAGCGTATGGTGGCGCAAGGCGGCGGGCGTATCATCCAGATCGGCTCGATCTCGGGCCAGCGCGGCAACATGGGGGGCGTCGCCTACGGCGCATCGAAGGCTGCCGTAATGCATGTCTGCAAGGTGCTGGCGGTCGAACTCTCATCGAAGGGCGTGATGGTCAACGCCATCGCGCCCGGACCGATCGAGACCGGGATCAGCGTGCACGGTCCGTCGCGCAAGCAGAACTATCTCAGCCGCATCCCGACCGGCGCCTACGGCACCGTCGAGGCCGTGGCCAATGCGGCGCTCTACCTGGCGTCGGACGAGTGCCAGTGGGTGACGGGGCACGTCCTCAACGTGGACGGCGGATATGGCGCCTCGGGCCTCGCCTACGACCCGAGTGAGGTCGGCCGCAGGTGAGGGCAAGATGCAGGGGAAGCGCAACCACTCGTTGCGCCTTCACCTGGGTTCCTGGCTTCAGAAAAAGGCCTGCAAGCCGGTGATGGCGCGGCCGAGGATCAAAGCGTGGACGTCGTGGGTGCCCTCGTAGGTATTGACCGTCTCGAGGTTCGCCGCATGACGCATCACGTGATACTCGATCTGGATGCCGTTGCCGCCGTGCATGTCGCGTGCGGTGCGGGCGATGTCGAGTGCCTTGCCGCAGTTGTTGCGCTTCATGATGGAGATCGCCTCGACGGCGAGCTTGCCGTCGTCGAACATACGACCGACGCGAAGGGCGCCCTGCAGGCCGAGAGAAATCTCGGTCATCATGTCGGCGAGCTTTTTCTGCACAAGCTGCGTGTTGGCCAGAGGTCGGTTGAACTGCTTGCGATCCAGCGTGTATTGGCGGGCGCGATGGAAGCAATCCTCGGCGGCGCCCATGGCGCCCCAGGCAATGCCGTAGCGGGCGCGGTTGAGGCAGCCGAAGGGACCAGCGAGGCCCTGCACGTTCGGCAGCAGGTGGTCTTCCGAGACCTCGACGCCTTCCATGACGATCTCGCCGGTGATCGAGCAGCGCAGGCTGAGCTTGCCACCGACCTTCGGCGCTGAAAGGCCCTTCATGCCTTTCTCGAGAATGAAGCCGCGGATGCCGCCGCCGTGCGCCTCGGACTTGGCCCAGACCACGAACACGTCGGCGATGGGCGCGTTCGAGATCCACATCTTGGTGCCGGTGAGGCGGTAGCCGCCGTCGATCTTCTGTGCGCGGGTCGCCATGCCGCCGGGATCGGAGCCGGCGTCCGGCTCGGTCAGACCAAAGCAGCCGATCCACTCGCCGCTGGCGAGCTTCGGCAGGTACTTCATGCGCTGATCTTCGGAGCCATAGGCATAAATCGGGTGCATGACCAAGCTGGACTGCACACTCATCATCGAGCGGTAGCCTGAATCCACGCGTTCCACCTCGCGTGCGACGAGGCCGTAAGAGACGTAGTTCGCCGCCGCGCAGCCGTACTTTTCCGGCAGAGTCACCCCGAGCAGCCCGAGCCGACCCATTTCGCGGAAGATCTCGGGGTCGGTCTTTTCCTCGAGGTAGGATTGGATCACGCGGGGGGCGAGTTGCTCCTGGCAGTAGTCGCGGGCCGTGTCACGGATCGCGCGCTCGTCCTCGGTAAGCTGATCGTCAAGCAGGAACGGATCGTCCCATTGGAAAGCCACCCTGCTGCCGCTCGTGGTCTTCTCCTGCATCTGGCCTGCTCGCTCGGTTGAGCCGCCGGCGCCGTCCCCGCGGCACCGGCAGCAGTTGGCTTCGGTTTCGGCGTTCCTACTGCGCCACGAAGGCGCCGTCCACGACAAGCTCGGCGCCGGAGATATACGACGCCTCGTCGGAGGCGAGGAACAGGTTGGCGTTCGCGACCTCCTGCACCTCACCAAAGCGCTTCATCGGAATCGCCTTCAGAATGCGGGCGCGAACCTCCGGATCGGCGCTCATCTTCGACGTGCGCATGGGCGGCATGACGCCGGGGTGGACCGAATTGACACGAATGTTGTCACGGCCGAATTGCACGGCGGCGGCCTTGGTCATGGTACGGACGGCGCCCTTGGCGGCGTTGTAGCCCATGTGCACGAAGTCCTGCCCCATGATGCCGGAGATCGACGAGATGTTGACAATGGAGCCCTTCTTGACCTTCTGCATCTCCGGGATTACGGCGCGCATGCCCAGGAAAACGCCCTTGGCGTTGATCTCCATCTGCTGATCCCAGGTCTTCAGCGAGAACCGGTCAGGATCGGAGCCCGAGACGCCGGCATTGTTGATCAGAATGTCGATCTTGCCGTGCGTTTTCAGGGTGTCGGAGACGACGCGAGCCCAGTCGTCTTCCTTGGAGACATCCTGGACCATGAAAGACGCGCGGTTGCCGATCTCGCGGGCGACTGTCCGGCCGCCCTCCGCGTCCATGTCGGTGAGGATGACGAAAGCTCCCTCGCGGGCGAAAATACGGGCGGTCTCCGCGCCCATGCCGGATGCAGCACCGGTGACGATGGCCACCTTATCTTTCAGTCGCATGCGGGTTTCCTCCATCCTGTCGTTTTATGTCATTTGATCAGGCGAATGAGATCCTTGAATGCCGGATCGTCGCCCCTGCCGAGCCATTCGAAGGCGACCATCTCCTGGGCGACGATCGTTGCGCCGCCGGAACGAAAGCGGTCGAGAGCGAGGTCGCGCACCCTTGCCTGGCGCGAGCCAACGGCATCGGCAACGACGAAAACGGATTTGCCGCCGGACAGAAGATCGAGAACGGTTTGCCCCACGCAGACGTGCGTCTCCATGCCGGCGACGACGATCTGGTCGCGGCCATCGCTTTCGAGGTCGGCGATTCGGGACCGGATGGCGGCGTCGCGCCAGCACGAGAAGGCAATCTTCTCGAGGCGCGGGGTGTCGTTGCCGGCTGCCTCGCGGATAGGGGCGAGCGTCGAACCGAGGCCGGTCGGATAGTGCTCGGTGATCGTAACAGGTACGCCGAGCCGGTGTGCATAGCGCACAAGACGCTCGCAGTTCGCCGCCGCCGTACTGCCATCGGCAATGTGAGGCGCCAACTTCTCCTGGACGTCGATGATCAGCAGTTGCGCGCGATCGCGTTCGGCGAGCATCTCAGTCTCCGTGTTTGGAGCGTGAGCCTAGCGCCGATCCGCCGTGTCCTGCAAACGTGGACGCAACCTGCCACTGCTGAACGGGTGACCTCTCCGGCACCGGCGGACGCCGGTGCCGCTACGCGCCCCGTTCGGCTTTGGTCTCAGCGACGCTCGACGTGCTGGACCGCACGTGCCGCAGCTTCGACCGAGCTTTCACCCTGCTGCACGCGCGCGTTGAACTCCTTGTAGGACCGGATCCCGTCGGCGACGGCCAGAACGATGTCGCTGAGGACGTGGGAGGCCGATGTCGCGTGGCACGCGGCCGCGCCCGATCCGGCTGACGCCGGAGCTACCCTGGTTGCCATGATTGCTCTCATCTCTGAGGTGGTGGCGTTTTCGCCATTCCAATGGGCGACTTAAGTCGCCTCTTCCGTTTGTGAAACATGGTTCAGGACGGCCCTTATTGCAATGCACAATGAAAGGAAGTAGGCATGCAGATAATGCATGCCTCGGCCCCTGGTGGGTATTGCAAAGCTCACGCTGAAGCGGCACCAAGGCCCGGCACGACGGGGTTCGATGGTGTCGCCGGTCATGCCACACGAGCGACGAGGAGGCAGCGCGATGCGGGTTCTCGTGACAGGTGCCGCAGGCTTCATCGGGTTTCATACCTGCCGCGCACTGGCCTTACGCGGCGATGACGTGATCGGCGTCGACAGCATCAACGACTACTATGACGTCGAACTGAAGAAGGCCCGGCTCGACGAACTTTCCTTGCTGCAAACGTTCAGCTTCCGGCACCTCGACATCGCCGACCGCGAGGCAACCGCTCGTCTGTTCGCCGAGGTGCGCCCCGCGCGCGTGATCAACCTCGCAGCGCAGCCCGGCGTGCGCTATGCGGCCACCCATCCACACGCCTACGTCGACTCGAACCTCTCCGGGTTCATCAACGTGCTGGAGGGCTGCCGCCACAACGGCGTCGAGCATCTGGTTTACGCGTCATCGTCCTCGGTCTACGGCGCCAACACCAAGCTGCCGTTCTCGGAGCCGGATACGGTCGACCACCCGGTCAGCCTCTACGCGGCCACCAAGAAGGCGAACGAGCTGATGGCTCACAGCTACGCGCACCTCTACCGGCTGCCGACGACGGGGTTGCGCTTCTTCACCGTCTACGGCCCCTGGGGGCGCCCAGACATGGCAGTCTTCCTGTTCGCCTCGCGCATCGTCAAAGGCGACCCGATCGACGTCTACAACGACGGCCAGCACAGCCGCGATTTCACCTACATCGACGACATCGTGGAAGGCGTGGTGCGCGTCCTCGATCGTGTCGCCGCTCCGAGCCCCGACTGGAACGGCGCACACCCCGACCCCGCGACATCCAGCGCTCCCTACCGACTTTACAACATCGGCAACAACCAGCCGGTCCAACTGATGCACCTGATCGGCTGCCTCGAAACCGCGCTCGGGCGCACGGCGCAGAAGCGCTTTCTGCCAATGCAGCCCGGTGACGTGCCCGATACCTTTGCCAACATCGACGCGCTGGCAGCCGACGTCGGCTTCAGGCCGTCGACGCCGATCGAGGTGGGCGTCGAGCGTTTCGTGGCGTGGTTCAAGGGGTATTACGGATACAACTGAGCCGCCGATCGGCGCAGCGTCACCGCTGAGGCGTGTCGATGTCCGCGCGACCAAGGCGAAGAGCGTTGCCGATCACGGAGACCGACGACAGGCTCATGGCGGCCGCGGCGATCATCGGCGACAGCAACCATCCGACCAACGGATAGAGGACGCCCGCCGCCAGCGGCACGCCGATGGCATTGTAGCCGAACGCGAACGCGAGGTTCTGGCGGATGTTGGCAAGCGTCGCCTCCGCGAGCCTGCGTGCCCGAACAATGCCCATCAGATCACCTTCCGGCAGCGTGATGCCGGCGCTCTCCTTTGCGACGTCGGCGCCGGTGCCCATGGCGATGCCGACGTCCGCCGCCGCGAGCGCCGGAGCATCGTTGACGCCGTCGCCGGCAACGGCAACGCGGCGGCCCTCGGCCTTGAGACGCCGGACGAGTTCGGCCTTGCCTTCCGGCAGAACGCCTGCGTACACCTCGGTGATGCCCAACTTGCGCGCGACCGCCTCGGCTGTCGCGCCGGCGTCACCGGTCACCATGATCACGCGCAGTCCCTTTTCGGTCAGCGCGGAAAGCGCGGCCGGGGTGGTGGGCTTCACTTCGTCGGCGAGCGCGAGAATACCGGCAAGCCGCCCCCCTGCCGACACATAGAGCGCCGTTTTGCCGTCACGCCTGAGTTCGGAAATAGCCGCATCGTGATGCGACACAGCTATGGCAAGGTCCTGCATCAAAGCGGCATTGCCGAGGGCGGTATCCTGGCCCCCGACGGCTCCGCGGGCCCCCTTGCCGGGCACGGAGTCGAACGCCTCCGGCTCGACGAGCGCAATGTTGCGGGCGCGCGCGCCGGCGACGATCGCCTGCGCCAGGGGATGCTCGCTGCCGCGCTCCAGGCTTGCGGCGAGGTGCAGCAGCGCTTGCTCGTTCGTATCGCCATACGGTTTCACGTCGGTGAGCACGGGCCTGCCCGCCGTCAGCGTGCCGGTCTTGTCGACGACAAGCGTGTCGACCGAGGCAAGCCGCTCCAGCGCTTCGGCGTTGCGGATCAGAATGCCCGAGCGCGCGCCGCGGCCGGTGGCCATCATGATGGAAATGGGCGTGGCGAGACCAAGCGCGCACGGACAGGCGATGATGAGAACTGAGACTGCCGCGATCACCGCGTGGGCGAGTGCCGGCGGCGGACCGATCAGCAGCCAAGCCAGAAAGGCGATCATCGCAATCCCCACAACCGCCGGCACCAAATACCCCGCGACCTTGTCGGCCAGGCCCTGGATCGGCGCACGCGTGCGCTGAGCGGTTGCGACCATCTCGACGATGCGGGCGAGCATCGTGTCCGCACCGACGCGTTCGACCGTCATGACCAGACTGCCGGTTCGATTGAGCGTGCCGCCTGTCAGCTTGTCGCCGGGCGACTTGTCGACGGGCAGCGGCTCGCCGGTGACGAGTTGCTCGTCGACACCCGAGTGACCCTCGAGGACGCTGCCATCGACGGGAACGGCCTCGCCTGGACGGATTCGCACCTTGTCGCCCGGCACGAGGGCGTCCACCGCGACTTCGGCCTCGGCGCCGTCGTCGGTGATGCGCAGCGCCGTTTTCGGGGCAAGATCCATGAGCGCACGGATCGCTGCACCGGTGCGATCGCGTGCCCGCAGCTCGAGTATCTGGCCGAGCAGCACCAGGACGATGATAACCGCCGCAGCCTCGAAATAAACGCCGACGACACCTCCGTGCTCGCGAACGGTGACAGGGAAGATGCCTGGAGCGAGCACCGCAACGACGCTGTAGAGGTATGCGGTGATCACGCCAGTCGCGATCAGCGTCCACATGTTCGGGCTGCGATTGCGGATCGACGCGACGCCGCGCTCAATGAACGGCAGGCCGCACCAGACGACGACCGGCGTCGCCAGGAGAAGCTCGATCCATTGCGTGATGCGTGGCGGAACCCAGTCGTGAACCGGAATGCCCACATGCGGGGCCATGGCGATAGCGACCAGCGGCAGGGAAAGGATCGCGCCGACCAGGAAGCGGTGGCGGAAATCAACCAACTCGGGGTTCGGGCCTTCGTCCGCAGGGGGAACGCCCATCGGCTCGAGGGCCATGCCGCATTTGGGGCACGTGCCCGGACCGTCCTGGACAACCTCGGGGTGCATCGGGCAGGTGTACAGGATACCTTGGGGCTCGGCATTTTTCTCGTCGGCCGCCGCGCGCGCCTTGGCGTCCCGATCAAGGAACCGCTCCGGATCGGCCTCGAAGCGCGATTTGCAGCGCGAACTGCAGAAGTAGTACGTCTCGCCACGGTGAGCGTACGTGTGCTTAGCGGATGCCACGCCCACCGACATGCCACAGACGGGATCTACGGCAGCTTCCGGCGAATTGGGTGCATGGGTGCAACCGCGATGATCGGAATGATCATGGGCGTGTGACAGCGCCATTTCCGTGCCTTTCTGCTCCGCTTGAGCGACGCATACGGGTTGGGGGTATATTCAGGCTTGACGTGTATACCCCCATTGGGTATCCGTCAAATATGCAGACTGAGACAAAATCGCAATGTCTGAAGCGGCTGTCGCGGATCGAGGGGCAAGTGCGAGGCCTGTCGCGCATGATGGAAGAGGATCGCTACTGTATCGATGTGATAACGCAGATCGCGGCCGTTCGTGCCGCGTTGCGATGCGTGGAAGAGCAGGTGCTCGAGGACCATGTCGGACATTGCGTCGAGCATGCCATTCGCTCGGGCGACGCCGAAGAGCAGCGCAAGAAAGTGGCGGAGCTGATCGAGGTGTTGCGACGATCGGATCGTTAGTGACCGGTCTTGGCCAGCAGTCGATCGGCAATAGCCTCATGCGGCGAGTTTATCGAACTCCGGCGCCGCGGGCCAAAGAACACGGGCTATGCGCGACACCGTCTTGGGTTCGCCCGTCGTGAGGAACCGAAGCCGCCCTGTACCGCCGGACGGCTCGGCATAGGTGGGGTGCCGCGCCAGGTAGTCCTCCAGGCTGTCGGCCACGACCTCAGGCTGGGAAAGGAGACGCGTGAACCTCGGTAGATGCCGGCGGAACAAGTGTTCGACGTGGGGGTAGTGGGTGCAGCCGAGGATCGCGCGATGAGGCGCCTGCCCGTCGATTTGCGCCCGTAGTGCCGAGACGGCATCGCGGACGATGACCTCGAGTTCCGCCTCGGGCCGCGCGGCTTCGATCGATCCGGCGAGCAGCGGGCAGGCCTGCTGGACCACCGTTATCCGAGGGCATCGCTTGCGGATCTCCTCAGGATAGACGCCGGACGCGATCGTTCGCGTGGTGCCGAAAACCGCCACGACATCGCTGTTGTACTTCTGAGGATACTGCGGACTCGTGACGCCCCACGGGGTCTGGGTCGCGGCCTCCACCGTAGGAGCCGCGATGCCGATGACGTTGCAGATGCCGGCATACGGGCTCGACGGCAGCCATTCGCGCTGCAACGGCCGCGCCGCAACGCAAGTTGCCGTATTACAAGCCAATACGACCAGGCGGCATCCCATCGCGAACAGCGTTTCGCATGATTTTCGGGTGAGCCCGACGATGTCATCGGCGGAGCGGTCGCCGTAAGGCGCGTTACCGTGATCGCCGAGATAGACGAACGCCTGCCCGGGAAAGCGGCCCAGTAGCGCGCTCAGCACCGTCAGGCCGCCGTGGCCGGAATCGAAGACACCGATCATGCCCGTTTCGTCCTTACCGCTTCCAACGGCAAAACGCATACGGAGCCGTATATCGTCCTTGACGAGCGAGGGGCCCGACTCGGCCCGGCACCCGAAACTGATGTCGCTACTCGGCCGCATGCGGCGCAGTGTGGCCCTGCGCCTCCTGCTCTTTGAGCATTTCGAGCGACGGCATGGATACTGCGTTGTAGCCGCAGTCCACGTAGTGCACTTCGCCCGTGACCGCGCCCGCCAGATCGGACAGCAGATAGAGCGCGGCGCCGCCTACCTCGTCGAGGGTCGGCGTGCGCTTCAATGGCGAGGTGTCACCCTGATAATTGAAAATCATGCGTGCGTCGGAAATGCCGGCGCCGGCGAGTGTTCGCATCGGACCCGCGGACAGGGCGTTGACCCGGATACCCTGCTGGCCGAAATCGGCGGCCAGATAGCGCACCGACGCCTCGAGGGCCGCTTTCGCCACGCCCATCACATTGTACGATGGGACGACGCGCTGCGAGCCGCCGTAGGTCAGCGTCAGCATCGAGCCGCCGTTCTTCATCAGCGGGGCGGCGCGCTTGGCCACCTCGGTGAACGAGAAGCACGAAATGACCATGGTATTCGTGAAATTGTCGCGCGACGTATCCGAATAGCGACCGTGCAGCTCCCGACGATCCGAGAACGCGAGTGCGTGCACGATAAAGTCGAGCCCGCCCCAGGTCTTCTCGATCTCGCTGAAGACGTTATCGACGCTGGCGAGGTCGGCCACATCGCACGACACGATCACATCGGACCCGACCGACTCCGCAAGCGGTACCGCGCGACGTCCGAATTGCTCCCCTTGATAGGTAAAGGCCAGCTTGGCACCATGATGGGCGCACGCTCTGGCTATGCCCCACGCGATGGAGCGCTCATTGGCAACGCCCATCACGAGTCCCCGCTTACCGGCGAGGAGAGGCCCTGGCTGAGTAATGTCCTTCTGGCTCATGACCGTTCCCGATTTGGCGCCTTCCTGCCGTGCCACCACTTGTAGCCAAGCAGTGCGCGGCCCCTCGAGCCGCAGGCCGGCCCAATTGCTCTTACTCCATTGCTCCATGCCGTGTCGCGACCCATCTCGGCCAACTGGCCGGCCAAGCCGCGCAAGGCATCACCGAGCATCCTGACTCAGCCGTCGCGGCGGAAAATGAGACTCGCATTTGTTCCGCCGAAACCGAAGCTGTTCGAGAGTACACAGTTAAGCTCGCGCTCGATCCGGGTCGTGGCGATCGGAACATCGGCGAACGCGGGGTCGATTTCCGTAATATTGGCGCTCTCCGCGATGAAGCCGTTGCCCATCATCAGCAGCGAGAAAATGGCCTCCTGAACACCGATCGCTCCGAGAGAATGCCCGGTCAGCGACTTGGTCGACGAGATTTGCGGCATAGCTTTGCCGAAAACCGTTCGAATGGCCTCGATTTCTTTCAGATCACCGACCGGGGTCCCCGTCCCGTGCGGGTTGATGTAGTCGATCTCGGCTCCCACGCCTTTGCCGTCGAAGCCGGCGAGGGCCTTTTCCATGCAACGGACCGCGCCTTCGCCGGATGGGGCAACCATGTCGAAGCCATCGGACGTGGCACCGTAGCCGACAAGCTCGCCGTAGATTCGGGCGCCACGGGCCTTGGCGCGCTCGCGGTCCTCGAGCACGACCACTCCGGCGCCACCGGCGATGACGAAGCCGTCGCGGTCCTTGTCGTAGGCTCGGCTCGCCTTTTCGGGGGTTTCGTTGAAGCGCGAGGACATGGCCCCCATGGCGTCGAACAGCGACGACAATGTCCAGTCGAGCTCTTCACAGCCGCCCGCGAACACCACGTCCTGCTTGCCCCATTGGATCAGCTCGGCGGCATTGCCGATGCAATGGGCGCTGGTCGCGCAAGCCGAAGAGATGGAGTAGTTGGTGCCTTTGATCTGAAAGGCCGTTGCCAGCACACCGGAGGGGCCCGAGCACATGGCCTTCGGCACCTCGAACGGACCGACGCGCTTCGGGCTCTTGTTGGCCCGCGTCGTATCGGCGGCGGCCACTATGGCGGCCGTCGAAGGGCCGCCCGACCCCATGATAATGCCGGTGCGCTCGTTTGAAATATCGCTCGCATCCAGGCCGGCATCGCGAATGGCCTGCTCCATTGCGACATAGTTCCAGCCCATGCCGGCGTTCATGAAACGCTTGGCCTTGCGCGGTACCGCAGCCTCCCAGTCGAACTGAGGGGCGCCATGGACCTGACATCGGAATCCAAGCTCGGCATAGGACGGCGCGCGGCTGATGCCCGAGCGGCCCTCGCGCAGTGACGACAATACTTCCTGCGTGTTGTTGCCGATGGACGAGATAACGCCCATTCCGGTCACCACGACCCGTCTCATTCCCGGCTCCCCTCCCGAATCCCTTTGCCCGCTTCCTATAGGGCGTCTCGACGCGCGAATCACGCCGCATTCGTCGGGATGCAATTTTTTGCCACGATCAGCCGGCTGCTACTATCCGTCGCGGCCGCGTCGCGCCACCGAAAACCCACGTTGCGCCGCCTTCAAGCCACGCTGGCTGTCAGGCCTGCACCCGCGTCGAACAATCCGACTTTCATGTCGGTCACCTGATAAATGGTTTCGCCATCGGCTTTGACCAAGCCGTCGGCGATCGCCAGCTTCAGCTTCCTCAAAATGACGCGCTTCAGATCGACGACATACTCGATGCGCTGCACGGTCGGCAGCACCATGCCGGTGAACTTGACTTCGCCGACGCCAAGGGCACGGCCGCGCCCGGGCGCGCCCATCCAACCCAGGAAGAAGCCGGTGAGCTGCCACAGCGCATCCAGGCCGAGACAGCCGGGCATCACTGGATCGCCTTTGAAATGACACGCAAAAAACCAGTCGCAGGCGGGGTTTCCTGCAATCTTCAACTCAGCCGCAACCTGTCCTTTGCCATGAGCGCCGCCAGTCTCGGAAATATGCCCGATGCGCTCGAACATGAGCATCGGAGGAAGCGGCAATTGCGCATTTCCGGCTCCGAACAGCTCTCCGCGGCCACAGCTCAAGAGATCCTCGTATTCGAAGCTCGAACGTCGCTCTGCCATACTGCGCTCCCCGATGAAGTCCTTTATCGACACTGCGGCCTTCACCGCCCTCGCTCTTGCGTCAAGGGAGGCTTGCAGCCGCCCATTCGGATGGCTTGGTAGCACACGCATCCCGGGTTCAAAAAGGCCGGGACAGGGCGCGCCGCAAGCATCATCCGAGAACCTGTTGCCCCGTGATCTCAACCAGCGTAATAACAAGCGCTTGTCAATGGACCAATCCTTGAGGCACGATGCCGGTGTGTCCCACCGATGCGCGGTGAGTAGTGCGCGGTGACCGGTGAGAGCTTCGAGGCCGAAGGAGCGCCATCGTGGAAGGCCGATTGGAATCGCTCAGGAGCGAGACTGAAATCCGCGCATTGCTGGCGGAGGCAGGATTGCGCCCTACGCGTCAGCGGCTGCTGCTGGCCACGCTCCTGTTTGGTCAGGGAGATCGGCACGTGACGGCCGAGGGCCTGCACGGCGAGGTGACGCAGCAGGGCGAGCACGTGTCGCTGGCGACCGTTTACAACGCACTGCATCAATTCAAGACGGCGGGACTGCTGCGCGAGCTTGCCATTGAAGGTACGAAGGCATACTTCGACACGAACACGTCGAATCACAATCACTTCTACCTCGAGACCGAAGGCAAACTGATGGACGTCGCGGGCGTGCACGTCGAAGGATTGCCCGAACCGCCCAAGGGCATGCGCATCAGTCACGTCGATGTCGTGATCCGCCTCGTGCGAGACAACAGCTAGGCTGGCAATTGCGACCCGCCTCGCATGTTCGCCGGTGAAATTTGTCCTGACTTCCTCATGACGTGATCGGAGTTCCGCTCCATCGGCTGACCCCGGTGATGGGTATCGGCGCGTTTCGGGCGACGGCACGTTTCCGGTGGCAGACCTCGGTGCAATCCACCGTCCATTTATTTTGAATGCCAGGCTCCAAGCATCCGACGCTCCGGAGCGTCGGGCTTCGCCCGCGCTTCCAAAGCGCTCTGGCGCGAGCGGGTTCCGCCGTGCCACTGTGCGGGCGTCGGATAAGCCGTAACAGCCGCCCCACAGCGGCAAAGCGCGCGGGAAGGAGACCCCTATGCTCGAAGCCTACATCTATGACGGCCTGAGAACGCCATTTGGCCGCCAGGACGGCGCGCTCAGCCGCGTCCGCCCCGACGACATGCTGGCTGATGTGATCAAGACCGTCGTGGCACGCTCGGGCTTCAGTCCGGAATCGATCGACGACGTGAGCGTTGGCTGCGTCAGCCAGGCCGGCGAAGACAGCCGCAACGTCGGTCGTCACGCCATGCTGCTGGCGGGCCTGCCGACGGAAGTGCCCGCGAGTACGATCAATCGGCTGTGCGGCTCCGGCATGAACGCCCTGATTTCGGCCGCCCATGCCATTACCTGTGGCGAGGCCGATGTGGTCGTCTCGGCCGGCGTCGAGAGCATGACGCGCGCTCCTTTTGTCGTCGGGCGTACCGAAGGTGCATTTCCGAAGCGGATCGAATCCTACGTTGCCTCGCTCGGGGCGCGTTTCCCGAACCCCAAGATCGAGAGTGAATTCGGCGACGATACGATGCCGCAAACGGCCGACAATCTTGCTCGCGACTTCCAGTTGACGCGCGAGGCTTGCGACACGTTTGCGCTCGGTTCACAGCAAAAATACGAGGCCGCGCGCCAGGCGGGCTTCTTCAAGGACGAGATCCTGACCGTGAGCATTCCTCCGGCCAAGCGCGGCGGAGAGGCGACGTCGGTGGATGCCGACGAGCATCCGCGCCCACAGACCGATATGGCGGGACTTGCCAAGCTTCGCCCGATCTTCAAGGACGGCGTTACGACTGCCGGCAATGCGTCGGGCATCAATGACGGCGCGGCGGCGTTGATCATTGCCAGCCGAGACGCGGGCGACAAGGCGGGTGCCAAGCCGCGGGCACGCATCATCTCCACGGC
This sequence comes from Hyphomicrobiaceae bacterium, assembly GCA_050187415.1. Taxonomy (GTDB): domain Bacteria; phylum Pseudomonadota; class Alphaproteobacteria; order Rhizobiales; family Hyphomicrobiaceae. The sequence continues at coordinate 13,033 of JBFWXN010000009.1, read as the reverse complement.
CGTGGCTGGCGTGGCACCGCGCATCATGGGCTTCGGACCGGTGCCTGCCGCGAAGAAGGCGCTGGAGCGTGCCGGCCTCGATCTCAAGGATATGGACGTGATCGAGATCAACGAGGCGTTTGCGGCCCAGGTCCTCGCCTGCTGCAAGGGCCTCGAACTCGCGCCCGACGATAGCCGATTGAATCCCAACGGCGGGGCGATCGCCGTGGGGCATCCGCTCGGAGCCTCCGGCTCGCGCATCACCCTGACGGCGCTGCGCCAGCTCGAGAGGACCGGCGGCAAGCGTGCACTGGTCTCGATGTGCATTGGCGTCGGACAGGGCATCGCCATGGTGATCGAGCGCTCCTGACGCGGCTCGCCAAGGTGATGGCGGCGCCTTGATCGGGTGCCGCCGCCACTGGAACGTGCGCCCGGCCCATGTCAGGCGTCGCCGCGGCGGCGACGTTCGCCCCAGATATTGAGCGCGTTTGCAGCAACAATGATGGCAGCGCCAACGATAACCGCCGGCGCCAGGCGTTCGGCGTAGACCACGACACCGACGACGGCGATCAAAGGCAACCGCAGGAAATCCATTGGCGCGACCACGATGGCATCGGCGAGGGCGAAAGCGCGGGCAAGCGCATAGTGGGCGAAGAGGCCAAGCACGGTGAGGGCCACGATCCACAGCGCGCCCTCAGGAGACGGCACCTTCACGCCTGCACCGCTCAGCGCCAGAGCCAGCGCGATGAAGCCCTGGATCAGGTGCGTGTAGAAAAGCAGAACAAATGCACTGTCCTGACGGGTCAAGTGCTTCGTCATCAGATAATGCAGGGCAAAGCCGACCGCCGCGACGAAGGCGTAAATGGTCCCCGGCCCGATCGCTATGCTACCGGGCGACACGACGGTCAAAATCCCGACGAAGCCAAGTGCGGCAGCAAGCAGGCGCGTGCCGCTCAGCCGCTCCTTCAAAAAGAGCGGCGCGAGAAGCGCCGTCCACAGTGGCGCGGTGAACTCGATCGCGAACAGTTGCGCCAACGGGATCAACGTGACCGCAACGAGCCATGCGTATTGGGCGACGAAGTGAATGACGCTTCGTGCCGTGAGCAGCGGAAGCTGCCGTGTGCGCAGATCAACGACGCTGCGTCCGGTGGCATACTGCGCAATCGCCAGGATCGAAACACCCAGCCAACTGCGATAGACCATGATGTCGAGGGCGCCGAAGCCGCGGCCCGCTTCGCGCGCGGCGATCGCAATTCCCGAAAACGAAAAGAGCGCGACGGTCATCCACCGGACGGCCGCCAGCACATGGCTCGACTGCCCGGCAACAGCGAGCTTATTCTTGTCCATACACACTCGAACTCAATTGAGCCTCGACACAAGGAAGAAGACGGCAGACCCGTGGCCAGTTAAGGTTATGCATGAACTTAAGTCCTTGTTTCCTGTTGCCTGCCTGTAGACTTCGAGGTTCGGGAGGCAAGCCGCGCGAGGCGGACGCTCAAGGCAAGGGATTCGACGCTATGGTGAACGCGAGGAGTGGTGTGCCGAGAGGCTATCAGGCGGTCATGCCCTACCTTCGGGTGCGCGATGCGGCAAGCGCCATTCGCTTTTACAAGACGGTTTTCGGCGCCAGCGAGCGCTACCGGCTCAAAATGGCCGGCAAGATCGGACACGCGGAACTCGAACTCGGTGGATCGACCGTGATGCTTTCGGATGAGTTTCCGGAGGTCAATGCGATCGGACCGAAGGCTCTCAAGGGCACGAGCGTCTCTCTCACCGTCTATGTCGAGAACGTCGATCGCGTCGTCGCCAAGGCGGTCAAGGCCGGGGCCAAGATCCGGAGGGCGGCGGCAGATCAGTTCTACGGCGATCGCTCGGCTCAGATCGAGGATCCGTTCGGGCACGTCTGGTCTATCCAGTCGCGGATCGAGAAGGTCAACCCGAAGGATATGCAAAAGCGCCTCAACGCACTGGTAAAGGCGGAAGCTGCTGCCGCGATCGCACGGCGTGCGCCCCGTCGCAGCACTGCGGCGAAAGGCGGCCGAGGCAGCAAGGGAACGGCCGCCAAGCCTCGGGCCGCGCCGGCGAAGAAGAGGGACGCTCCCTCCAAAGGAGCGACGACCCGCAAGGCACCTGTCCGCAAACCGGCGGCCGTGGAGGGCAGCGCCGCTGCCAAGAAGGCTCCGATGGCAAAGGCTGCAAGCCGGAACGTCGGGGGCCGAAAGGCTGCCGGCAGCAGGGCTGTGCGCGGCAAGGCCGCGAGCCGAAAGGTCGGCCGTCCAGGCCGGCCCAAGAAAGCCGCCAAGACATAAACCAGGGCCGACCGATCGATCGCTATTCGGCGGCGTAATGAACCGAGCCCGCGAGCGCGTCGTAGGGCGCTTCCGCGCGCCGATCGGGAAGGTCGAAGTTGCTCCGCGGCCAGGTCACGCGAACGATCGCACCGTGATCGGGCGAAGGACGATTCTCGAGCGAGACGTGGGCGCCCGAACGCTCCAACAGCGTCTTGGCAATAAAAAAACCCAATCCCAGGCCCGACGCCTCCTTGCCGGACCGCCCGAGGCGATTGCCGCTGGTCCTGGTCGTCACGTAGGGCTCGCCCAGCGTATCGATGATGTCCGGCGCAAAGCCGGGCCCGTCGTCGGTGACGGTGACCTCGATTTCCCGCTCGTCCCAGGTTGCCGAGACGTCGACCGCCGAGCCGGCGAAATCCACTGCATTCTCGACCAGATTTCCCAGACCGTAGATCAGGCCTGGCCGACGCTCGCCGATCGGCTCTCGGTGAGGGACGCTGGTGGCCGCAGGGCGCGGCATCGATGAAATGCGGATGCGTACCTCGGACGACGTGTACGGTCCGGCAGCCTCCTGAAGAAGTTGCGTGACGGGCAGACTCACGTGATGTGGATCCTGCTCGGTCGGGCTGCGCGTCAGTTTGCGCAGAATGTCCCGGCAGCGCTCGGCCTGGGTCCTGAGCAGCGTAATATCGTCCTGCAGCTCGGGCCATTGCACGCTACTGCGCTCGAGCTCCTTCGTGACGAGAGCGATCGTTGCAAGAGGCGTCCCCAACTCGTGGGCGGCGGCGGCCGCAAGACCGTCGAGCGCGTGCAGCTTCTGCTCGCGCGCCAGAACGTGCTCGGTTGCCGCGAGCGCCTCCGACATGAGCCGCGCCTCTTTCGACAGGCGCGCCGCATAGAGAGCCAGGAACGCCATGCCCGACGCGATCGAGGCAAGCATGCCAAGTTTGTAGACGACGGGTAGCGCCACGGGCTGGCCCTCGGTCCATGGCAGGGGCAGATGCCAGCCGACGAGCAACGCCGAGGCGATCAGCGCAACGGCGCCAAGCAGGATGGTGTTCCGGGCGGGCAGGGTTGCCGCAGAAACCGTCACCGGCGCGACGAGGAGGAACGCGAAGGGGTTTTGCAATCCGCCGGTGAGGTAGAGCAGGGCCGCGAGTTCCAGGATATCCCAGGCAAGGAGGATCGTCGCAAAGGTGCGGGTGAGGCGATACCGGGCCGGGAAGCGGATGCGGAGATAGACGTTGAGCCAGGCCGACAGCGACACGAACCCGATACACCACCCCACGGGGAAATCGTAGCCGAGCAGCCAGTAGACCCCCGCGAGCGTGATGAGTTGACCGCCTACGCCGAACCAGCGCAGGCGGATGATCGTCTGCATCCGCAGTCTGCTATCCTCCTGTCCGTCCATGCGCGACATGGCGCTCATGACACGCCGGGTCGTCGCTGTGAGCGACTGGATGCTCATGGCTTCGCCTTCGTACTTTTTGTGGTCCGGTTGACTGCGACCACTTGTAGCGGACCCTGGCGCGGCCGCAAGCGCCGACGGCTCGGGACCGCCGCTGCAACAACCTGGACGATAGAAGCGTGGGCTGTTGGCTGCCGCCATGACGAACCGCTGGGCCGCGCGGACCTGCGGCTGACCTCGGTGGCTGCGACCGATCGGGGCAATCGAGGCGAGCCATGAGGGGTGGCGAATTGCTCATCGCGCAGCCTCTCGATCTGGTCTATTCCCGCGAGGCGTCGAAGTCTCTTGCCGACTTCGAGACGATGCCCGCCGCGCCGGGTCGCTTGCCCGGTTTGGCGAGCCAGCCAACGATCAACCGCCAAGGGTAAAGGCCATGCGCGCCCGTCTGATCATTGTTGCCGCCTTGGCGTTCGTTCTCGGTGGTCTGGTCGCACTGCTGGCGCTTCCAGGCGCGCGGGATCGACTGCTGCCGAATGCCACGTCCGTCGGTCAGGCGCTCGTCGGTGGTCCATTCACTTTGACGGATCAGACGGGGCGCCGCGTCACGGACGCCGACTACCGTGGCAAGTACATGATGGTCATGTTCGGATTCACCTATTGCCCAGACATCTGCCCGTCCGGCCTGCAGGTGATCTCGGCGGCGCTCGACCAACTTGGCGACAAAGCCGACAAAGTCGTGCCCATCTTCATTTCGGTCGACCACGAGCGCGACACACCGGACCAGCTCAAGCTGTACCTCGAGAGCTTCCGCAAAGGGATGGTGGGGCTGACCGGAACGGCCGACGAGATCGCCGCGGCGGCCAAGGCCTATCGCGTCTACTACAAGAAAGTGACCGACGAGAAATCGACAGCCGGCTTCACCTACGACCACTCGGCTCTGATCTATCTGATGGGCCCCGACGGCAAGTACGTTACGCACTTCTCGCATGTCGCCGGTCCCGACGCGATCGCTTCGCGCCTCGCCAAAATCTTGTGATTACATCAGTTCTTTGATCTGCTCTCGAATCGCTGCAAGCTCTCTCCGGGGACAATGCGACAAGACTGTGGACGGAATCTGACGGATTGCCGCCAAGGCGCTTCGGATTTCCGCCCACGCGCCCTGACTCAGGGCCGCACTGACTTGGGGGAACGTCTCGATGCTCTACCACTGGTACGAGCTGGGCCACGCTGCGGTGCGGCCAGCACGCGTGGCGGCGGATTCCTGCCGCCTGATGCTGACGAACCCGTTCAATCCGCTGACGCATACGAGCATAGGGCGGCACGCCGCGGCCGCACTCGAAGTGTTCGAGCGCACCACGCGACGCTACGACAAGCCATCATTCGGCCTAGCCCAAACGACGGTGGACGGCATACCGACCGCCGTGCGCGAAGACATCGTCTGGCAGCATCCGTTCTGCCGTCTGGTGCACTTCCGCCGGGAGATCTCCGACGCGCGCCGGGCGCGCGACCCGCGCATCCTGCTCATTGCTCCCATGTCAGGCCATTACGCCACCCTGCTCAGGGGAACGGTCGAGACGTTTCTGCCGGACCATGAAGTGTACATCACCGACTGGCAGAACGCCCACGACGTGCCGACGGCGGCCGGCAAGTTCGACCTCGATACCTACATCATTCTGATGCGCGACATGTTCCGCCATTTCAGAGGCGACGTGCACGTCTTCGCCGTGTGCCAGCCATCAGTGCCGGTGCTCGCAGCGACCGCACTCATGGAGGCCGACGCAGACCCACACGTGCCCCAGTCGCTGATCCTTGCCGGCGGGCCGATCGATACGCGCGTGTCGCCAACCGTCGTCAACCAGCTTGCGGTGGAGCGGGGGACGAAATGGTTCCGCCGCAACGTCATCACCAGCGTGCCCTGGCCGGGAACCGGACACGGTCGCGACGTGTATCCGGGGTTCTTGCAGCTCTCGGGGTTCATGACCATGAACCTCGACCGGCATCTGGCGGCGCACAAGGACCTGTTCCAACATCTCGTGTTGGGCGACGGCGACAGTGCCGAGAAGCACCGCGAATTTTACGATGAATACCTGGCAGTGATGGACCTGACGGCCGAGTTCTTCCTGCAGACCGTGGATACGGTGTTCGTCAATCATCGCATGCCGAAGGGCGAGATGGTGCACGGCCGGCGGCGCGTCGATCTAGGTCGAGTCAAACGTGTTGCCCTCATGACCATCGAAGGCGAGAAAGACGACATTACCGGCCTCGGTCAATGCCGGGCAGCCCAGGATTTGTGCATTGGCATTGCCGATGCCGATCGGATGCACTTCGAGTGTCCCAAGGTGGGCCACTATGGCATCTTCAATGGCAGCCGGTTTCGACGTGAGATCGCATCACGCATCGCAGACTTCGTGCGCCTGCATGACGGCCGGACGCTGCGCGGCATGGTATCGGACCCGATCGACCGTCGCGCGGGGGCCCCGCTGCCGCTCGACGCCGCGACCGAGCCATCGTCGGCCGCGTTCAACTTCAGCTCATCGCCCACTGATCGGCGGCAAGCATCACTCGATGAGGCACCGACCGCCATTCACGAGCCGGCCGGCGCCGCGTCCTGAGGCGCTCGCATCAATAAGCCGCCATGCTGTTCGGGCTCTTGGCCTTCGACGCCGACGGTGAGCCCGGGCCACACGGCCGCACAGACGTCGTTCATACCGCGTGCAATTCGTCGCGTGGCGTGGTCGCAACGAGCCTGCACCAGGCTGCCGTGCTGCGGCAACGATGCTTGGTGTTTCGATGCCAACGAGTGCTAGTTGATATTTGCGAATTCGCTGCCGCAGCATCGCCGCAAACGACTGCGCATTTCGCGCCGGCGACGCTGGGGAGGCTCATCTGCTTCGGTAACATCGGTCGCGTCCTTATTCCAACAACCGGTCCGAGGTTTCGGCATGTCGCGATCCCGCGCCAAGACACCTCTGGTGCAGCTCTTGAAGGTCGATGGCCTGCCGGCGCCGGTCGAGGTTCGGCGACATCCGACCGCGCGACGCTTGACGCTGCGCGTCAGTCACTCGGCCCGCAACGTGGTACTGACAATCCCGCGATATACGGATGTGCGCGAGGCGGACCGGTTCCTGACAAAGAGCCTCGATTGGATTCGGGAGCGGCTCGAATGCGTGCCCGACGCCGTCCCCTTCGAAGATGGGTCCGTCGTGCCCCTGCGCGGCATCGCGCATTCGGTGGCATTCGCGGGTCGGAGGAGGGGGCACGCCGTCGTCGAGATCGAGCGGGGTCGCCTCGGCATACTACCAAAGCTCGTCGTGTCGGGTGCCGAAGAGCACTGCGCAAGGCGCCTTCGAGACTGGCTTGTCGGCGAATCGCGGCGCGATCTCGACGAACGCGTGACGTTTCACGCGCGGCAGCTCGGCCTTGTTGCGAAGCGCATCTCGGTGCGCGATCAAAAGAGCCGTTGGGGGTCATGCACGAGCGACGGTCAGCTGTCGTTCTCGTGGCGGCTGGTGCTGGCGCCGCCCCTGGTGCTGGATTATGTCGCCGCGCACGAGGTCGCGCATCTTGCCGAGATGAACCACGGGCCTCGCTTCTGGACTCTCGTGAAGCGCACGATGCCTGAACTCGAGGAAGCCAAGCTCTGGCTTCGCATGAACGGCATGCAGCTTTACCGGTACGGCGCCTGACGGGACGCTGCAACGCCGCCCGAGCAGGTTGTACCTGAAGGGCAACCGGGTCAGCGCGACCGGCGATACTGCACGTAGGGCGCGCAGTGCGCGATGGCATCGTAGAGCCGTCGAGCGCTTTCGTTATCCTCTTCGGTGACCCAATAGGTGCGCGTCGAGCCACGCGCGTCGGCCGTGTCGTAGACGGCCTCGATCAGCGCCTTCCCCGCGCCGCGGCCACGCCATTGTGGTGCCACGTAGAGATCCTCGAGATAGCAGTACGAGGTCGGCGACCACGTGGACAAATGGAACACCAGCAAGGCGATCCCGACCGGTCGATCGTCCTCGTCGACAGCGCACAGACCAGACATGCCGGACGCTGGATCCATCAGTCGCGACCAGGTGAGCGCCACGACTTGGTCCGGCACATCGGCGCGATAAAACGCGACGTAGGCGCGAAACAAGGTCACCCAGTCGCTATGGTCGCGCGGCTCCAAGGGTCTCGTGCGCATGCGCGTGGGCTCCCTCCTAGAGCAGGAACACCGTTGCCAGTCCGAGAAACGAGAAAAATCCGACGACGTCGGTGACGGTGGTGACAAAGACTCCGGACGAGACCGCCGGATCGAAGCCTCGGCGCTCCAGCGCCAGGGGAATCAGGATGCCGGCAAGGGCGGCCGCGACAAGGTTGCAGATCATTGCCGCTGCAATGACAAGGCCCAATTTGCCGATGCCGAACCAGGCGAGCACGACCGCCCCCATGAGGATACCGAACGCGAGCCCGTTGATGAGCCCCACAGAGGCTTCGCGCACGATGACGCGAGTCACGTTGGCGGGTCCGAGATCCCGGGTCGCCAGCGCGCGCACGGCGACGGTCATGGTCTGGGTGGCGGCGTTGCCGCCCATCGAGGCCACAATCGGCATGAGCACAGCCAGCGCCACCATCTGGCTGATCGAGGCATCGAAGAGCTGGATCACAGATGCGGAAAGAATGGCCGTCCCAAGGTTGATGAAGAGCCACAAGAACCGGCTTTGCACCGTAGGTGCGACGGCGTCCGTGAGACTCTCGTCGCCGACGCCCGACATGCGGCGGAAGTCCTCCTCGGTCTCCTCCGAGATGACTTCCACCACGTCGTCGACCGTGACGACGCCGACCAGGCGGTCATTCGCGTCGACGACCGGTGCCGATCGCAAATCGTAGCGCTCGAACTGTCGGGCCATCTCCTCCTGGTCGGCCGTCGCAAGCACGACGTGGCGATCGGCATCCATGATGCTGCCGATGTTGATGTGGCGCTTCGTGCGCAAGAGGCGGGAAAGGTCGACGCTTCCGAGCACGCGATACGCCGGATCGATAACGAAAATGTCCGAAAACGTGTCCGGCAGTTCCTCGGCCTCGCGCATGTGGTCGATGACCTGTCCGACCGTCCAGAACTGAGGTACGGCGACGAAATCCGTCTGCATGAGACGGCCGGCCGTTTCCTCGGGATATGTGAGGTTGCGCTCCAGCGCCGCGCGATCGCCGGAAGGCATCTGGGCCAGGATTTCCTCCTGGTCCTCCTTCTCGAGATTCTCGATGACGTAGGCCGCGTCATCCGTGTCGAGCTTGCTGACGATCCTTGCGAGAACCTCGTTCGGGAGATCCTCGGAGAGCTGGTCGCGGACGCTCGGGTCGAGCTCGGAGAACACCTCCGGGTCAAAGGCATTGCCCAGCAAGTTGATGAGATGGACGCGCTCGGTGGGCTCGAGAAGCTCCATCAAGTCGGCCAGATCCGGCGCCTTCAGCGAATCGGCAATGGCGCGCACCGCCTCGACTGAATCCGCCTGCAACTGATCACGCATGGCCGCAATCAGCTCCGGCCGCGCGCCAGGACGCTCGTCTCCCTCCTCATCTGGGCTCGACTGATGCATCTCGAGTGTGGTCCTGGGAAATGGCGCGTTCGTCCGGCAGGTGACGATGAGAAGCCTGATACGCCGAGATCTGCGCCACGCCTAGGGCGAGTCAGTCGCCGTTTCAAGGCAAGACGTGCGCCAGAACCACACCATGTTGCAAATCGCAGCATGTCGCATGTCGCCACATTCACATTGCATTATTTTCCCGACAGGTATGGTTCGAGTTGAAGGGCGCCCGCTCGATGGATGTTGCGGCGGTGCGCATCGGGCTGTCGCGCAGGCGGCGGCCGCGAGGCGAGCAGACCAGACGGCAGGCAGGGCGACCAGACATGCGCGCATCAACATTTCTCGGCCTCGTTGCCGCCGCGATTGCCCTGCTGCCGCCGCACAGTGCATTCGCCCAATGCGGCCCCGATGCCATAGGCACATCGCGCGACGTCGCGGTCGATACGGCGGGCGGGCCCGCGTTCGGACAAGTCCATGCGGGAAGTCACGACATCCTGAAACCGGGCGAGGTCGTGCTGACGTTCGACGACGGGCCGCACAAGACGCTGACCCCGGTCATCCTGGACATCCTGGCGCAGCATTGCGCCAAGGCGACATTTTTCATGCTCGGTCAGCGGGCCATGATGTATCCCGACCTGGTTCGCGAGGTCGCGCGCCGCGGCCATACGATCGGCACGCACACGTGGTCGCACGCCAATCTTCAGAACAGATCGGGCAGCGCCCTCGAAGCCGAGATCGAGCTCGGGATCAGCGGCGTGCAGAAGGCTCTGGGCCAGCCGGCGGCTCCGTTCTTTCGCTTCCCATACCTGTCGACGCCGAAGCGGGCGGTCGACTATCTCGCGCATCGAGATACCGGCATTTTCTCGATCGATGTCGATTCGAGTGATTACCGGACGCGCAGCCCCACCGTCGTGATGCGCAATGTCATGGCCGGGCTCAAGAACCGTGGTCGCGGCATCATTCTGTTCCACGATATCCAGCCGTCGACGGCGGGCGCTCTCGGCGCCTTGCTGACCGACCTGAAAGCCGGCGGCTACCGCGTTGTGCATCTCGTTCCCAAGCAGGGCCAGACGACGATTGCGGCGTACGATCAGCGTGTTGGAACTCCATCGAACGTCGTGGCCTCGCGCATCCCGGTCCGGCACCGGTCGGTTGTTGCCCCGGCCTGGGAGACCCGCCCCGAGCAGCAGCACACGCCGCGCATTTCCGTTGCGCACGCGCCGGCCCCGCCGCAGGTCAATTCCGTTCCCGCATCACCCCCCCGTACCGCAAGTGACGACGACTGGCGGGCAAAGATCTTCCGGGGCTGGTAGCTCTCCCGGCCCTTCGCGCGTGGACGTGCCACCGCGGTGTCGCCCCTGCCGAGGGCGCCCGCCCCGGGAACGACCGTGCAGCCGGCGCTTAACGCTTTATTTGCCATAGCTCGTTTGAATGGACCGACCTCGCGCGCCTGCACAGAGGGCATCAGGGCGCGGCACGGGCGCGGCAATCGGGGCTGCCCCGAGGGCTCAATCGGAGGACGTCATGAACGGCGGGCGCTTCCTCATCCTGCTCATTGTCATCGCAGCGGGCCTGTTTGCCGCAGCATTGGCTATTTCGACGGGTGACGGCATCGGCGTGGCCGGCTCCGGAACCGGGCCCACGCCTCCCCAGCTCGACTGGATGCGAGCGGCCGCAGCGCTCGCTGACAGCTTCGCGCCATCCTCCCGTGGCGAGGTCTCGGCGCTGCTCATCGGCTTCTTCGCCGGCTGGCTCCTCCGCTGGCTCTATTCCCTGCCTTGGAGTTCCGTGCCCCGGGCCATCGCCGACTGGCTCCTGGGCTGGCGCACCAGCGCCATCATGGTCAGCCTCGCAGTCGGCTGCACCGTCATTTTGCTGTTCTATTAGTGCAGCATCGTCCCAGGACGTTTGCTTTGCCCCGTCATTCAATCGCAATCTCGTGGCCGGCCCCTGCTCTCACCTCGCCCGAGCTATAGTCGTGGAGCAGGCGGTGCTTCACTCTGCCAATCGGCCGTCACGTCCGTGCGGCACCTTCGACAGATCAGGAGGCGGCGCGGTGCTGGCCACAACGCTGAGAAACGGGCTTCGCAGTCTCGCCGGGCGCCTCGCTGCACTGATCGGCGGCGATCCCCTTCTCACGAGGCCGGGCCGTCATCAAAGCAAGCACACCGCCCTCGACCTTACGAGCGCGGCTGTCTGGCACGCCCTTCTGGACGCCATGCCGGACCCGGCTATCGCGATCGACCAGGATCGCCTCGTGCTGCATGCGAACCAGCCCGCTCTCGACATCTTCGGGGCGATCCGCCGCGGCTGGCCGATTTCGCTCGCCAGCCGTGCTCCAGAGCTCGACGAAGCGATCGAACGCGCAGTGGCGACGCAAACCCCCCAAAACGTCGTGCTGCTCGAGCGGATGCCGGTCGAACGCCGTCTCGATGCGAGCATTGCCCCGCTGCACCTGGCGGACGCCCGGCAACCGGCCCTCCTGATCGTCCTGCACGACAACTCGGAAAGAGATCGGCTTGCCCAGATGAGGGCCGATTTCATCGCCCACGCGAGCCATGAGCTGCGCACGCCTCTGGCCAGCCTCAGAGGGTTCATCGAAACCTTACAGGGGGTTGCCAAGGACGATCCGGTGGCGCGGGAGCGTTTCCTCGGCATCATGTCGGCAGAGGCGCAACGGATGTCGCGCCTCCTGGACGACCTCCTTTCGCTAACGCGCGTCGAGATGCGGGTCCACATTCCGCCGACGGGGCGGATCGAGATCAACGAGATCGTAGGCGAGGTCGTCGAGTCGCTCGCACCTATCGCGTCTTCCGTCGGCACGACGATCGAGGTCCAGACCGCACGCCGAGAGCACGTCGTGCGCGGCGACCGGGACGAGATCGTCCAGGTGGTCGTCAACATCCTGCAGAACGCCATCAAGTACGGCCGCGAAGCCGGGTCCGTCGTGATCGGCGTGGCCGAGCGCATTGAAGGCGCGGAGAAGTACGTCGAGATCGCCGTCACCGACAACGGGCCGGGCATCGCCGAGGAGCACCTGCCACGACTGACGGAGCGGTTCTATCGGGTGGACGACAAGTCGAGCCGAGACAAGGGCGGAACCGGACTGGGTCTGGCCATCGTCAAACACATCCTAACGCGCCACCAGGGCTACCTGAAGATATCATCAAATCTCGGCTCCGGCTCGACGTTCACTATCGGCCTGCCGATCTACGATCGAAAATAACACATATATTACAGCATGTTGATCTGTCTTATTTTGGTTGTCACATCTGACTAGAAGTCGGATGGCGGCCCGACGATCGGATTTCACCCGCGGCAGAGAGGCAACCACATGGAGCATACCGTCAAATCGTACGAGTCGGAGCTGATGCAGCTCGACCAGAAGGTGAGCCAGATGGGCGGCCTTGTGGAGCAGCTCCTGGGCAATGGCTTTGCCGCGCTCGAGCGGCGCGATCCACGCCTGGCGTCGGAGGCCATCGCCAGCGACCGCGCGATCGACCAGTTGCAGAGGGACATCGAGGAACTGGCGATCAGCATGATCGCGCGCCGGCAGCCGATGGCGCAGGACCTCAGGACCATCGTCTCCACGTTGAAGATCGCCGGCGATCTCGAGCGGATTGGCGACCTGGCGAAGAACGTCGCCAAACGGGCGCTGGTGATTGCGAATGAATCACGACCGCAATCGCTGATGCTCGGCCTCAGGCACATGACCGAGCTCGCGACCGTGAACCTCAAGGAAGTCCTCAACGCCTACCTGATGCGGGACGACGAGCGCGCCCTCAAGGTCTGGCGGT
>JBFWXN010000008.1:0-115592 GCA_050187415.1 Hyphomicrobiaceae bacterium | reverse complement strand
AAAGCAGATCAATGCCTATCGCAAGCAGAAGGGGCTGAGGCCGTTGCAGCTCAACGCGGCGCTGACCGCCGCCGCCAAAGCCCACTCGCGTGATCTCGCGAAGTGGGACAGGATTTCGCACTTCGGCTCAGACGGTTCGAACCCCTGGGATCGCGTAAAGCGAACCGGCTACAACGCCAAGCTTGCAGCGGAAAACGTAGGCACGGGTCAGGTCAACTTCGAGGAAGTGCTGAAGGGTTGGAGGGACAGCCCAGGGCACAACAAGAATCTCCTGCTCAGCGATGCCGAGCACATGGGTATTGCCCTCGTGCAGGAGCCGAAGAGCGAGTTCAAGACGTTCTGGACGCTGGTTATCGGCGCATCGCTCTAAGGGCGCTGCCTTCGGGCCAGCGGCCATTCACGCTTTATTGCACGTCACCACGTTATCGGACAAATGAAAGGGCCCGGCGATCAAGCCGGGCCCGATTTCATTTTCGTCGACGGCCAAGTTGAATGCCGCGTCGCGCTAGTTGAGCTTTTTCGTCTTCTCCAGCTTCTGCCACCATGGCTCGCCATATGTTCGGGGATCGAGTGCCGCGTTCAAAGGCCCGATGACGGCGGCGACGGCATAGCCGCTGGCGGTACGATAATTGGTGGCCATCTGCTCGATAAATTCGGCGCCGGGGTCGCGCTGCGGGGTACCAAAGAGCCCCGTCCACGGGGGCGCGGTCAGTGCCGGCATAGACGCCCAAGGCATCCACATTTGTGGCATTGCCGGAGCAAATGGCATCATCGGGATCACCGGAAAGGCAGACATTCCAGGCATCCCCGGAAAACCTGTGGTGTTGCCCGTCAGCATGGAGAGCCAGGGAGCGAACGGATTGGCTTTCCACGAATTGGTCGCAGCGAAGGGCATTGTGGGTGTGGGCATGCCGAAAGGCGCCGCGCCGGACAGCCAAGGAAACGGGAACGGCGCGGCTTGGTAGGGCGCGGCGGTCGCCGTCCACGGCATCGATCGGCGCCAAAGCCCGGCGGTCTGCTCATTCATGCTGGCGCAGGCGTTTACCGCGGTCTTGGTCATGGTCTGGACGAGATCCAGCCATTGCCGCGCAAACTGCGCTTGCAACTCGAATGGGTTCATTCCGCCGCTCCTGCCGACTACGCTGACGTGATGGGGACGCAAGCTAACACGAATTGTGCAGTGCAGCAATCGCAAGCGGTCGAATGTCCCGCATGCGGTCACGAGCGGTCAGTCCTGGTGCGTAGCGATCGCCCAACGCGGGCGCGCCGGCCGGCGGAGCGGCCCGCGATCATCCAGTACAGAAGGCCGCCGACGAACCCCGAGACGAGGAACGCGCTAAGGGCGTAATTGTTGGCAATTGTCGGTTGGCCGATCAGCTCGGTCGTCCGCTGGGCGTAAAAGCCGAGCCCGGCGACCATTAGTCCGACCAGGGCGTAGTAGCCCAGGCTGCGCATGCCCAAAATCTCGCCCATCGCAATGAGGACAACGGCAAACGGCGCCGAGAACAGCGCCACCTGGGCGGCAACATACGAGGCGAGCTCCATGGCTTTGCCCAACCGATCGGCCCGCACGTCGGGGGGGAGGCCCATGATCTCGCTGGGCGTGAATGCGAACAGCACCATCGTGACTGCCGCGGCGAAGCACGCCACGGCGAACGCCAACGCCATGCTGAGCAGCCGTACGAGCATCGTCGCCTCGTGGTCTGGACGCCAAGAGCAGTAGCGCCGACTGCAGTGTCTTGCGCCCGAAGCTAGCCGCCGGAGTGCGTGTTCTCAAGGCTCGAGCCGGCGTGCTGGTAAAGCCGACGGAGGTTGGCGGCCAGGCTTCGGCAGGAAGACGAGGAAGCGCCTCAGGCGCGCCGGCCGGCGATGAGCCAGTAGACGAAGCCACCTGCGAAGCCAGCCGTGGCAAGCACCGTCCACACGCGCGGAGGGACGGCGGCAATCGGAGTGTCATTGGTTCCGAGGCCGACAACGAACGGAAGCAAGGCCACCGAAATCCCGCCACCGACGGTATAGTAGAGCGCCGAGCGGATGCGCGCGATCTCACCCATCAGCGCCCATAGGAGCGATGGCAGCACGCTCGAGGCGGCGGCGAGCGTGATGACGCCGAAGCCCATGTCCAGCAGGACTTCAAGCTTCGAGAATTCGTCCGGCCGGGCCGCGAGGGTGTGCGTGGTCACCTCGAGGCCCAGGGTCACGAGCAAACTTGCAGCTACGGCGGCACCGAGGATCAGTCCAAGCGGCACCATGATCAGTCGGCCAAGCGCGCGGGTGATCACGACGAGCCGCTCGGTTCGGACTTGGCCACTTGCCCTTCGCGCTGACTGGCGCGCAGCTTATGGCTTTCCGACTTGAGCTGGCCGCAGGCAGCGAGGATATCCCGTCCGCGCGGAGTGCGGACGGGGCTCGCGTAGCCGGCACGATTGACGACATCCGCGAAGCGCTCGATCTGCCCCCAGTCCGAGCACTCGTATCGCGTTCCGGGCCATGGATTGAACGGGATGAGATTGATCTTGGCCGGAATGCCGGCGAGGAGGCGCACCAGCGCGCGAGCGTCGGCGAGACTGTCGTTGACGCCTTTCAGCATGACGTATTCGAATGTGATCCGACGCGCGTTCGACAGGCCCGGATACTCCCGACAGGCCTCGAGCAGCGTGGCGATCGGATACTTGCGATTGATGGGCACGAGTTCGTTGCGAAGCTCGTCAGTGACGGCATGCAGCGAGATGGCCAGCATCGTTCCCGCCTCGAGACCCCAGCGCCGGATCTCGGGCACGACGCCCGACGTGGACAACGTGATGCGACGCTTCGAAAAAGCCAACCCGTCTCCGTCGGCTGCGACCTCGATCGCGGCGCGAACGCTCTCGAAGTTGTACAGCGGCTCGCCCATGCCCATGAGCACGATGTTGGTGATTTTCCGCTCGGCAAGCGGCAGCCTGCCGCCGTCATCGGGTGGCGCGGCGCCGGGCCAGTCGCCGATACGGTCACGGGCGACCAGGATCTGGGAGACGATCTCCTCGGGTTCGAGATTGCGCACCAGGTTCTGCGTGCCCGTATGGCAGAACGAGCAATTGAGCGTGCACCCCACTTGGCTCGAAATACATAGCGTACCGCGATCGAATTCGGGGATGTAGACCGTTTCGACCTCGGGAGCGGCAGCCTCGTGACCGCGGCGCGGGAGCCTCAGCAGCCACTTGCGCGTGCCGTCGGCGGAAATCTGCTCGGAGACGATTTCGGGGCGGTCGAGCGTGTAATTCTCAGACAAGCGTCGCCGTAAATCCTTGGCAACGTCCGTCATGAGGTCGAACGAGGTAATGCCGCGCACGTAGAGCCAGCTCCAGAGCTGCTCGACGCGCATGCGCAACTGCTTGTCCGGGACACCGATTTCATTCAAGGCGGAGCGTAGGCACTCAGCGTTTCGGCCGGCCAGAGTCGGCAGCGTCGCTGGAGCGTTCTGAACAGCTCCCGCGGGTTTGGTGTCGAGAACAAGGACCATGGCACCCGATGCGGCTTGGAGGTTCAATGGCGCTATGTAGCGACGAAGGGGCTCCGGGGAAAGCCCATTGAGCCCGAGCCTATGGGTTGTTCGCGCCGAGGGCAGCTCGGGTTGCAGAATTCGGGCGACGGCTCGGACTACAGGCCTCTGCCCATCTGCATGAACCGTTCTGCGCGCTGGGCCCGCAAGTCGTCGGGTGAGAGACCTTCCATCGACTCGAGTGCTCGCTGGATGGCGTCTCCGGCGCGTGAGATGGTCTCGGCCTTGTCGCGGTGCGCGCCGCCGACCGGTTCCGGGATGATCTCGTCGATGACGCCGAGGGAGATCAGGTCCTGGGCCGTGATGCGCATGGATGTCGCGGCGTCGATCGCCTTGCCCTTGTCGCGCCACAGGATGGCGGCCGCAGCCTCGGGTGAAGCGACAGTATATATGGAGTGCTCCAGCATCAGGATCCGATTGGCCGTCGCGATGGCGATGGCCCCGCCCGAACCGCCCTCGCCGATCACGATCGTTACGATTGGAACGCCAAGTGACAGGCAGCAATCGATGGAGCGGGCGATAGCCTCGGCCTGACCGCGCTCCTCGGCACCGACGCCAGGATAAGCGCCGGCGGTATCGACCAAAGTGATGACCGCGAGGTTGAAGCGCTCGGCCATTTCCATCAGGCGGACGGCCTTCCGGTAACCCTCGGGGCGCGCCATGCCGAAGTTGTGCCTGATCCGGCTTTCGGTGTCGTGTCCCTTCTCCTGGCCGATGACCATCACGCTGCGACCACGGAACATGCCCATGCCGCCCACGACGGCGGCATCCTCCGCGTAATAGCGATCGCCCGCCAGGATCGTGAAATCCTCGATCAGCCCGCTGACGTAGTCGAGGCAGTGCGGACGTTCCGCATGACGCGCGACCATCGTCTTCTGCCAAGGATTGAGCTTGGCGTAGGTGTCGGCGAGGAGTTGGTTCGCCTTCTGCTCGAGGCGACCAATGTCCTCTTCGAGCGAGACGTTTCCGCCGTCCTCCGAGAGCGAGCGGAGCTCGGCGACCTTGGCCTCGAGCTCGGCGATGGGCTTCTCGAATTCGATGTATGTGCGCATCGGGAAGGGGCTTTCGACTATCCCTTGGATTTCGCCGGACATTCACGACGACAGGGGGTCTCGTCAAGGGCTGCGCGACGTTCTCCCGGTTGCATCAACCATCGTCAAGGCGGGCTTTGGCGAGTGGATGGTGCTCGCGTACGAGCTGGCGAAGTCGTTCTTCCAGCACATGCGTGTAGATCTGGGTCGTGGAAATGTCGGCATGTCCAAGGAGTTGTTGGACCGCACGCAGGTCTGCTCCGCGATCGAGAAGGTGGCTGGCGAAGGCGTGCCGCAGGACGTGGGGAGAGACCCGCTCAGCGGCGATGCCGGCCTCGGTTGCGAGTTGCTTCAGCTCTTGGGCCAGCCGTTGCCGGGTGAGATGGCCTTCGGCACCGCGCGAGGGGAAAAGATAACGTGTCCTGAGCATCGGCGAGAGGTCATGCTCGCCGTCGGCCCCGATCGCAAGATAGCGCGACAGAGCCTCGCGGGCGGCCGGATTGAGCGGTACCAGCCGCTCGCGCCCGCCCTTGCCCCGGATCGTAAGGATGCGCTCGTCGCCGTTCAGAACGCTGCGGGGCAGCTCTACCAACTCGGAAACACGCATGCCCGTCGCATAAAGGATCTCGAGCAGGGCCTTGAGGCGCAGCGCGCGAAACCGGTCCCGACCGCTTTGCCCTTCGATTCGCCTCGAGGCTGTGTCGAGCAGGAGTTCGACCTCGCCCACAGACACGATTTTCGGCAGTGGCCGTTCGCGCCGCGGGCCTGCGAAACCCGTGGTTGGATCGTCCGAGACGTGGCCTTCGGAGACAAGGAAGCGATAGAATTGTCGTACCGAGGATAGGCGACGCGCCCGCGAGGCTGCGGCAAGGCCCTCACCGGCCATGGATTTCAGGTAGTTCGCCAGATCGCGTGGACGAGCGTCGGCAAGGTCTATTCCGGTCCGCGCCAGGAACTGATCGAAATCCGCGAGGTCGCGGCGGTAGGCGGCGAGGGTGTTCGGCGCGGCACCGCGCTCGGCGGCCATCATTTCAAGGAAGGCTTCGATCGGATCGGAGGCCGTAGCCGTCAACGCCTTCGGCATGGGGGCTCCCTCAGTCGATGCGGGTGCGAGGCCAAGCCATATAGACGGCTTCGAGCCCCAGCTTGCGGGCTTCGTTTTCAAGCCCGACGCGTTTCAGAGCCCGGATCGTGTCACCGAGCGTGATCATATGCGCTGTCTCGCCGCTGTCCGGGCCCAGCGCACGCATCGCAAGCAACACCACCTTGGCTTGTTCACGCTGTTGCGCGGCTTTCTGGAGCTGGCTCAGCACACCGGTTTCCGGCAAGAAGCCGGTGGTCGGTTGAGGCGAGCGGCTTGCGGCCTCCCAAAGAGGTATGGGGATCTGATAGTCGAGCGCATCGAGGACGGTGACCAGCCGGTGCATCAGCTCGGATGTGAGATCACCGCTCACGGCGCGGCGCTCCACGGCTTGCAGATATTCGCCCCGACGTCCCTGCCAGTCCGTCGAGACGATGTCGGCCAGCGCCAGCCAATCGTCGAAGCGACCGGGTCGAGCACGGCTCGCGACCGATGCCCAATCGCGAAGCGCAGCGGTGCGATGGCCGGCCAGGCTGATTTCGATGGCGGTCTCGGAGAACCATGCGAGGTCGGGTGACGGGTGCAGATCCGGCAGAGCCCGGGCCAGCATTGCGGCAGCCTGACGGTAGGGGCCATTGGAGCGACGGATCTCGTCAAGCAGCGCACGGATGAAACGCGCCTTGTTGTTGGGTGTCCGCCCGGCCTCGAAAGCCTGGAAGAGCAGTGCGCGTTGCAGCGCTGGGACCTGTCGCTCGGCGAAGGGTTGCGCGAGCGCCGATTCGGAGAACTTGGCGGAGCGATACGCGGCGGCGAGGTCGTCGGGCGGGATCGCATGCAGGGAGAGAGCGGCTTCAGCCGCGAGAATGCGATCCGGCACGCTTCTCCCGCTGGTCGCGATGGTGGCGAGCAGGGTGGGCTCGGCGCCTGATAGCACTGGATCGGCTTTGACCAGCTCCAGGAACCGGTAGTCGAGCAGCGAGACCGATTTCGTATTGGGCACCTCGAACGATGCAGTGTTGCCCGAGGCAAGAGCGTCGAGGCTCGCGAGAGCCAGAACGTCCGACACGCCCTCTGCGCGCAACAGCTCGGCGGCCAGGCCGGCCTTGCTGGCATCACCCTCTCCGGTGCCGCAGAGGGACGCCAGCAGCAGGAAGTCGTGCCGTGCTGGTTTGGGTAATGACGCTTGCGCCGGTTGCAGGCCCTTGATCGCCGAGCAGCCTATCTCGCGCTGGCCCAGCCCGATACGCGTGCGGGCAATGAGCAGGTTTTCGATGGGATGGGCGGCTTCGGGTGGTCGGGCGTCGATGACTTTCCGCAACTCGGCCATGAGGCCCGAGCGATACAATGCTTCAATCCGAACGGCGTCAAAGCTGGTTGTTGCCCCGGCGCCGCTGGCGCTCGCGGGCGGACCGCTCGACGACAGGAGCCGGCGCCACAGGTCCGCCAATGCTCCAGACCGCGGCGGGAGTGCAAGTGGGGCGAGCAATTGGCCGATACTCGCACCGTCGACACCCTGCCAGACTGTCGGAGCCAGGGCTGGGCCGTCGACGCCAGACGTGTCCGCGGGCACCGCTCCAGCGATCGGGGGCAGTGCCTGAAGCTCGACTCGTTGGACACTCTCGGAAGGGGCGCCCGAGGCTGGCGGTCGGCGCTCGTCGGATGCTGCGTCCTGCCATGGCGCAGGTGGCTCGTCCGAATAGTTCGGGGCGGGCCGATCACCATAGCGGTATGTCGGGCTGTCGGCGCGCGTACCGTCCTCGAGCCATGGCCGCCATGCCACCCCGTTCATTGGTGGCAAGGTCGGAGCCTGCTGAAGCTCCTGCTCGCGCGCGGCGGTCGCCCGCTCAGCTCGACGCGCTTGGTCGCGCTCCTTGAATGGGTTCCAGCCATCGTCGGCTCGGACCGTGCCATCAGCGATCAAAAGCGCGAGGCACAGGCCCACAGCGGCAGACAGGCGCAACATGGCAATTCATCCCCATCGGCCGGATCGCGTGCCTGACGGCCTCGCGGCCTATTTGCGAATCTTTACGCCGTGCACCGTCTGCGATACTTCCTTCGGCTCAGGCTCGAAGAGTGCGGCAAGCGCATAGAGCCCCCCTGTCGTCACAGCGAACAGGAGGCCTACGACGAAAACGAAGCGGAACAAGCTTGGCATCAGTCGATCCTACGGACCCCTAATTGGTGATGAGCCAAGTTGTCTCCATTATGACCTCGACGGCGAGAAGCCAAGCCGCTGCACTCGGGCGGCTCCTCGGAGATCCCGTGCGGGCCCACTTTGGAGCATGAAATTCTTTATGATAACAATGATTTGCGTTTGGGTTCGCGCAATCCACAAGCCAACCGCCGCAGTACGGCAGGCCATGTGATGCACGTGTCCGCGATCAAGCGCCGGCTCGGGGCTAGGTCCTTGGTGATGGTCGGCCTCATGGGTTGCGGGAAGTCGTCGGTCGGGCGGCGGCTTGCAAATCGGCTGGATATTCCATTTGTCGATGCGGATGACGAGATCGAGCGGGCGGCCCAGAAGACCATCCCCGAGATCTTTGCCGATCACGGCGAAGCCTCGTTTCGTGACGGCGAACGGCGGGTGATCAAACGCCTGCTGCAGAACGGCCCGCAAGTGCTGGCGACCGGCGGCGGCGCCTACATGAACCCCGAGACGCGGGCGGCTGTCCGGGCCGCGGGCATTGCGCTGTGGCTGAAGGCTGATCTGCCCGTGTTGATGCGGCGCGTGATGAAGCGCGACAACCGGCCTCTCCTCAAAGTGGATGACCCCGAAGCCGTCATGCGCGGGCTGATGCAAGCGCGCTATCCCGTTTATGCCGAGGCGGATCTGGTGATCGAAAGCCGCGACGTGCCGCACGAGGTGATTGTCGACGAAATTCTGGCTATGTTGGCGGAGTATCCGCCTTTGGTCGGTCCGACCGATCGGGAACGCTGAAAAGGCCGCATATCGCCGGCGCGCTTCGGCCAGGGCTAATGTTGCGAGCGAGGCGCGACTTTGCGGCGAGAATTGCTGAGGTATTGACGGTGAACGATCCCGAACCTTCCAGTCGCCTTTCTGCCGTGCCCGTTCTCCCGGCCAAAGTCACCGTGGAGTTGGCTGAGCGGCGTTACGACGTGCTGATCGGGCCCGGTCTCCTGCAGCAGGCCGTTGGATTGATCGCCGAACGGTTGGGCGGGGCGCGCTGTGGAATTGTCACCGATACCAATGTCGCGGCCCGACATCTTGCGCCTCTCGAAGCGGCTTTGGCCGCCGAAGGCCGGCACGCCGGCACGATCGTGGTCGAGCCGGGCGAGGCGACCAAGAACATGGGACAACTAGCCGAGGTCACGGATGCTCTCCTTGCCATGGGCCTGGAGCGATCGGACCTCGTGATTGCCCTCGGCGGGGGAGTCATCGGCGACCTTGCCGGGTTTGCGGCCAGCGTGATCCGTCGCGGCGTTCGCTATGTGCAGATCCCGACAAGCCTGCTGGCGCAAGTCGACAGTTCGGTCGGCGGCAAGACAGCGGTCAACAGCCGGCTCGGCAAGAACCTGATCGGTGCCTTCCATCAGCCGTCGCTCGTGCTCGCGGATACAGACGTGCTCTCCACGCTTCCGGCCCGAGAACTTCGTGCAGGCTACGCCGAGGTCGTAAAGTACGGATTGCTAGGCGATCGGCCGTTCTACGACTGGCTGGAAGCGCATAACCGCAGCTTGTTCGGCAACGACGTGTCGGTGCTGAGCGAGGCCGTGCGCCGCTCGGTGGTCGCCAAGGCCGACATCGTCGCACGCGACGAGACCGAAACCGGTGACAGGATGCTGCTCAATCTCGGGCATACGTTCGGACACGCGCTCGAGGCTTGGGCGGGTTATTCGGACAGGCTGCTGCATGGCGAGGCCGTGTCCATCGGGATGGCGCAGGCTTTTCGATTCTCGGAGGAAGAAGGCCTCGCGCCACACGGCACGGCGGATGCCGTTGCGCGACACCTCGATGGCGTCGGACTGCCGACGCGTGTCTGCGACATTCCCGGCCCCGACAAGCCCACGTCCGCCGAGCTTCTACGTCTGATGGCCCAGGACAAGAAGGTCCGGCAAGGACGACTGACATTCATTCTGGTCCGCGGGATTGGCAGCGCCTTCATCACGCGCGAGGTCGAGCAGGAACGGCTCGCCGCGTTCATGGAACGCGAGGTCGCCGCCGCCCGCGACGCTTGACGTCGATGTTTTCCTGAGGTCCCGGGACGCGGGGACCCTTCAATTGAGCAGCGCGGCCTTGAGGCCGCCGGTAGGAACCATGTCGCTCGACGTTTGGATGTTATTGGCCGTTGGCGTGCTGCTGGTGCTGTCCGCCTTCTTCAGCGGCAGCGAGACCGCCCTGACCGCCGTCTCGCGGGCCAGGATGCTGGCGCTCGAGCAAGAGGGCAGTGCTCGAGCCAAGCTGGTGAATAAACTGCTCGCCTCGCCGGAGCGAATCATCGGCACGGTTCTGATCGGCAACAACCTCGTCAATATTCTCGCCTCAGCGCTGGCGACCAGTCTGCTCATCAATTGGTTCGGTGATGTGGGCGTCGCCTATGCGACGGTTGCCATGACGGTGGTCGTGGTCATCTTCTCGGAAGTGCTGCCGAAGACGTATGCTCTGGCGTATTCCGACCGCATGGCGTTGGCGGTGGCCCCGGCGATGCGCGTGCTGATCACGCTTCTGCGGCCGTTCAGCGGCGCCGTACATGCGGTCGTCAAGCTGGTACTCAAAGCCACGCCCACGCAGAGGGACGATCAGGCGGATATTCTGGCGGCGCACGAAGAGCTGAGAGGCAGCATTGCGCTCGGCGAGCAAGGCGGTGCCGTGGCCAAGGCCGACGCCGATATGCTGGGTGCGATCCTTGATCTCCGGGAACTACAGATTCTCGATGTCATGGTGCACCGAACGAAGATGGACACCATCAACGCGGATGAGGCCCCATCTACGATCATCGATCAGGTGCTTGCGGGCCAATATTCCCGAATGCCGGTGTGGCGTGAACGCCCCGACAACTTCATCGGCGTGCTGCACACCAAGGACCTCCTGGCCGCGCTGGCGCGCGCCGACTGGCAGCCCGTCAGGGTCGATGTGGCCACGATTTTGACGCCACCGTGGTTCGTTCCCGATACGTCGACCCTCAAGGAGCAGCTCGGCCAGTTCCTGGCGCGGAAGACCCAGCTCGCTCTCGTCGTGGACGAATACGGCGAAGTACAAGGCCTCGTGACACTCGAGGACATCATCGAGGAGATCGTCGGCCAGATCTCGGACGAGCACGACACGGAGACCCAAATCAGACCGCTGGCAGATGGGTCGGTGAGCGTCGAAGGTACGATGCCGATCAGGGACCTGAACCGGGCGATGGTTTGGGATCTGCCCGACGAAGCTGCAACGACGATTGCCGGCCTCATTATGCACGAGGCCCAGATGATCCCCGAGGTGGGCCAGGCTTTCACCTTCCATGGCTATCGTTTCGAGGTTGTCCGCAAGCAACGCAATCGCGTGACGGGCGTCCGCGTGCGGCGCCTTCCGGAGGTCGAGACCCGCAGCAAAGCCGGTTGAATTCGGTTGCTCGCGGAGAACGCCCATCGACCTCACAACTTTGTTATAACGAGACGGTCTGTTTCTTATTGCGTTTATCTGAACGATGTTTTATAACCTGGGTCATGAAGCACGGATCACTGCGGCGGACCTGAAAGACCCCTCATCCGTGACTGCTCAGCCAAATACTCAAAAGGATCCAGTGTCATGAAAGCCATCGTCGCCATCGTCCTCGCTCTTGGCCTTGCTTCAGCCACCGCCGCCGAGGCCGGTTATCGCTCCTACGGCCACACCGGCCACGGCTACAGCCACGGTCACAGCTATCGCTCCTCGGGTTACGGCCACAGCCACGTTCGCAGCTACGGCCACAACAGCTACGGTCACAATAGCTACGGCTATGCACCTGTTCGCAGCTACGGCCACAGCACGTACCGGCATGTTCCGACCTACACCTACGGCTACGCCCCTAGCTACAGCTACGGCCACAGCTACGGTCACCGCCCGGTTGTGATCGAGAAGCAGGAAGCCGCCCCCGTTGCGGAAGTGGAGCCGCAGGTCGAACTAAAGTCGGCGGAAGCGACGGTGCAGGCCCAGCCCGCAGAGCAGGCGGCGCCTGAGCAGCAGGAAGGCGCGCCGATCGAGCCGGGTCAGGGTCCGGATGCCGCGCCGGGCGCAGACGCTCCGCAGGCCGAAGGCCCCGCACCGCGGCAGTAAGCCGAGCGAATGACGCTCAGGAGCCGGCTCACCTCGGGTGGGCCGGCTTTTCCTTGTGATCAGCCGGCAGCGGCGACGGTGGCCTCGACGCTACCGCACCCGTCAATTTCGCCCCGGATTGTGCGGCGCCCTGCCAACCAGTTCATGCCAATGAGGCTGCCGGTGATGACGATATGGCCCACCCTCAGGGCCTTGCCGTGCTCGGCCAGAGCCCGTGGCAACACCGCGAGTGCTCGAAGAGGGTCGTTGCTCTTTCCTGCGATATGAAGATTGCCGTCGACAAACAAGCGACCCGGCACGCCCTTCAGATCCTTGTCGCGCCACCCGGCGACCTCGCTTCCGACGATGATGCCGTGATTCGAGATGAAATCTGCAAGGGCGACGTGGCGCGCCACAGTTTCGGGCCTCTCGAGGCGGCTTTGGCAAAGCTCGAAAACAACGTGCGCCGAGGCGACTGAATCGAGGAGTTCGGCCGTTGAGGCGTGGCCAGCTACGTCGGCGCCCATGCGAAAGGCAAGCTCGAGCTCGATCCCGGCCGGCTCGTGCCCTAGCACATTCCACGTGCTGTGGGCGGGGACAACGCCACCCGCGAAGATCGGCGCGAACGTGACTCTGCCATCAAGAAGCTCGTTCACCTTCCAACCGACCGTCGGCTCGCCCAGGCTCGCCGTTATCCGATCCTGAATAGAAAAAGCTTCGTTGTAGTCGGCTGGTGCATCATCAAGCGAAATCCGTGCGCCTTGTCGTCGGGCAGCGCCGAGACGCTGCGCAATGGCATCCAAACGATCGTTCGACATTGTGATCCTTTCCACCGTGATCCGTGTGGCTAGTGGAGGGGCTCTCCCGGGGCGAATGCCTTGATTGCCAGCGCGTGGACCCTATTTCGAAGAAGGTCGCCCAGGGCCTCATTGACGAGGCGATGGCGATCGAGGCGACTTCGGCCGGTAAAACGTGGTGATACGACAAGCACCCGGAAGTGACTCTCCCCGGTGCCGGGCGAACCTGCGTGGCCGGAATGCAGATGCGATTCATTGACGACGTCGAGCCGCGTGGGCTCGAGTGCTATCATCAAAGCCTCGCGAATGTTCTGCTCGACGGTCATTGACAAAGTCCTTGCTACTTTCTGTCAGAATAAGCGAACCGGGAGTGAAGTCACAGCACGCCGGACACGTGCAACGAGCTCGATGCCCGGCTGCAACGTCGTGTCGCGAACAGCCTTCGCATTCTTGTCTGGTGGCCCCAAGTCGGATCATACTCAGCGGCATGAAGCTCGAATCGAAATATTTCGACAGCCTCCGTATCGCGCGCGACGACGAGCCTAGGGCTGCGCCGCGCGTCGAGACGTGCCAATGGAAAGGTTGTGCGAATGCAGGCACGCACCGGGCTCCGCGCGGTCGCGGGCAGGAGGGCTACTATCGCTTCTGCATGGATCACGTGCGGCAATTCAACGCGAGCTACAACTATTTTGAAGGTATGAGCAACGCCGAGGTCGAGCAGTTTCAGAAGAGTTCGGCCACGGGGCACCGGCCAACTTGGCGGATGGGCGGGAATGGCGCTCCACCCGGCACCGGTCAGAAGGGCGAGCGGAGAGGGCATCGCTACGCCCGCTTCAGTGGCTTGGACGCGCACGAGATCATAGACGATGATCCTAGCCTTGCAGAGCGCCCCTTGCGGTCTGAAACGCGACGTCCGATCAAGGCGTTAGAAAGAAAAGCACTTGATACGTTGCATCTGCCGGAAACAGCCGGCAAGGATGACATCAAGGCCCGGTTCAAGGAACTCGTGAAACGGCATCACCCTGACGCCAATGGAGGCGACCGTGGTTCCGAAGACAAGTTGCGCGAGATCATCCAGGCCTATAATTATCTGAAGCAAGCGGGACTCGTTTGACCCCTTCTCTAACCTTGTCTTCGGTTCTTGGCGCCGGCACCGGCTGCGTGCCATGCTCGCCCAGAACGTAAACAATGATCGGGACTAATCACGCAATGCGCGCCCAAGCTGAGGCCGGGGTCTCCGGCATGCCAGACAAAATGATTTCCGTGCGGGAGGTCTTTGGCATCGATTCCGACCTCCAGGTTCCCGCCTATTCCGAGGCCACGCCCCATGTGCCGGATTTCGATCCTGACTATCTGTTCAATCAAGAGGTGACGCTCGCCATTCTGGCTGGATTCAAGCACAACCGCCGAGTGATGGTGCAGGGGTATCACGGCACCGGAAAGTCGACGCACATCGAGCAGGTGGCGGCGCGTCTCAATTGGCCGTGTGTGCGGATCAACCTTGACAGCCATGTGTCACGCATCGATCTCATCGGCAAGGATGCGATCGTGCTGAAGGATGGCAAGCAGGTGACGGAGTTCCGCGAGGGAATTCTGCCCTGGGCGCTGCAAAACAACGTGGCGCTGTGCTTCGACGAGTACGATGCGGGCCGGCCGGACGTGATGTTCGTGATCCAGCGCATCCTCGAGGTATCGGGTAAGCTGACGCTGCTCGACCAGTCGAAGGTGATACGCCCACATCCGGCGTTCAGGCTGTTTTCGACGACCAACACCATCGGTCTCGGCGATACGTCCGGCCTCTATCACGGCACGCAGCAGATCAACCAGGGGCAGATGGACCGGTGGTCGATCGTGGTGACGCTGAACTATCTGCCGCACGATGAAGAAGTCGGTATCATACTTTCGAAGGCCAAAGCTTTTGCGAAGAGCGACGCAAAGAAGAAGGTCGTCAACAACATGGTGCGCGTTGCGGACCTGACGCGCTCGGCATTCATCAACGGCGACCTGTCGACCGTGATGAGCCCGCGGACAGTGCTGACCTGGGCGGAAAATTCCGAGATATTCGGGTCGGTCGGCTTCGCGTTTCGAATGACCTTCCTCAACAAGTGCGACGAGCTCGAACGGCCATTGGTGGCTGAGTTCTATCAGCGCTGCTTTGGCGAGGAGTTGCCGGAGTCGGCCGCCAACGTAGCCCTAAGCTGACAATTCTTCCGTCCCGGGGCGAGCCCCGGGATCATGTCCGGCACCGGCGGTCGTCGCGCTTGCGACACCGCGTGGTGGGGGGCAAGACGACAGACATGGTGCCCCTGGCTCGATCGATGCCGGGCACAAGGCCCGGGATGAGACTTGATGGCCCAGCCACCCAAGAAGAACAAGGAATCGCCCGCCGAACCGTTCAAGCGGGTGCTGGGACTTGCCTCGCGCGCGATTGCTGGCGACAAGGAGATGCAGGTTTCGTTCGCGCCGGGCAAGCCAGAGCTCGACGGCAATCATATCCAGTTGCCGGAGCCGTCCCGTGTGCCGTCTGCGAAAGAAATCGCGGTCATAAGGGGCTGGGCGGATAGCCTTTCGCTGACGGCGGCGCGCCACGACAAGAAACTGCACAACCGCCTCGCGCCTGCCGCCGGACCGGCCCGCTCGGTGTTCGAGGCGGCGGAGCGCGCGCGCGTCGAGGCGTTGGGTGCCATGCGCATGCCGGGTATGGCCACGAATCTTACGGCCAAGCTCGAGGACCAGTACGCTCACGGTCGCTACGCCGACGTCGCCGAACGACAGGACGCGCCGATCGACGAAGCCTTGGCGTTGCTTGTTCGCGAGCGCCTCACGGGCCTCAAGGCGCCCGAAACGACGCGGGGACTGGTCGAGGTCTGGCGCGATTTCATCGAGGAGAAGGCCGGTCCTTCATTCGAGAAGCTCGATCAGGTCGTCGACAACCAGGCCGCCTTCGGGCGCATGATGCGTGACATGCTGCGCGCGCTGGAGTTGACCGAGGAGCGTTCGGACGGCGAAAGCGAGGAAGGCGACAGCGACGAGGAGCAACAGCCGGACGCGGGCGATTCGGAGGCACAGGACAGCTCGGACGGCAGCGACGATCAGGAGCAGGAGTCGGACGATCAGACGTCGGAGAGCGAGGACGGCGAGACTGTCGAGGCCTCCGAGGATGGCGATACAGACGATTTCGACGCCGACTCCGAAGGCGACGACATGGCCGAGACACGCGAGCCATGGAGACCGAATACCTCGGTGCTCGATGATCCCGAGCGGTTCGGCTACAAGATCTTCACGCGGGCGAACGACGAGGAGATCGAGGCGGAGGATCTGTCCACGCCGGACGAGCTCGAGCGTTTGCGGTCCTTCCTGGACAAGGAATTGCGGAACTTGTCGAGCGCCGTTTCACGGCTGGCCAACAAGTTGCAGCGCAAGCTGCTTGCGCAGCAGAACCGGTCGTGGGAGTTCGACCTCGAGGAAGGCGCTCTGGACGTCGCCCGACTGCCGCGCATCATTATCGATCCCATGCATCCGCTTTCGTTCAAGCGCGAGCACGACACCAATTTCAAGGATACCGTTGTCACGCTTCTGCTCGATAACTCGGGCTCGATGCGCGGTCGGCCTATCATGGTGGCGGCGTGCTGCGCCGACATTCTGGCGCGCACCCTCGAGCGCTGCGGCGTGAAGGTCGAGATCCTCGGTTTCACGACGCGAGCCTGGAAGGGCGGTCAATCGCGGGAGGCGTGGCTGGCCGCAGGAAAACCTGCGGGCCCAGGTCGGCTGAACGATCTTCGCCACATCATCTACAAGACGGCGGATGCGCCCTGGCGGCGCTCGAAGCGTTCGCTCGCTTTGATGATGCGGGAAGGTCTGCTCAAGGAAAATATCGACGGCGAGGCATTGGCATGGGCTCATCATCGGCTCCTCGGCCGGCCTGAGCAGCGGCGCATTCTGATGATGATCTCCGACGGCGCGCCGGTAGATGATTCGACATTGTCCGTGAACTCGGGCTGCTACCTCGAACGTCATCTTCGGCAAGTCATCGAGGAGATCGAGACGAAGTCGCCTGTGCAGCTTTTGGCGATCGGCATCGGCCATGACGTGACGCGCTATTATCGTCGGGCCGTGACGATCACTGATCCATCCGAGCTGGCGGGTGCAATGACCGACAAACTCGTGGAGCTATTCGACGAGCAATCCGCGGAGGCGCCGACGATGCGGGGCATGTCGGGTGGCCGACGCGGACGATAACCGGATTGCAGACCGCAATAGGGGTCGGCCCTGAAAGCTTTCCTCGTTGGTTTTGCGTGCCGGCGCCCGCGGGCGGGCACGCCAATCAGATCGATCATATTGGCTGTTGCCGCGATATCTGCCATTGCATTCGCTGGCAGCTCTTTGGCGCGCGATGCCGTTTCCGCAAATGCGCGCGCGCTGGAGATCAAGGCACGGCCGGTTCCCAGCTTCCAATCGGCACAGCCTGCCCAGCATCGCTTCGGAAAGCTAGAATATCGTGGTGGTCTGGTGCTGACGTCGCCCGATGCGGGCTTCGGTGGCTGGTCTGGCATTACCATTGAAGCGGACGGACGACGGATGATGGCGGTATCCGACGAGGGTGCCTGGTTGTCGGCGCAGATCGACTACCGCGATGGCAAACCCGTCGGGATCAGCAAAGGTCGCATCGGGCCGTTGCGTGCGCTGCGAGGCCGTGTGCTGGATCGCAAGCGCGATCTCGATGCCGAGTCGCTGACGCTCCTGTCGGGCAACCTGACGCGTGGGAGTGTGCTCGTCGGGTTCGAGCGGAATCACCGAATTGGGGTGTTTCCGGTCGAGGATGGTGAACTGATGCCGCCTGTCCGATACCTAAAGCTGCCGAGCGAAGGGCGGCAGATGAGACAGAACAGCGGCTTCGAGGCGCTGGCGGTTTTGCGCGGCGGGCCGTTCAAGGGAAGCGTGGTTGCTTTCTCAGAGCGCTATCCCGGCTCGACCGCGTTGCATACGGGCTGGATCTGGATCAAGGCGATGCCGCATCGCCTCTCACTCGTCAATCACGGCGAATTCGATATTACCGATGCCGTGTCACTGCCCGATGGAACGTTGATCATTCTTGAGCGGCGGTTCCGTTGGAGCGAAGGCGTCAAGATGCGTTTGCGACGCGTTGCTGCCGAGGCTATCAAGCCCGGCGCGACACTCGATGGCGAAATCCTGCTCGAAGCCGACCTGACGAGTCAGATCGACAATATGGAGGGTCTCGCGGCGCATCGGGGTTCGGCGGGCGAGACCATGTTGACCGTCATCTCCGACGACAACTTCAATGGGTTTTTGCAGCGCAACCTGTTGTTGCAGTTTGCGCTCCCCGACGAAGGCGCGACGGCAAACGGTCGGCGGTGACCTGCGAGCGACACCACAGTCGTTGTGGTGCCGCATCGGATGCAGATCGTGCGAGAAGGCTTATCGTGAGTTGGCCGACAACGTGCTCTCGGCGGGCCAACACAGGCTTTCTCAGTGGAGGCCGTAGACCTGCACTGTCGCGCGGCCACGGAAGCTCGGGCGCGATTTGTAGGCCAGCTGGATCTCGCGAATGAAGCGCGTGTTGCCCTTCAGGTCGATCGTGCGGGTCTCACTGTTCTTGCCGAGTTTCTGACGGACGCGAATGTCTTCAGGCGCTCCGTTGGCGTAGATGATCTTGAGATCGAGCAGTTCGATGTCGTTGTCCTGGACGCGCAGCTTGATTGCCCGAAACTTCCCATCCTTGCGACCGACGCGAATTACGTCGCGGTCGGTGCCAAGGAAATTCACGGTTTGAGACCCGAGCAACTCCCACGTGCCAGACGGATGGCGATCGGGCCCGCGACGCTGCGCGTTGGCGCTTTCGACCGGCAGTAGTGAGAGAGCCGCGCATGCGGCGGCCAGCCCAAGGCTGGAAAGAAGCTTACGTCGGAGCATGTTGTCCCCTCAAACGGACCTTAAGTGAAGTCGGAGCAATTCCGTCGAGGCTTTGCGATCGAACCGCGAACGGGGTTGCTCGCCAATCAGGTGGCTCCTGTAAAACGCGAAAAGGGCACCGATCCGGCGCCCTTTTCAAAAATATTCTTCGACCCGATTTATTGAGCCCAGAACTCGACGAAGGCGTGGCCCTTGCCGACCGCAGACTTGTCGAAGATGCGTGAGCGATAGCTGACCTGAACCTCGCGAACAGGCTTGCGCTTGAGCTGCACCGGTCCATACGAGCTGCCTCCGTCGACCTTCTGGCCGACGGGGACCGAGTCGGTGGTGCCGTCGCCATAGACGATGGTGAGCTTGTTCAACGTGATGGCGCGGTCTTTGACATCGAGGCGCATGCGGTTGAAGCCCCAGTTGCGCGCGACCGATATGACGTCCGTCTCGTATCCAATGCCTTTTCGGACCGAGAAAAACTTCGGTTGCTGGCCGCCGAGATAGAGCCAACCGCGATTGGCGCCGTATTTGAACGCTTCGCTGTCGTTGACGATCTCGCCGTTGCCGGCGGTCGTTGGTTTGCCGTACCAGCCTTCGGCGAATTCGCCATAGACCTCGACGCGCGCTTGCCCGCGGAATCCCGGGCGGCTTCTGTAAACCAGCCGGATTTCCTTGATGAAGCGATCACCCTTCAAGTCGAACCACTTGGTGCGCGAGTTGGCCGACACGTTAGCCGACACCGCGAGCACATCTGGCTCGCCGTCCGTGTAGATGACGCGCATTTCGTTCAAGTAGAGATCGTTGTCGAGTACGCGCAGGCGTATTTTGTCGAACTTACCGAACTGACGACCGATGGTGATGACGTCGCGATCGACGGTGAAGCCGACATTCTGCACACCGAACAGCACATCGCCACCGGCGGTGACCGATCCAGGCGATGCCGTAACCGGCCTTGACGAGGTCGGGGTCGAATCGATCTTGCCTGCCGCAGCGACGTGGATCGGACGAATGGCACGGGAACCCGAACGGCTCGTGACTCCGGTCACGCGCACGGCGGCCTGCCGCGGCTCGCCTGGCGCGGTTTTGTAATGAATGACGATCTCGTCGATAAACTTTTCGCGGCCACGACCGTCGTTCGGACCCATGACGCGCGTGCGCACGTCCGTCGGGTTGAGGCGGATCAGGCGGCCGCGGTCTTCGGTGAACGTGGTGCCGTCGGCATAATTCACGTCGATCTTCGAGATGTCGACCGATGATTCATCCAGGGCGTAGACGCGAATGCCGCTGAACTTGCCCGGGATCGTGCGCACGTCGATGCGGTCGACGTCGCGGATGATCCTGCGGGCTTTCGATTCGGCTAATGTCACCTCGACCTGTGCGAACGCATTTGACGCCGGCGCCATCGCGAAAAGCGCGAGGGCCAGCGCAAGCAGCCTCCCGTACATGTTGAACTCCCCGTAGTTACTGACGATGCCCCGGATGATCGCCCGGCGGGTAACCTATCCATGCGTTAAAAAAAAGGCTATTGCCGAGGGGGATGGACAACTCGAGAACGGGTTCGCGTTGCCAAAGAGCCACGCATCTGCTCGCCTGGATGTTATAGAGAAATGCACGATTCGGGAGGCTTTACGCCCATGGCTGCCAAGATCCAGCGCGCCGATGGCGGCGGTACTGCGACTGCAATTGCGATATTGCAGCAGCGCTTTGGTGAACGCCTGCAAACGGGCGACGCCATCCGCCGCCAACACGGGCACACGTTGACGTGGCTTCCCAACCAACCACCGGATGCCGTGGTGTGGCCGATCTCGACCGAGGAGGTGCAGGCGATCGTGACGATCGCCGCCGAGCACCGAGCACCGATCATTGCGTTCGGGGCGGGCACGTCGTTGGAAGGACATCTCAATGCGCCGCAAGGCGGCATATCTATTGATCTCTCGCGAATGGACGAGATCATAGCCGTCAACGAAAGCGATCTCGACTGCGTTGTGCAGGCAGGCGTCTCGCGCAAAAAGCTGAACGATTATCTGCGTGACATGGGCCTCTTCTTTCCAGTCGATCCTGGCGCCGAGGAGGCCACGATCGGCGGCATGGCGGCGACGCGGGCGTCGGGGACGACGGCAGTGCGGTACGGGACGATGCGCGAGAACGTCCTGAACGTGACGGCGGTCATGGCCGATGGAAGCGTGATCCGCACGGCGCGCCGCGCTCGAAAATCGTCGGCCGGATACGATCTGACGAAATTGCTCGTCGGCTCGGAAGGAACACTCGGAATCATGACGGAGCTGACGGTTCGGCTTTACGGCATTCCGGAGAAGATCCTATCGGCTGTCTGCTGGTTCACGACCCTCGACGGCGCGGTGAGTTCCGTTATCCAGGCGATCCAGCTCAATCTCGGGCTGGCACGCTCGGAGTTGATCGACGAGATTCAGGTGGCCGCGCTCAACAAGCACTCGAAGCTCGGTCTGAAAGAGAGTCCCATGCTGTTCCTCGAGTTCCACGGAACAGAAGCGGCCGTCAACGAGCAGATCGAAAGATTCAAGGAAATTGCTGTTGCCGAGGGCGCCACGGGATTCGAATGGGCCGAACGAGAAGAGGATCGGCGGCGGCTTTGGAAGGCGCGACACGAGGCGTACTGGGCTATGCGGACGCTTTATCCGGGTCGCGAGTCCATTGCCACCGATGTCTGCGTGCCCATCTCACGGCTCACCGAGTGCATTATGGAGACTCAGGCCGACATCAAGGCGATGGGCATCCCGGCCGGCATCGTCGGGCACGTCGGTGACGGCAACTTCCACACGCAGCCGATGGTTGACACGAGCAATCCGAAGGAGATGGCGGCCATCGAGGATTTCCTCGGACGGCTTTCCGAACGCGCCGTCCGTATGGACGGCACCTGCACCGGCGAGCACGGTGTCGGTCAGGGGAAAAAGAAGTATCTGATCGCCGAGCACGGAGCGGCACTCGGGCCGATGCGCGCGATCAAGCAGGCCCTCGATCCGCTCGGCATCCTGAACCCCGGCAAGATCATTCCAGAGAGCGACTGACCGCGCCTATTCCGAAGCAATCTCGTCCGTTTCGAAGCGGTACCTTTTCGAGCAGAACTCGCACGTTACGGTCACGGCGCCATCGTCCTCGCGCATGTCGGCAAGCTCCTCTGCGGTGAAACCGCCGAGAAAGCCTGCGATGCGCTCGCGGGAGCACCTGCAACGCGCGGCCACAGGCGTTTCGATGCCGACACGCACGCCTTCCTCGTGGAAGAGCCGAAGCAGCAGACGCTCTGGCGACAGGGTGGGATCGATCAGCTCGTGCGCTTCCACGGTTGCGGCCAGCGTTGCCACGCGCAGCCAGTCGTCGTCGTCCTCGCCATGCAGGCGCGCGTCGCGCTCTTCAGGCGTCTCGTCCGGACGCGGGTCGCCGCCCAGGCGTGGGACATGCTGGAGGATCAGTCCGCCGGCGCGCCAGCGCCACGGCGAGGCGCTGTTGGCCGCGCCGCCGATCATCTGCCGCGCAACTGCGAGACGAATGAATGTCGGAAGCTGCTCCGATTGGCGGAAGTAAGTGTGGGCGGCATCGGTGAGCGACTCTCCGTCGAGTGCGACGATGCCCTGATGGCTCGGCAAGCTGGAGCCTGGATCGATGGTCATGGCCATGTGCCCCGCGCCGAGCAGGCTGCCGGGTGTGACCTCGCCCGTTGTGACGAGGGTCTCGACTTTCGCGCGATCGAAGCTGGCATACCCGCGCATTGCGCCGGGCGCATCATATTGCACGACCAGAAAGCCCAACGGCCCGTCCGTCTTGGTCTGCAAGATCAAGCGGCCGCCGGGTTTCAGCGGATGAGCAAGCAGGGCCGTCAGCGCCAATGCCTCGCCGAGCGTCTCACGCACCGGATCGGGATAGTCGTGTGCATCGAGCACTGTGTCGACCGAGGGGCCAAGACGCACGATCCGACCGGAAATAAGTGATTTGACGGTGCCGAACGGCAGCACGATGTCGTCCGCGCTGTCGTTGCGCGCCGTTCTCGACGGTTCCGCTGGTCGCTCAGCCATCGATCGGTAATCCTCGTCTATCGAGGCCAAGTTGCCTCGATGTTGCTTGGCGCTGCTATCGAGGGGCGCCGCCATTCCGCACGGCGTCAAACGCCTCAGACGCCGAGGCACCACGCGAGAATGGCCTTCTGGGCGTGCAGCCGGTTCTCGGCCTCGTCGAAAACGACCGATTGGGGGCCGTCAATGACGCTGGCCGACACTTCGAGCCCGCGATAGGCAGGAAGGCAATGCATGAAAACGGCGCCCTTGTCGGCGCGCTTCATCAAATTGTCGTCCACGGCATATGGCGAGAGAAGCTGCTTGCGACGAGTCTCGTCGCTCTGCCCCATCGAAACCCAAGTGTCGGTAACGACGCAATCCGCACCCTCGACGGCTTCGTTGGCTTCGTCAGTCAGTAGAATCCTACCGCCCTGAGACTTGGCCCATTCTACAACGCGCGCCTCTGGATTGAGTTGCGGCGGGCAGGCCAGGCGCAGCTCGAAATCAAAGCGCACGGCAGCGTGCATCCACGAGGCGGCAACATTGTTGCCATCACCGACCCACGCGATCTTCTGGCCTGCGATGTCTCCCTTCGTTTCCTCGAACGTCATGATGTCCGCAATCACCTGACAGGGGTGCGATAAGTCTGTCAGGCCATTGATGACCGGGATCGAGGCATTCTCTGCGTATTCGAGCAGCGTCTCGTGCTTGTTGGCGCGAAGCATGATGGCGTCAACGTAGCGCGACAACACCTTGGCGGTGTCCGAGACGGGTTCGCCGCGTCCCGTTTGCAGGTCGGCGTGATTGAGGGGGATCGTCTGGCCGCCGAGCTGGCGCATGGCCAAATCGAACGAAATCCGCGTGCGCGTCGACGGCTTCTCGAAGATCATCGCTAGCACGCTGTCGGCGATATCCTTCGGGCGCAGGTCCTTGGGTGTCCGACGGCCGGCCTTCTTCATGGCATGCGCCATGTCGACAATACGCCGAAGCTCGTCCGACGAGAGCTGATCGAGATCGAGGAAGTGCCGGACGGCCGTTGGGCTCGTCCGGCTTGCCTTGGGCTGCGTACCGGTCAGCACGGATCTGCCCTATGCCTTCTTCTTCAACGATGCGATGGCGCGCGAGAGGCGCGTAATGCCGTCCTTCATCTCATCCTCGGAGACGGTCAGCGACGGCAGCATTCGAATCACGTTGTCGCCGGCGGAGACAGTCAGCAGCTTTTCGGCGGTTGCTGCCTTCATGACGTCGCCGGCCGGGAAATCCGCCTTGAGGCGAACACCCGCCAGAAGCCCAACGCCCCGCACTTCCTCGATCGCATCGGCGTGCTCGTCCTTCAGCGCGGCCATGAGTTGCTTCAACCGCAGACCCTTCTGCTTGACCTCCTCGAGGAACCCCGGTTCGAGCATCACGTCCAGAACGGCGTTGCCAACGGCCGTCGCCAGTGGGTTGCCACCGAACGTCGAACCGTGCGTGCCCGGCACCATGCCCCGGGCTGCCTCCTTGGTGGCAAGAAATGCGCCCAGCGGGAAGCCGCCGCCAATTGCTTTGGCAATGGCCATGACGTCTGGCTCAATGCCTGCCCACTCGTAGTGAAAGAGCTTTCCTGACCGGCCCATGCCGGACTGGACCTCATCAAGGACCAGCAGCAGGCCGTGCTGGTCGCAGAGCCGGCGCAGGCCACGCATGAACTCGTCGGGCACGACGCGTACGCCGCCTTCCATCTGGACGGGTTCGATCATGATGGCGGCCGTCTCGGGCACGATGGCCTTGGCGACCGCCTCGAGGTCGTAGCCGACAATCTGGTCGAAACCCTCGGCCTTCGGTCCGAAGCCTTCGAGGTACTTGGCATTGCCCCCCGCGGCGAGCGTGGTCAGCGTGCGGCCATGGAAGGCGCCATCAAAGGTGATGATGCGGTACCGCTCCGGATGGCCGCCCGCGGCATGATATTTGCGCGCCGTCTTGATCGCGCCTTCGCAGGCTTCAGCACCCGAATTGCAGAAGAACACGCACTCGGCGAACGTCTCGGCGACGAGACGCTCGGCCAACCGCTCCTGGTTCTTCACCCGGTAGAGGTTGGACGTGTGCCACAGCGTGTGCGCCTGCTCGGTCAGAGCAGCCACGAGTTTGGGGTGACAGTGGCCGAGCGCATTCACGGCGATGCCGCTCGTGAAATCCAGATAGCGGTCGCCATCGGTGGAAATGAGCCATGACCCCTCGCCTCGCTCGAACACGACATCCTGGCGGCCGTACGTGGCCATTACGGCCGGCGACGGGCCGGTGGACGCGGTGTGCGAAGACGTGACCTTTGCAGAGGAAGTTGCGGACATGGCTTTCAATCCCTGGGTATTCGAACCCCTGGTGCGAACGAAAAAAGCCGCCAAGGCCGGCGGCTCAAGCCCAGCGACGATACGGCGAGCTGCGACTTCATGTCAATCAGAAGCGCGGCCGAGAGGGGTGTGGCGAGCGGGAGTAGGACGACCGCCGACGGGCACAAGTCCGGCCGCACAGCGGCGAACAACAAACACGGAATAGCCGATCGAGGCGCGCCTTCAGCCGGTCTCGGCGGTGGGCGAACGCGCAACTGTCAAGCTCGCCCATCATCCGCCCAAACCTTGGAGAAAAACATACAGCGAACCTCGAATCACTGCGTTGCGAAAAGGCAACGACGGAATAGTGCAATCGGAATTAAAAACACGACACGGCTTGTGCCGGCAAAACCGCCCATAGTATTTATGGACCTGTCAGACACGAGATATGGCGCGTAATTGTTCGCCAGAGTGTCAAGTGTCTTCAGTCGGTTGGCACGTCACAGTTTTTGGTTTTCGGCCCCGGCTAGGGTGGATCGGTTCCTTTTCCCGCCCCGTAGCGTCCCTGAGTCCATTTCTGTCCAGAGTTCGTATCCGGCTCGAGGCCGGCCCAGCTTTCTGTTGCGCGCGTGCCGCGCCGGATGCGGGGTCGAGATGCCTTGCCGGTGGAAGTTGGGGTGCGCGCCAAGCGTATCCCATCGCGCTTTCCGCAAGGAAGACGGTCATATGAGTTGGAACGACGAGAGAGTCGATCTCCTGAAGAAACTTTGGGCCGAAGGGCTCAGCGCCAGCCAGATTGCAGGACGTATCGGCTCCGTCACACGCAATGCTGTGATTGGGAAGGTTCACCGTCTCGGCCTGTCGGGCCGCGCGACGACAACCCGGATGAAGAGCCATCGCCCGCGGACGCGCCCGGTGCCGGTCAAACGGGCTCCAGCAGTCAAGCCGCGCTATGCGAATGTCGGTAACACGGCATTGAGGGCACTCTACGACGACGCAGAGCCCTACGTCGCCCCGGCCGAGGAGCTGGTGATCCCGGTTGCCGAGCGCCGCACCATCCAGACACTCGAAGAGTGCAGCTGCCGCTGGCCGATCGGCGATCCGCAAGACGGCGACTTTCATTTCTGCGGCAAGACGAAAGTAACGGGGCTGCCCTATTGCGAATTCCACGCGCGACGCGCGTTCCAGCCGCCGCAGTCGCGGCGCGGTGGCGGACAGGTCCACAGGCAGCCGTTGCCGCGGATTACGGCAGCGCCCGTCCGTGCAGAGGCCGAGACGAAGGAAGAGGCTGAATCGGCCGGCGCCTAGTCCGGAGGTTAGAAGGGTCACAGAGAGACGGTGCGGCCGAGGCGGGACTCGGACGGAAACGAGGAGCCGACGACGTTCTGCGGGCGTCGTCGGTTTTGTAGTTTCGGCGCCAGACAGCCGGCAGACCTTCAGGCGGCAAGGACCGCAAGCACGCCGCGCACCAACTCGTCGACGGCGAGGGTTCCATCGCAGCGAATGACCGGGACCGTCTGACTCGAAAGCCATGCGTCGTGCCGCGCACGATTGCGCCCCGAGAACAGAGGATCGTCGTACCTGGATGCCCACTCGCGAAATGCCACATGGATCGCGTGCATGTCGCCCCCGGGCATGATCCGGTCGCCGAAGCGCCCGCGCTCGCGCGCCAGAAGGCGATCCAGCCGAACGGGGGTCGGCGTGACGACAAACACGATCAAATCCGCGTTGTCGATCAGTCCATCTCCCCAGCCATCGAGCGAGCCTGTCAACGCCCAACCGCTTTCGCCCTGCCTCTGGCGAATGAGGCGAACGCGTTCCTCGGCACCGCGTTTTACCGTGAAGTGCGGGTCGGTCGGCATCCAAAAGAAATCGTCCACGTCCAGATGCTGGATGTCCAGCTTATCGGCCAAAGCCCGGCCGAGCGTGGTGACGCCCGCGCACGATGCCCCTGTGATGTAGACGCGAAAGCCGGACTTCATTGGGCAGGTTCACTCCTGGTAGCTCCTGTTGCTGAAGCCTTGCCGGATAGCCTATCGATTTGCGTACGCGGCATTTTTTCTTGCAAAGTGGCGCATTGATCAAGAGGTGGACGGTCGAAAATGGCGAAGGGCGATAAGCCAAAGAGCGGCAAGCGCGGCAAATCAATCGAAGACTTCGACCTCGCCGACCCGACATTGCCGAAGGCAATCGAGGAAGGGGCGCTCGGCAGTGGAGGCTATCCGCACGGGAAGAAGCTCAAGCGCAGCGAATTCGAGCGCGAGCTGAGGCTTCTCCAGATCGAGCTGGTCAAGCTGCAGTATCATGTCGTCCGATCAGGCAAGCGGATCGTCGTGCTGTTCGAAGGGCGAGATTCAGCGGGCAAGGGAAGCTGCATAGGACGCTTCAAGGAGCACCTCAACCCGCGCAGCGCACGCGGCGTGGCGCTGACCAAGCCGACCGAAACCGAGCGGGGCCAATGGTATTTCCAGCGCTATTCGTCGGAAATGCCGACGGCCGGTGAGATCGTGCTGTTCGACCGGTCCTGGTACAATAGGGCGGGGGTTGAAAAGGTGATGGGCTTCGCCACGCCCGACCAGGTTGCCGATTTTCTCCGTGAGGTGCCGGCTTTCGAGGGCATGCTGGTCCGCGACGGCATCCACCTCTTCAAGATCTATCTCGAGATCGGCCGGGAAATGCAGCTCCTGCGCTTTCACGAGCGTCGTCACGATCCGCTGAAGCGGTGGAAGATCACGGACATGGACCTCGCGGCGATGGATCGTTGGGACGAGTACACACACGCCAAGGAGGATATGTTCCGCTTCACGCATACGGCGGTCGCGCCGTGGCACGTCGTGCTTGCCAATGATCAGCGGCGGGCCAGACTCGAGGCGATCAGGCTGGTGCTGAATGCGATCGACTACGAGGAAAAGGACGCCGCGGCGATCGGCGAGACGGATAGCCTGATCGTCGGCAGCGGTCCCGATTTTTTCGATCGGCCTCACTGACCCTCGGCTGTCGCGTCTCAGCCTTGGATCGAGAAGCCGCCGTCGACGGCAATCGCTGCGCCGGTAACGAAGTCGGAGGCTTTCGAGCCAAGGAACACGGCGATACCGGCGAAATCGGTCGGCTCGCCCCAGCGGCCGGCCGGAGTGCGCTTCAGGACGTTGCCATGCAGCCCGTCGACCTGCTCGCGCGCCTTCTGGGTCAATTCAGTATCGATCCAGCCAGGAAGCACGGCATTGATCTGGATGTTGTCGACCGCCCAGGCCGTCGCGAGCGATTTCGTCAGCTGCACAATGCCGCCCTTCGATGCGGAGTAGGGTGCGGCAAAGGCTGCGCCGAAGATCGACATCATCGAACCGATATTGATGATTTTGCCGCCACCCCCCGATTTCATGACCGGCTGGGCCGCATGGGAGCAGTAGAAGGCGCCGTCAAGATTGATCGAAAGGACCTCGCGCCACTCGCTCATCTTGTATGCCTCCGGGCGCTTGCGGATATTGATGCCGGCATTGTTCACGAGAATGTCGAGCCGGCCCATGCGCGACACCGTCTCGGCGACCATCGCCTTGACCGATGTCTCATCGGCAACGTCGACCTCCACGGCGGCGGTTCGCACTCCGAGGCCTGCAAGTTCCTTTGCGGCCGCTTCCGATTTCGCGCCGTTGCGGCCCGCGACCACGATGTCGGCGCCTGCCGAGGCGAGACCCCGCGCCATGCCGAGGCCGATGCCGCCATTGCCCCCGGTGACCAGCGCCACGCGCCCTTTGAGATCGAACAACGACATCGAGCTTCCTCCGTGTTTTCATGTTATGGGATCGCCGGATGACCGGCTATGGCAAGACCATACGTGCGACGACGTTATAGTGCGAGCCTTTCGCCTTCTCTCGAGCGTGGTGCACGATGAACAGTCAGACGCCATCGAGCCGGTGTGTCGAGACGACGAGCTGCGAGCAAGTGAGCCCTCGATCTGATGCCGGCCTACAACTGCGATAACTGTCCAGGCTACTGCTGTAGCTATCCCTTGATCAAACTCGATCGACGCGATGTGGCAAGGCTCGCCAAGCATCACGACATGACGTTCGAGGCCGCGTGCGCCAAATTCACAAAAAAGGCCCATGGCGCCAAATATGCCATGCGGCGCAAATCCGACCCGCATTTCGGACGGATCTGCCGTTTTTTCGATACCGTGGCGCGGCGGTGCACGATCTACACAGCGAGGCCTGGGATTTGCCGCCAGTATCCGGGCACCGGGCGCTGCGGCTACTACGATTTTCTGATGTTCGAGCGGCGCGCGCAGGACGACAAGGACTGGGTAGCGACGACAAGCAACGGTTGAGCGTGGCAGACGTTCTCCGACAACAGGCCGTCCACCGAGCGCTGGTGTTTGCGTGGCGAATTGACCTATCGTGACGTCAATAGGCATCGCCGGTTCGGGTGGCGGTTCTAGCCCTGGAACGAAAGCACGACGATGGCGGAGCATCACGTCAAGCTGGAGATCACACCGCGGGTCGTCGACCTCGGCGAGCGCGTCATACAGTTGCATCATGTGGTGAGTGCGGGGCGTCGCAGCGTTTACCCGCTTCGTCCGGTCGGACTGGCTGTAATGTTGGCCGGCCTGGCGTTGATCGGCAACGAGGCCGTAACGCGCGGTTCGGCCGCCTTCGCCCTTCACGCCGGCGGATCGCTGCCTTTGTGGGTTGGCTTTGCCGCGCTCGGCGTCAGTCTCTTCCTGCTGCTTTATGTTCGGCGCGTCCTTGCGATCCAGACGTCGGACGGACGTCAGGTCGAGCTTGCGGCGGCAAGCGAGGAGGCAGCCACAGATCTCATCTTGCGTATCAGGCATGCCATGGAGTCAGCCGGAGCCACGGGGGCCATTCACGGCGCCGGCGGAGCGCCGATCGCGCTGCAAGCCGGGGGACCGGCTTCGCTCACACATCGCGCGATGCCTGTCTCGGGGCAGTCTCAACTCGAGACAGCGGGGTCAGGTGTGCCACTGCACACCGCGCCGCCGACAGGTGAGCCGCCCCATGTACGGACCATCCCAGCCGGCCGGCCGGCTGGTCTGCACTCGAACGGTCACGCAGGAAATCGGGCGCTCGGCAGCGGCATGGGCACTTCCGAGGGAGGTTCAATTACGGATCAGGCCGTCCAAGCTTATCGTCGGGCGGGTGGAGGCACGGCGCCTGTTCAGCAGCGGGAACAGGGCGGACTATCGGAGCGGCGTCTTTTGGGTCCTGAGACCGGAGCTCAAGGGCCGTCGCGAGAGTCGCTTGGACTTCCCGACATTGTGCCGACGGGCTTCTTACGCAACGACGGGGCGCAGGACCTGCACGCATTGGTGGAGCACGTGCGGCGATCAGACGTGCAGCACAAGGAAGCTCTGCTCGATCTTCTAGGGGTGGTGGAGGACCACTACCGCGGCCGAGCCAGTCGCGAGGACGCGATCGCGCATTGGCGCAGCTTTGCCGACTACGTCGTGCAGTATCTTGGCGATGTCGACGGCTTGATCGCACAAACGGAGCGGTTCGGTCGGCACATGCTGCCGCGCTGACTGCATCGTAACGGCCTTTGCTCTATCTCCTATCCGCTTTCCTGCAACCGAGTATTCTACCGGTGAGGACACCAGGAGAACTTTATGAGCAAGCCGCCCATTAGCCGTTTCCCAATTCCAAAGCTCGCCGGTTTGCCGGACGACGTGCGTGCGCGCATCGAAGCTGTGCAGGAGAAGAGCGGCTTCATCCCTAACGTCTTCCTGGTGCTGGCACATCGGCCGGACGAATTCCGTGCCTTCATGGCCTATC
The DNA here is from genome assembly GCA_050187415.1 of Hyphomicrobiaceae bacterium. Lineage (GTDB taxonomy): Bacteria > Pseudomonadota > Alphaproteobacteria > Rhizobiales > Hyphomicrobiaceae. The sequence goes on along the minus strand of JBFWXN010000008.1, from coordinate 84,871 downwards.
ACGATGCGCTGATGGACAAGCCGGGTGGGCTGACCAAAGCCGAGCGCGAGATGATCGTTGTCGCGACCAGTGCCGCCAACCAGTGCCAATACTGCGTGCTGGCGCACGGCGCGATCTTGAGAATCAGGGCTAAGAACACGCTTATTGCCGATCAGATCGCTGTGAACTATCGCAAGTCCGACGTCACGCCGCGGCAACGGGCGATGCTCGATTTCGCAATGAAAGTGGCGCTCAACTCGGCCGAGGTCGACGACGCCGACATCGCCGCGGTGAAGGCGCATGGTTTCAAGCAGGACGACGTTTGGGACATGACGGCCATCGCGGCATTCTTCGCGATGTCGAACCGGCTGGCGAACGTCACGGGCATGCGACCGAACGACGAGTTCTATAAGCTCGGGCGCTAGATCGCGACGACAGATGTGGGAGGCCCGCGCCCTGCGAAATGGGCGGGGCGGCCCAAGGTTCGAACCGGAGTATCCAAGCCATGCAACGCGTATTGCTGACGGGGGCCGCTGGCGGCATTGGTACGTGGCTGAGGAAGCTGCTGCCTCCGATCTATCCCGAACTCGTGCTGACGGACATCCGAGAGCCGAGCGGGCTGAGAAGCGACGAGCGGTTCTTCAAGGCTGATCTGGCCAATCCCGATGAGATCGAACGTGCCTGCGACGGCATAGAAGGCATCATCCATCTCGGCGGGCGGTCGGGCGAAGCCCCGTGGGACGACATCCTGCAGGCGAATATCGTCGGCTGCTACAACGTGTTCGAGGCGGCGAGGTCGTCCGGTGCGAAGCGAATCGTGTTTGCGACGTCCAATCATGCGGTCGGGTTCTATCCGCGCGCGACGACGATCGGCACCGAGGTCATCCCGCGGCCGGACAGTCGATACGGGGTTTCCAAGCTATTCGGCGAGGGACTCGGGGCGATGTACGCCTACAAGCATGGCATCGGGGTCACATCGCTCCGGATCGGCAACGTCGGTGAGCGGCCTCGCGACGTCCGCCGACTTGCCATCTGGATCAAGCCGGAGGACCTCGTTCAGTTGATCCGCATCGGCCTGGAGCGACCTGGCCTCGTCTACGAGGTGATGTACGGTGTCTCGGACAACCAGCGGTCGTGGTACGACAACAGCCGCGCACGGGATCTCGGCTACAAGCCCGAGGGGCGATCGGAGGACTATGCGGACGAAGTCATCTCGGCCGAGCCGACGACAGGTAAACACCCTGCCGCCGAGTTCTATCAGGGAGGTACGTTCTGTGCGGATGATTACACAGCGGATCTCGGGTCCATCGGAACGAAGAATTGAGAGAGTTCAGTCATGCCGAATATCGACGCCGACAGGGTGCTACGGGACCTCTACCATCTGAGGACGCTCGGAGCCTACAAAACGGGCGTGCATCGTCCGGCGCTTTCGCCCGAGCACATCGCGGCAATGAACTGGCTGAAGGGTGAGCTCGAGGCGCTGGGTCACCAGACGACGATCGACGGCATCGGCAATGTGTTCGGGATCGCGCCCGTAGAAGGGCGCAAGCTGCTCGGCGGCTCGCATCTGGAGAGCCAGAACTACGCAGGCTGGCTCGACGGGCCGCTGGGCGTGGTGTATGCGCTCGAAGCGGCCCGCGCAGTAAAGGCCGACCCTGCGCTGGCGGGATGCGCAGTAGACGTCGCCGCGTGGTGCGACGAGGAGGGGCATTTCGGGCACTTCCTTGGCAGCCAGTCGGGCATCGGCCGACTTGACGATGCGAGCATCGACGCGGCGGTCGATCGTACCAACGGCACCAAGATGCGGGACGCGCTCAAAGCCGCTGGGCTGGAAGGCCGGCCGCGAATTGCCCTCGACGCGAAGCGGTACGTCGGGTTCTTCGAGGCGCACATCGAGCAAGGTGACTGGCTCGAGGCCAACAAGCTCAAGATTGGCGTTGTGACCGCGATCATCGGCAGCCGCAATTTCCAGATCGATTTCGAAGGGACGCAGAACCACGCCGGCACGACGCGCATGGCGATCAGGCGCGATGCAGGCGTCGCCTGCGCCAGGCTCGTTATGGAGATCGAGAGGTTGTTTCCCACGATTTGCGGGCCACGCACCGTGTGGACGACCGGCCGTGTCACGCTATTTCCTGGCGATCCCAGCATCATTCCGGGACGCGCGGAAATGCTGTTTCAGTTCCGGGATACCGATGTCGAGGTCCTCGAGCGGCTCGAGACCGCGCTGCGGAACCTCGTCGCCCAGGCTGATCGCGACGGACCCTGCAGGGTCACGCTCGACCAGAACCGCAAGGGTATGCCTGCCCGAATGGACGAAAGTTTCCAGTCCGCGATCGAGGCGGCCGCGGAGGCGCGCCAAGCGGGCTGCCACACGCGGATGCCGTCGGGCGCCGGCCACGATGCCCAGATCCTGGCCCAGGTCATGCCGGCTGCCATGATGTTCGTTCCATCGATTGGTGGCATCTCCCACCATTGGTCCGAGAACACGTCCGATGAGGATCTGGTACTCGGGGCGCAGGTCTACGCCGACGCTGCGGGCCGAATGTTGAAGGGATAACCGAGGGTGGCTGCGCTGCCTCGTGCAACGACGGTTGCAGCCGCCAATTTCCAATGCCCGGACTCGGATATTCCCGCAGACGTGCTATATGTAAGCCCATAGGCTGAAGTTGAGACCCAATGACCGAGATAATCGCGCCAAAGCCGAATGTCCGTTCGGCCCCCGAATCCATGATCGATCCCTTCGGGCGGCACGTGTCGTACCTGCGCGTCTCGGTCACGGACCGTTGCGATTTCCGCTGTGTCTACTGCATGGCGGAAAACATGACGTTTCTGCCAAAGAGGGATCTGCTTTCGCTCGAGGAGCTTGATCGCCTGTGCTCCGCGTTCGTCGCTAAAGGCGTGCGCAAGCTGCGAATCACGGGCGGCGAACCATTGGTGAGGAAGAACATCCTCTGGCTGTTCCAGCGGCTCGGGCGCCATCTCGACAACGGCGACCTGGAGGAATTGACGGTCACCACCAATGGCAGCCAGCTATCGAAACATGCTGGCGATCTCTACGCGGCGGGCGTTCGCCGGATCAACGTGTCGCTCGATACGCTCGATGAGACGAAGTTCAGAGCAATCACGCGCTGGGGAGATCTCGGCGCTGTGATGAAGGGACTGGATGCAGCCGATCAGGCAGGTCTCGCGGTCAAGATCAACGCTGTTGCGCTCAAGGGCGTCAACGAAGGTGAGATCGAGGATCTACTCCGGTTCGCGCATGGGCGCGGCTACGATCTGACGTTGATCGAAACGATGCCGCTCGGCGATATCGACGGCGATCGAACCGACCAGTATTTGCCGCTCTCGATCGTGCGCGGGCGGTTGCTGGACCGGTTCTCCATGGAGGATATCGCTTACAAGACGGGCGGTCCGGCGCGGTATGTCCATGTCAAGGAGACGGGCGGGCGTCTGGGATTCATCACGCCGATGACGCATAATTTCTGCGAAAGCTGCAATCGCGTGCGGCTGACGTGCACGGGCACGCTTTACATGTGCCTGGGTCAAGAGGATGCGGCTGACTTGAGGGTGCCGCTGCGGACCAGCGATGACGATCGCCTCTTGTCGTCGGCGATCGACGCCGCAATTGCCCGCAAGCCTAAGGGCCATGATTTTATCATCGATCGCCGCACCAAGCGCCCGGCCGTGCAACGACACATGAGCGTTACCGGCGGTTGATTTCGCCGGCGTCGCCTCAGAGCGCCGGTAGCGATTGAGACTCGACGCCCGCGAGTGACCCATTCGAGCACAAGTCGGGAACGTACCATCCAATCGTACGTTTAAGCCGTAAGCTCGACAACTCGTGCATTGGAGGCGAAATGCGCCCATTCAAACTCATGCTAGCCTGCGCAGCGAGTGCGCTCGTCGTTGGCGGGACAGCCTCGGCACAGTCCCAGCAGGCCCCGTCGAAGGATTTGATACAGCTTGCTCAGCGCGGCGATCATCGCGGCGGCGGGGGTGGCGGAGGCGGCCACCGGGGTGGTGGCGGCGGAGGCGGTGGATCGCACCACGCGGCACCAGGACCACGCGGAGGCGGTGGCGGTGGATCGTCGCGTGCTCATCGTGGCGGTGGCGGTGGCGGATCGCACGCCCATCAAAGACGCGGGCCGAGCGGCGGGGGGCATGGACCGCGCGTCCACCGCGGCAACGACGATGGTCCACGGGTTCATCGAGGTCGAGGCGATAGCGGGCCGAGAGCGCGCGGACCGCGGGGTGGCGGTGGCCATCGTGCCCGGCACCATCACCGTCCGGGATCGGGATTCAGGCCCGGGAACGTGCGGCGCCATGGCCGTCACTACACGTGGGGCGGTCTGCCGTTCTGGTTTTACGGCGGCTATTACTATGGTGATTGCGATTGGCTCTATCGCCGCGCCATCTCGACCGGCAGCGCGTACTGGTGGGATCGCTATGATTCTTGCCGATACTACGATTGGTGATCATACGCTCTGAACCGCACGCCAAAGGGCGACCGAACGGTCGCCCTTTTTGTTGCCAGCGGCAGATCGATCGCCCACCAGATGGCGCCGGTCATGGATGCTTCGCCTGAAGGGTACGTTGCCTCAAATCAAACCCAATTCGGCTAGTTCCTTGCGCAGTTTCGGCGGCATGTGGGCGATGTCGTCGCGCTTGTTGCCGGTGAGATCCTTGGGAGCGTCGTCCTGGGCAAGGTAGCGCCAGCCCTGGAACGCTCGGCGCGGCGTCGGGCGGACCTGGACGAGAGTCTTGTCAAGAATCAGCAGCGTGCACGGCGTACCGTCTTCGCGGGTACCTTCCCGAAGATCGACGAGGCGCTGGCGCGCCTGCACAATACCCTTGATAACCCAATAGATCGATCCGCCCGCAAGCAGCTCGTCGCGGCGCTTCGGCATCTGGAAGGTGCGGTGAAAAAGCTCCGGCTTGACGCCATCGCGCTTCATCTGGCGCAGGCGCTCGGCCTGCCACTCGGCGAGATCCTCGACCGAGTCGCTGCCGACGGAGAGCTTGATCAGATGAAGGGGCATCGACGTCTCGCTTCGCATGGCCGAAGAGCGAGGGCAGTCTATCCGACTACGCAGAGCGGCGCCGTACCGAGTTGCCGCCGCCTGTGAATTCCGGGGAAGCGCGAAAAGAGGGTTGGATCAGCCGATCCAACCTTCACCTGCCTTGGTGGGCCTAACTGCCAAGTTTGCCGATCAGGCCTTCCTCGGTGGCGCGGATCTGGACCGCCATATACTTGGAGTAGACGCGGCACTGAGCGAGGCTGCCGGCGATGAACCAGAGGTTCTGTTGCGGCGTCCGGCGGTACATGTTGGAGAGCTCGCCATCGGCGTCCTGCCCCCAAACAGGGCCGATCCGGTCCAGCATCTCGTCTCCGAGCGCGCGGCGCACAAGCTCCGCTTGTGGGAAATAGCCCGTGGCAAGCAAGATCAGATCGGCTGGAACGATGCTGCCGTCCTTGAGCCGCGCTCCCTCGGCACAGAAGCGATCGATGGTGTCGTATTGGAGCAGCCCGATCTCACCCTTGATCATGAGATCCGAGCTCCCGACATCGAGATTATAGCCGCCTCCGCGTCGACGATACTTCATCTGGTGGCCGGTGTTGTCTTCGCCGATGTCGAACTTGAAGCCGATACTCTTCAGGCCTTCGACCATGTCATGGTCAAGCTCGAGCATGCGCTTCACGCCGATCTGATAGGCCTTGATGATCAGCGGCGGCGTGGCAGCGCTGGCGATCAGGTCGCAATCCTCGTAATGCATGCCTTCATCGTAGAGCGCGTAGTTCAGCGCGGCGCTGGGCTCCGTCGACACGACGGTGGTGGAGCCGCGCTGCACAATGGTGGTCTTGCAGCCGAAGCTGTGCAGGTCGAGCGCGATGTCGTTGCCGCTGGACCCCGTGCCGATGATCAGGGCCCGCTTGCCGGCATAGGGTGCGCCACTGTCGAAACCCTCCGAGTGGATGACGTCGCCCTTGAAATCCTGGAGGCCGGGTAGCTCCGGAATGTAGGGGTAGCTCGAGACGCCATTGGCAAACACGATGTGCCGAGGGTTGAGGACGCGCTCGGTTCCGTCGCCGCGTTTGAGGTGGGCGGTCCAGCGTTTGGCGCCTTCGTCCCACGAGCCTTTCACGAACTCGGTGTTGGTCCAGGTGTTGATCTCCATGGTGAGCGCGTAGCATTCGAACCAGAGACCGAGCATGTCCTTCGGGATGTATTTGGGCCACGTCGGCGGGAACGGCATGAAGGGCAGATGATTGACGTGGATCGAGTTGTGAAGCGCCAGCGAATGGTAGCGATTGCGCCAACTATCGCCGATGCGCGGCCACTTCTCGACGACGAGTGTATCGATGCCGACTTGGTTCAGCCGGGCGGCGATCGAGAGACCGGCCTGCGCACCGCCAACCACGAGCACCGTCGGGTCGCGATCATCGTAGGCCTGGGCTTTTCTGCGAACATCCTCCCAATTGTCGCCACCGAAATTGCGAGAGTAGGCAGAGCCGGTGGGGCGGCGTTTGCCGATCTTTTCCTCAAATCCCTTCAACTCCTCGAGCGTGGTCAGAAGCACCCAAGCCTTGTGGGCCACCGCGGCAGGGTCTGCGACCAGCCGGACAACGCCGCTGCCGCGACCGACCGGGGTTTCGAAGTCGAAGATGGCCTCGATCGCATCGACGCCGATGCGGCGGACTTTGCGTGGGGGTGCGCGGTGCTCGGTCGGGGTGAAGCTTCGCGCCTGGACGTCACCCTGTCGATCGGCGAGCCGGCGCGCGATGGTGGCTGCCCCGGCCGTCGGCGTGATGTGCCAGGTGAAGGCCAGAATGTCGCGCCAGTGGCTGTCCTCGACGAATAGCGCCTCGAGGGCGGCGGAATCTCGTTTCGCGAGGGCGGTCTCGAAGGAGGCGAGCCAGTTTGCAACCACGGCGTATAGGTCGGCGCTGCCTGCCGAGAACAGGGACTGGTCAATGTCGTTCATGAAAGTACCTTTCGGCAATGAGCACCGACGGGCGCCGGCGGATTGGCCAGGCCCCTTGTCCGGACATTATTCAAAGCCGAAAAGTCGGATCAGGTCGAGGTCTCTCTTCGCCGACGATGGAAATTGGGGGGCAAATCCCTGCCTGGAGCTCAGGCTTCGCGAATGTCCCAGCCGCCGCCGGGTTCGGTCGCAAGCCGATCAGACAGGAACGGCAGGAGCACAGTTACGTCGGGGATCAGTCCGAATGGCGGGTTCACGACCGCAAGAGCCGTTGCGGTGAGCGGTCCGTCGGGCGCGATCGGCGCGACGCGAAGCTCGATCCAAAGGACTTTTGCGGGAGCGACCTGCCGGAGAGTGCGCTCGAAGCTCGGGATTTGGCGATCATGCTTGATCGGAAGCCAAATCAGGTACGTTCCGGTCGCGAACCGACGCATTCCATCTCGTAGTCCGGTCACGAGCCGCTCGGACTCGCCGGCTTCCTCGAATGGGGGGTCGATGAGGACGAGACCGCGACGCTCCTTCGGCGGCAGTAATGCCCGGATCGCCTGCCATCCGTCGAGCTCGAGCACCTTTGCGCGGTGGTCACTTCGAAGTATCTCTCGCAATAGGACAGCATCCTCGGGGTGGAGCTCGTTGGCGATCAGTCGGTCGCCGGTACGGAGGAGGGTGAGCGCCAACGAGGGGCTACCAGGGTAAACGCGAAGCTCGCCGCCCGTATTCGCAGAGCGCACGACGTCGAGATATGGGCTGAGCACCGCTTCGACCGCAGTGGGCAGCGGTGCCGCGTCGGGACCGATCAGCCGTCCGATCCCGCCTTGCCATTCGCCGGTGCGCCGGGCCTGCGGAGCGTCGAGCCGATAACTGCCGACACCTGCGTGCGTATCGATGACGCGCAACGGCTTCGCCTTCTGCGTGAGGCGCTTGAGGGCTAGCGCGAGCACGGCGTGCTTCAGGACGTCCGCGAAATTGCCGGCATGAAAGGCATGGCGATAGTTCATACAGCGCAGCTTCAGCGAGGCGTGTGTCCGCTTGTCAAGCCGCTGCGTGTCGATCGCTTTACATCAACTGGGCAGCGGACAGCTTCGCGGTCAGGGTCTCGCGGTCGAATGGCTTCATGAGGTAGTCATTTGCTCCGCCGAGGAAGGCCCGCGAGAGCTCGTCGAGATCGTTCACGGTCGTACAATAAATAACATGCGGTCGATCGCCACTTGTCGCCAACCGGAGGGCCCCGAGAAACTCGAGGCCGCTCATCCCAGGCATTTGCCAGTCAAGGAGTATGGCGTCAGGCATGCGCTCCAGGCACCGATCGACGCCGTCTCGCCCATTCGCAGCTTCGGAGACTTCAAAGTTCATGGTCTCGAGTATGTGGCGAGCTACTGTGCGGATGACCTCAGAATCGTCAACGACGAGGCAATGTCTCATCCCGTTCTCCAGCAGCAGTCGACCATGAAATTATCGCGCAATATGCACGCAACGTGAGCGCGAATGATGCTTGACTGTGGCCGGCAATTATTAATTTTCCGCAATCGGACGATAAATTTGGCGCTTTGAAAACGGCTCCAAGCGCGGGTCGGCGAACAGGCGCTACGAACGAGCGGCAAGGACGATGTCGTGCCCGTCCTTCAGAACATCCAGTCGCATGCCGGCGTTACCCGCAAGGCGCGCGGTGTAGTAGGGTTGGATCGTCTGCGTATCGAGCGGGGGCGTTGGGGCGCCGGTGAGGAATTCGACGAGGTGATGCGGCGGACGTGCGCCGGTGCCACGGCATCGGACGGAGAATGAAGCGCGATCCAGCGGGCCCTTGATTTCGACCAGGATCTCGCCGCCGCGAGGAAGCCCCGTGATAGCCGAGGCCACCATATTGAGAAGCAGCTTGGCGCGGTCCTTGGCCAGATGACCGGCAGGGCCTTTCCACGTGAGCCTATGCTTGTTGTTGCCGACAAAGCCACGGCTGATCTGTTCGGCGGTCGAGAGGTCGATTACCGATCCGGCCGATCCTGCGGCACCGAATGCAAAACGGGCAAACTGCAGCCGGGCCGATGCCTGCTCGGTCACATTGCGAATGACGTCGAGCGCATAGGACTTGGCGTCGGCATCCTCTTCTTCGTTGAGGATCTCAAGGCCATTGTAGATGGCGCCGACGGGATTGATCACGTCGTGACAGATCTTGCTGGATATCAGAGCTGCAAGCTCAAGGTCGGTTGGATGGACCGTTTGGGGCATCGGTTGCGTGATCCCTCACCTCGGGTGAATTGATGGATTCGCCCGCCGATCGCAGTGTATCGGTCGTGCCACGCCAACCAAGCCTCTTGCAGCGCGCCTGGCGCTTCGCGACCGCCCGCTTGCATCAGCCAGATACCTGCTGATACACGGATGCGGGTGAGGCTGCCAAGCTCTCTGGCGCAGCCTTCCCGCAATCGATTGCATTTGCACGACGAATTGTGGCCCGGGGGCCACCCGTCCGGGCGATCGGGAGACGCATGGGCGTTCGTTACCGGTGCAACCCGAATCACGGCGAATGCTACGTCCTCTTTGGGGTGATACATCCTCATGATCAGCGATGTTCGCGATCGCTACTTCGAAATCGCCCGCCGGCTCATCGACCCGGTTCTGAAGGCGGGCGCGGTCGAGATGCGGTACTACGAGACAGGCGTCGAAATCGAACGGAAGGCAGACGAGTCGCCGGTTACCGCCGCCGATCGCGAGGCGGAGGCCATTCTGCTGGCAGCCCTCGCCGATATTGCGCCGGACATTCCGGTGATTGCCGAAGAAGCCGTCTCGGACGGTCAAGTCCCTGTGATAGGGTCACGGTTCTTTCTGGTCGATCCGCTGGATGGGACGAAGGAGTTCATCAACAAGCGAGGCGAGTTCACCGTCAACGTGGCGCTGATCGAGAACGGCCAGCCGGTGCTCGGGGTGGTCTATGCGCCGGCCATCGGCGAAATCTACGCGACGCTCAGCCCGGGAACAGCATCGCTCGCACGCCTCACGCCGGGCACCATGGAGAGGCAGGCTGCCGAGTGCGTCTTTGAACCGATCCGAGTGCGCGCGCCTGGGGCAAGTCTCACGGCGGTTGCCAGCCGCTCTCACATGACGCCCGAAACCGAGGACTTTCTTGAACGCTACGTCATTGCCGAGCGTCGAGACAGCGGATCGTCTCTCAAATTCTGTGCCATTGCTCGCGGTGAAGCAGACATCTACCCTCGGCTGGCGCCGACCATGGAGTGGGACATCGCGGCCGGACATGCAGTGCTCGTCGCTGCCGGCGGCGCCGTCACAACGCCGGAAGGGACTCCGATCCGCTATGGCAAATCGCACAGCGGATTTCGCAACGGGCACTTCGTTGCTTGGGGGGCCGCCGAGCCGTTCCCAGTGAAGGCCTGACCGACATTCTTTGCCAGTTGCATGGCGGATGCGGCCGTCTGGCCACACTTTCGTAACACTTTTTGTAAAGACTTTATTGAGCGTGTGCTGCCGCGCATCCGACCAATCGGTTGCAGGCTGACGCCAGGCATTTCAGCTCAGAGACAACCAAGTCATGCTGATCAAGTCGTTGGCCTCAGGAACGGGGCTGTTGCTGGTAGCAGGCCTGGTGGTGGCCGCCGGAAGCGCGCAGACGTCTGCAGAAGAGCGTTTGCCGTGGTTGCGGGATGCTCCACAGCCGGCACGGTCATACGCGCAAGCCGGTACCGTCGATCGGGACAATCTCCCGCCCTCACAAGAAACGCAGGGCTACGGCGATCGCCCCTACAGCAACAGCGCGCCGCGGGCCGACGATACTCGGGCCGGCGAAGGTGGCTATGAACGGCGCGATGATCGGTATCATCCGCCAGCCCAAAGCGGCGGTTTCGGTTCATCGGCTGCGGCTGGAAACCGTAGAGACGACACGTACTATCCGCCGGCCCGCAGAGAGGCGTACGGCGCCCCACCCTCCGATGGGCGCGACAGTGCATACTCGCGCCCTGCAAGCGGGGGAGCATACAGTTCCCAGCCGACCTACGGACGTGACGACGACGCCAGTCCCGCACGGCGCATCGAGTCCTATCAGGCGCCGGGTCGCTACGATCGTGAGGACGTCTATCGGCCTCCCGCACCGGAGCGCTACGATCAGGCGCCTCTGTCCCGGCAGGCCTCGCCCTATCGGCCGCCGGGATCGGACGAGCCGGAATGGCGGGACAATCGCGGCCCGCCCCCCAACGCCGACCGCTACGCCTCGGTAGCACCACCCTATGACGATCGGGAGCCACCGCCGGCAGACGGCACGTATTCGATGCGCGAGATCGTCGGCGCCGGGCACGGTTTCTTTGGTTCGATCAGCCGCGGTCTGGCCAGTGTCATCGAGTATGCGTTCAAGACTCAGGGACGACCCAACGGCTATATTCTCGGCGAGGATGTCGGGGGGGCATTCGTCGCCGGCCTGCGTTATGGCGAGGGGCGCCTTTACACACGTGACGCGGGGACGCATCGCGTATTCTGGCAGGGGCCGTCACTGGGCTACGATGCAGGCGCGGAAGGCTCAAAAGTCATGGTGCTCGTCTATAATCTGCGAGATCCATCGGACATTTATACTCGGTTTGGTGGCGTCGCCGGATCGGCTTATGTCGTGGGTGGCGTCGGCATGACGTTCCAGCAGAGTAACAATGTGGTACTTGCTCCGATCCGAGCTGGAATTGGCTTCCGACTTGGCGCCAACGTGGGGTACCTGAAGTACACGCGTCGTCCGACTTGGAATCCGTTCTGAGTCTGCCGCACTGCCGGCTCACGGCAAGCCAACGCGCCATTGCCACGGCATGGATCGACGGCCACAGTCGTATCGAGATCGCGCGATCGTGCGGTCTCGACGGTTGACTTGGCTGCTCGCGGCGACGCACCACACCCTCAGCCCGAGGGTCACAGATGAGATAATCTGGTAGCCGAATAACATGCGCTATGCTCGATTCGGCTGGGCCGAGGTGCCGTAGATGCGAAATCTGGGGACGACGGAGTGATCACGATCCAGTCCGGCATGTTGATCGCGCTGGGTTTTCTGGTGGCAGTCCTGCTTGGATTGCTGATTGCGCCTGCGCTGTGGCGCAGAGCGGTGCGGCTCACCAGTCGCCGCATCAAAACTGCCATCCCGCTCTCCGAAATGGAGATCGAGGCCGACCGGGATCGGATCCGAGCCGAATACGCGATCAAGATGCACAAGCTCGAAATGCTGGTGGAGCAGGTGAAACTCGCGGGCGCTCGTCAGCAGATCGAGATCAACCGCCGCGATGCGCGCGTGAACATGCTCGAGGCCGATCTGGAGGAGTTGCGCGCGAGTTATGAGGAGGCGCAGAACGCGCGTCGGGTTCTCGAACAGACCATAACGGCGCGGCTGCCAAGGGTGGAGGAGCGGCTGGCGGACACCAAGAAGGTTGTTCACACGCGCGACCGTGAAATCGCCGACCTCAATGCGGCGGCCGAGAAGCAGTCGCAAGCGCTTGCGGCGGCGCGTTCGCTGAATGACGAGCAGCGGCAAGAGATCGAGCGACTTAATGAGGGCGTACCGGAAAGGGGCGGGCTCCTCGGCGGGGGCTCGAGGTTGCGGTCGGAGCTGCAAGCGCTGAAAGCAAAGACGCGCGAGCAGGCCCAACAGATCGAACGGTTGCAGGGTCTCTCGGATGGTCGAAGGAAGGATGTGGCCGGATCGGAAGCGGATGCTGCGCTATCGAACGCAGGTGAGAGCGCTCGAAATGACGAGCTGCACCGCGAGATAGCAGAGCTGCGCGAAAGGGCGGAAGTCCAAGCCGCGGAGATCGCAAGGCTGAAGATGGTCGTCAAGGCCTTCGAAAAGGTCGGCGACGGCGGGCCGGGTAAATCGGCTGAGGACAGCGGGTTAGCGCCTAAGGCGAGGGCGGACGCTCCGTCGGAAGCTGGACCGGTAGCGATGAACGGGCAGGACGGCCGGGGAGCGGCTGTATCGCGCCGGAGCCTTGCGGAGCGCGTCTCGCATACGAGGATGTTGGAAGACCCTGACCAGACTGACGGCAGCGACAATCGCCCTGTCGAGGTCGGGAGGACAACGTCTGGTGCTTCGACGTTCGAGGCGGGTGGAGCAGCGGACGCACTGGTTCGAACCAGTGCGGGCGGTAGCGGGGTTCCCCACCGGATCGTCGATGCGCATTCGAAGAAAGCACCCTCCGGAGCAGGGTCGGCCGGCACGGAGGATGTTTCGCGCGCTGAGCCGCGCCGGGCGCAAAGCGGATCGGATCGGCGGATGCGGCTGCTGGATCGCCTTGCGGGGCTATCACGCACCTCCTGAGTTCACTTTGTCCGGAGTGGAGGTGGCCTGATCAGCACTGCGCGATCATTCGACAATCAGGTGCTGACCTTCTTCGCAATTTGGCCGTAGTATTGCTTTGTGTTCCTTGACCTGAGTAGCGTTGCGGTTGCGTGGGAGTCAGTCATGCCGAGCTCGGTCGCGGTTGAAGCGTTTTGCGAGGACGAGTGGCATCGCGCAGCGGCCGGAGATGGCGACAAGACGGTCCAGCCCGATCCCACTTCGGAGCCCGTTGCGCCCAAGGCGCCCGTTGCGGCGATGCCGGCACAGCGCATCCCGCCCTGGCCTCAGCGGAGGCTCAACGATGCGCTCGCCGAGCTCGGTCCGGCACGGCCCCAAGCATCGAACCCGCCGAAAGACGTTTTGCCCCCTGACGACGCGGTTCCTGCAAAAACCGATGCGGGCCGGGATCGTGAGCGGGACGCTGCTGAGCCACGCGCGGCTGGAGAGGCGGTCCAGCCGGATACCGGCGCATCAGCGCGGGTTGAATTGCCGCCGCCGCCGCGTCCCTACACTCAGCCGCCTGTCGACCTCTTCGGAATCCCAGACACGGACGCGACAACGCGGGCCTGGGATGATTCCGCACTGTTCGAGGTGGACCCCGCGGGCGCCGAGCTTGTGCGCGCGCTGGCGTTGGCAGATCTGCAGTTCGCTCAGTCAGAAACCGCGTCGTCGCTTGTGGTCGATGCACATGATGACGAGGCCGAGAGAGAGCGGCCGCCCATGATCATCGAGCGAGCCCTCGCCGAACAGGGCCTCAGCATGATGGGCGTTCTTCCTGCTGCCAAGCGTGCCAACCCGTTGCCGCCGCTTGCGATCGGTTTTTCGCTGTCGTTGCTCACAGGAGCGGCGCTCTACCTTCTGATGGCCTCCGGCTGACAGGGAGCCGTTCGTCCTGGCGCCCGCTTCAGCGGACGCGCGCAGGCGCGTCTGCTTGCGCCGGCCGGTGGCGTAGCTACCATTCAGCCCGACATGCATCCGCTCGACTGCCTCGGCGCATGGCTCGCTAGCGGCTCATTCGGCGCGCGCGGACGACCGCATGAAGGGAGGCTCACCTCATGAAAATTACGGACATCACCGTTACGTTGTTCGCCTGGGACAACATTCCGGCCACGCAATATGGCCGGCACACAGGGAAATTCGCCGGCAAGAGCGATCTCGGTTTGGTTACGATCAAGACGGACGAAGGCGTGGAAGGACACGCTTTCCTTGGTGCCGCCAGCCGTCCTGCCAGCAACGATGCGCAGCTTCTCGTTCGCATCCTGAAGCCGATGCTCGTTGGGGAGGATCCGCTCGATCGCGAGCGCCACTTTCAGCGCATGTGGGGTCGGTGTCGCATGAACAACCACCTGCGCATTCTCGGCGCCGTGGATGTCGCTCTCTGGGACCTCGCCGGAAAGATTGCCGGCATGCCGGTGCACAAGCTGCTGGGCGGCTATCGGACAAGCGTGCCTGCCTACGCTTCTTCGGCCGTGCTCGCCTCGCATGATGCCTATGCCGACGAAGCACAATCGTTCAAGGCGCGTGGCTGGGGTGCCTACAAGATCCATCCGCCGACGCAGTGGGAAACCGACATCAAAGTCTGTGAAGCGGTCCGCAAGGCTGTGGGCGACGACTACCGGATCATGCTGGATTCCACTTGGTCGTACGACTACGTGGCGGCGCTCAGGGTCGGGCAGGCCGTCGAGCGGCTGGGGTTCTACTGGTACGAGGATCCACTCGTCGAAGACGACATGGCCGGCTATGTGAAACTGAAGCAACAGCTTTCGATACCTATTCTCGCGACCGAGTATGCGCCGGGCGGACATACGGCCTACGCGCCTTGGCTCATTGCAAGAGCCACCGATTATCTGAGAGGGGATGTCGCAGTAAAAGGCGGTCTTACCGCCTGCCTCAAGACTGCGCACCTCGCGGAATGCTTCCACATGAACTACGAGGTGCATCACGGAGGAAATTCGCTCAACAACGTGGCGAACCTGCACCTCATCATGGCCATCAGGAATTGCGAGTATTTCGAGGTGCTGCTGCCGGATGCGTCCCAAAAGTACGGCTTGGTGCAGGACATCGAAGTCGACGGCAAGGGGCATGTCCACGCGCCGTCCAAGCCTGGCCTCGGCGCCGAGATCGATTTCGAGCTGATCAAGAAAAATCAGGTGGCGCTGCTGCAGTAAGCTCATGCGGTTTGGCGAGGATGCGGTGGCGGTCCGCGGTCCGGCGGGGGAGGCATGAGCGACGAGGATGAGCTTCGCGAGAAGCTGCACAAGATCGAGGCGCTGTTTGCCGGCGCGAAGACCGATGGTGAACGGGAAGCCGCCGGTGCGGCGGCTGAGCGCATTCGGCTGCGGCTCGCGGAGATCGAATCGCGGGAGGCGGCGGTCGAGATGCGGCTCTCGATCCATGACCCATGGTCGCGCAAGCTTTTTCTGGCTCTGGCGCGACGCTACGGTATCGAGCCCTACCGGTATCCCCGCATGAAACGCCAAACGCTGGTCGTAAGCGCACCCCGCTCGTTCGTTGACGAGGTGCTCTGGCCGGAATTCAGTCAATTGAACGCTGCATTGACCAGCTATCTCACGGCGGCGACAGAACGTGTCATCGGCGACGCCATTCACCAGAACACGGGCGAGGCAGTCGAGCGTCCCGCGCTGGGTGCCGCTAATTGAATCACTTCGACTGGAATTGACCGAGGTTGGCGTTTCATTGAGCGCGGGTCTTCTGCGGGAGATTGTTTGCGGCACCTTAAGCGCCTATCCTTGGGCCCCAAGCGAACTGGCCCTCACGGAGGCTCGGCCGTGCAGCCACGACCTGAGAACTACGAATTTGATCTGGATGAAGCGCTGACGTCGGTTGTGGGTCTCAAGACCCTCATTCCGAGCGATGCGTTTACTGCCGATACGCTCGGTACCGAGCGACTGGGACATGGCGTCCTTATCGGAGACCATGGCGTAGTGCTCACGATCGGCTATCTCGTCACTGAGGCCGAGGCGGTCTGGTTGCGCCTGGCTAACGGGCGCGTGGCGCCCGGTCACGTGATCGGCTTCGATCAGGAAACAGGGTTCGGTCTGGTGCAGGCGCTCGGACGCGTCGACCTGCCGAGCCTGACGCTCGGCGATAGTGATCTCGTCACGATTGGCGATGAGGTCGTCGTGGCCGGTACCGGAGGCCGGCAGAACTCCGTGGCGGCGGCCGTGGTCGCGAGACAGGAGTTTGCCGGCTATTGGGAATACGTCCTGGATGAAGCACTGTTCACGGCACCGAGCCACCCGCACTGGGGCGGCACGGCCATGATTGGCCAGGGTGGGAAGCTGCTCGGCATCGGATCTCTGCAGGTGCAACAAGTGCTCAGAGGCGGCCGTTCAGAAGACATCAACATGATTGTGCCGATCAATCTTCTGAAGCCGATTCTCGACGACATGCTGACGATGGGGCGTCCGGCGCGTCCGGCGCGTCCCTGGCTTGGCCTCTATGCAACGGAGGTCGACAAGCAGCTTACGGTGGCCGGCATTTCTGCTCGCGGACCTGCGCGGCGCGCGGACATTCGTACCGGCGACGTCATCCTTGGCGTGGCAGGCGAGACCGTGCGCAATCTGGCCGGTCTTTTTCGCAGCGTATGGGCCCTCGGCGAAGCGGGGGTGACGGTCCCGCTGACGATCTTGCGCAAGGGGCGGACTATGCAAGTGGACGTTGCGTCAGTGGATCGGAGAGACTTCCTGAAGGGACCCGTGCTGCACTGATGTGATGCTGAAATTGGAATTCCGAGGCCGCGAGGCTATTTGCTGGCGTGAGCTTGCCAGCTCAAGCAGTATGTTCGACGCTCCTTGCTCAAACTTAGGGTGCAGCACGTGAAGCTTTTCTGGTCGTCTCGTTCCCCCTTCGTTCGCAAGGTCATGATCTTTGCACATGAGACGGGGCTCGCCGGGCGCATTACCTGTGAGCGGACAGTCGTGGCACCCGCAAAGCCGAACGCAGACCTCATGCGGTTCAATCCGCTGAACAAGCTGCCGACGTTGATCACGGATGATGGCACAGTCCTTTATGACAGCCGCGTGATCGTCGAGTATCTCGACCGTGAGCACGAGGGGCGGAGGCGAATTCCCGAGGCGGGCGATGCGCGCCTGGAGGCGCTGCGGATGCAGGCCCTGTGCGATGGCATCCTGGATTTCCTGCTGGTGGGCCTCTCGGAGCGGGCCCGGCCCGAGGCGCAACAGTCGTCGGTGCTGAAGGAGGCATTGGAGATCAAATTCAGGACCGCCTTCGACGCACTCGAGCAGGAGGCTGGGCGTCTCGATATCGATCGGTTCGGGCTTTCCGAAATCGCAGCGTCTGCCGTTGTCGGATATGCTGATTTCCGTTACAGCGCAGAACGTTGGCGCGACGGCAGGCCGAATTTGGCCGCGTTCTCCGAGAGCATTGCAGCCCGCCCGTCCGTCGTCGCGACGGCTCACGCCGACGTCTATTGAGACGACTGCAGTGATTGTGACCAGGACCTGGGCGCCGTGACGGATTTGTGTGCGCGCGATGTGAGCCCGATTGCTGTAAGCTCTCGAAAAGGTGTTTGAATTGGGCAAATGCGAGAGTTCCGCAGATGGACATCGCCTTGAACCGATGCTAGCCGTGGACGCTGGCGCAGTAGGGGCGGGAAAGAGCCGGCTAAGAGCTATGGCCTGATCCGCGCCGTTTTCTCGATCAATGAGAGATGGCCAGCGATTTGACGATGCTCTGCACGAGGGTATCTGGTTCGCCATGAGGGCGCTATTCATGTTGGTTAACAGAGTTGGTGCTGCTTGGCTCCTTCTGATTTCGGCGCTGGCGATATCCGGCTGCGAGCGTTCGCAGTCGGACGTTCAACGCCCGAAGCCGCCTCCGCCCACCGTTACCGTCGCTACTCCGCTGAAGCGGATGGTGGCTAACGAAGAAGAGCAGGTTGGACGATTCGTGGCGGTCGCCGCCGTGGAGATCAAAGCGAAAGTTTCCGGCTACCTGAGCGCAGCACACTTCAAGGACGGCCAGATCGTCGAGAAGGGACAAAAATTATACACCATCGACAAGCGCCCGTTCGAGATTGCGGTCGACCAGGCGCGGGCCAATCTTCAGCAGTCCGAATCCAATCTCATCTTGGCAGAAAGCGACTTGGCGCGCGCCAAGGACCTCGTCATGGGCGCATCGATCACGCAGCAGACGATGGACCAGCGGGCTGCCGCCCGCCGGTCGGCGCAGGCCTCCGTGCTCGCACAGAAGGCGGCCGTGCGACAGGCTTTGCTCGATCTCGAGTTCACCGAGTTGACGGCGCCGGTGGCTGGCCGGATTGGCGACAATCGCGTGTCGGTCGGCAATTTCGTGACCGCAGCCACAAGCGCGAACTCCAGTATTCTGGCGACCATCCAGTCGATCGATCCTATCCGATTTGAATTTACGCTCGACGAAAGTGCCTTCCTCAGGCTGCAGCGTCGAACCGGTGTCGGCAAGGCCGCGGGCGCCGGTTTGTCAGTCAGGCTGAAGCTCATCGACGAAAAGGATTTCGGTCACACGGGCGAGCTCGAGTTCGTTGACAACGCCATAAGCCGGACAAGCGGAAGCATTCGGGCGCGTGCAAAATTTGCCAATCCCGACGGCCTGCTGACCCCCGGTCTTTTTGGCCGGATCCTGATCGAGATGGGCGAGCCTCGGCAGGCGCTGCTTGTGCCAGATGCGGCCATAGGGTCGGAGCAGGTGCGCAAGGTTGTGATGGTCGTTAGCGACGACAATATCGTTAAGCCGAAGTACGTGACGCTCGGGCCGACCGTCGACGGTCTGCGGGTGGTCAAGGACGGTCTCGCGGTGTCGGATCGCGTCATCATCGAGGGCCTGATGCAGGCGCGGCCCGGCATGACGGTGACGCCGAAGGCGGGTACATTCGCGCAAGCAGCGCCGGGCCAAACCAGCGCCAACTGACGGCGAACGGGACTTGATGCGTATCTCGCACTTCTTCATCGACAGGCCAATCTTCGCCGCCGTGCTGTCGGTCGTGATCGTGATCCTCGGTGGGGTGGCGTTCGGACGGCTGCCAATCGCGCAATATCCCGAGATCGCGCCTCCGGTCATCAACATCACAGGGCAGTATCCAGGCGCCAGCGCCGACGTCGTTGCGTCGACCGTCGTGGCGCCGCTCGAGCAGCAGATCAACGGCGTAGAGAACATGCTCTACGTTTCATCGAACAGCACTGGAGATGGCAGTTTCAGCATTGCCGTGACCTTCGAACTCGGCACCGATCTCGATGTTGCGCAGGTACAAGTGCAAAATCGCGTGGCGACCGCCTCGCCGCGCCTGCCGGCCGATGTACGCAACATCGGCGTGACTGTGAACAAGGCGTCCCCCGACCTGATGATGGTCGTGCACCTCTACTCACCGGACAAGTCGCGCGACACGCTCTTCATTTCGAACTTCGCGTCGATCCAGGTGACAGATGCGCTGAGCCGTATCGAGGGCGTCGGCTCGATCACTGTCTTCGGCAATCGCGAATATTCAATGCGGGTCTGGCTCGATCCCGACCTCCTGCAATCGCTCGACTTGACGGCAGGCGACGTGATCGCGGCGTTGCAAGGCCAAAACGTGCAGGTGGCGTCTGGCGTTCTCAACCAGCCACCCCTCAATCGGCCCGGCGCGTTCCAACTGACGGTGCGAACTCAAGGGCGTTTGATCGACCAGAGCGAGTTTGCGCAGATTGTCGTCAAGCAGGCCGGCGATGCGGTCGTGCGCCTCAAGGACGTGGGGCGGGTCGAGCTTGCGGCTCTCGACTACAACCGCAACTCCTATCTCGATCGTGACCCGGCGGTGGGATTGGGTGTGTTTCAGCGACCGGGCTCGAATGCGCTCGCGACTTCGGCCGCGATCCAGGCGCAAATGGATCAGATCTCGAAGAATTTTCCGGCCGGGCTCAAGTACACGATCATCTATAATCCGACGCAGTTTATCCAGCAGTCGGTGGATGCCGTCCTCGCGACGATCGCCGAGGCGATCGTGCTGGTCGTGCTTGTGGTCATTCTCTTCCTGCAGACCTGGCGCGCGGCGGTCATTCCGATCCTTGCAATTCCGATCTCGCTGGTTGGCACCTTCTTTTTCATGTCGCTGTTCGGCTTTTCGCTGAACAACCTTTCGCTGTTCGGCCTTGTGCTCGCGATCGGTATCGTGGTGGACGATGCCATCGTGGTCGTGGAGAGTGTCGAGCGAAATATTGCAGCCGGCCTCAATCCCCGGGATGCGACGCGGCGCTCGATGGACGAGGTCGGTTCGGCGCTTGTGGCGATCGCGCTGGTTCTGTGCGCCGTGTTCGTGCCGACAGTGTTCATCACCGGTATCTCCGGTCAGTTCTACCGCCAGTTCGCGCTGACCATAGCTGGCGCGACGGTTATTTCGCTTTTCGTCTCGCTGACGCTTTCGCCTGCGATGTGTGCTCTGTTGTTGAAGCCGCACGACCATGGTCGCAAGCACTGGCTGATGCGGCCTGTGAGCGGCTTCTTCTGGCTGTTCAATTGGAGTTTCGACAAGCTCTCGGCGGGCTACGGCTGGCTCACGGGACGGCTGGTGCGGATTTCGCTGCTGATGCTGCTCGCCTATGCGGTCATCATCGCGGGCGGCCTGAACGAGTTTCGCCGGACGCCCGTGGGGTTCATTCCCCAACTTGACCTTGGCTACATCATCATCGTGGTGCAGCTACCGGGTGGAGCATCCCTCTCGCGTACCGACGAAGTCAACCGTCGGGTG
Organism: Hyphomicrobiaceae bacterium; assembly: GCA_050187415.1. Taxonomy (GTDB): domain Bacteria; phylum Pseudomonadota; class Alphaproteobacteria; order Rhizobiales; family Hyphomicrobiaceae. The sequence goes on along the minus strand of JBFWXN010000008.1, from coordinate 63,860 downwards.
GGCGATCTCGCGCTTCAGGTGCCGGGCGTGGCGCATGCGGTGAACATCGTAGGGTTCTCCGGCGCGACGTTCACAACGGCGCCGAACTCGGGAGCGATCTTCACCGTGCTCGAGCCTTTCAACGAACGAGCGAAGGATCCGCAGAAGTCAGTCGAGGCAATTTATGCGGCGCTCAACGCGAAGTTGGCACCGATCCGCGACGGGTTGATTTTCGTGGTGCGTCCGCCGCCGGTGCGCGGCATCGGCACGGCCGGTGGCTTTCGTATGATGATTGAGGATCGAGGCGGGGCCGGATCGCAGGAATTGCAGAAGGTCGTCTTCAACATGATGGGCAAAGCCGCTCAGACGGATGGGCTCAGCCGCGTCTTCTCGCTGTTCGAGACCTCGACGCCCCAGGTCTACCTCGACATCGATCGGACGAAGGCCCAGCTGCTCGGTGTGCGGTTGCCGGACGTATTTCGCGAGCTGCAGACATTTCTCGGCTCGGCGTACGTCAACGACTTCAATCTCCTGGGACGCACGTTCCGCGTTACCGCCCAGGCCGACGAGCGTTTTCGGCTGAGGCCGGAGGATATTTGGAAAATACGGGTCCGCAATCAGAGTGGCGAGCCCGTTCCCCTCGCCACGTTCGCGACCCTCAGGGACGTGTCCGGCCCCTATCGCGTTCCGCGCTACAATCTCTATCCAGCTGCCGAGCTCGACGGTGCACCGGCGCCAGGGGTTTCCCAGGGCGAGGCAATCAAGATCATGGAGAAGATGGCGGCAGAGACCTTGCCGCCGGGCTTTGCCTACGAGTGGACGACGCTGGCATTCCAGCAGCTTCGGGCCGGCGATACGGCGCTCTTCGTTTTTGCCCTTGCGGTGGTGTTCGTGTTTCTCGTTCTAGCGGCTCAGTACGAGAGCCTGACGCTGCCCTTGGCGGTGATCCTGATCGTTCCGATGTGCCTGATCGCTTCGATCACCGGCGTGGTTCTGCGCGGTCAGGACAACAATATTCTCACGCAGGTAGGATTCATCGTGCTGATCGGGCTTGCAGCGAAGAATGCGATTCTCATCGTCGAGTTCGCGAAGCAACTCGAAGATCAAGGCCGGAACCGGTTCGAGGCCGCCGTCGAAGCCGCGCGGCTCAGGCTGAGGCCCATCATCATGACCTCGCTCGCGTTCATCCTTGGCGTGGCGCCGCTCGTCTGGGCCACGGGAGCCGGAGCGGAGCTGCGTCAAACGCTTGGCACGGCCGTCTTTTCGGGCATGATCGGCGTGACGCTGTTCGGCGTTATCTTCACGCCGGTATTCTACGTTCTGTGCCGCCGATTTGCCGGCCGGAGACGAGCCACCGCCGATGGCAACCAACCGCCGTTGCCCCCAACGCCGCAGCCGGCGGAATAACCAAGTCGGACGAAAAATGAGGGCAGCGCACGTGCTCGATGCGCGGCCCTCGGTATTTTTCATAGAGCCGTCGATTCCAGCAACTATTTCACCAGCGGGCAACCGCCCTTGTCCATCGGGCGGAAGGCTTCCTCGCCGGGAATTTCCCGCACCAGCTTATAGTAGTCCCATGCGCCCTTGCTCTCCTCGGGCTTCTTGACCTCGAACAGATACATCTTGTGCATCTTGCGGCCGTCCTTGCGGATGTAGCCCTTGCCGAACAGAGCGTCGTCGGTCGGCATGTCCTTCATCTTGGCCATGACCTTCGTCGTTTCGTCGGTACCGCTTGCCTTTATGGCGTTCAGATAGTGCATCACCGCCGAGTAATATCCGGCTTGGATGCTGGTTGGCATCCGCCCGTTCATCTGCGCGCTCCATCGCTTGGAGAAGGCGCGGGTGCCTTCATTGAGATCCCAGTAAAAGGCCTCGGTCAGTTTCAGTCCCTGAGCCAGCTTCAGCCCAATGCTGTGCACATCGGAGACGAAGACGAGCAGCCCGGCGAGGCTTTGCCCGCTCTGCACGATGCCGAATTCAGCGGCCTGCTTGATCGAGTTGATGGTGTCGCCGCCAGCGTTGGCCAGACCGATGATCTGGGCCTTGGAGCTTTGGGCCTGCAGAAGAAACGAGGAGAAGTCGGATGTGTTCAGCGGATGTCGTACGCTGCCGATGACTTTCCCGCCGTTGGCGACAACGACTGCGGTCACATCGCGCTCCAGCGCATGGCCGAATGCATAGTCGGCCGTCAGAAAATACCAATTCTTGCCACCGGCCTTGACGACGGCAGAACCCGTACCGTTGGCGAGCGCCACGGTGTCGTAAACCCAGTGAATGGTCGTAGCTGTGCACGCCTTGCCAGTGAGGTCGGAGGACGCTGGGTCCGTCGCGAGGTAGATCCTGTTCTTGTCGGCTGCAACGCGGGATGTCGCGAGTGACGAGGCCGAGCCACCTGTGCCGAGGATAACGTCGACGCCGTCGGCATCGATCCACCTGCCGGCTATCGACACGGCAACGTCGGGTTTGTTCTGGACGTCGCCCGAAATCACTTCGATCTTTTTGCCGAGAACTGTGCCGCCAAAGTCTTCAACGGCCATTTTCGTGGCCACTACTGCGCCAGGTCCATTGATGTCTGCGTACAGACTGGACATGTCGGTCAAGACGCCAATCCTGACGACGTCGTCGCTCACCTGGGCGGCGCCTGGGGTCGCGGCGAAAAACATCGCGAAGCTGGCGGCTACGAAGCCGGCTTTGAATGAGAGCATTCCCTTCAATGTATTTCCTCCTTACACATCGAATGTGCAGCCTCTGGTTCGAGGCCTGCTGGAAAATGCTAGCATCCGTGTTCCAGTAAGGACAGAACCATCGGGTTGACCAAAATGGCGGGAGGTTGACTATCCGCGGCAGATGGTATCCATCTCTCGCCGGAAGAACGCTTCGGCGGCGATCATTTGGTCGCCATCGAAATTCAGGCGTTGGTGTTCAGGCAGGCGAAGGGCGCTCTTGGCAGTCTTTTCGTGCGCCTGTGGCACGCATCGTCTAGCAAGGACCATTCACGCTTCGCGGGCTCGAGCGACACCGGATGACAGCAGAGTATATTATCGAGGCGAAAGGACTCACCAAGGAGTTCAAAGGCTTCAGTGCCATCAACGACGTCAACCTGAAGGTCCGCGCCGGGACGATCCACGCCTTGATCGGACCCAACGGCGCGGGCAAGACGACGTTTTTCAATCTCTTGACAAAGTTTCTCCAACCGACGTCGGGTCACATCGTCTACAAGGGCGAGGACATCACCTACGCCAAAGCGTTCGAGGTGGCCCGGAAGGGCCTCGTGCGCTCGTTCCAGATCTCGGCGGTGTTTCCCCACCTCACGGTGCTCGAGAATGTACGGGTTGCCTTGCAGCGGTCGCTTGGCACGACCTTTCATTTCTGGCGATCCGAGCAGTCCGTAGAAGTTCTGAATGAACGCGCCAGAGAATTGATCGAGGCGGTCGGTCTCGCGGAATTCGAGAGCTTGAATGCGGTGGAGCTCGCCTACGGGCGCAAGCGCCAACTCGAGATCGCGACGACGTTGGCCCTCAATCCGGAGCTGATGCTGCTTGACGAGCCGATGGCCGGAATGGCCCGCGAAGACATACAGCGCATTACGAATCTGATCCGGTCGATCGCCAAGACTCGTACGGTGCTGATGGTCGAGCACAACATGTCGGTTGTCGCAGAGCTGTCGGACACGATCACGGTTCTGGCACGAGGCGAGGTGCTGGCCGAGGGAACGTATTCCGAGGTGTCAAAGAACCCGGCGGTGGTCGAGGCTTACATGGGGACGGGCCATGCCTGAGGCACTGCTCGCGGTCGACGGGCTCGAAGCGTGGTACGGTGAATCGCACGTCCTGCATGGAATGAGTTTCGAAGTCGCCGAAGGCGAGGTGGTTACGCTACTCGGCCGCAACGGGGCGGGCAAAACCACGACCATGCGTTCGATCATGGGGATCGTGTCCAAACGCACCGGATCGATCCGCTATCGCGGAGAGGAGATCATCAGCGCGCCCTCGAACAAGATTGCGCGACTGGGGATTGCCTACTGTCCGGAAGAGCGCGGAATTTTTTCGAGCCTCGATGTCAGAGAAAATCTCTTGCTGCCGCCCGAGGTCCAGCCCGGCGGGCTGTCGCTGGACGAGATTTTCACGCTGTTCCCCAATCTGAAGGAGCGGCTTTCGAGCCAAGGCACGAAACTTTCGGGTGGCGAGCAGCAGATGCTGGCGATCGGCAGAATTCTTCGGACTGGCGCCAAAATGCTCCTGCTCGATGAGCCGACCGAAGGTTTGGCGCCGGTCATCGTCCAGCAGATCGGGCGGACGATCCACGCGCTGCGCGAAAGGGGTTTCACGATGGTTCTCGTGGAGCAGAACTTTCACTTCGCGGCAACGGTCGCCGATCGGCACTATGTCGTGGAGCATGGACATGTCATCGACATGATCCCGAATTCGGCACTCAAGGCGAATACCGACAAGTTAAAGGGCTATCTGGGCGTTTGAGGCGCGGCATCGAATATGCCGAGACTCTGATCGCCGCAATGTGTGGAGAGACAAATGCGTTACAAATGTACGTTCCTGGCTGGTGCAGGCGCATTGGCGCTCGCGATCGCGGCTCCGGCCGCCGCGCAAAGCGTCAGTGTAAAAATTGGTGTGCTCAACGATCGATCGGGCGTCTACTCCGACATTTCCGGCGTGGGCTCGGAATGGGCCGCCAAGAAGGCGATCGAGGATTTCGGCGCTGAAGCCAAGGGTATCAAGGTCGAGGTCCTCGCGGCGGACCATCTGAACAAGCCTGACGTGGGTGCGAACATCGCCCGGCAATGGATCGACGTCGACAAAGTCGACGCGATCGTCGACGTTCCAACCTCGTCGGTTGCTCTCGCCGTCAATGCGCTGGTTCGCGAAAAGAACAAGGTGCACCTCAACTCGGGCGCGGCAACTTCGGATCTGACCGGCAAGGCCTGTTCTCCCAATACGGTTCATTGGACCTACGATACGTGGGCGCTGGCTAACGGCACCGGCAACGCGATTGTGAAGGAAGGTGGCAAGACCTGGTTCTTCCTCACGGCCGACTATGCTTTCGGACATGCTCTCGAGCGTGATACGTCCGCGGTCGTCGAGAAGGCGGGCGGCAAAGTGGTCGGCAAGGTTCGAGTCCCCTTCCCAGGTACGGACTTCTCCTCATTCCTTCTGCAAGCGCAGGCTTCGGGGGCAAAGGTGATCGGCCTCGCGAACGCTGGTGGCGATACCATCAACTCGATCAAGCAGGCGGGCGAGTTCGGTATCACGCAGGCGGGGCAGTCTCTCGCCGGGCTTCTGATTTTCGTCACCGACGTGCACGCGCTCGGTCTCAAGTCCGCACAAGGCCTCGTATTCACCGCGCCGTGGTACTGGGATCAGGACGAAAATAGCCGTGCATTTTCGAAGGCCTACTTTGACGATCTGAAACGTATGCCGGGCTATACGGTGGCCGGCGTCTACAGTTCGGTCATCCACTACCTCAAGGCGGTCGAGGCGCTCAAGAGCGCCAGCGATGGCAAGCTGGTTGTCGAGAAGATGAAAGAGCTTCCTACCGAAGACAAACTGATGGGTAAGGGCTCCATCCGCGTCGACGGCCGCCATGTCCATGACATGTATCTCTATGAGGTGAAGAAGCCTGCCGAGTCCAAGTATGCGTGGGACTACTATAAGCTTCGCTCGAAGATCCCGGCCGCGGAAGCTTGGCGTCCCCTTGATCAGGGCGGCTGCGAGCTCGTGAAAAAGTAAGGTTCATAAGGGGGCGGCCAAGCTCTGGCCGCCCATGCTGAGGCACCTGGGATAGCCTGTCGATGTTCGAAATCTGCATTCCCTTCGTCAAATGCATCCCGTCGCAGGCGTTGTTCGCGCAGCTTCTGCTCGGGCTCATCAACGGTGCCTTCTACGCTATCCTCAGTTTGGGGCTGGCCGTCATATTCGGCATGCTGAACGTCATTAATTTCGCGCACGGCGCGCAATATATGATGGGTGCGTTCATCGCATGGATGCTGCTGAAGTGGGCCGGGATTCCTTTTTGGCTGGCGTTGATTATCGCACCGATCATCGTCGGTCTCATCGCCATCCTGATAGAGAGGATCTTCCTCAAGCGACTCTATGACTATGATCACCTCTACGGCCTGCTGGTGACGTTCGGTCTTGCGTTGATCATAGAGGGCCTGTTCCGCAAGCAATTCGGCTCGTCAGGTCAACCTTACGACAGCCCACTGCCGGGTGGGACCAATCTAGGGTTCATGTTCCTGCCGACATATCGCGGTTTCGCCGTCGTTGCGTCTCTGGTCGTGTGTCTCGCCACGTGGCTGGTGATCGAGAAAACCAAGCTCGGAAGCTATCTCCGGGCTGCCACAGAGAACCAGACGCTGGTGAGGGCATTTGGCATCGACGTGCCACGCATGATGACACTCACGTACGCGTTCGGCGCCGCTCTGGCAGGACTCGCCGGCGTGCTGGCTGCACCGATCCAGAACGTCAATCCGCTGATGGGCTCGTATCTGATCGTCGTTGTTTTTGCGGTCGTGGTGATCGGCGGCATGGGTTCGATCATGGGCTCGATCGTTACCGGATTTGCGCTCGGCCTGATCGAGGGATTGACCAAGGTGTTCTATCCCCAGGCTTCTAACGCGGTGATCTTCATCATCATGGCGATCGTTCTGCTGGCGCGTCCTGCCGGACTGTTTGGCCAGGCGAAGTGAGGCAAGTAAAGCCATGAAGCCGATGCATCTCGCCGTCGGGGTTGCGCTGCTGGCAATCATGCTGGTGCTACCCCACTTCATTTATCCAGTGTTCTTGATGAAGGTGCTGTGTTTCGCGCTCTTCGCCTGTGCCTTCAACCTGCTGATCGGCTACGTGGGGCTGCTGTCATTCGGCCATGCCGCGTACTTTGGCGGTGGCGCCTACATTGCCGCGCACATGATCAAGGTGGGCACGGTCTACGTGCCATTTGTCGGCACCATTGCTTTCCCGCCCGTCACGCCCGAGATCGGTATTCTGCTGGGCACGCTTTTTTCCGGGTTGTTGGGCTTCGCGTTTGGATCGCTCGCCATCCGCCGACAGGGTATCTACTTTGCGATGATCACGCTGGCACTGGCCGAGATGTTCTTCCTGTTTTGCGTGCAGGCGCCTTTCACTCACAACGAGGACGGCATTCAGGCGATCCCCCGGTCCCCGCTCTTCGGCGCGATCGACACCACTGACGAGACATCACTCTATTACATCGTACTTGTGATCTTCCTGGTCGGTTTCGGTATTGTTTACCGTACAGTGCACTCACCGTTTGGTCAGGTGCTGAAGGCGATCCGCGAGAACGAGCCACGAGCTATATCGCTCGGATACGACGTTGATCGCTATAAGCTGCTGGCGTTCGTGATCTCCTGTGCGCTGGCCGGGTTGGCGGGCGCGACGAAATCGTTCGTGTTCCGATTGGCCTCGCTCACGGACGTGACCTGGCAGATGTCAGGCGAGGTGGTGCTGATGACCCTACTCGGCGGGATTGGCACGATCTTCGGGCCCATCGTCGGCGCGGCGCTCATCGTGAGCATGCAAAATTATCTAGCCACTCTCGGCGAGTGGGTGCTCGTCATCCAAGGGGCTATATTTGTGGCGTGCGTTATGCTGTTTCGGCGGGGTATTGCTGGCGAGGTGCGAGAGTACTTCAGGGTCCGGCGAGCCGCGGCGGCGGCAAAAATGGTGGCGCGCGACAGCGCTTCGCAAACCGAGAAGAAGCCTGCTTCGGTGGGCTAAGGCGACATAACACCTGCTTCGACGTTTAAGTCGTAGCAGGGACGAGGCACGGGGTTTGGTTCCGGGCTATTTTGTCAACGGCGGCCGGCGGTGCTGGATCGATTGCCGGCTACAGCTCGGTCAACTCGCCTTTCATCACTCTGAAATAGTGCTCGGCGTGCTGATACAGGTTTTCGGTTGCCACGTGATCGTCGAGGCGGGCTGATGCCTGTGCCAGCTCGAGATACCGCTCGTGACGCTTCTTGGCTTCCGCAAAATTGTTGGTGGAGATCAGCTCTGGTCTACAGCGTGTGGCCAGCCTGCTACTACGTGAATTGTGCTTCTTGTTCACTCGACCGTTCGCTGAATGTGAAATTGTCTGAGTTCAGTGTGTGCGCCACGCTGGACTACAAGGTTCCGCTTTTCCAAGCCCATGTCGATTTGCACCGGCGGCAGACGCGGTCTCCGGCCCAAGAACTAAGAAACTCGATGCGGCAACTTATGCAGCGGCGGACCTTCTCCTCATGAAGTCTGCCTTCGATGTCTGGTTCGTCGCCATCGAAGTCCCCGCCAGCCGTGCCCGAGCGCAACTTATCTGCAAATCGATCCGAGTTGGCGTCACTCATGCGGCACCTGTTGCCCGTCGTCGAGAGCGTTCGTGAACTGTGCGTATCTGAGGTTGGTTCGCTTGTGCTGAAAGCGAGGCTTTTTGCGCCATGCACACTATATCGTGATCGAGCGCGAAATATTCAATGGGCCAATTCTACCGCCGAGCAGTATTGGATCGTCGATGCGGCACCAATGATGTCCGCGTCGTGGTGCCGAAAGTCTGCAACGATCAGCGCAAACAGAAATTGACCGCCCTATGCTGGGGCGGCCAATTTCGAAAGCATCGACCGAGGAAACTTAGGCGGCCGAGATGTTGCCAACGGCAATCTTGCCAGAGCGACGATCTTCCTGCGTATCAAAAGATACCTTCTGGCCTTCATGAAGCCCGCGGAGTCCTGCGCGCTCGAGAGCGGTGGCGTGAACGAACACGTCCTTGCCGCCGTCATCCGGCTGAATGAAGCCAAAGCCTTTTTGATCGTTGTAGAACTTTACAGTACCAGTTTGCATAGGAAGTCCTTGACATTGTATTCGGATAGATTTGCCAACGCTGGGCGAGGCAAAGTGGTTGCACGATTTTTGGAGATTGTCTAAGCGTGCGCACGACATTGTCGGCAGACGGCCTGATTGTCCGGCCAAAATCGATAGGGGCATTAACTTCTTTTCTCAAACGATAGCAAGTTAAATATCGTTATGTCCTCTGGGAGTGCCAAACGCCGCCGTTGGCGCACCATAACGGCGGGGACCGTTGGGTTCAATCACGCGACGAGTTTTCGCATGGCCGCGACAACTTGCCTCTCATCGTAAGGCTTGGAGAAGAAGAGGCCCGATGTTGGCAGTTGGACATCAGGCGCGTCGATGTGCCCGGACGTTAGAATGACGTGGATCGGAGGCCACCGATCGCGGATGAGGGCTGCTAGCTTTATCCCGTCTATGCCGCGGGGCATATCGACATCGGTAAACACGATCCGAACGTCGAGGCGTGCCTCCAGTATTCGAACGGCCTCTGTCGCGTCGGCAGCTTCCAAAGCTTCGAACCCCGCGTCCTCGACCATGTCGACGGCGGTCATTCGCAAGATCGGTTCATCTTCGACGACGAGGATGACGATCCGGTCTGCGGGAGCTGAAGATGCCATCCTATTCTCCCAGGTTACGACTGTTGCACCTGGGAGAGAGGAGCTGAGAAATCGGCTTCGAGCCCAGTGGGCAAATACCGAAGTTCAACGCCTCCCGTTCCGATGAGGCCCATATTGATCAGCCGTGAGCCAAAGCCCTTGCGTTTCGGCGCGAGCACAGCCGGCCCCTTAGATTCGCGCCACTCCAAGGTCAGTTTCTCGTCCACCACATCCCACGAGATCGATATGCAGCCCTCAGGCTGCGACAGCGCTCCGTATTTGAGCGCATTGGTCATAAGTTCATGCAGCAGCAAAGATAAGGAAAGAGCCGCCCGAGCGCCAATATCCAAGGACGGGCCGTGAACGGTGAACTGCTCAGTGGCTTCCAGAGTTCCGAGCACGCTCCCGACCACGTCGTTTATTTTTGCTTGCGTCCATCCCTGTTGCAGCAAGGTCATGTGAGCTGTCGAAAGCGCCTGCAACCGTGCTCCGAAGGCTTCGACGGGAGCCTGGTCCGGAACCGATCGCAGAGTCTGCTTCGCAATCGCCTGGACCATCGCCAGGGTGTTCTTCATCCGGTGGCTGAGTTCGAGATTGAGGACATGCTGGAGGGCCTCGGCATCAAGTCGGGCGAGGCTCGCCGCGACGCGGTCGCCGGCATTGCGAAGGAATGTGAGATCCTCGACGGCCCAGTTTCGTGGCTCGCGACTGTGCACGAGGAGAAGCGCCACGGCGCCATCGTGATCCTGGATCGGAATGATGGCCCGAGCCCTGGTGCCGGGTTGAGTGAAGGCATCATGAGAACGAAGCCCTGAAAGGGATGACGCGAGCGCGTCGGAGACGACGACCGGCTGCCTGCCGGCGACCGCTCCGCTCACGTCAACGTCGTCTGCCAAGCGATGGCGCCCAGCCAAGCTGGCATAGCCGTCCGAGACCCAATCCTTTTCGATGGTGACATATTCTCCGGTGGCGTCGACGCGACCGAAGCTCACCCGGACGGCGTCGAGCGTCTTGCCGATAATCTCCGATGCCGCGGCCGTTATCTCAGGTACGGTGTCAAGTGATCTAAGACAGTCGCCGATCTTGAGCAGGGCATTGCGCCGGATCTCGCCCCGACGGCGGTCGGTGATATCGCTGAACAGGACCGCGACAAGGTTCTCGCCGGCCTCGCCCACCGCAAAGGCGTGCACGTCGAACCAGCGATCGTCGAGACCTTTGGCGGGGTTCTCAAAGCGCATGGCTTTGCCCGTCTTGGCGACACGCCCATAAAGGTCGAACCAGTGTTGCTCATGTTCCGGGACCAGTTCGCGCATCCATTTTCCCTGCGCGTCGACAAGTCCAGTTTGATGCGCGAATGCGGCATTGACTTCCAGGAAACGATAATCCTTCGCCTTGTCTAAGCCGTCGAATGCGATCTCGATGATGCAGAATCCGGAATCGAGCGAGTCGAAAAGCGAACGGTATCTCTCGTCGGCAAGGCGGCGAGCGGATTCGGCAGCCTTTCGGTCTCGAATTTCTGCTTCAAGCTGGCTCGCATGGGCGTGCTGAAGCTCAATCACGCGGCGCATTTCGAGCTGGTTCATCACCAGGCGGGCGAGGACCTCCAACGTCAAGCGCTGGTGATCGGTGATGCCTGCGGGGCGGGGTTCCCGGTCGAGGACACAAACTGTGCCGAGCGGCAGGCCCTGGTCGGTCTTCAGCACAGCGCCGGCGTAGAACCGCAGGCCGTTCTCCGCTGTTACCAGGGGATTGCAGTCGAACCTTTTGTCCATTCGAGTGTCGGGCACGACCATGGTGCCGCTCTGCAGGATGGCGTGTGAGCAGATCGACACGTCAAGGGGAAGCTCGCGCGCGCCGATACCCACTTCCGCCTTGAACCACTGCCGGCCGTCCGCAATCAGGTTCACCACCGCAATCGGCGCGCCGAAAGTCTCGGCTGCAAGTCGAACAATGTCGTCGAAGTCGGGCTCAGTCGGGGTATCGAGAATTTGGTAGCGTTCGAGGGCAGCTAGCCGATCCCGCTCGTCCCAGGTGACTGGTCCGGCCTCGAGTTGTGTTGGACTCACCGCGTTCATGCTGCGTGGTCTTAGCATGTTGTCGTCGAATTGAAAGTCGCATATGCAGCCGGATAAGGAAACGACCTGCATCGCGCAGTCGTTAGCCCTTGGTACAGAGGACATAACCGAAGTGAGATGGAGCGGCACCTGCCGTGACTCGCTGGCGGCGTGCCTGCGTCGCGGTCGCAATCTCGATCGACACGAGAGCGCATCATGCGCCGCTTTCAAAGCCTACACGTCCTGTCAGTGGCGGCCGACGGTGTTTCAAAGACGCTCGTAAATATCGGCGAAAAGTACGACGGCGGTACTATGGCGGGGCTCGACAACCTAACGCCCGGGGCTGACAAATACAGGGGTAGAGCGAGAGAAGCGGGATCGGTCGATTAATTGGGCGGGCTGGCAGCGGTTGCACTCGAATAGTCTCGACTGAGAAAGGGCCACCGGCATGGGGATTTCGAGGGGGAGCTGTGAGGTCAGGAGTGTGGCCCTCGAACGATAATCTGGGCAATCGGGCCGCCGCGAGCTTCCTGATTGCAATTGGCTCCGTTGGCCCTTTCCGGCTCGTCTGGATCTATGGGAATGAGCTCCATGATCCACGCTATCTCGATGGCTGGATGCTGGCGGGCGGCATGAGTGTCCAGCTCTATTTCCACATCGCGATAAAACGAGCCAGCTTGTCGCCCAAATCAGTCATTCGATGGCAAAAAATCCATATCGCCACAGGCTATCTCCGGTGCGATCGACTGACGCCCGGTGCCTTCCTAAAGCCGCTCGAACTCGGCATCCAGCGAGGCCAGCACGTCGTCGGCGATCGTCTTGATCACGCGCAGCGGGTGTTTCGCCGGCACCTTCTACTCAATGTCGACGTAGGAGAACAGCGACCCCGATCTGGCATCCGATCCGCGCATGCGAGCCCCCTCGACGTGGTGCCCGAACGGAATCATATTGGCCCCAGTCTCTCAGCAGGCGAGAAGTTCAACAGCCTGTTAGGGGCTTTCATGCTCCGAGAGGCTCGTGGGAACCAGAGCAGCAACAACCTGATCTTCGTGACGATCACTTGCCGTCAGGCCCGCCTTGACGCCAGCCCGATCGGCGGCATTGCGGTTTTGGCTCATCTTCCGTTTGCCCTCGAGCCGCGAAATTTGCATGCGAATGCCCACGATGCCTTTGAGCTGGGATCTGATGAATTCCGCTGGTGCATCGGATACGGCCCAACGATCGCCCATCGGCTGCTCGTGCAGATTTGTCAGCCGGGTAACGACGTCTAGAAGGCGGTCGGCGTCGTCGAAAAACTGCGCCGGACCGTAGGCGTGGACGGCGACGTAATTCCAGGTCGGGACGACCTTGTGCGTCTCGTGCTTTGTCGCATACCACGATGGAGAAACGTACGCTTCGGGCCCGGAGAAGATCGCCATTGCCTCGCACGTCGGCTCGAGTTTCCACTGGGGATTCGCGCGCGCAATATGAGCGTAGAGTGTGCCGTAAGGCCCATCGCTCTCATCGAGAATAATCGGTAGTGGCGTGGCGACCAGTCCGTCTGAGGTCGCTGTTACAAAAGATGCCGACCGTGCCTCGCGCATGGCGCTGTGAATTTCGGGAAGTTCGCTGACCCGGAACAAAGGCGGGATGTACATGGATGCCGTCTTTCGCAGATTGGTATCGGCTGTCTGTTGCTGGCTGACAGTTTACGCGCGAAACTGGACCCAATGAAGAGCCAGTTTCAAAGGCTTCCATGGGCCCGGTGGAATGCTCTTCACACCGGTGCCCACCGCGATGCGCGCGCAATCGATAGTGCCGGAAGGCACACTCTGTCGGCGGCCTCGGGCTACAAAGGATGCATGCAATGTACACTGTCCTCTCTGCCACACCGTCGCCCTACGCACGCAAAGTGCGCATCGCGCTCATCGAGAAGGGGATACCCTTCACTCTGAAGACCGAGGTGCCATGGGACGCCGAAACCGAAACTCCGAAGTGGAACCCGCTCGAGAAGCTTCCCGTACTCATCACCGAGGCTGGTGAAGGCATCTACGAAAGCAGGTTCATTCTGGAATGGCTGGAAGCCAGACACCCGACACCGCCGATGCTTCCGGACGAGGTAGACGCGTGTCTCGCGGCTCGGCAGATGGAAGTTCTGGCAGATGGCGTCTGTGATGCTTTTGTCCTGCATTTCTGGGAGCGGCACAGGGCGCCGGAACACCAGAGCGCCGAGTGGCTGGCACGTCAAAGGCGCAAGATTGATGGCGGATTGCAAGAGATTGCGCGAAGGATCGGAACACGAGAATTCGCTATTGGCGATCGCTTCGGACTGGGCGACATCGCGGCAGCGACCGTGGCCGGATACCTCACCGTGCGATGGCCCGATCTAAAGTGGAGAGATGCCTATCCGCACCTCGCTGCTTATTGCGACCGCATGGAGCGGCGCTCTTCATTTGCAGCCACCAAGCCTGTCCCGCAGAAGATCTCCGACAAGGTCGTATGATTCCGAACATGAGCATCCACCAGTTACCCTCGCGCTCGAGTGAGATAAGGGATGCTGGACAACTTCTTGGAACCGTGTCCCGGCAGCGCCGCTACGCCAGCCGTACCGCCCACGCATAATGTCGAACGCTGCCGTTGCTGCTTTCCGGCGACCCGCGGCCCTTTGCAGAAGCCGAATGCTTGATCCGACACTGCGAGCGTGACGTTTGCCCGGACGTGCGCGGTTGTCGTGAGGGCGGCGACGGCACGACGAGCGCAGTTTGTCGCCGTTCTGCATCTCAAGATAGTTATCCACCGATAATAGCACGCTCTAGTTGCGTCATGGGGTGCTCCGTTGTTTAGTGCGCTGAGTTCAAGGCAGGCGCGGCGTCGGGCGACGGGATAGGTCGCCGCGCCGATCTCCTAAGGCCTTCTGCAATCAGGAGCTAAACGTGCCTGTCCACGCCTGCGGAATCGCTGATGATAACCTCGGTTTGACAAGTCACGTCGTCAGCGGCTCCGCAGCGGTCGACTGTCTGCGCACGCACGCACTCTCGCGGCCGCCCCGCCATTTCGGTTGCGGCGCGACAAGCAGGGCCTGTCCCCTATCCATCGCCGCGATCACAGCGTCGACGGTATCCGATGACTAAAGTGCTAGCGATATTCGGCACCCGCCCTGAAGCCATCAAGATGGCCCCCGTTATTCTAGAGCTTGGCGCAAGCGATCGGATCGACATCAAGATTTGCGTGACGGCGCAGCACAGGCACATGCTTGATCAAGCCCTGTGCCTGTTTCAACTCGTACCCGATCACGACCTCGATCTGATGCAGCACAATCAGACGCTCGCGGCGTTGACCTCTCGGGCGCTGGCGGGCGTCGGTGCGATCCTGGACATCGAGAAGCCGGATGTAGTGCTTGTTCACGGCGACACATCGACCACGCTTGCAGCGTCGCTTGCCGCGTTCTACCGCCAGGTGCCAATCGGCCACGTTGAAGCGGGATTGAGATCAGGATCGCTTGCGGCCCCCTGGCCGGAGGAACTCAATCGCCGCGTGGTGACCCTGGCCACCCGATACCACTTCGCGCCGACGGAGTGCGCCCGGCGCAACCTGCTTGCCGAGGGCGTACCCGACGAGCATATCCATGTGACCGGCAACACGGTCATCGATGCCTTACTGCACACCGTCGCGCGTGTCCGCTCGGCTGGCACCGAGACTATGCTCCAGCGCTTCGCCTTTCTCGACAAGGGTCGCCCGCTCGTTCTCGTTACAGGACATCGACGCGAGAATTTCGGGGCCGGCTTCGACAATATCTGCGAGGCGCTCATCGAGATCGCAGAGCATCACGATGCCCACGTCGTCTATCCGATCCATCCCAATCCAAACGTGAAGGGGCCGGCAGAGCTTCGGCTTGGAGGGAATCCGCGGATCAGCTTGATCGATCCGCTCGAATATTTGCACTTCATAGCCCTGATGGATCGCGCTCATTTTGTCATTACTGATTCCGGCGGTGTTCAGGAGGAGGCGCCATCCCTCGGTAAGCCTGTGCTCGTCATGCGCGACATCACCGAGCGACCGGAGGCGGTGCAGGCGGGGACGGCAATACTCGTTGGGACTGACCGGAAAGCCATCGTGCGCGAGGCGGGACGTCTGTTCACCGACAAGAAGCACTACGCGCGGATGGCCGGCGCGATCAATCCTTATGGCGATGGAATGGCGGCGGGGCGCATCTGTCGGGCGCTCGAGAAACATGAGAAATACGAGAAACACCCGTGACACCTCCTGCTATCGATAAGGTCTGCATCGTCGGGCTGGGCTATATTGGCCTTCCCACCGCCGCCGTAATCGCCTCACGTGGCATACGTGTTTTGGGCGTAGACTTGAAACATGAGGTGGTCGAGACCATCAATCGCGGCGACATTCATATCGTCGAGCCAGATTTGAAAGCCATTACCGCGGATGCCGTGGCGGACGGCTTCCTGCGCGCCGCAATCGAGCCCGAGCCGGCCGATGTGTTCATCCTCGCTGTTCCAACTCCACTCAGAAATGGGAAAGCAGACGTCACCTATGTCGAGGCGGCCGCTCGCTCCATCGCGCAATATCTGAGCCCCGGCAATATTGTGATCGTCGAGTCTACGTGTCCGCCCGGGACCACGGAGCTTATCGCGCAGATTCTCGCAGAACTTCGGAGTGATTTATGTCTGCCCGCCGGGCGCGACGAGCCTTGTGACGTCTTCGTCGCCTACTGTCCTGAACGGGTGCTCCCCGGACGGGTTTTAACTGAGCTCGTCGAGAACAATCGCGTCATCGGCGGGGTCAGCGACGAGTGCTCGCGGCGCGCAGCGCAATTCTATACGATCTTCTGTACGGGCGCGCTTTTGACGACCGACACCCGCACCGCTGAGATGTGCAAGCTTACCGAGAATTCGTTTCGCGACGTCAATATCGCTTTCGCCAACGAACTCTCCATCGTCTGCGACCAGCTCGACATCAATGTTTGGGACTTGATCCGACTCGCGAACGGCCACCCGCGCGTCAACATTCTCCAGCCCGGGCCGGGCGTAGGCGGGCACTGCATTGCCGTAGATCCGTGGTTCATTGTCGAGGCGGCGCCCCGGGAGGCGCGCATCATACGCGTCGCGCGCGAGATCAACGACAACAAGCCGGCATGGGTGATGGAGAAGGTGCGGGCGGCACTCGCCGGTCGCGCTGGCCCCGTCAAAGTCGCTTGTCTCGGGCTCGCATTCAAGGCTGACGTAAACGATCTGCGCGAGAGCCCTGCGCTGCACATCGCCGAGGAACTGGCGACTTGGGTGGACTGCGAGCTGCGGGTTTGCGAGCCATTTATCAAGGAATTGCCTCGGTCGCTAGCCGGACGCCCGAACGTGACGATGGTCGCCGATGGCAACATGGCTGTGGACGGCGCGGACGTCGTACTCCTGCTCGTCAATCATTCCCAGTTTGGTCGCATTCCACGCGAAGCGCTGACCGGCAAAACGGTGATCGACACGCGCGGCGTCTGGTCTCGACGCCGGAGCGACGCCGCAACAAATTTCCAAAGCAAAAGCGCCGCACAGACACGAGCGAGAAGCCCCCCAATCTCGGAGGATCTCTTGCTGTTCGAGCCTTACGCCTGAGCCGTGACGCCCGATAACAGTCGCTGCCGCTCCACGCCGCGAGACACGAACCACTACATGCGATGACGGCGTTCCGGCCATTTCGCAGAGGCGAAAATGAAGCAGATCCTTCAAGATATGCTCGGCGGCCAGACCTACATTCGAGAGGCGCCGGCCCCGGGTCCAAGCAGAGGCTCGCTCTTGATTGCCTCGCGCGTCAGCCTGATTTCGACGGGTACCGAGCGCATGCTGGTAGGCTTCGGCCGGGCCTCGCTGCTGCAGAAAGCGCGACAGCAGCCTGACCGGGTCATGGCGGTGCTCGACAAGGTTCGCAACGACGGCCTTGCACCGACGTTCGACGCGGTCCGCTCCAAACTCAACCAGCCCATACCGCTGGGCTACTGCAACGTCGGCGTCGTCGAGGCATTAGGTGAGGATTGCGCGGGATTTTCGGTCGGGGACCGCGTGGTGTCCAACGGGCCGCACGCCGATCTCGTCAGCGTGCCGAAAAATCTATGCGCACGCGTCCCGGATTCGGTGAGTGATGAGGCCGCCGCCTTTACCGTCATCTCCTCCATCGGCCTTCAGGGCATACGACTCGCGCAGCCGACGCTTGGCGAGAGCTTCGTCGTTGTCGGCGCCGGGCTCGTCGGCCTGCTCACCGTACAACTCCTCGTTGCCCATGGTTGCCGCGTGCTGGCAATCGACTTTGATCCGCTCAAGCTCGATTTGGCCGCGCGCTTCGGCGCTCAAACCTGCAATCCCGATGCCGGCGAGGATCCAATCGCCACGGGGATGGCCTTCAGTAGAGGCCGAGGCGTCGATGGGGTGATCGTTACCGCCTCTACGTCGTCCTCCGACCCCATTGCTCAGGCTGCGCAGATGTCGCGCAAACGCGGGCGAATCATTCTCGTCGGTGTCACGGGGCTTACCCTCAATCGCGGTGATTTCTACGAGAAGGAGCTCAGATTCCAGGTCTCCTGCTCCTACGGTCCTGGACGCCACGATAGTGGCTACGAACTCGACGGGCACGACTACCCGGTGGGATTCGTGCGCTGGACCCAGCACCGCAATTTTGAAGCTGTGCTCGACATGCTGGCGGCCGGCCGACTGGACATCGAAAGCCTTATCACCCGGCGGGTCCCATTCGACGAAGCGCCAAAGGCGTATGACCTGCTGACAGCCGACACGTCGGCGCTGGGCGTACTGCTCACCTATAAGCCCGGTCCGACGGAGGCGAAGCGTCGGCGACGTATCAGTCTTACGCCGAGGCAGGCGTCATTCGATCCGGCACTCCCGGTCTGCGGCTTCGTCGGTGCCGGCAACTACGCTTCGCGCATCCTCATTCCCGCCTTCCGCAAAGCGGGCGCGCAGCTGCACACGGTCGTCAATTCCAGTGGCACCAACGGCGCGATCATTGGGCGCCGGGCCGGTTTCATACAGGCGGCAACCGAGCTCGAGGCCGTACTGACGGCGCGGGAAATCAATACCGTCGCGATCGCGACGCGGCACGACAGCCATGCCGATTTGGTCGCCCGTGTGCTCGAGTCGGGCAAGAACGTCTTCGTCGAAAAGCCACTGGCGCTTACGATCGAAGAAGTCGACGCAGTCGAACGGGCCTACCGGAAGGTCCAAGCTGTGCCGTCGCCACCGCGACTCATGATCGGCTTCAACCGGCGCTTCGCCCCTCATGTGGTGAAGATGCACGCGCTGCTCGCTGCGGTGAGAGAGCCGAAATGCCTCATCCTGACCATGAATGCGGGCGCGATACCTGCTGATCACTGGACGCAAGATATTGCGGTGGGCGGTGGGCGAATCGTCGGGGAGGCGTGTCATCATATCGACCTGATGCGCTTCCTTGCCGGCGCACCGATTACCTCCGTCTTCGCGCGGCGTGTTCGTCAGGCGCGCGGTGTCGAGGACACCCAGGACATAGCGGCTATCGTACTCGGCTTCGCGGACGGCTCGTTCGGAACGGTGCACTATCTCGCCAACGGCGCGCGAGACTTCCCTAAAGAGCGTGTTGAAGTGTTCGTTGCCGGTCGGGTGCTTCAGATCGACAATTTCCGCAACCTCACTGGCTATGGCTGGCCGGGCTTCCGGCGGATGCGCGGCTGGAGACAGGACAAGGGGCAGGACGCCTGCGCCGCCGCCTTCCTCGACACCATTGCCCGTGGGACGCCTTCGCCGATCCCGTCGGAGCAGATATTCGAAGTGGCCCGCGCCAGCATCGAGGCAGCGCGCTTGGTGCGCGTCCAACAATGAGCATCGCCATCCGATTGCGGACAGCCGCCAAGCTCGGTCCCGCCAACGTGGTGCGGGTTGCAGCCTACCGTGCAGGCCTGAAAACCGGGCTCGGCCGCGTGCGCCGGCTGAAAGCCCAAGCGCCGCGTGGCCCTTTTTTCCCATCCTATGACGGGCCGGCACGCGCGTGGCCGGTTCGACAGGCATGGAGGCGGGAGACCACCTATTTCGGCTGGCTCGACATCCCTTTCGTCGGCGGCAGGCCGGACTGGTTTCGCAACCCCCTGACCGGAAGGTGCGTCGGCGCTGAGCGACCCTGGTGGGAGATTTCCGATTTCGACGCGGCAAACGGCGACATCAAGACGATCTGGGAACCTTCGCGCTTCGATTGGGTGCTAGCAATTGCTCAAGGAGCCGCCTCCCGCGAGCCTGGCGAGGCGGCTCGGCTCGAAGACTGGCTTGGCGATTGGTGCCGACGGAACCCTCCCTATCTCGGCCCGAACTGGAAATGCGGCCAGGAGGCCTCGATCCGTGTCATGCACCTCGCCATGGCGTCGCTGATTCTCAGTCAGCGGGGCGCGCCACTCCCGGGCCTGCGCGACCTGCTGCGGGTGCATCTCGCGCGAATTGCGCCGACGATCGGTTACGCCCTCGGGCAGGACAACAACCACGGCACATCGGAAGCGGCAGCGCTTTTCATCGGCGGTAGTTGGCTCCATGCCGCGGGCGGTGTCGATGGAGCGCGCTGGGCGGATCTTGGTCGCCGTCTCATGGAGAACCGAATCGCCCGCTTGGTCGCGCCGGACGGCAGTTTCTCACAGCACTCGCTCACCTATCACCGGGTTCTCGCCGATACGCTGAGTATGGCCGAGGTCTGGCGCCGGGCGCGGGGCCTGCCACCTTTCTCGAGACTGTTCTACGAACGCGCCGCCGCCGCCGCGATATGGTTTTTCACGCTGATCGAGCCCGGCAGCGGCGACGGTCCCAATCTCGGCGCAAATGATGGCGCGCGACTTCTGCCGCTGACCGACACCGGCTATCGCGACTTTCGACCCAGTGTCCAGACCGCGATGGCGCTGTTCGCCGGCCGTCGCGCCTATGACGGTGAAGGCGTCTGGAACCTGCCTTTGCACTGCCTCGGCATCGCCTTGCCGCAAGCACAAGCCGAGCCTCCCGCCTCGCGCCAGTTCGATGACGGCGGCTATGCCGTGCTACGGGTCGAAAAAGCGATGGCCTTGCTTCGCTACCCGCGCTTTCGTTTCCGACCCTCGCAGGGAGACGCGCTGCATGTCGATCTCTGGGTGGGCGGCAGCAACGTTTTGCGAGACGCGGGCACCTTCAGCTACAACGCCGACCGGCTGACTCTCGACACCTTCAACGGCACCGCCGGTCACAACACGGTTCAGTTCGACAGACGCGATCAGATGCCGCGCCTTGGCCGTTTCCTATTTGGCGAATGGCTCAAAGCCGACACGGTGGGCTTCGACAAAGTTCGAGCCACCGCGGAAGCCGGCTTCACCGACTGGCGTGGCGCGCGTCATCATCGGCAAATTGTGCTTGAGGACGGACGCCTCGCCGTACGCGACCACGTCGCCGGCCGCTTTTCCTCGGCGGTGCTGCGCTGGCGTCTCGTGCCAGGCGACTGGTCGCTCGATGGACAAGTCATCCGCAACGGCGCGTACCGTCTTTCAGTCAGGAGCGAGGCCGGAACGGTCCGCAATGAAATCGTTCACGGACGTGAGTCGCTGCACTACCTCGAGCAGCATGAGGTGCCGGTGCTGGAGATCGAAGTAAGAGCCCCGACACGCTTAATCAGCGAGTTCACGTGGCGATGAAGGTGCTCTATTTCCATCAGCACTTCTCAACACCCCGCGGCGCGGCGGGCACGCGGTCCTATGAAATGGCGCGCCGACTGGTCGCGCGCGGCCATAAGGTCACAATCGTTTGCGGCAGGTACGACGGAGGAGACACCGGGCTCGCGGGGCCGTTCGCGAATGGGCGGCGCCAGGGTAATGTCGACGGCATCGACGTCATCGAGTTCGACCTCGCTTATTCCAACACCACCGGCTTCACCAAGCGGAGTTCGATATTCATACGTTATGCGCTGCGCTGCGTGGGGCTCGTGCTAAGCGAACCAGCCGACCTGATCTTCGCCACGACCACGCCGTTGACCGCTGGCATTCCCGGCATCTTCGCACGGCTGCTCACCAGCAAGCCATTTGTCTTCGAGGTTCGCGATCTGTGGCCGGAATTGCCCCGAGCGCTCGGTGTCATCCGTAACCCGCTGGTATTCTACGCCATGGGCGCGCTCGAGTGGGCAAGCTATCGGGCTGCCCACCGGCTCGTAGCCTTGGCACCGGGCATCGTGAAAGGCATCGAGCAGCGCGGCGTGGATGCGAGCCGCATAGCTATGATCCCCAATGGTTGCGACCTGGATGTTTTCGACGCGCTCAATACAACCTGGTTGCCCGAGGGAGTTGGTCCGGACGATCTCTTGGCTGTCTTTGCCGGGACCCACGGTATCGCCAACGGGCTAGACGCGGTTCTTGACTGCGCTGCACTGCTGAAGGCTCGGCAGCGATCCGACATCAAGCTCATTTTAATCGGTCAGGGAAAGCTGAAGCCGGCTTTGCAAGCCCGCGCCGCGCACGAAAGACTTGATAACGTCATATTTGCCGCGCCCGTGGCTAAACAGAAGATCGCCGGCCTGATGGCGGTGACCGACGTGGGCCTGCAGATATTGGCCAATGTCGAGGCCTTCTACTACGGCACGTCGCCCAACAAATTCTTCGATTACATCGCCGCCGGCCGGCCCGTGCTGACGAACTATCCGGGATGGGTCGCCGACATGATCGGTGACCATGCGTGCGGCTTCGCTGTTCCTCCGGGCGATGCGGGCGCCTTCGCCGACGCGCTCGAATATGCCGCGGACAACCGCGCTGCCCTTGTCGGCATGAGTGAGCGCAGCCGCGCACTCGCTCGCGCCCGCTTCTCACGCAACATGCTGGCGGACCAGTTTGCTGACTGGCTGGAGGCGGCGCATGCTCAACCGCTCTGAGTCTACCGGATCGGATAACTCCGAACGGATACCCATCCGGAATTCGGAAGGGATGAAACGCAAGAAAATTCTATTGATTACACTGGGATCGAAAGGGGATGCTTCGTACAACATGTTCGCCGCCCTGGGCGATTTCCTATCGAGAAAGTACGAGTGTCGCAGGACTCTCATCAGTCTGTCCAGAGGCTCGGTCGGCCGAAACCTCTTGGCATTCCTGAAGTACAGCATCGGTGGCATGAAGGACGTACTATGGGCGGACACAGTTGTTGTTCATGTCGCCGCGGCCCCGTCGATCGTAATCGTGGCGGCAGCGCGCATGCTCATGAGAAAGGTCGTCATTTTCCAGTGGGACGTTTACCCGACGACCATCGGCGGTGTGCGCCACAAGGACCGGCTTCCCCACCGCATTCTGTACAAAGCTGAACGCGCCTGCCTGGTGCTCGCAAATCTCATCGTCATTCCGAGCGAAGATTTCCGCGACCATGTGGCTGGGCGAAAGCTTGCCGTGATGCCCCTGTGGCCACAAAGCGGGTTGAGGCTTGACCCATTCAATACGGCGCCGACCGAGGACGAGGCGATCCGCATTGCATTCGCCGGTCAGATCAACGAACTGCGTGGCCTCGCCGAATGTGTCGCGCATCTCGAGGCCTGCAGCGCGAATCCCGTAGTTTTGAACATTTTCTCGGCGAGCGCGGTGGCCCACGATTATTTCTCTTCACTGTCTTCTGTGCGGGTCCAACAGCATGGCATGCTTCCCCGTGAAGAACTGCAGAAGCGGCTTGCTGGAATGCATTTTGGCCTTGTCTGCCTTAATCCGCTCATGGATCAACCAGGCTTCCCGTCCAAAACGTTCGATTATCTCGCATCGGGCTTGCCGATATTGTATTTCGGCAGGCCACTTCCGGCCTACACGTCGGTCATTGAAAAGTTCTGCATCGGCGTGGACATAACGCACAAGCAGAACATAGATCTCAAATTGATTCGCGACGATATCCGCATCCAATTCGAGCGCGGAAGACGTGATTATATCGATTATGCAGAGTTGAAGTGGGGTTCGATTGCAAACATTTGCTAACATTTGGGTTTTTGGGACCCTTGCCTTATTCTATTTTGGGCCGATCCCCTGGGATGGCGCTCGAGAGGGCTGGGTTGCGCTTGTCGTTATCAGCGCCATGCTTGGCCTCAATCTAGGCTGCGCGTCCATATGCTCATCATCTGTCTGCACTTATTCCACGATTATCCCGCGGCGAAGCGCGACCAGGACAATATCTGCTTATGCGATAATGATCGTTTTCATTCTTCTTTCTGCCAACCAGATTTATAACTCAACCGGCCTTTCCTTTATCTCTCCATCGAGCTGGTCAGTCGACTTTGGCGAAGTATATACGGAATTTCAGGAACACACGAGAATTGTCAGGGCGTCGTCGCCCCTGCAATCCCTCATGTCGTTGATCAAGGCGGCGCTGTTCCGCGTAGCCCTCGTAATATTCTGTCGCTATTTCCTGAAGGATAAGGTCCTGGCTGCCCTGTTCATGTTCCCTATGATTGGAGCTAGCTTCATGCGCGGGACCGATAAAGAGACATTCGACGTTCTCGTGATATGCATAATATCAGCCTTCTACAGCGGTTACAAACGCAAGATCGTAGTTGGCTCCGCTATACTTGTGCCAATATTTCTGTTCCTTTTTATCGAGAGGAAATTGGGTCGACGCGAGGAACTGCCTGCGTGTTTCGAATTCGTTTGCATCAATTATGATGGGGTGCTGTCCATGATCTCACCAAAACTAGAGTTTGGCTGGGCAATGATGGTGCTTTATATTACCAATGGATACCAAGGCCTTAGTTTAGCCCTGACTGTGCCATTCGAGTTCCACTTCGGTCTTGGGCATCTGCCCCCGATTGAGCGATTGTTGTGCTCGCTAACTCGGGTGATGTGCGAGATGTCGACGTATGATGACCGTATTACCGACGCCGGTTGGGATGCCGCCTATCGCTGGACAACGTTGTTTTCAACGCTGGCCAACGATATTCACTTCGTTCTGATTCCGGTCTACATGTTCTTTATTGGGCGGATTATGCGGAGCGCCGAGATATTCTGGCATAACGAAAGACATCCCGTTGCCTTGTCGACACTTATTATGCTCGCTATTTTTTTTTCGTATCTTTCGGCAAATATGCAGGTTGCCATCTCTCTGGATTGGTCTGTCGCCTGGATCGTTTTTGTCTATATTCCCATGCTGACTCTCAGGGTGCGCCGTCTCAAGCCTACCGGTTCGCTTCGCCGAGCGTTGCGCGAAGAGACCCGGGGTATGGATTTGCCGCCTGGACGCGGCTCTCTGCCTTCGTCGGGGTTCTCGCGGGTGATTGCCGGCAACCGGATGCCCTACAATCAAATGAGATCCGAGGAAATTCAAAGTTCTCAAATCTAGCTCCAACGCGTCCGGGGAAGCACCGGAAATAATGAAGAACATTCTTCTTATGTTCAAGCGAAGCGCAAAGGTCGGACAGAATGACTGGTCGGGGACGCGATACCAAAATGAGGACATGCCGGACCATATTACCAGGAACGTTGGTCAGGGAGGGCGCGGCTGGCAGAGGTCAAGTGGAAATTGCTGGATTGAATTCAATCCGCCGCGCAACGGTGCTCATCACTGGAGGGACGGGCTCATTCGGGCGGACTATGCTTCATGACCTGCTCGCGAAGGGATGCCCCGAGGTCCGCGTGCTCAGCCGCGACGAGGAAAAGCAGGACGCGCTGCGTAACAGCCTTCGTAGTCGTAATGTGCGTTTTTATATCGGCGACGTGCGCGACCGCGACAGCGTGGACCGTGCAATGAGGGGGGTTACCCACGTCTTTCATGCGGCAGCCCTCAAGCAGGTGCCCTCGTGCGAGTTTTTTCCGCTCGAGGCTGTGCGCACGAATATCCTCGGCTCTGAGAATGTCGTAAGGTCGGCGGCAGCTGCGGGGGTAGGTTCAGTCGTATGCCTGTCGTCCGACAAGGCGGTTTTCCCGATTAACGCCATGGGAATTTCCAAGGCAATGATGGAGAAGCTCGCCAGCGCGATCGCCCGATCCATCGGGCCTGAAGCAGCTACCACGGTCTCATTGGTGCGTTACGGCAACGTCATGTGCTCGCGCGGTTCGGTCATACCGCTTTTTATCCGTCAGATAAAATCGGGGCAGCCGATCACAATTACCGAGCCTGCGATGACGCGTTTCCTAATGCCTTTACGGGATTCCGTGGCGCTCGTGCACTATGCCTTCAGTAACGCTCGTCAGGGCGACCTTTTTATTCGCAAGGCCCCTGCCTCTACTATTGCCGATCTCGTCATCGCGCTCAAGGAACTCTTTGGCCGTCCGGAGCACTCTGTCGAGGTCGTCGGCTGGCGGCATGGCGAGAAGCTTTATGAGACGTTGGCAAGCGCGCAGGAACTCACCCAAGGGGAGGACATGGGTGATTATTTCCGCATAGGCATGGACGGACGCGATCTCAATTATCGCGCCTATTTTTCCGAGGGCGACGTCGAGATCGTCAATCAAAGCGACTATCATTCGCACAACACCGAGCGGCTCGATGTGGCCGGGGTCAAGGCGCTGCTGCTCACTCTCCCGGAGGTCGTCGCCGAAATCAAATCGGCAGCCGGCCAATGATCCGCATCGTAATCACCGGCGCCGGCGGTCTACTGGGCTGGCACTGTGCGGCGCGCCTGCATGCGCGCAATTGCGCCGCGACGTTCCGTGGCGAACAGCGGACCTTTGAGATTGTCACCATCGACCGCGAATCGTTCAACGACAGCGCACGGCTTTTTCGCGCCCTCGCGGGTGCTGAGGCCGTGCTGCATTTCGCCGGGGTCAACCGGGGCACTGATGAGCAGGTGGAGCGCGGTAACTGCGCCATTGCAGAGCGTCTTGCTGCGGCCTGCCGAGACGTTGGAGGGATACCACACGTCGTCTATGCAAATTCGACCCACGCGAGCGTGGATTCGCCGTATGGCCGCTCGAAGCGTCAGGCTGCTGAAATCCTCGGTGCTGCCGTATCGCGCTTCACCGACCTGGTCTTGCCACATATATTCGGAGAGGGAGCTCGGCCCTTCTATAATAACGTCACCGCCACCTTTATCCATCAGGTGGTGTGCGGCGCTGTCCCGAGCGTCGATCCTGAGGGGGAGGTGCGGTTGCTGCATGCGGGCGCGGCAGCCGACGAGGCCATTGGCGCCGTCTTGGGTGGCGTGACCGGCGAGTCCCGACCACAAGCGCGCCCGATGAAGGTCTTAGAATTGCTTGAGCGGATCCAGGGTTACCACGCCGCCTATGACGTCAACATATTCCCCGACCTGTCAGATCCCATCGACCTTGCACTCTTCAACAGCTACCGGTCGGCGCTCTATCCCGCTCACTTCCCGCGGTCGCTGAACCTCAACCGTGACGCACGCGGCGTGCTGTTCGAGGCAGTGAAGAGTTTCGGCGGTGGTCAGACATTCCTCAGCTGGACCGAGCCGGGAGTGACGCGCGGCAACCACTTCCATCTGAACAAGGTCGAGCGGTTTCTGGTGCTGGAGGGCGAGGCAGTGATTCGGATTCGTCGCGTGCTGGGCGGCCCAGTCTGGGAGTATCGTGTCAACGGCGGCGAGCCGGCCGCCGTCGATATGCCAACCCTGCATACCCATTCAATCGAGAATATAGGCGATCGCCCACTGCTGACATTGTTCTGGACGCAAGCGTTGTTCGATCCCGCGGCGCCTGACACCTATTCCGACCCTGTCTTAGGATGATGCGATGCTGAAGGTAATGACCATATTGGGTACGCGACCAGAGATTATCCGCCTGTCGCGAGTGATGGCGCTGCTCGAAGAGCACTGCAAACACAGCATCGTGCATACCGGCCAGAATTACGATTACGAATTGAACGAGGTGTTCTTCGATGACCTGGGCGTTCGCCGGCCGGATCATTTCCTCGGCGCCGGCGGTGGCAGCCTTGGCGAGACGCTCGGCAAGATTTTGATCGAAAGCGAGCGGGTTATCGCCCTGGAGCGGCCCGACGCCGTACTCATTCTTGGCGACACCAACTCAGCCTTGTCCTCCATCATGGCTCGGCGAATGAACGTGCCCATCTATCATATGGAGGCCGGTAATCGCTCCTTCGATCGCAACGTGCCGGAAGAGACCAATCGCAGGCTCGTCGACCACATAGCCGACTTCAATCTGGTCTATACCGAGCACGCGCGCAGGCACTTGCTCGCAGAGGGACTACCCCACCGGCGCATCTACTTGACCGGGTCGCCCATGCGCGAAGTGATCGAGCATTACCGCGCACGCATCGAAGCTTCCGATGTGCTGGAGCGGATCGGCCTTGCCGCGCGCGGCTATTTCATCGTCTCGCTGCATCGCGAAGAGAATGTCGACTGCGCCGACCGCTTGGGCGAACTCGTCGGCGCACTCTCAGCGCTGGCGGTGCACTACAACATGCCGGTCATCGTCTCGACGCATCCGCGCACCCGCAAGCGGTTGGATCAGGCTGGCCTGGTAGCAGACGCCCGAGTGCGTTTCATGAAGCCCTTTGGCTTCTACGACTATAACCGTCTGCAAATGGGCGCTTTGTGCGCAATTTCCGACAGCGGCACCATCGCCGAGGAGGCCTCGATCCTCGGATTTGCAGCCGTCACCCCGCGCGACTCTATCGAGCGTCCCGAGGCGCTTGATGCCGGGTCGATCATTGTCACCGGCCCGGCCAAGGCGGCGGTGCTGCGCGGTGTCGACCTCGCCACTCGACTGTTCGCCAAGCGCGAGGCGCAGGGGCGACCCCATCCGGTGCCGTACGATTATGACATTCGCGACACCTCCGAGCGGGCGGTGAGCCTGATCCTCGCCACGGCCACGCTGTCAAATGGCTGGGATGGCATAAGGACGGCCTCCCGCCGGTCAGTTCCAGCCGGCCCGGGTGACCATGGTCGGTGAGATCGGCCTCGTTTGATGGCTCGGGCAGGCGGGTGCGTGGCCACGCTATCGGATGTGGTCACGAAGACGCAGCGGGGGAACAAGTTCAAAATACACACGCGGAGGTTGCATTTCCGCCGCGATTCCGCTATTCGTTAACCAAGCTTCATATTCGAGGGGCTATCAGGACTAGGGGGCTGCAATGAAGACGTTGAGGCTAATTGCCATTCTGGCGGCGGGTTTTGCATTCGAAATTGGACATATTGAGAAAGTGGCTGCGGCTGGATGTGCTGCGACCGGAGTTCTTGCGTCATTTCAAGGTAATATTCTTGTAGACCGCGGTGACGGTTTCAAGGCTGGTGCGGTAGGTCTTTCGCTGAAAGCTGGCGATAAGGTGAGTGTGGTTGGGCCTGGTAATGCAGTCGTCGACTTCGGAAACAGCCGTCTCGTCAACATAGCCGGCTCCAGCACCGAAACACTGCGTGCTCCTGGCTGCAGCGTCTTCGGCGCCTCGAACGGTGGCGCGGTGGCTACTATCGCAGTTGTTGGCGGGGTTGCGGCGGCTATCGCGCTTTCGGCCGGCCGGAAAAGTAAGTCCGTTCCTGTCAGCCCCTGACAATGACGAGCGCGTTGCTCCAGAGCCCGCGTGGGAATGAGGGGCCTGTATATCTCGCCTCCGTCTTGCTGCTTGTTGCTAGCGTTGTCCTGGGCGGGGCAACGCAGTCAGGAAGTTTGGGCGACGTCGTGCTGCAGTTCCTGGCCGTGCCAGCGCTTGTCCTAGCGAGCTGGGTTTGGCTGGATCGTTTGATCGTCCGCCGCCGAAACGGCTGGGCGCGC
The DNA here is from genome assembly GCA_050187415.1 of Hyphomicrobiaceae bacterium. Lineage (GTDB taxonomy): Bacteria > Pseudomonadota > Alphaproteobacteria > Rhizobiales > Hyphomicrobiaceae. Next base: position 34,729 of record JBFWXN010000008.1, on the reverse strand, counting down.
GACTCTGGGGTGGCAGATCTGGCTCTCGCCGCTGCTATGGCGTCCTGCGGACTGGTCATCATCCTTGCACAGGTTTCGCCGCTCTACGGCAATCTTGGGTGGGGCGGCGTGTCTTCACGAATCGCCGCCGCTGGCGGTATAGGCCTGAAGGATTTGTCGTCCATGGGCAGTTCCTCGATAGACCGGGCGTCGAGCTTGCCGGCCGTGGCAGGGGTAATACCGCCCCTTGCACTGTTTCTTCTGGTGAGCAGCCTCGGAATCGAGCGGCTTCTACGATTAATCGGTTGGTTTGTCGTCTTCGGTCTCGTCTGCCTTGCGCTCGGAATTTTGCAAGTGCTTCAAGGGACAGACAGCTCGGTTCGCTTTTTTGCAATCAGTAATCGGACGGAGGCGATCGGATTCTTTGCCAACCGAAATCATTTTGCTGCCCAACTCTATGCCACGCTGCTCTTGACCGTGGCTTGGACCGCCACGCACGCAACACGCCCGATTGCGCCGCGCTCGCCGACGTCCCGCAAGTTTCTTTGGACAGCAGGCCTGTGTTGCGTGGTGCTGCTACTGCTCTCCGGACTCGCCCTTGCGCGCTCGCGCGCCGGCATCTTGTTCGTCCTGCTCGCCGCGGCGGCAATCGTCGCCATGTCGCCGACGCTGGTGGTGGCGATCGGACGGCGAAGCCGCCGGGTCAGCCGAATATTCTTCGTCGCGGTGGCATCGGTACTGTTGCTTGTCGGCCAACTGGGAGCGGATCGCTTCCTGCAGCGTTTCGACACTGGCCTGGTAGACCGGATGCGGGCGACGCTGAACGCAACCACCTATGAAGCCCTGCGGGAGGCTCTTCCATTTGGGACCGGCCTCGGCAGTTTCCCTTCCGTATACGCGGTGTATGAGAAGAGCCAGAACCTGCGCCCCGAATATGCCAATCGCGCGCACGACGACTGGCTGGAGTTTCCACTGGAGGCCGGTGTTCCCGGCATGCTTTTGATTGTACTGTTTCTGATCTGGTTCAGCTGGGCCCTTTGTCGAATCTGGATGAGGCCGTCGACGAACCAGGATGTGCGGCTGTGCATCGCGCAGCAATGCGCTTCTCTCGTGGTCCTGTTCCTGCTGTTGCACTCCGTCGTTGATTATCCACTTCGGACGTCGACCATGCTTGCCTATTTCTCGGCTTGCTGCGGGCTCATGGTATCTCGTCCCAACACCTCGAGGCTGGCCGGCAGGAGACGTCACGTCGCTCCTGGACAATTTTCGACGGATCCACAGTTCGCGCGGGGTTTTCAATGAAGCGCATCTTTGACGCCTTTGCGGCAGGGCTGGCGCTAATCGTGCTCTTGCCGATCCTCTTGGCGATAGCCGGGTTGGTTCGCTTGCATCTCGGCACGCCGATCTTCTTTCGTCAGCAGCGGCCCGGCCTGAATGGTGCGCCATTCAAGATCATCAAATTTCGCACCATGACAGATGCAGTCGATGCGAACGGACTGCCCCTTCAGGATAGCGAGCGACTCGGAGCACTTGGACGCTTCCTCCGTTCGACGAGCGTCGATGAGTTGCCCGAGCTGATCAACGTCCTAAAAGGTGAAATGAGCTTCGTCGGCCCGCGCCCGCTTCTGATGGAATACCTCCCGCTCTATTCGAGGGAACAGGCGCGCCGGCACGAAGTACGGCCAGGCATTACCGGTTGGGCGCAGATCAACGGCCGCAACGGACTAGACTGGGAGACGAAGTTTGCGCTCGACGTCTGGTATGTCGATAACCGGAGCGTCGCGCTGGATCTTGAGATCCTTGCGCTCACAGTCCTGAAGGTGCTTAGGCGCGAGGGCATCAATGCGGCGGGCGTGCCGACCGCGGCCAAGTTCGCGAGAACGGGCGGCAAAACGCTATGACCCGCGCTCTTCTCATCGTCGGATTCGGGGGTCATGGTCGCGTCGTTGCCGATGTTGCTCTCGACTGCGGCTACGACACAATCGCCTTTCTTGACGACGGCCGGGACGCACTGTCCCAATCGACGCCCTTCCCCGTTCTCGGGCCGACGAGGGAAATGTCCGCTCAGGTTAAGCGATGGTCGAGCGCGATAGTTGCAATCGGTAATGGGCCGCGTCGTCTGGCGCTGTTTGGCGATCTCAAGCGCGCTCGATATGCGACGCCAACGATCGCTCATCCGTCCGCTATCGTCAGTCGCGGCGCCATCATTGGGGAGGGCGTCTTTATAGCGCCCGGCGCAATCGTCAACGCCGGTGCACGCATCGGCAATGCCGCGATCATCAACACAGGGGCCCGGATCGACCATGACTGCGAGGTTGGTGCCGGCACTCACATTGCTTCAGGCGCGACGCTTTCAGGCGGCGTCTCGGTGGGCCGGGCATCGTGGATTGGCGCGGGCAGTACGGTGCGGCAGGGCGTTTGCATTGGAGACAATGTGATGATTGGCCTCGGCGCCGCGGTGGTGACCGACATTCCAAGTGCGGGCGTCTATGTGGGTGTGCCGGCGCGAGCGATCGATACGCGTACCAGGGAGGACCACCTTGCTTAATACCTCCTTCTCTCCCTGGCCCAGCTTTAAGCCCGAAGAGATGGACGCCGTGCAGCGCGTCCTCGCCTCAAACCGCGTGAACTACTGGACGGGCGAGGAAGGGCGCCTATTCGAGCACGAGTTCGCCGCCTGGACCGGCGCGAAGCATGCCATTGCCCTTACCAATGGTACCGTGGCTCTCGATTTGGCGCTGCATGCGCTCGACATTGGCCCCGGCGATGAGGTGATCGTAACGCCACGCACGTTCATTGCATCGGTTTCCTGCCCGGTTAACGCCGGGGCAACGCCGGTGTTTGCCGATGTCGATCGCCGCAGCGGGAATCTATCCGCCGAGACCATCGCCGCGGCGCTGACGCCGCGCACGAGGGCGGTGATCCTTGTGCACCTGGCTGGTTGGCCATGCGAAATGACGCCGATTATGGAGCTGGCAGATCGTCATGGCTTCAAGGTGATAGAGGACTGCGCGCAGGCGCATGGCGCTCGTTATGAAGGGCGCAGCGTCGGCACGATCGGACATGTCGGGGCTTGGTCGTTCTGTCAGGACAAGATTATGACCACCGGCGGCGAAGGCGGCATGGTGACGACGAATGACGACGAACTCTGGTCGCGCATGTGGTCCTACAAGGAACATGGCAAGAGCTGGAGAACAGTGCACGAGTGTCAGCCCGCCCCGGGATTTCGTTGGCTGCACGAGAGCTTCGGCACCAACGGGCGCATGCTGGAAGTACAGGCCGCCATCGGTCGCATCCAATTACAGTGTATGCAGCAATGGACCGCCGCGCGACAGAAGAATGCCGATGTCATCTGCGCGGGACTCGATGCCTGGACGGACGGTGATGGCCCACTGCGCGTGCCCCGTCTTCCCGCGAGAAAGAACGCGAAACTGAATCTTTTTTCGCAGCACGCCTACTACAAACTTTACGCTTATGTCGATCGCGAGCGCCTCCCGGCAGGCTGGAGCCGGGATCGAATCATCTTCGAGATCAATAAACGGGGTGTGCCTTGCTACCAGGGGAGCTGCCCGGAAGCTTATCTTGAGAAGGCGTTCGACGGAACACCGTGGCGGCCGCGGCAGAGATTGCCGTTCGCCCGCGAGCTGGGCGAGACAAGCTTGATGTTTCTTATCCATCCGACCCTCACCGAGGCGGAGGTCGGGCGCACGGCTGAAGTGGCGGCGGAAGTTATTCGCTCCATGTATTGCTAGCAAATGGGCCGGTCGCAATGCGGGACGATGGCACATTTCTCGAGGAATGTTGTGGACTGTGTTCCAATTTTCTGGAGCGGGCTTTCCTCCTCAGCCGGAGGAAGAAGCGACTAATCCTGTGCGTTATGGACTCGGCGCTGCTGACCGTCAGTTTCATGTTGGCCTTGGCCTTGCGGCTCGACAGCTTCACCTTAGCGTTGGCTGGAGCAGGTTGGATTGCCTTCTTGATCATATTACCGCTGACGATCGCTTTTTTCGGTTGGATGGAAATGTATCGGGCGGTTATCCGTCACGTGACAGGACGCACGCTGCAGGTACTTGCGATTGGGATCGGCGTTTCTGCAGCGGCACTCATCACTGTCACGCAGGGGCTGAGCGTGCCTCTGCCACGCTCGGTGCCCATCATCTACTGGCTGATAGGCATGCTACTTCTCGGTGGCGCGCGCTTCGGGTTGAAAGGGATCTACCGCCAGAGGCGGGCAGGCGGCCGCACGCCTGTGCTGATTTTCGGTGCTGGCAATTCGGGGCAGCAATTGCTTGCCTCGCTGCAGAGCGGTAGCGACTATGCGCCCGTTGCCTTCGTCGACGACGCGAGAGAGCTGCGCGGAAGGGAGATTGGGGGCTGCCGAGTGTATTCACCCAAGCGCATTCAACGGCTGATCGATGAATATGAGATCAAGGTGGCTTTGCTCGCCATTCCCAGCGCAACGCGACATCAGCGCAAGATCATCATCGAGAACCTGTACGGCGCCGGGCTCTACGTGCGTACGATACCCGGCATGGCAGACATCATCTCGGGTCGCGCGCGTCTAGACGATATCCGCGAGGTGGCTGTAGAGGACCTGCTGGGTCGCGATCTCGTTCCGCCGGTTCAGAAGCTGATGGATGCCAATATCCGCGGCAAGGTGGTCATGGTGACCGGCGCGGGCGGTTCGATCGGCAGCGAGCTCTGCCGGCAGATCGTCAGCCAGGCGCCGGCGACGCTGGTTCTCCTCGACTTGTCGGAGCTCGCGCTTTACCAGATCGAGCAGGAACTGCGCGAGATCCTTGCCGCCGAAGGCTTGTCCATCGCCATCGTGGGGCTACTCGGCAGCGTCCTCGATAAAGCGATCGTCGTTACTGCCCTCGAGCGCTTTTCTGTCGATACGATCTTCCACGCCGCCGCGCACAAGCACGTTCCTCTGGTCGAGCAGAACGCGGTGCAGGGTGTGCGCAACAACGTCTTCGGCACTCTGGTGCTTGCGCAAGCAGCGATTCGGGCCGGTGTCGGTGCCTTTGTGATGATCTCCACCGACAAGGCGGTCCGACCGGCAAACATCATGGGCGCCTCCAAGCGCATCGCCGAGCTGATCTGCCAAGATGTCAGCGACGCCGGCTGCGGCACAGTGTTTTCCATCGTCCGTTTCGGCAATGTGCTCGGCTCATCGGGATCGGTCATTCCGCTCTTCCGGCGGCAGATCGAGTCGGGAGGACCGATCACGGTTACTCATCCTGAGATCACCCGTTACTTCATGGCTATACCCGAGGCGGCGCAGCTGGTTATCCAGGCTGGGGCCATGGCGCGCGGCGGCGATGTCTTCATACTCGACATGGGCGACCCTGTGCGCATCTTGGATCTTGCGATCCGAATGGCGCGCCTGAGCGGACTGCGGCCGGTCATCGGCGAGGTTTGCACCGAAAAAGGCCGGCGCCCTCTCGGCGAAATCGAAGTTAGCTATAGCGGACTGAGGCCGGGCGAAAAGCTTTATGAGGAGCTTCTGATTGACGCTGATGCGGTGCCGACCGCGCATCCACGCATTTTGACTGCCGTCGAAGCATCGCTGGGCTGGGCCACTCTCGAACCCATCCTCGAACGGCTCGGCGCATCCTGCGACGCCTATGATTTACGCGGCATCCGCGACCTTCTGAGAAGCATGCCTATCGGCTACCAGCCTTTCGACGAGGTCGCAGATGCCAGAAGCTAGTCTTGGCGGAGCGCTACTCCGGCGCCAGCGCGGCCAGTGCAATAACGAAAGTGTTGGGCAGCTGAGGCTGCGCCGGTCACGCTCGAGTACCCGGAGCCGCGCAGGGGAGCCGCATATTCTCGGGGCGCGTTGTGTTGGGGGAGCATCCTTTGGTCGTTGCGATGGGCGGGGTGAGGCATGACCTTGGCGAGACCGACTTCGACCGAGGCTGTCGGCACTGTGCCACCGCCATCAGACATGCCGCTCGTCGAAGCCTTGCGAGCGCTGCTGCTCGAGCTGAGCCCGGAGCGTCGCCGGACTATGCTTCGGCTTCTGCTGCTGATGCTGGCCGGCGCCTTTGCTGAGTTGTTCAACCTCGGCGCGCTGATGGCCTTCCTGTCGATCATCGCCGACCCGGCGCGAATCGAGCGGATCGGAGTGCTCGCTCCGGTTCTCACCCGGCTCGGAGGTGGCGATCAGCTGAGTCTGGTCTATCTCTCTGCGGCGTTGTTCGCGCTTACCGTCGTGCTCGCTGGCAGCATCCGGCTTCTTCTGGTCCGGGCGACGCTGCAGTTCGTTTTCGGCGTCGCCTATGAGATGGGGGTGCGCCTCTATCGCGACACGCTCCGGCAGGAGTATGTCGTTCATACGCAGCGCAATTCCAGCGAGGTGATCGCGGCGATCAACAAGGCCCACCTGGTGACGGAGGGGGTTCTATTGCCGCTGATGCAGGCCGCCATTGCCGTCGTGCTCGCAACATTCATCATTGGCGGACTGATCTGCATCGATCCGATGATTGCCGTCGTCTGCGGCGCGGTGCTGGCTTCCATCTACATCGTCACTTCGATGTTCAGCCGCGCCCGGCTGCACCGAGCCAGCAGATTGCAGGCAAAAGCGCAGGTCACGCGCATACAGGCCATGCAGGAGGGATTAGGCGGCATCCGCGACGTGCTGCTCGACCGCTCGCAAGCGGTCTTCCTCGAAGTGTACGAGCGCGCCGAGCGCGACATGCGGGATGCGCGCTACTCGACCCAGTTTGCCGCGCAGTCTCCGCGTTTCATCGTCGAAGGACTAGGCATGATCGTCGTCGCGACCGTGGCATGCATGCTGAGCTCCGGGCCCGGGGGACTCGTCGCTGCCATTCCGGCGCTTGGCGCGCTCGCTCTCGGGGCGCAGCGGCTGTTACCGATGATGCAGATCATCTACATTGCGTGGGCGCTGTCCACGGCAAGCCGGCAAGTGCTCGTCGATGTGGTGACGATGTTGCAGCGCCAGGTTCCTCTGTCTTCTCCTCGGGGTGAGCCGCTTATCTTCCGCGACGTGCTCGAACTCGATCACGTCGGATACCGCTATGCCGGCGCCGGCCACACAGCGCTTGCCGGTGTCAACCTGACCATTCCTTGTGGCGCGCGCATTGGCATCGCTGGCCGGACCGGCAGCGGCAAGTCGACCCTGATGGATATCATCATCGGCCTTCTGGAGCCGACCGACGGCGAGATCCGCGTCGATGGTGTCGCCCTCGCGGCAGATAACCGGCGCGCATGGCAGCGCAACATCGCCCATGTCCCGCAGGCAATCTTTCTGTCCGACGCGAGCATCGCCGAGAATATCGCTTTCGGAGTGCGCCCGGCCGAGATCGACCATGGGCGGGTGCGCAGTGCAGCGGAGCAGGCCGAGCTGGGCGAGGTGATCGCGGCGCTGCCCAACAAATACGCTACGCTGGTCGGGGAGCGTGGCATTCAGCTCTCGGGCGGGCAGCGTCAGCGCATCGGCATCGCGAGGGCGCTCTATAAACAAGCCTCTGTGCTGGTGCTGGACGAGGCCACCAGCGCGCTCGACAATGAGACGGAGGCATCGGTAATGCGGGCCGTCAACCGCCTCGACCGCAGATTGACCGTGCTCATTATCGCCCACCGCCTTTCGACGCTCCGAGGGTGTGATCAGGTCATCCTGCTGGAGGGCGGGAAGATCGTCGATCGAAACGACAAAGAACGTCCGAGCGTTCTGGCCAACGGGTAAGCAGCGCTTTCTCCCATGCTTTCGGCGCACCCCTAGTCGTGCTGCCTCGTCGGTTAAATCCAAGTCCTGAAACCCGCCGCCGATGTGACGCCGATCGTTTCGACCATATGACTTGACCCACAACCGGGGCCGGCGACGCCTCCGACACCAGATAAAGTATGTAATGATCTACCGACCAGATATTGATGGCCTCAGAGCAATTGCCGTCGTGGCCGTGGTTCTCTGCCACGCCGGACTTCCCTCCTTCTCGGGCGGATATGTTGGCGTCGACGTGTTTTTTGTAGTTTCAGGGTTCTTGATCACGTCCATCATCAAGCGAGATATGATTGAAGCCCGATTTTCACTCGGGCGATTCTACGAGCGTCGCGCGCGCCGCATTCTACCTGCACTGACGCTCGTTACAGTGGTGACCGTTCCGTTTGCATGGCTTTTGATGTTTCCGCATTTCTTTCTCAACTTTGCACAGAGTATAGTAGCTACCCTGTTATTCGCAAATAATGTATTGCTTGCCAGCGCTGGTGGGTACTGGGACCTCGAGGCGAATCTGAAGCCGCTTCTTCATACCTGGAGCCTAGGGGTCGAAGAACAATTCTACGCCGTATTCCCGATCGTTATGATAATCTTGTGGAAACTCGGGCGGTCGTGGCAATTATTTGCGATAATGCTCATCATTCTGGCGAGCTTCATGGCTTCCGAAGTGGGTCGACTTCAGTATCCATCAATAAATTTTTTCCTATCCACTTCGCGTGCTTGGGAGCTGTTATTGGGCTGTTTGGCCGCCTATATTGATATGCGTCCTCGCAAAGTCGACAATGCGTTGTCATTCGCGGGGCTAGCGGCAATTGTGGCCTCGATCGTCCTGTTCGATCACGCAACGCCGAGTCCATCTCCTTACAACGTGTTACCTGTATTCGGCGCGGCAGCCATATTGGTTTTCAGCCGTGACGGAACTGTTGCCTATCGGCTTTTGTCGTTCCCTCTTTGTGTAGGCATTGGCGTCATCAGTTATTCCGCATACCTGTGGCACCAGCCGATTTTCGCTCTAAGTCGAGCGGCGTCGCTGGATCCCCCAACGCCGCTATTGATGGTCGGGCTCGCTGTCCTTTCGTTTGGACTGGCATTGTTCAGTTGGAAATATGTCGAGCAACCGTGTCGAAACCGCCACATCGTTCCCTTCCACACGTTGGCGTACATCGGAGGGCCGCTGTATATTCTCATGATCGCTTTTGGATTGCTCGTGCATGCGAACAAGGGATTTCCGGGATATACGTTCCCGAAAGGCGGCGATGATGTGCAGAGTTACGCGCTATATAATACCGGCGTTTTTGAATATAAGGCAGAAGCGTTCCCCCACAATGGCCTGGCAAACGTTCTGGTTGTAGGCAACAGCGTGGGCCGAGATGCCACCAATGTGCTTATCGAGGGGTCAGTCGGGAGATCGCGGACCAATCTCGTGTATTGGCCGATCATTCCTGAGGAGCTATGTCGGCGCAAGTCGGAGCTGGATCAGTTGGCCGCACGGGCGAATTTCATTCTTGTACCTATAGCCCCTGGAGGGAGCAACATTGCTGGAATTAGGCGGGGCATCGATTGCGTGGAATCGATATCCCAAGCTGAAGTTGTAATCTTCGGGCCAAAGCACTTTGGCGCAAATATCAATCCTTTCGCTAACGTCCCCCTTGGTGAAAGAGCGCATGCTTTATCCAAGGTAAGACCCGGCGATATAGCGTACAATTCAAGATTGAAAGCCGCTTTTGCTGGGGAAACGTATATCGATCTTCTTGATTTACTCGGTCCGGATGGGAAGATGGTGTCTGTATTCGACGCGGACGGCAATCCTTTGACGGCAGATCGGATTCACTTGACCAAGTATGGAGCCGCATTCCTGGCCAAGCGCTTTGTGGCTGCCCATCCGGCGCTGGCGAGCCGACTGAGGCTTTCTCCGTGAAGGCCTGGGGCAGCATGATCGCTTGTTGATCGACCGGACTTCCGTCATCGCTCGAGGTCTGGCAAAGGACCACCTCATGGGCACTGTGCGGGCGCGGCGCGTCTTCCCAGCGACGGTAGCAAAGCATTCGACAGAAATTCTGCCGCCCACGTTGCCTGCAACTCGGCAGCCGTGACGATCGCCACCAATGTTCTCTCTCTTGTTTGCCCCCTGATGTCATCGGCTTCGCCGCGGCTGCCGTGGCGTTGTCTTAGGTGAGTGGCTTCGGCGGCGCCGTATTCGCGACCGCTCGGACACAAAGGTGGATATCCACCGTTTTCTGCACGCATAGGTTGCGGTTTGGCGCGTTGCACTGTTTAGTGTTCGGAGCCGCTGACAAGCGCGGGAGTGGACGCGGCAATCTTTGGCGACATGGCGTCGGTTCTCTTTCGGGTCCGACGACGCCGGACAGCTCCGCACAACAGAAGGCACAACGCGGTGCATCATATGCATCAAAGCTCAACCGGAAGGCTGAACGACGTCCCCGTGCGTGGACGTGTGCAGATCGCCGTTGCTCGGGCGACCGAGCGCGGTGAGGTGTCCCAAAACGCAGTCCAGAGGCACTAGTGATTGATCTCCACAGTCATATGCTGCCTGGTATCGACGACGGTGCCGCTGACCTTTCGATCGCGCTGGCAATGGCCCGAATGCAGATCGACCAAGGCGTCACGATCGTCGCTTGCACCCCTCATATCCTGCCTGGCGTCTACCACAATGAGGGACCGCAGATTCGTCAAGCTGTGGCCAACCTGCAGGGGGCCATAGACGATGCTGGTCTGAATCTGCTGCTCAAATCTGGCGCGGACAACCACATCGCGCCGGATTTTGTCCGGCAGTTGCGCAGCGGCCGGCTGCTCTCGCTCGGCGATACACGCTACGTACTCGTGGAACCGCCGCACAACGTGCCGCCTGCATACTTGGAAGATCTGTTCTTTGGCATTCTTTTGGCCGATTTCGTCCCGATCTGCACGCATCCGGAACGACTTGGATGGGTCGACGACAAATATGATCTTATCAAACGTTTGGCTGACCGCGGCGCCTGGATGCAGATAACTTCTGGTTCGCTCACGGGCCGCTTCGGCAGCAGGCCGAAGTACTGGGCGGAACGCATGATTTGCGAGGGCATCGCGAAAATACTTGCGAGTGATTCACATAATATCACCGGACGCCCTCCTGACCTTGCGGATGGCCGCAGGGCTGCAGAAGGACTGGTGGGGTCGGCTGAGGCCGGTCAGATGGTGGAGGGCCGTCCTTCATCCATCTTGTTGGACAAAGCGGCCATGGACAGTGCACCGATCAGTTTGGAGAAATTCGATGGCACGGTGCGGACAGATCGGGATAATTTGCGGGCCTCTTATGGCCGTGGCGCTCGCGCTTTCCATGTCGGGTTGCGCCGCTACTTCCGGCATTGAGAATATCAAGCTTCCGCACGAGGCTTCCCCCCAGGGTCTTGCGTCCGACGGCTTTGCACGGCCTGCAATGAGCGCGGCGCAGACATCGGCATTACGTCCCCAATCCGTGGGCGCCCTGGCAGCGCAGTCGAAAAGTGCGGACAGTGACGTCCGAGCCGCCACCGCAGCCGGCACGCCAGGCAGTGAGGGTTATAGGGTCGGCCCGCTCGACGTGCTCGATGTCACTGTATTCAAGCTCGCGGAGCTGAGCAAAACGGTGCAGGTCTCCGAAAGCGGCAGGTTTGGTTTCCCGCTGATCGGAGAAGTGCAGGGCAGCGGGCGCACCGTGAGCGAAATTGAGAAGGATCTCGCATCAAGGCTGGGGGAGCAATATCTTCGCAATCCGCAGGTCACGGTGCTCGTCAAAGAATACAACAGCCATCGAATCACGGTCGAAGGCGCGGTCAAAAAGGCTGGTGTCTTTCCTATGCAGGGTCCGATGTCCTTGATGCAAGCAGTCGCCACCGCTGGCGGACTGGACGAGTCGTCTGACGGCTCCCTTCTCATATTTCGCCGAGTGGACGGGCAATCCGCCGTGGCCAGATTCAACTTGGATGACCTGCGTAACCAGCAAGCGGAAGATCCTACCTTGCAGGCAGGCGACATTGTTATGGTGCCGTCATCAGGTTTGAAGCAGGGACTACAGTATTTTTTGCGCGCGGCGCCGCTGCTGAATGCCTTCGTTCTCTTATGAGACGCATGCAACACATCATGAGTGACTGACACAGTGAAGGCATTATGAGAGACGAGAGTTTGGAATCAGCCCGCCCAGGTATGGGCGACAGGACTCTGCCAGCGCGCGCAGAGCCGCCCGGCTTGCCGGCAGTACGAGGAAACTATAGCTACGGAATGGCTGGAGGCTACGGAGATTCGGCCCCCGACGGCCAGTCCGAACTCGCACTGACATTGCGGTACCTGATCGCCGTAGCGCTGAAGTGGCACGCGCTGATCCTAGGCACGGTCGGCATCTTTCTTGCCGTCGGCCTTGCATATGTCTTTCTCGCGACCCCGCTCTATTCCGCTGTCGTGCGGATCCAGATCGATAAGGAACCGGGCAAGGTCGTAGACCATGGCACAATGACGCCTGTTGAAACGGGCGGCGCGGAATTTCAAAAGACACAAAAGGAACTCCTGAGAAGTCGTGGCATTTCTGAGCGCGTCGTGGCCGCTCTGTCGCTCGACCAGGATGGGAATTTCACAACCAATTCGCCTGGTCTTATCGGCCATCTGCTCGGGATCTTCTCCAGCGCACCGAAGGAAGTAGCGGAGGCCGAGAGACAGGACCAGCTTCGCGGTTATGCAGTGCGGCGAGTTCAGAACCGGGTCAACATACGTCCGGTTCCGGCCTCTCGCCTCATAGATATTATTTATACCGATCCATCGCCGAAGCGTGCAGCGACGATAGCCAATAGCTATGCCGACGCATTTGTCGCGTCCAATCTCGACAAGCGCTTCGAGGCGAGTGCCTACGCCAAAATATTCCTAGAGGACCAAATCAAACAGCTCAAGCTGCGGCTCGAGGAGGCGGAAAAGGACCTTATCAAGTTCGCAGAAGAGGAAAATATGGTCCATACGAGCGATAGGGTCTCTAATGCCGAGACCAATCTTTCCGCAGCCAATACTGCGCTCGGCCAGCTCATCTCCACCCGCATTCGCGATGAAGAAACCTGGATGCAGGTAGAGAACGCAACGACAATCGACGTGCCGCAGCTTCTTACCAATAGCGTCATCGACGGACTTCGCACGCAGCGCAACGATCTACGCCGCGTCTACGAGGAAAAGCTCGAGATACTCAAACCGAGCTACCCTACGATGATGGAAATCTCGAATAAAATTGCCGAGATCAACCGCCAACTCGCCAAGGAGGTGGTGACCATTCGTCGCTCACTTCGAGCGGCCTACAAATCATCGATGAAACAAGAACAACAGATGCGTGCGCACATCGACGATCTGCGTGCCCAGGTGATCGAGTTGCAAAAGAAAAGCGTGCGTTACGGGATACTCCAGCGCGAGGTTGAGACGAATCGAAATCTCTACAACAATTTGCTTCAGCGCCATAAGGAAGTCGACGTCGCTAGCGGAGTCGGCACGAACAATGTCTTCATCGTGGACAGAGCACTTGCGCCCGAGTCGCCGTCTCATCCGCGCGTAATGATTATTCTCGCCGGATCGCTTATGCTTGGTCTCGCCTTTGGCTTTGGCGGCGCCAACTTGATCGAGTTGCTCGACGACCGGATTCGAGCGCCGGATGAAGCGGAAAAGGCGTCTGGATTGCCCATCCTCGGGCTAATACCGGTTACACGATTTAACGAGGGGTTGCTGGGTGAACTGGCCAATCCTCGATCTGGCGTTGCCGAGGCGTATCGCTCGCTCGCTACGTCACTGCAATTCTCCAGCGATGTGGGGCTGCCGCGCACCATCGTCGTCACGAGTGCGGAGGCGCAGGAGGGCAAGTCCAGCACTTCGGTGGCGCTCGCACGGCATTTCGCCGTCACCGGCAAGCGCGTATTGATCATCGACGCCGATCTGCGCCGGCCATCACTGCATATCAAGCTCGGCCATGACAATGCATTCGGTCTGACAAACTGTCTGACCGGTATGGCCACCCTTCACGATGTGGTCCAGCCGACCGACATTCCAAATCTCTGGTTCATGGCGTCGGGGCCGCTGCCCCCGAACGCGGCCGACATCCTGGCCGGCACACATGTGTTCTCGCTCATCTCTCTTGGGCTTGAGATCTACGACCTCATTATTTTCGATAGCCCGCCGATGCTGGGGCTGGCCGATGCTCAGCTCCTCGGCGCGGCTGCGTCTGCCACCGTTTTCGTCGTCGGTGCGGGCGATGCCCGGCGCAGCATACTCCGTGGCGCGCTCCGCCGCTTGCAAATGGCCCGAGCCCAGACAATCGGTCTGGTGCTGACCAAGTTCGACGCCGGCACGTCAGGCTATGGTTACGGTTATGGTTATGGTTATTCCGGCGGCTACGACGCTGGCGAAGAACAGGCGGATAATGCCCGGCCGGCGAAAAAGTGGCGTCTGCCAAGCTTCGACTCTCGAGACGTCAGGCCGAACAAATCCCAAATTGTTTAGGCGATGGTGAAGTCTCCCGCACTCGACGCAGCGCTGGCGCTGCTGAATGATCCGGTCTCGGTGCGCGCATACCAACGCGCTGAACTTCCGAGCGGCACGCGCGTTATGCTTGCTATTGTCGGGGGGGACGAGGATGCGCTCACGCGAGCGCAGCGGGCTACCGGCCAGTCGCGAGCCAGATTGCAGGAAGCGGCTGCCTTCTTCGTCGAGCAGGTGCTGCTCGACTATCAATCCGACAGCTATCGGGTGCTGGGCGGCACGAAAAGCTCGACGTATGAGGACCTGCGCCACAACATGGCGCAGTTGATGCGCTGGCTTCATCCCGACCGTCAGATGCAGGGCCATCGCGCGGCCATCGACCGCGAAGTGTTCAGCAGCCGCGTGACGCGGGCCTGGGAGGATCTCAAGACCGCGGAGCGTCGGCGCGCTTATGACCGCCGGCATCCCCCCGCGGCGCCATCGCCGGGGAAAATCGAACGCAAGTCAATTCATATTGGCGCCACAGCGGCTGCATTTGGCAAGCGCGAGGACTCGGGGGATGGGGCAGCTGCCGACCTGAGGAGCAGACGTGGGGAGGCGTCTACTTCTCGCTCGCGGCCCGGCCCCCCGTTGCGTGTGCGCAAGCTCCAGGGTGGTCCATTTTGGGTGCGCTTCGTCCGACTTTTCAAGAGCAATACATGAATGTTCTCTTCGCCAGCAGCCGCCGAAAATCTCGCAATTGTCTTCCTCGGCAGCACCGTCAGCGAAGGAGCCGCAATCTCTGGCTCATGGTCGCCGTGCACCCGCTCCGAACCGTAGCGCTCGTTAGTCTGGGACTGCTGCTGAGCGCATTCATCGCAAAGTCCTCGCTGCCTATGGCTTTAGCCATAAGTTATCCGCGGGTGGCGCTCTTGCTCTACGGCGACCATCCGAAGGCATTGATCACGCTCGCCCTTGAACAGCGTCGAGCGCTCGCTGCCGCCACCAAGTCGTCGGAGGATGAGGCGCGACCGACGACGAACGCGCACGCGGATGCAGCCGCCGACGTTGAAAGCGGTGTGGCGGAAGGTGCCTTAGTCAAAAGTCGCTCTGACGCGACGTCAGCCGGGCTGGTCGAGGCGGATACGGTGGGTCTCGAGAGATTTCAGCCCGGCGCCTCACCGGAAAGTGCTCCGCGCAAGACGTCTGAGAATATTGCGGAGCTGCGTGCCGGCATTCGCGATCTCGCCCGTCGCGTCATCGCGCAAGACCCGCTGAACGCGACGGCCTATCGCCTGCTTGGCGAGACGACTGACGATTCCAAGGCCAGTCGTGATGCCCTGATCGAGGCTGTCGCCCGCTCGCGCCGCGAGTCCGTTGCTGTATTTCTGTTGCTCCATCAGGCTCACGAGAGGGGCAATTATGCCGAGGTCGTGCAACTGGCCGACGAACTGTTGAATACGCAGCCGGCGCTGAACCGCTACACCCTGCGCTATCTCTATTCGTTGGTCTTGGTCTCCGAGGGCCGAGAGGCGGTGGCGGAGACACTGGCACGTAATCCGAGCTGGCGCTGGATCTTCTTTGCATCTTTGAGCGGCCAGATGATGGGCGCCTCGGACGCGCCTCTCGCATTGTTTCAGCAGCTCCGGTCGAAAGGCGGCAATGTTAGCGAGTCGGAACTCGCTCCCATATTGTGGGCTCGTATCGCCGCTGACAAATCGGCTGGAGGAGCTTACAATATTTGGCTGCAACTGCTGTCGCCTAAAGAAATCACTGAGGTAAGCGCGGTCAATAATCTCGACTTCAGCAAGCCCCCAGGCCGCAGCCCGTTTAACTGGTCGCTATCGCGTTCCGCCAACGTCTTGGTCGATTTCCACGAGCGCGTACTCAGGGTCCGCTTTGGAATTGGGCAGGTGATATTTGGGGGGCTTTCCCAGGTGACCTTTCTGCGCCCCGGCTCCTATCGCTTCTCTGGCCTGGAGAAAGGCGGCATGGCAGCCAAACGCGGCCTGCGCTGGCAGATCACGTGCTTCGCTGGGCGGGTCGCCGGTGCTTCGGACCAGCTCTTTGGCGCGCCGCGCGATTGGCGCGCCTTCTCATTCGACGTCAACATCCCCGATGACGGAAGCTGCGAAGCTCAGCGTCTGCGTCTTATTCACGATGCCCGGTCAGCCTCCGAACGGTTTGCCAGCGGCGAGATTTTGTTCCGGTCGCTGCGCATAACGCCCGGCCGAGTCGAGGAAGCGTCAGGCCTCCGTGAGAGGTAAATTGAAGGCTCATCAGCCGCCCGGCGTGTCGCATGCAACATCTCGGCGAGCGGCGCCAATCGCGGCGATCTCTCCCATATCGTTGGGCTGACATCGCCAGCGATCCCGTCACGGCCGACAGCGGCTAAGTGCGCGCAGCCGCGCAATGGTCACTGTTTGCGGCCAAAGTCGTAATCATGTCGAATGCCCATCGAGTTACTGTTTCGTCGCTTCGAGCCCGAGGAAGGCCGCGCCGAATGTGGTCAAATGGGCGATGCTCTCATCATAGGGCGCCATCAGGCGGGCAAGGACCGTCGACCTCGGGTAGTAGATCGCGCCGACGACAGCACTTGGGTTCAGGCTCGCGGCACGCGCAAGTGCCTGCAACTCGGCGGGCGTGCGGAAGCGTCCGCGCTTCCATAGAGCGGAGCCGAGCCAGCTCCTGATACGGCGGCTCGCGGCCCAGGTGCTCCAGCGCCCAAGCTCGCCGATCACCAGTTTACCGCCGGGCCGCAGGACGCGCGCCAATTCGGCGAAAACGGGCGCGGCATCGTCGACGAAGCAGAGCACTGTCTTGGCGACCACGACATCGAAGCTTGCCTGCGGGAAGGGCAGTGCCTGAGCCGCAGATACGTCGAACGCGATCTGAACCTGGCGCGCCTTGGCGATCTTGCGAGCAGCGTCGATCATCTCGCACGAAGCATCGATGGCCGACACGGACCCTCCGCGCTGTGCCAGTTCGATCGCGAACGTGCCGTCGCCACATCCGACATCGAGCACGGCCTTCGATGCAACGCCACCGATCAGTCGGAGGAGGAGGCGTGATTGCAGGTCTTCAGTAATGGCGCCGAGATCGCTCTGGCGCCACTGCTCATAGACTTCGGGGCCGAGATTCGGCAGGGCGTTCGACCTCGAATTGATGTTCACGACCGTCCTCCTTTGGCGCTCAAACCGTACGCGTGTCGTCTCGCAGAACCACGTAGATCGCAGGGATCACGAGCACGGTGAGCAATGTGGACGACGCGAGACCGAATAGCAGCGAGATTGCAAGCCCCTGGAAAATCGGGTCCGCCAGGATGACGGCCGCTCCGATCATGGCAGCAAGAGCTGTGAGCAGGATCGGCTTGAAGCGCACCGAGCCGGCCTCGATCAACACGTCGCGCAGGGGTTTCCCGGCCGTGCGCGCATGCAGGATGAAATCGACGAGCAGGATCGAGTTTCGCACGATGATGCCGGCGAGCGCGATGAACCCGATCATCGACGTCGCCGTGAAGGCGGCGCCGAGTAGCCAGTGGCCGAGCATGATGCCGATCAGTGTCAGCGGCACGGGCGTCAAGATCACGAGCGGCAGCTTGAACGAGCCGAACTGCGCCACGACCAGGATATAGATGCCGAGCAGCGCCACAGCGAATGCGGCGCCCATGTCCCGGAAGGTCACGTAGGTCACCTCCCACTCGCCATCCCAGAGCAGCACGGGTTTTGCGTCGTCGCGGGGCTGGCCGTGCAGCGCAATTTCCGGCTTGCCGAGCTTGCCCCAGTCATGTGTGCCGATCTTATCGGCGACTGCCAGCATCCCGTAGATCGGCGCCTCGAAAGAGCCCGCAAGCTCGGCCATGACCATTTCGGCGGGATGGCCGTTGTGGCGGAAGATCGGGAATGACGCTTTCTCATCATTGACGTTGACGACATCGCCCAGTTCCACGATGGCACGATCGCCCGGTAGCGCATTGGCCGGCACCGGCGTCGACAGCGTCCGTGCCGTCATGGCGAGCGCCGCTCGCGGCAGCTGCACGGCGATCTCGATCGGGTGACGCCCACCGCCGCGGTGTGAATAACCGACGGGCACGCCGCCGAGGAACGCCTGCAGAGTGTCGTAAACATCGCGCTCGTCGACCTTGTAGAATTCGAGATTGTACGGGTTGATCGAGATGCGCTTGCGCGGCGCCTGGACGCCGAAGCTGTCGTCGTCATCGACGATGAACGGCACGGTTTTGAAGATCGCGCGTACCTCGGCCGCTACGGCGCGCCGGGTCTCGGCGTCGGGCCCATAGATTTCAGCGAGCAGCGTCGAGATGACGGGCGGACCGGGTGGCACCTCGACGACCTTGATCGATGTTCTCGCTGGAACCGCGAGGCCATTCAGACGCTGCCGCACGTCGAGGGCGATCTCGTGGCTTGTCCGCTTGCGCTCCGACTTGGGCGACAGATTGATCTGCAGGTCGCCCTGCTCGGCATCGCCTCTCAGATAGTAGTGCCGGACGAGGCCATTGAAATTGAAGGGCGCGGCGGTGCCGGCATATGACTGGACCGACGAAAGTTCCTGGAGATCGGCGAGACGCAGCGCCGCCTGCTGCAGAACGCGGTCCGTCTCCTCGAGCGAGGAGCCGCGCGGCAGATCCACGACAACTTGCAGCTCGGACTTGTTGTCGAACGGCAGCAGCTTGACCGTCACCAGCTTGAGCGCGAACAGTGAGAGTGACAGCAGCGTCGCGACCCCAACCAGCGACAGGAATATCCATGCGTTCCCCCGCGTCGCGATGACCGGCCGGGCTACAGCCGCATAGACGCGACCGAGCAATCCTCCGCCGGCATGGTGCCCGTCGCCGTCGGAAGCGTGCGCGGCACCGCCAAAGCGCAGCATCAGCCACGGCGTTACGATCACGGCGACGAAGAAGGAAAGGATCATCGCCGAGGAGGCGTTGGCCGGGATCGGGCTCATGTAGGGCCCCATCAAGCCAGACACGAACAGCATCGGCAGCAGGGCCGCTACGACCGTAAGGGTCGCGACGATGGTCGGATTGCCGACCTCTGCGACGGCTTCGATGGCGGCCTGGGCCCGACTGCGTCCATCTTGCATGGCCCAGTGCCGGGCGATGTTCTCGATCACCACGATGGCGTCATCGACCAGGATGCCGATCGAGAAGATCAGCGCGAACAAGCTCACCCGATTTATGGTGTACCCCATGATCCACGACGCGAACATCGTGAAGAGGATCGTGACCGGGATGACGATCGCGACGACGCCTGCCTCACGCCAGCCGATGGCGATGCCGACGAGCAGCACGATGGAGACTGTGGCGAGCGCGAGGTGATAAAGAAGCTCATTTGCCTTCTCGTTGGCGGTCTCGCCGTAGTTGCGCGTGACGACGGCTTCGACGTCGTGGGGGATGAGCTTGTCCTGCAACTCCGCCAGCCGCTCGACGATGCGCTCCCCGATGACGACGGCATTCGCGCCAGCGCGCTTTGCGATCGCCACGGTGACGGCTGGCACGCGCTCGAGAGTGCCGTCGGCCGCTTTCCGGAAGTGCCAGGCCTGCCGCTCGAGCGGCTTCGCACCGACGACGACCGTCGCTACGTCGCGAACGTAGACGGGGCGGCCGTCGCGAGTTCCGATGACCAGCAGGCCGATGTCGGGAATGCCGGAAAGCGTCTGACCGGCGGCCACAGCAATACTACGGTTCTCGTCGCGCACGCGTCCGGCGAGGAAGGAGCGGTTCGCCTGCTGCACTTTCGACACGAGCTGCTGCAGGGTGACGCCGTAGAGCGCCAGCTTCTCGGGGGCGGGCTCGACGCGGATTTGGTCCGTCCGGCCCCCCGCAATGTAGGTGAGGCCCACGTTCTCGAGCTTGGCGAGCTCGATCTGCAGGTTCTCCGCGATGTGATAAAGCGCATTGTCCTGGTATCGCCCCGCGGCCTCGCTCTTCGGCGCGAGCGTGAGCGTGACGATGGCAACATCGTCGATGCCTCGGCCGACGATCAGGGGTTCCGGAATGCCGATGGGAATGCGATCCATGTTCGCGCGCACTTTTTCATGCACGCGCAGGATCGCTTCGTCGGATTTCGTGCCGACCAGGAACCGCGCCGTCACCAGCACCCGGTCGTCGACGGTGTTGGAATAGACGTGCTCGACGCCGTTGATGGCCTTGACGATGGTCTCGAGCGGCTCGGTGACGAGGCGAACCGCATCCTCGGCCCGGAGACCGTCGGCGCGGACCATGATGTCGACCATGGGCACCGAGATCTGCGGCTCCTCCTCGCGCGGCAGCGCCCAGAGTGCGATCAGCCCGAGCGCTAGCGCCGCAAGCAGGAACAACGGTGTCAGCGGAGAGCCAATGAAGGCTCGCGTCAAGCGACCGGAAATGCCGAGATCGACTGCTTCACGCTCGGCCTCCCCACTTGCCGTGGAAAGCTCGCTCATGGCTTCACCACCTTGTCGCCAGGCTCGAGGCCAGAAAGAACCTCGACCAGCGCGGCTTTCCCATCCCTGACAGATGGCTGGCCCAGCTGAACGACGACATCGACCGGCTGGTCTGTGCCGGCGATGCGGACATAATCGAGGCCGAAGCGTTTGAACGTCAGTTCGCGCGGGATTACGACACTCGGCCGCCTGCCAGCCGAGATCCAAACGAGCGTCCGTTCTCCGACAAAGTAATCGCCGAGACCTGGCACCTCGGCGTCCGCGATGACGCGGCCGTTCTGGATCTCGGGATAGACTTGGACGATGCGTCCTTCCGACATGGCCTGCTGATCCGCACCGAGCCCGCGCGAGCCCACCTTCAGCGCGTCGCCCTGCTTGATGAAGCGGGCATGCCGCTCCGGCACCTCGAGACGCAGCAGATAGTCGTTGGCCGCGATGGTGGCGATGCTCTCGCCTGCCATGACCACAGTACCCTCCGTGACCGGCACGCGGATGACGCGTCCCGTCGAGGGCGCCAGCACCTGTCCTTCCTCGCTCTGGCGTTCGATAACCGCGCGCTCGGCCTCAGCGGCGGCAAGGTCGTTCGTCGCAACGTCGAACG
This sequence comes from Hyphomicrobiaceae bacterium, assembly GCA_050187415.1. Lineage (GTDB taxonomy): Bacteria > Pseudomonadota > Alphaproteobacteria > Rhizobiales > Hyphomicrobiaceae. The sequence continues at coordinate 13,505 of JBFWXN010000008.1, read as the reverse complement.
CTGTCTTGGCCTGATCGAGGCGCGCTTGGGGGGTGACGCCGCGCTTCTGAAGTTCTGTCGTTCGCTCCAGCTCGGCCCGTGCTGTAGCCAGCCGCGATTCGATGGCGATGATCTGGGCGTCAGAAGCCTTGATGCGCAACGCCAGCTTGGGGTCGGCTACAATGCCGAGCACTTGACCCGGCGAGACATGCGCCCCTTCTATCACAGCGAGCTTCACAATCGTGCCAGGCGTGCGGACCCTGGCGTCGACCACCTTCTTGCTCCTTACCGTCGCGAGGACCGCCTTGAGATCATCGATATTTTGCGTGGCGACCGTAAATGCCACCGGTACCGGCGCCGCGGCTTTAGCCGGCCCAGGCTTGGTTTGGTCATTCGGCTGGCCACAGCCAGCCAACAGGGCCGCCAGCGTGAGCAGTGTGCCGATGGAGTGCTGTCGTGGTTCGGTCATCCTCGGTCCCCGCTTGACTTCACATGCGCAATATCTAAATTAGATAGCATGAATATTCAAGATCTGACAGCAAAAAGCGAAGAGGCTGCAGCGCTGCTGTTGCTCCTTGCGAATCCATATCGCCTGCAGATCCTATGTGTGCTGCTCGATGGCGAGAGATCAGTCTCTTCGCTAGCGACCGTCGTTGATCTCAGTCAGTCGGCCCTTTCGCAGCATCTCGCCAAGCTGCGCCAGGCTTCCGTTGTCGCGACGAGACGCGAGGCGCAGTCGATCTTCTATTCGATCGCCGACGAAAGAGCGGAGCGCGTCCTGGAGGTGCTCGCGGAGGTGTTCTGCCAGCCTGTTACATCGACCTCGAAGCGAAGCCGGAAGTGACGGCTTCGTTTCGCCGCCAGCTTTTCGCACTGACATTTGATCGCGCTCAAGCCGCGTGCCTCGGCTGACGTCTAAAATCGATTCTGTGCAGTAGGGGCTGCGATGCGAAATGCAAAAATTGAGCGATCTGTTGGATTGACATTACATTAGGCATGTCTACATTAGACAAATGTAAAATATAAAAACGGCCAAGGTGCTCGACGAGAGCGAGCGGAGCGAGTGAGCTGGAGGTCTTATCATGACGATCGACCGCATTGTCCTGATGTTCGCGGGTACGGTAATTCTCGCCAGTCTGCTCCTATCTCAGTTTCACCATGCCAATTGGCTTTGGCTAACGGCCTTTGTGGGCGCAAATCTGCTGCAGTCCTCCATCACTGGCTTTTGCCCCTTGGCCAGCATTCTCCGGCGTGCCGGCATCGTGCCAGGGCCGGCCTTCGAGTGACCGGAATGCGTTTCAAAACTCATCTGGAACAGAAGATGAGAACGGGGTCACGCCATGAGCCTGTACCTGATTTGTCCGTCGTGCGGCACCCGTAACCGCATCCCTGCGCATCGCATCACTGACAAGCCGAAGCCTTGACGTCGCAATAGTTACCCTTCCAACGAAGCCAAACTCGAATGTAGGAGGAAACGTGGCACACGTCGTCATCATGGGAGCGGGCCTCGCCGGTGCGATCATGGCCTATGAGATGAAGGATCAATTGCGGCCAGACGACAAACTTACAGTCGTTACCAAAGATCCGATCTACCATTTCGTGCCATCGAACCCGTGGGTTGCCGTGGGGTGGCGGACGCGAGATGCCATCGAGGTCGATCTCGCTCCAACGTTCGCCAGACGCGGCATCGACTTCAAGCCTGTACCGGTTGCCAAGCTCGATCCACATACGAACGAGCTGGAGCTCGCAGACGGAAGCCGGTTGCACTACGACTACCTGATTATCGCGACCGGTCCCGAGCTGGCTTTCGACGAGATCGAAGGGCTCGGACCACACGGCGGCTTTACGAATTCCGTTTGCCACGTCGATCATGCCTTGGGTGCGGCGAGCGCATTTGAAAGCTTCTGCGCTTCGCCCGGGCCGATCGTCACCGGAGCAGTCCAGGGCGCCTCGTGCTTTGGGCCAGCCTACGAGTACACGTTCATTCTGGACGCCGAACTGCGCCGACGCCGGATTCGTGATCGCGTACCGATGACGTTCGTCACAGCGGAGCCCTACATCGGGCATCTGGGCCTCGACGGTGTCGGCGATACGAAGGGCTTGCTCGAAAGCGAGATGCGCGAGCGTCACATCAAGTGGCTCACGTCTACGCGCGTAAAGAAGGTAGAGCCGGCAAAAATGATCGTCGAAGAGATCGCCGAGAACGGATCGGTCAAGGCGACGCACGAGCTGCCATTCGGATTCTCGATGATGCTCCCGGCGTTCCGCGGAATTGGTCCATTGCGCGGGATCGACGGTCTGGTCAATCCGAGAGGGTTTGTCATTGTCGACAACCATCAACAAAATCCAACATTCAAGAACGTGTTCTCAGTCGGGGTCTGCGTCGCCATCGCGCCCGTGGCACCGACGCCAGTCGCTTGCGGCGTGCCGAAAACAGGCTTCATGATCGAATCGATGGTGACCGCGACCGCCATGAATCTCGGACAAGTCCTCCGTGGCCAAGCACCCACCCACCAGGCAACGTGGAATGCGGTTTGTCTCGCGGATTTCGGCGATTCTGGCGTTGCGTTCGTAGCGCAACCGCAAATCCCACCGAGGAACGTCAATTGGTCGGCGTCTGGTAAGTGGGTGCACGCCGCCAAGGTCGGTTTCGAGAAGTACTTTCTGCACAAGATGCGAAGGGGAACGAGCGAGCCGTTCTATGAGACGGCAGCCCTCAACATGCTCGGATTGGCGAAGCTCAAGGAAGTGACGACCGAGTAGAGCAAGGGTGTCGGGCGAAGGCTAACCGCGAATTGGCGCGGGCCGAAATGGAGTTGCGAAATCACAGCTCAGCGACGCAATGCCAACATCGCAATTCGAGCATCACGTGCTGGAAGTTCCCTATATGACGCCCTCGTCATTCGACGCGTCGGCGATAACACGAAAGGCCAGACAGTCCCCGCTGCGTTGTTTTGCATGGCAAGGCCGATGAGCGAGGAGGGACTTTCTCAGCATGCCTTGCCGAAGTCGGCGCTTCTCCCACGCCTACGTGTTACTTGGACTTGCCCTTTCCGCCACCCGTCGAATCCAACGCCGACTTGCAAGCCGGCGATACCTTCGCCTTGTTTGCTTCGAGGCACGTTCGAGCTTCCCGGTTTCGGTGTGCCTTACCAGCGCATAGTTTAGCGATGTCGTCGGCACAGGCACTGGCCACCGGCCCCTGTTGGGCCAGTGCGGGTGTCGCCAAGCCAATCGCCAGGGCGGTTGCGAGCAGACGAACCTTGAGCATTTGAAATCTCCGACATTGGTGACGAAATCGCGCGTGCGATTTCCCGATCTCTTTTATGCAAAGATGCGATTTTTCGATTGATGGAAGTCAAGCCGTGGCAGAACTCGACGTTGTGGTGAAGGATACGTCCGCAACGGTCGAGATATTGGCGTCAGAGTTGCGCAAGCGTCGGGAGACGCCCGGTGAGAGATCAAGCGAATGATTTGCCGTCGCGTGACTTGATCTGGATCTCGTCTCCCATCCCCGGCTCCCGATACGGAATTGCTCATTGCGATGCTGGAGGGGTTATGCCTCGCCGCAAAGCGGAAGCGGCGGTTGGACGACGATCGTCCATCGACGCCCCAACCGCCTCAGTTGCGGAGGCAGAGGGAGGTCGCTACCGTTTCAGTGGGTCGGGTCAGCTGAAGGATGTTGCTATGGATCACGTCCGCTACATAGACCGAACGCGCGACGACTATAGACGCCAGGGTTACGAGAAGTCCTATCAGTGGGCGCACTTTGACGATGTGCCGTTCACGCCGCTGCAAAAGCCGCTGAGGGAATGCCGGGTTGGCCTGCTCGGAACGAGCGAGGTGGCCGTTCGCTTCGATCCCGCCAAAGGCGAGCCGGACCCCATCAACGAGGAGGATTTTCGCGGCGTCTATCTGATCCCCGCTGCAACGCCGACGGAGAGCCTCTATTCCCGGACGCTCTCCTTCGACCGCAACGCCACTCATCTGGACGACGTTGGCGCCTACTATCCGATCGACCGCCTGCGCGAGGCCGCCGCTGACGGCCGCATCGGCTCCATGCCGGACCGCCTCTATGGCGCCTACAACAACTACAGCCAGCGCAAAGTGCTCACCCAGGAGGCGCCGAAGGCGCTCGCCTACGCTCGCGAGGATAGCCTCGATGCCGTTGTACTCGTGCCTGTCTGACCCGTTTGTCATCAGACCGTGAGTCTGATCGCCCGCTACCTCGAAGCGAACGGTATCCCGACAATCATCATCGGTGCGGCCCGCGATATCGTCGAGCACTGCGGCGTACCGCGCTTCGTCTTCGTCGATTTCCCGCTCGGAGCTCCGTGCGGCGAACCCTGGAACGTGACCCAGCAGCGCGAGATCTTCGCGCACGCGCTCGATCTCCTTGAAACGGCGACCGGCCCGCGCACGACGGTGGCGCCACCCTACACGTGGAGCAAGGGGTACGACTGGAAGCGGCTCGTCTTCACCGAGGAGCAGCCGTGGCAGGATGCCGACACCAAGGTAAAATGGCTCGCCCGAAAGGAAGAGTACAGGCGCCTCAAGGGGGAAGGAAAGCTATGACGGCGGAGCCGAGGGATATCGTGGTCTACACCTCGCCGATGTGCGTCCCGTGCGAGCAGCTCAAGGGCTATCTCCGGCGGCTCGGGGTCTCTTTCAGGGTGCGGGACCTGTTGATGGACGAGGACGCGCAGGACCGGCTCGACGAGGCGCGCATCCGCTCGACGCCGGCGCTCGAGGTCGACGGTGTCATCTACGCGGGCAGCGAGTTGACGCCGGACAAAGTGCGGGCGCTGGTTGGCATGTGAGCTTTCCCGACCCGGCGAGCCAGCAATGGCGGGATGGAAAGATCCGATGTTGCAATGAATGCAGGAGCCAAGCCATGCCCTACACACTCGAGCAACTGAGCAAAGACGTCCGCAAGGCCCTCAAGGAGGATCCTGGTCCCGGCGGCAAAAAGAAGGTCTGCGAGCATCTCTCTCGCGCGCTCCTCGACAAGGAACTCGTCGCGCGTCACGTCACGGCTGACCAGTGCCGGCCGAGAAAGGTGCTCTACCAGGATCCCGAGCTCGGCTTCTGCATCTGCGGCCACGTCTACAGCGAGGCGCGGACGGGCGGGCCGCACGACCACGGCCCAACCTGGGCCATCTATGGTGTCGCCGAAGGCACGACCGAGATTACCGAGTGGAAGATCACCCACAAGGGCTCCGGCGATGCAGCAACGCTCGTCGAGCCGGTGCGCAGCTACGAGATGAAGCCTGGCGACTGCCACTTCTACGACACCGGCGACGTGCATTCGCCGCGCATGTCGCCGGCGACGAAACTGATCCGCATCGAAGGTGGCAATCTCGATCACATCCAGCGCTCGAACATCAAGGCGGCCTGACGGAGGGCGATATGAAGCTCGAGTACGTGACGATCGAGAGGCGCGGGCCGATCGCCGTCGTGCGCTTCGACCGGAAGGCAGACCTCAATGCTTTCAACGAGAAACTCGTGCTTGAGCTCACCCATGCTGGGCGCAGCTTCCACGATGACCTCGAGACTCAGGCCGTCGTGCTGGCCGGCGCCCCCAATGCGTTCTCGGCAGGCTTCGATCTCAAGGCCACTGACGGCTGGCCCACCGAGAAGGACGACCTGAAGCGCCGTCACCGCGCCTATAATGGCGTCAGGTTGTGCAAGGCGTGGGAGGAGATGCCGCAGATCACGATCGCCGCGATGGAGCGGCTCGCGGTCGGTGCCGGTGTTGCCATCGCGCTCGCCTGCGACTGGCGCGTGCTCGGACGAGGCGCCTACCTCTATGTGCCCGAGGTGAAGATCGGGCTCAATCTGCAGTGGGGCGCACTGCCACGGCTGATCTCTCTGGTTGGCCCGGCTCGGGCCAAGCGCATCACCATCATGTGCGAGAAGATGCCGGCAGCGCAGGCGCTGGATTGGGGCCTCGTTGATGAGATCGCGGACGACGGTAAGACGGTTCAGAAGGGGCTCGAGATGGCCGAAGTGGCGGTATCGATGCCCCCGGCAACCGTGCGCATGGTCAAGCAGGCGATCAATGCCACCGCCGGTGCGCTGCATGCGGCAACAGCATTCGCGGATGCCGACCAGAGCCAGGTCACGGTCGCCTACGCGGCGGCCGCCACAGCGCGCAAAGAGTTTCGTGGCAAGGCCTAGGACTGGAGCGCAGAATGGGCCGCGAGATTCACCTCAACCTTTTCATCCACAGCCGCGGCCATCATGAGGCCGCTTGGCGCTCGACCAGTGCCTCGCCGCTGCCACTCACCGACATCCGCTACTATGTCGATTGCGCACAAAAGGCGGAGGCGGCACGGTTCGATTCGGTCTTTCTCGCCGATCTCCTTGCGGTCCCCGACGATATCGACAGAGCGGCGCGCTGCTGGCTCGAGCCGGTGACGACGCTGGCTGCGCTGGCCATGGTGACCAGCCGCATCGGCCTCATCGCCACCGCATCGACGACCTACACCGAACCCTTCAATCTTTCCCGCCAATTCGCTTCGATCGACCACGTGAGTGGTGGTCGAGCAGCATGGAATATTGTCACGTCCTTCATGCCCGCGGCCGGTCGCAACTTCGGCACCATCGGACGCCCCACTCATGCCGAGCGATATGACCGCGGCGAGGAGTTCGTGACGATCTGCAAGGCGCTCTGGGATAGCTGGAGCGATGATGCCGTCCTCGACGATCGGGCGAGCGGTGGGTACGCGCGAAAGGACCGCATCCGTCCGATCAATTTCGAGAGCGAGCGCTATCGTGTGGCGGGGCCTCTTAATCTGCCACGCTGCCCACAGGGACGCCCCGTACTCGTGCAAGCCGGATCGTCCGATGCCGGCATCGGCTTTGCGGCGCGCCACGCCGAGGCGGTGTTCACGGCCCATCTCAAGAAGGAAACAGCCATTGCATTCTACGACGACCTGAAGTCGCGGGCCATCGCTGCGGGTCGGCGGGCCGATCAGGTTCTCGTTCTCCCTGGGCTCTCAGCGATGATCGCAGGCACGGAGGTCGAAGCCCGCAGGATGGCACGCGAGCTCGACGAGCTCTGCGACCTCGAGGTCGGCCGCAAACGCCTGTCGGATCATTTCGGCGGCCACGATTTCTCGCATCTTCCTTTCGATCGTCCCCTAAAGCCCGGGGATTTTCCTGACCCCGAAAGGAACGAGGCTGCCCGCAGCCGGTCGGAACTCATCGTCAGCGCCGTGCGCGGGGAAGCTCTCACGCTCCGCCAGCTTCTCGCCAGGCTCGCCGGGGCGCGCGGCCACTTCGTCTTTGCCGGAACGCCCGAGCAGGTTGCCGACCTGATCGAGGATTGGGTTGATAGCCGCGCTGCCGACGGCTTCAACGTGATGCCTCCCTTGCTGCCAAATATGCTCGAAGTGTTTGCGGGCGAAGTCGTGCCGCTACTCCAGAGGCGCGGACGCTTCCGGACAGAATACGCGGGAACGACCCTCCGCGATCACTATGGTCTCGCGCGCCCCCTCGCTTGATGCTTACCGTTCAGCATCGCAAAAGTCAGCTATCAGTTGGCTGGGCGATTTTATTGAACCGTGGTTTTCTATAGGTGCTTGATTTTGTTGGAGCGGGTGAAGGGAATCGAACCCTCGTCATCAGCTTGGAAGGTTGGTTGTCGCGAGCCGATTATTGTATTTTATATCAATGGTTTGGGCTGTCGTCTTCGGTAACTTTGCAGTCCGTTTGCAGTTCGATTTCGGCCTGTGTTCGCATGATGTTCTGTGAGGGCGTATGAGGCGTTAGTAGGGCCATTGCTTCGGAGTGCGACGTTCCTTGACCGCATAGTGCGGACGGTTGACTAGGTTCATGATGAGAGCGACGGCGGCTGTCTGGAACTGCCCCTGTGGTGTCATGCGAACTTCGCCTAGTTCGGCACTGTCGTAGTCGTGCGCCTTGAGCTTCAACGTGGCGCATCTGTCCTTCACACTTTGAGCGTCGAAGGTCGTGTGGATGTCGTGTGCGAATGCATTGCGGATACGCCGCAACTGGTTCAAGTCGTGGTGCTCGCTCTCGGAGATGAGAGCGAGTGCGTAGCAGGCGGCGATGCGGGCGCTGAAGGTGCCGAGTGGAGCGTTGGCTCCATCGAGAAGGCCGGTTGCAGCGGGTACGTCCTGCATGACGGCGGCGAGAACGTCTCGGAGCTGTTGCTCCAAGAAGCCTGCTGAAATCAGAACAGAGCCACGGTCGCTCTCTTTGCGTAACAGGTCTAGAAACGGCCAAACGCTATCTAAGTGAGGGTTCCGGCGTTTGAACTCGTCAAAGCTCTCGGTTGGCATCTAACAGCTCGGGGTTTTCGTGAATGTTGCCGATGACTTCGTGCTGTTCCCATTCGGGGATATTTTCGTTGATAAAACAAAACCACGAGGAGGTCCGATTTCCCTTAACTAGGGAGGTATCAACATCAAAACATCCACTGCGGAAATCTACAACGCCAAGATCACTATGGGGTTCGGGAGGTGTCGGGTTATCACCAAACGGCTCACCTTCGTTAGAGTTGTCGTAGCAGAGGATATCGCCCTCATAGATTTCCTTACCATTTTTATCTCTAAGGCCCGTGTACTGCATAAGGATATACCACGGCGCAACGGTCTGGAGTTCTCCGTCTTCTGACATTGGGAGGCGGCTTATTATCTGATCGGCTGGGACAAATCGCTTGTGATCCTGGTCCCATGCTCTCAGTTTAATGGCTCTCATGAATTTTGAATGTTACCGCCTCGAACCTCAGAGCATTTTCTCCTTGGTCAAGAGCGGGGCTTATTAAGGCGTCCAGGTCGAGCTGATGGGAAAACAGATTTCTCTGCATTCTCTCCGCGTCGTCGCGCGTGAGGAAGTAAACCAGAGAGGTGTCGCTCTCAGCGAGGACCCGCCTGATCTCAACGCCGTTGTCGCGGAGATGTTTTGTAACTCGGTCTCTGAACACGTACTGACATTCAATCATACATACAGAAATCCGCAAGCTGACGAATTGCGCAATTCCTTGCAGTAATTTTGCAGTTCTGGCGGTTCGCTTGGTGCAGAAAGGTAAGTGGTATCAATGGCAAGAGGAAAGAACCGATTGCAGTGCGATCAAGGCTGATGACGGTGGAAAAGACGATAACGGATTAAAATATATCGTTATTTTTCAGCAAGTTATGGAGCGGGTGAAGGGAATCGAACCCTCGTCATCAGCTTGGAAGGCTGTTGCTCTACCATTGAGCTACACCCGCTGCCGGATTGCCAAACGGTCCACCTCTTCATGGACGTGACAACCAATGCGAGCCGCCTTCTATCGCGAGCTTCGGCGAGAGGCAACTCATCTCGAATTGCCATGGTGTCGACCCCATGTGAGCCGGGGTACCCGAGCGGCGGTCTCCGATCGGGGTGACGCACCGGGCGGTGTCTCATACAAAGGCGTCGATTGGTGGCAAGTTGCCTCTCACGCGATCTGGTTCGGCCGGCTGGACTGCGGGAGAGTGCGATCAACGGCGCTGAGAAGCGGGCTCGTTGGCGTTCGAAACCGGATTGAAGATCGAGCGAGGCGAGGTGTAGCGGGCGAAGATCAGTGCGGCGATCGCTGCCGCAAGGGCCAATCGCACCAACAACCCGCGCCGACCCCTGGTTGTGCCGCCGCCACGGCCATTGCGGAAGGCCATTTTCTTCATCTCCCGGGATTTTCATGCCTCGCGGTACGCTGCTTGATCCGTAGCAATATTACGGGTCGGAGTCATGGCGCGGCTGCATTTGCTTTGTTGCTTCACGTGCCGAGGGGGCCGACCGAAAGGGCGGCTCGCCTTTAGGGGCATCGTGCTGGCGTCGGTGGCGGTTTCCAAGGCGCGTGGCGAAACGCTATGCTGCCTGCGACGCGCGCGATGCGCCTCGTCGCCGGGAGCGAGGTCTTGGACCGCGTCCGCCCGTCGGCGGACAAGGAGATGCCTGCCATGTGGCCGAACCCCCGCATTCCGTTCGCGATGTCGAGCGAGCGTCCGCCGCTGCCGCTGCTCAAGGGCAAGCCGCTGATCGTCAACGTGGTGGTCAACATCGAATACTGGCCGTTCGATAGGCCTACACCGCGGGGCGTTTTGCCCGCGCCGCACGGGGCGAAGATCGATCCGCCCGACGTGCCGAATTATGCATGGGTGGAATACGGTATGCGCTGTGGCATGCCGCGTCTGTTCGACATGCTGGAGCAACGTGGCATCAAGGCGTCAGCGTTCATGAACGCGCAGGTGGCTGACGTCTATCCGACGTTGGCGCAAAAGGTCGTGGAACAGGATTGGGAACTTGTCGGGCACGGCTGGTTCCAGCGATCGCTCAAGCAGTCCGAGGACGAGGCCGCCGAGATCCGCCGTTGCCTTGACCGGCTGCAGGCGCTTTCCGGCGAGCGGGTCCGGGGCTGGTTCGGTGCGGGCGGTGGCGAGACGTACGAGACGCCCGATCTGTTGAAGAGGGCCGGTGTCGACTTCCTTCACGACTGGGTTGTCGACGATCTGCCGGTATGGATGGCAACAGCGGACGGGCCATTGCTCTGCCTGCCTTACACGTTCGAACTCAATGACGTGCCCGCATGGGTGGTCCACAGCCATGGCAGCGACGAGCTTTTCAAACGGCTGGAAGCCACTCTCGCCGTTGTCGAGCGGGAGCTCGATCGCGGTCCGCGGATTGTGACGCTCGGCCTTCATCCGCACATCGTCGGCGTGCCGCACCGCGCATATCACCTCGAGAGGGCACTGGATTTGCTGGCGCAACGCACGGATACGGTCTTTGTGACGTCGAGCCAGATCGCGGACTGGTACGTGGAGGCGGATGCCGATGGTCCCGCCCGTCTCGCGGAGGCGGTTGCTGCAAAGGGCCGACAGGGCCCGAAGGCGTCGTCCTGATAGGGCGTCGAACGTGAGGAAGAAAAAGGTAATGAAAATACTGGTCATGGGCTCTGGTGGTGTCGGCGGCTATTTCGGAGGCCGGCTTGCCGGCGCCGGCAGCGACGTAACATTCGTTGCCCGAGGGGCGCACCTCGCGGCCATGCAGCGCGAGGGGCTGATGCTCGACAGCGACTTCGGCCAGCTCACGGTGAAGCCAGCGCGAGCCGTCGGCGATCCGGCGGAGATTGGTGGCAAAGTCGACATCGTGATGTTTGCGACCAAGCTCGGCGATACCGCAGCCGCGGCCGCCAGCCTAGCCCCGGTGGTCGGCCCCGAAACCATCGTGATCACATTCCAGAACGGTGTCGAGGGCCCGGAGTTGATCGCCAAAGCGCTGCCGGGCGCACACGTGGCTCCAGGTGTGGCGAGGATCGCCAGTCATATTCCCCGACCCGGCGTGATCGAGCAGCGCGGACCGTTCGCTCGCATCGAATTCGGTGAGGCCGACGGTGCGGCCAGCCCGAAGCTCGAGGCGTTTCATGCGGCGTGCAAGGCGGCGGGGATCGACGCCATTCTTTCGGGCGATATCCAGCGCGGCCTCTGGATGAAGTTTGCGTTGCTGGCGCCGTTCTCGGGGCTGACGACACTGACCGGCAGCACGGCCGGCCCCATCCGGGAGACGCCTGGTACCAGGGCGCTGATGGAGGCGGCGGTAAAAGAAGTGATCGCGGTCGGCAAGGCAGCCGGGGTCAATCTGACGGACGACGACTTCGCACTGGTCTGGAAGGGCGTGGAGGGCAATCCACGCGGCATGACCTCGTCGATGGCGCACGATCGAAAGGCCGGCAAGCCGCTCGAGGTCAACTACCTGTCGGGCGCGGTCGCACGGCTCGGCAAGCTGCATGGCGTGCCGACGCCGACACACACGTTCATCACGCAGGCACTCGCCATTGAAGCGGCAGGCAAGGGAAAGGGGAGCTGAATGCACCGGCGGATCGGTTTCATCGGGCTCGGCGCCATGGGTGGCGCGATGGCGCAGACACTCGCCAAGAAGCAATACAGCGTGACGGGTTACGATTTGCATCCCGAGGCGGTGGCGCGGCTTGCCGCGCACGGCGGAGTGGGCGCAGCCAGCGCCGAAGAGGCGGCTCGTGGCGCGGACATGCTCGTGCTGATGGTGGTGAATGCCGATCAGGCCGAGGATGCCCTGTTCGAGAAGCTGGCGCTCGAGGCGACAAAGCCGGATGCGACGGTGATTCTGTGTTCCACGTGTGCGCCGGACCGGGTCGAGGCAATTGCGCGTCGAGTCGAGAAGTCGGGGCGCGCGTTCATCGATGCGCCTGTCTCCGGTGGCGTCGCAGGTGCGTCTCACGGCACGCTGACGATCATGGCGGCCGGGAAAAAGCCAGTTTTCGAAGCGGCAAAGCCCGTGCTGTCGGCCATGGGCTCCAGCCTGTTTCATCTTGGTGAGCACCCGGGGCAAGGCGCTGCGATGAAGGTCGTCAATCAGCTCCTGTGTGGCGTTCATATCGCCGCCGCGGCAGAGGGATTGGCGTTCGCCGAGCGAGCCGGCATCGATCCCAAAGTTGCGCTCGAGGTTCTGTCGGGCTCGGCGGCTCAAAGCTGGATGCTGAAGGCTCGTGGCCCGCGGATGGTCGACTACGACACGATGGTGACGAGTGCCGTCGACATCTTTGTGAAAGATCTGGGGCTGGTGCTCGACTCCGGAAGAGCCGCGAGGATGGCCTTGCCGCTGGCCGCCGCGGCGCATCAGCTTTTCCTCGCGGCATCGGGTATGGGGCACGGGCATGAGGACGATAGCCAGGTGATCGAGACCTATCGGGCCTTGACGAAAAAGAAGGAGTGACCGCGATGGCGGGTCTGCTCGAGGTCGACAGCGCGGAGGTGATGATCCTCGTCGACAATGTGACCGACAATCTGTCGTCGACACCGAAGTTCGTCGAGACGGAGCTATCGCGGCTGGCACGACGGGGCGTGAATCTCGTAGCTGGCGAATGCCTGTGTTGTGCGGCGCACGGGCTGTCGTGCCTCGTGACGCTCCGACGTGGCGGCGATGTGCGCACCCTGCTGTTCGATACCGGGCCGGACGAAGAGGTGTTCGCGCGCAACGTGCAGCGGTTGGGTGTGGATCTCGGCAAGGTCGGGGCAATTGTCCTCAGTCACGGTCACTGGGACCATGGCGGCGGCATGCTCAGGGCACTGGATCTCATTCGCGGCGCCGGAGGCCCGAAGGCAGTGCCGTACTACGCGCATCCGGATATGTTCAGACAGCGTGCATCGAAGCTTGCAGACGGTTCGCTGCGGCTGATGGAGGACGTGCCGCAACCGAGAGCGCTGACCCTACACGGCGCCGACGTCATTGCGACGAGAGAGCCGAGGCTCGTCCTCGACGGATGGGTCTGGGTCAGCGGTGAGATTCCGCGGGTAACGGACTACGAGACGGGCTTGCCGGGGCAGCATCGACGCACCGAGGAGGGTGACGCCTGGGAGCCGGACGAGTTGCTGATGGACGAGCGCTGTGTCGCCGTCCACGTTCGGGGCCGAGGGCTCGCGATCCTCTCGGCGTGCTCGCATGCCGGCGTCGTCAACGTGCTGACGCATGTGCGCGACGTGCATCCGAAGATACCACTGCAT
>JBFWXN010000007.1:0-120421 GCA_050187415.1 Hyphomicrobiaceae bacterium | reverse complement strand
ACAGGTCATCGAGATCGCGCAGCCGATCGCGCCAGAACGCATCATGCAGTCGCAGCATGCGCGCGCGCGAACGGTTCTGGACCTGCTCGACGGCGGCCTCTGCCGTGAGACCCGACTTCACGGCATCGACAAGGCGCCGTTGCCAGCCGCGATCGTTGGCGAACATGCGGTAGGCCTCGAGCACATCGCGATGCTCCCCCGCGCGGGCCAGATGACCCTGGCTCATCAGCGTATCGAGCGTCGCCTTCAACTCGGAGATCGCAGACTCGAGCCGCACGGTCTCGGCTGCTATGTCCGTCGCCACGAGCTCCGTCACCGCCACGCGCGGCGCGTGCAGCACCACATGGCCAAGTGCCAGACCCTCGGCGATGGATTGGCCTCGCAGCACGTCATCGATCACCCGCGTGGCGGTCCCTGCCGCGTTGGCAACCGAACCGGTCACGAGATGCTCGGCGAGGACCATTGCCGTCGTCTGCAGGGCTTCGACGTCGTCATCTGTGTACTGGCGCGGCGTCCGGTTCTGCACGGTCAACACGCCGAGAACGTCGCCGCTCCTTAGGATCGGCACGGCAAGGAACGAGTGATAGATCTCTTCGCCCGTTTCGGGCCTGTACGAGAAAGCCGGGTGCGATTGCGCGTCAGGCTCGTTGACGGGCACGGCCAGCTCCGCGCAACGCCCAACCAAGCCCTCTCCGCGCCGCATGAACAGATTGTGCACGGCGTCCGGGTTCAATCCCTCGGTGGCGAACAACTCGAGCGAATGGTCCTGCCGCTTGAGGTAGATCGAGCACACTTCGGCGACCATGAGACCCGAGACGAGGCGCACGATCTTGTCCAGACGACGTTGACCGTCGTCGGTTTCGGCCATCGTCTCGCGGAGCCGGCGCAGAATCAGCCTTAACGTCGGCCCTGCCGAGGTAATCTGTGGATCCTCGACTGGTCTCTTTGGCATGTTTCGAATGAGCCCGTTGGCGACCGTTCAGTCAAGCGTTCTGGCGCACTGACGGCAAAGAAGAACTTAGAATTGCAGCTCCGAATGCCGGCAGAATGTTGCTGGCACAAGAAAGCGGGCAATGTTCGGGCCGGCTGCACTCTCGACGAATGGTCTTCGGCTTCGACCCGACGGCCCCTTCCGCAGGCAAGCCGCCGTGCCACGCGACCGATCGCGGCCCCCATGGCACACGGCCCGATCCGCGGCCGCGGCGAGATGCACCTCGGCCCGACGGACGTCAGTCCGCGTCGAGACCGTAGAGCGAGTGCAGCGTCCGCACCGCCAGTTCGGAATAAGCGGCATCGATCAACACGCTGATCTTGATCTCGGAGGTGGTAATGGCGAGGATATTGATGCCTTTACTCGCCAGTGCGGTGAACATGCGCGCCGCCACCCCGGCATGACTTCGCATGCCGATGCCGATCACCGAAATCTTGACCACATCCGCCGAGCTCTCGAGCTCGCATTCCCCTATGGTCGTACGCGCCGACTTCAGCACCTCGAGCGCTCTGGGAAGCTCGACTTGCAAAACGGTGAATGTCATATCGGTCGAACGCGCATCGGAAGAAACATTCTGGACGATCATGTCGACGTTGATGTTGGCGTCCGACAGCGGGCCGAATATGGCGGCAGCCACGCCCGGTCGATCGGCGATCCCCCGTAGCGTGACCTTGGCCTCGTCCTTGGAATAGGCGATGCCGCTGACGACCTGGGTCTCCACGATCTCGTCCTCGTCGCAAACAATGGTTCCAATTTCGTCCCAGGTGTCCGGTCTCGCCGGCTTCATCTGGTCCGGCAGCACGAAACTCGAAAGCACGCGCGTCCGCATCCGGTACACCATAGCAAGCTCGACCGATCGAGTTTGCAAGACCTTCGAGCCCAACGATGCCATCTCCAGCATCTCTTCGTATGAGATTTTGGGCAGCCGTCGGGCCTTTGGCACGATACGGGGATCTGTGGTGTAGACGCCGTCAACGTCGGTGTAGATGTCGCAAAGGTCAGCCTTCAATGCGACGGCGAGCGCGACTGCACTGGTATCCGAGCCCCCGCGGCCAAGGGTCGAAATGCGATTGCGCGTGGGCTCCACGCCCTGGAACCCTGTGACCACGGCCACCTCGCCGGCATCCAGGCGCTCGATCAGTTTGCCCCCGGCAATATCCACGATTCGTGCCGCACCGTGCGCCTGGTCCGTCACAACGGGAATTTGCCAGCCCTGCCAGGAACGTGCCTGAATCCCGATCGATTGCAGGACGATCGCGAGCAGGCCCGCCGTGACGCACTCGCCCGACGCCACCACGGCATCGTATTCGCGGGCGTCGTGCAGCAGGGATGCCTCGCGAACCAGCGCCACAAGCTGGTTCGTGGTGCCGGCCATTGCCGAAACCACGACAGCCACCTTGTTGCCAGCCTCCACCTCGCGCTTGACGTGGGCAGCCACGTTGCGGATGCGTTCGACGTTGGCGACCGACGTGCCGCCGAATTTCATAACCAGGGTAGCCATTGGCCGTCCCGCGCAAGCGCCCCTCGAGAACCCGAACATCACTGATCGGATACACGCTGTGCCCCGCCGCCCGGACCAGTGGCTCGTCCACCACGATCCGAGTCGTTTCCGGCCCTTCGGGCAAGCTCTTCGGCGCGTACTCTTACTCGCCGCCCGGGGGACTGGCAACCAGCGGCGGCACGGCCCGGTTGCACCCCTGTTGACAGCTCACTGACCAGCGCTTTTCTATCCGTCGGAAACCGTGTCGCCGTCACCGCTGAGAGCCCCCCTGGTCCAAGTCTGCGGCCGCTTGAGAAACTCGTGAAGGCTCTTGCCACGCTCGTTTTGAAACCGCACGCCCGTCACCGAGAAGTCACGCATGCGATCAAGGCGGAAAGTGCGGAAATCTTCTCTCAGCTCGCACCAGGCCGCCAGCATCCAGACCGGACCGAAGTAAGCGAGCGAAAGCGGCCGCACGGTGCGCTCGCTGCTGCGGTTGAGCACATCGCGATAGCGAAATCCGACCTTCAGCTGCCCCCTGATGGCACGGCGCAGGTCGGCTAGATCGAAAGACAACGGCTCCATGTAGTAGGCGGGCGGCGCCAACAGCGCCGTTGCCGCCATGTAGCTTCGCAGTCCCTCGGGGATGACCGCCTCGATTTTTGCAATCGCATCGGTCGCTGCCGCGGCCAGTTCCTGGTCGGCCGAAGCCTCGACGATGCGCGCCCCAAGCACCAGCGCCTCGATCTCCTGTTCCTTGAACATCAGCGGGGGAAGATCGTAGCCGGCCCGGAGGACATAGCCGACACCCGCCTCGCCCTCGATCGGAACGCCGGATGCCATCAGATCGCGAACGTCGCGATAGATCGTGCGCTCGGAGACTTCGAGGGATTGACTCAATTCCCGCGCCTTCACCGTCGGTTTGCGGCGCAGGTGCTGGATGATCTCGAACAGACGGTCGGCACGGCGCACGGCGCGTCTCCTTGGGCTGGTGCAGGCGCCTGCCCGCTCTACCTCATCGCTCCTGACAACACGCTGTCAGGAGCCGCCAGACCCTCCTGACAGAATGCTGTCAGGGCCACTCTCGCATAGTGCCCGCACGCCGGGCGAACATCTTGTCCGGCCGACAAGAACAGAGAACAGGACAAGCGACATGTCACGGATCATGAGCCTCACGCCGTCGCCCTCGAAATTCTACTCGACAGCCGCGCAACCTGGCGCCGGGCCGCTCGGAGCTATCACCGGCGGCGTTGCCTTGCTCTGGGCAGGCCTGCTCGCCCGCCGCCGCGCGAACCTCACGCGGAAGATCCTCGAGGGCCTCGATGACCGCACATTGCACGACATCGGCATCGATCGCTCGGAGATCGGTTCCGTCGTCACGACGCGGGCCGCGGAGCATCGCGTGCACTACGACCAACTCTATTGAGGTGCGGCGCCAATGCGAGACATTGCAATCAACACCGCCAATTCGGTGCAGGAGGCTGGTTCTCGCCGGCCCGCTGCGGTAGTGCACTGGGAGACCCGCCGGCTGGAGCACGCCATGACCGAGCCGCAGGAGCGCCGCGCCGAGTGGTATCTCCTTCTCGAGACGCCTTTCGGCAGCTGTGGCATCGCTTGGAACGCTCGAGGCCTGACGCGCCTCCAGCTTCCCGAGCCCACGCCTGCGGAAACCGAGCGCCGGCTCGCGCTCTACGGGCGTCGCGCCTGGACCGGCCCTCTGACAGACGAGATCGCCGCGGTAGTTGACGAGCTTGGCGCCTACTTCTCTGGTCGGCCGACCAAGTTCTCCGGCGTGGCGATCGATTTCGGAGACCGGCCGCAGTTCCACCTCGACGTCTACGCGGCAGCCCGGCGCATCCCTTGGGGCGAGACCGTCACTTACGGCGATCTCGCACGTTTGCTCGGGGTACCGGGCGCAGCTCGGGTGGTCGGTCAGGCGATGGGCCGCAACCCCGTGCCTGTCATCATGCCGTGCCATCGTGTGCTGGCGAGTGGCAATGCGTTGCACGGGTTCTCCGCCCCTGGCGGTATCGCCACCAAACAACGCCTGCTCGAATTGGAACGCGCGAATGCGATCGAACGCTTACCTCTCTTCGCCCCGCGCGATTGACGCTGCAATCCTCCACTCGAGTGTCGCCGATCGCTCCTGCGGGCGGTGAGATTCGAAATCTCTGTGGAACCGGAACGAAAGCCGGCGATTTAATCTCTTGCGGAACCGCGCAAGCAGGCCGTCCGCGCGTGGCCGGGAAGTCGACATATGCAGGATCAGCCGACAGGCTCAGAAGCATCGGAGAGCACGGCTACGCGCGGCCTCGAGCGAAAGCTCATCCTCGTTTCGCGCTTCCTGGCGGGCGCGGCTGCCATCGGCTCCCTGGGCGGAGCCGTCCTCATGTTTATGCTCGGCCTGGTCAATATCGTGCAGGCCTACGGTGTCCTTATCGTCGGGCACACGCCCGAGACGCCCAAAGTCGCTCCATCCACCGCATCGATGATCATGGTGATCGAGGCGCTCGACCGTTTTCTGATCGCGATCGTACTCCTCTATTTCGGCTACGGGGTTTATTCGCTGTTCATCCGGCCGGAAAGCCGCGACCACGATCCGGCTCTTCCGTCGCTCCTGCGCGTTCGAGAGATCGGTCAGCTCAAGCAGGTCGTCGCCGAAGTCATCATCGTCGTTCTCTTCGTACTTTTTCTTCGCAATGCCCTCGAAGCGTTCCAGGGTCAGCGCAGAACGATGGATTGGCAGGAGCTCGCCACCTTCCTCGTTTTGCCCGTGAGCGCCGCGCTGCTCAGCCTCGGCCTGAAGCTGGTTGAACTTCACCCGAAGCCCGCGCGGCCGAGTCGCATCCTGGCAACCCAAGTCGAGCCGGAGCCCGAAGCCAAGGCAAAACAGGCCAGTGAATGAAACCGCGCCACGCGGCAACTATCGCCTGACGTAAGCGTTCAACAGGTCACATCAGGACTTTCGGCGCAGCGACCGGGTGCAGAGCGGTGCGCCTCGAAGCCATTGGAGGTGACGTATGGATCAGTTGGACCGACACAAGCATTCCGATGCTCATCCAGCGGATTTGACCACCACCGAATCGCGTCAGGCATCTGGCCGTTCGACCAATCTCCGGGTGTTGGTGATCGGAACACTCATGGTCATTTTGGCCGGACTGGCCGTCGGCGGATACTTCTATGTCCCGGCCGACAATCGGCCGCCGGTCGAGGCAGCGCCACCGCGCACGTAATCTCGTTCATTGCTGTCGCGATGGCCGGATTGGGCGGCCGACCGTCATCTGATTCGCGGATCGGTGAAGCACTGCCGCATCGCCTCGCACCGATGCGAACCTGAAAAGTGCATGCTGTCGCCCTTCGCAGGGCTGATGAAACGGCATATTTCATCGAGGCCCGTTGCATCGAGCCAGCCCTGGCGACGTCCGCGCTGAACGGCAAAGCAATCAGCCGTCTCCTCATCGGGGCCGCGAAATTGGTGGCCGCACTCGTGTGCGAAGATCCACTTCTTGACGACCGTCGGCACGCGATGGATCAACTTCGGGTTCAGGATCAGAAAACCCGGATACGCCGCGCCGTAGTCGTCGAGTTGATTGTCGATGACGGTCGGACGCTGACCGCAGGTCATGCGGTGGCCATCGAGGCGCAGCTCTCCGGGGCTGACGATTTTCGCGTCGCCGCCCACATGCGCCACGTATTCCTCCGGCGTTGGTCCAGCCGCGCTCGGCGACGGGACGGCGGCGAGGATCGCGCAGAGGGCAGTTGCCGTTGCGAGGCCCGCAACGGGCCACCGTCCAAAATACCGCAGCACCCCGGCCCCCTTTCTCGAACAATGCCCGAACCTGCTCTGCAATGTCGTCTCGCAGCGACCGTGCCGCAACCCGTGAAAGTCCCACCTTTCACTTGGACTCAGCACCGCGTCTCTCACGCCACATCTCGCACCGGCGCATTGAGCACCACACCGCGAAGCCACTCAGCTTGCTTCGGCTTCAATCGCCTCCATGTCGGCATCCGAGAGTCCGAAATGGTGGCCGATCTCGTGCACGAGAACATGGGTGACAAGATGGCCTAGCGTCTCGTCGCTTTCAGCCCAGGAGTCAAGGATCGCCCGACGGTACAAAAAGACCATGTCGGGCTCGAGGGGTTGATCGAGCACGCTCTTGCGATCGAGACTGACGCCCTTGTACAGCCCCATCAACTCGAACGGGTCCTCGATATCCAATTCGTCGAGGACGTCGTCGCTTGCAAAATCCTCGACCCGAAACACGATGTCGCGGCACAGTTGCCGAAACTCCGACGGCAACCGATCCCACGCGTCGGCCGTCAGCGCCTCGATATCGGCGAGACTGGGCGCCGCCGCATTCTGCCAATCGCGCGTACCGCGCATCCAACCGCTCCCTGTCCCGCCACCGTCATCGACTTACAGGCGTCGTGGCGCGTTGACCAGGGGGACCAGGGGCCATGCAACCGGCGAGCGACTGGCAGCCCGTCGATCTGAACCAGCCTCAAACTGGCTCGATCACCGCGATCAGCTGGCTGACGCCGATCACGCGGCGAAGCGAAAGCTCCACCAATTCCGCCACGCGCGGAGCGACATCACCGAGCCGCAGGTCGACCGTCATCAGGGTCCCATCACCCGATTCGCGCGAGGCATGCACACGGCTTGGCACGGTCCCGAGCTTGGCGAACGGCTCGATCAACCGCGGAAGAAGCGACGGATCGGTTGGCCCCTGCACAAGAAAGCGTGCACTAACCGACGTGGCCTCGACATCGACACCACGGGTGGATTGAGCTGAAGGTGACGTAGAAAATGAGGATGGCATGATGCAGGCTCTTCGCAGACACGTTTCCAACGAAAAAAGGCGCGCGTTCCCGGTGCCCTCAGGCAGCCGGGGCCTTAATTCGAATGACGTGTGCAAGAGCAAGATCCATATGCGTACCATAGCCACCGAAGCGTTAACAATCAACCACTCCGGTCGGCGTCGTTCGTCGGGGGCGGTCATGCCGCCGCAAAACCGGCTGCCTAGACGTCCAGATCCTTGGCAAACGCGGCCCGGTCCTGGATGAAACGAAAGCGCAGTTCCGGCTTGGTTCCCATCAGCGTGTTGACGGTATCCGCGACCGCCTCGAAATCGCCTTCCGCGATCTCCACGCGGAGCAGCGTTCGCGCCTTGGGGTCCATGGTCGTGGCCTTGAGCTCGGCCGGATTCATCTCGCCAAGGCCTTTGAACCGCCCGATCGCAACCTTCGCGTTGGCCGGAAACTCGCGCTTCAACAGCTCTGCCCGGTGGTGGTCGTCGATTGCATAGACGGTCTTGGCCCCGTGCGTCAGCTTGTAGAACGGCGCAACCGCCAGATAGAGGTGCCCCTTTTCGACGAGGGGTCGCATCTCCTGATAAAAGAAGGTCATGAGCAACGACGCGATGTGTGCTCCGTCCACGTCGGCGTCGGTCATGATGATGACCCGGTCGTATCGCAGCTCCTCGTCACGGTACTTGGTGCCGGTGCCCGTGCCGAGTGCCTGCACCAGATCGGACAGAAGCTGGTTCTGGGAGAGCTTCGCCGATGTGGCGCTCGCCACGTTGAGGATCTTGCCCCTCAGCGGCAAAATGGCCTGCGTCTTCGGATCTCGCGCCTGCTTGGCTGAGCCACCGGCCGAATCGCCCTCGACCAGAAATATCTCGGTATCGCCCGACGTCGACGAGCAATCCGTCAGCTTGCCGGGTAGCCGGAGCTTCCGCGTCGCCGACTGCCGCGAGACCTCCTTTTCCTTCCGCCGCCGCTGGCGGTCCTCCGCTTGCTCGATGGCCCACTCGAGCAGTCTGGTCGCCTGTTGCGGGCTGTCCGCCAGCCAATGGTCGAAAGCATCGCGCACCGCCGTCTCGACGATGCGCGTCGCCTCGACCGTCG
The DNA here is from genome assembly GCA_050187415.1 of Hyphomicrobiaceae bacterium. Classification (GTDB taxonomy): domain Bacteria; phylum Pseudomonadota; class Alphaproteobacteria; order Rhizobiales; family Hyphomicrobiaceae. The sequence continues at coordinate 112,043 of JBFWXN010000007.1, read as the reverse complement.
ATAGCCTGTTCTTGGTCTGGCCCTGGAATTCCGGCTCGCGGATGAACACGGAGAGCATGGCCATCGCCGTGCTCATCACATCCTCGGCGAGAATTTGCCCCGCCTTCTTGTTGTTCGTCAGCTCGCCGTAGGCACGCAGCCCTTTCATCAGCGCATTACGCAGGCCGGTTTCGTGCGTCCCCCCTTCAGGCGTCGGAATGGTGTTGCAATAGGACTGCGCCTCGCCGTCCGCGTTCGCGACCCAGCACACCGCCCATTCGACCGAGCCGTGGCCCTGCTCCTTATCAACCCGGCCCGAGAAAATATCCTTCGTCACCAGCGTTTTGCCGTCGATCTTCTCGCGCGTGAGGTAGTCCTTCAGTCCCCCGGGAAAATGGAACAATGCCTCAGCCGGCGTCTCGTCGGTGATCAGCTCCTGGGCGCAGGCCCAGCGGATCTCGACGCCGCCGAACAGATAGGCCTTCGAGCGCGCCATCCTGTGCAGCGTGGCCGGCTTGAAGGCGCAGCCCTTGCCGAAGATTTGCTCGTCCGGCTTGAAACGCACGGTCGTGCCGCGCCGGTTCATGATCGAGCCGAGTTTTTCGAGTTTCGTCTGGGGCGTGCCGCGAGAAAACACCATCCGGTAGAGCTGCTGGCCACGCGCGACCTCGATCTCGCACGTTTCCGAGAGCGCATTCACCACCGACACGCCAACGCCATGCAGACCTCCCGACGTGTTGTAGGCCTTGCCGTCGAACTTGCCGCCAGCGTGCAGCGTACACATGATCACTTCGAGCGCCGACTTCTTCGGGAACTTGGGGTGCGGGTCGACCGGGATGCCGCGCCCATTGTCGATCACCGACAGGAACCCATCTGCGCCGAGCCGCACCTCGATAAAGCTCGCGTGGCCGGCGACAGCCTCGTCCATGGCGTTGTCGATCACCTCGGCGAAGAGGTGGTGCATCGCCTTCTCGTCGGTGCCGCCGATATACATGCCCGGCCGCCGCCGCACCGGCTCGAGCCCCTCGAGCACCTCGATATCGGCTGCGGTATAGGCCTCCGATGCGTCGGCCTTCCTGGCGCGGCTTGTCGTCTTGTCGGTCATGTCCTGGGCCACGTTTCCGAAGAGGTCGCGCGAGGATGCCATGCGTTTTCGGTCCGCTTTGTTGGCCCGGTGCAGCGCCGACGCGGCGAACGGCCACGGGCTGCCAGTAGGGCGAATCCCCAGGATCACGAGGTCACACGAACTGGCACAACGCGACTGGGAATGACAAGAGCAGCGTCGCCGCGCCCCTCGGCGCGATGCCGGTTGGCCACGCTTGAGGCGTCAGCAACAAGTGACGCGTGCATGGCCTTATCGCAATTGCACGAGCACGCTACATATATCCACGGTGAAACCGGAGGAGAGCCTGTTGGGCGCCCTGTTGATAGTCCTGATCGTCGGCTTCGGGCTCGCGCTGCTGCCCCAGATCTGGGTCAAGGGCGTACTTAAGCGACACTCCGTCGAACGCTCGGATTTTCCCGGCACGGGGGGTGAGTTCGCGCGCCATTTGCTGGACGAGATGAAGCTCTATCATGTCAAGGTCGAGGAGACCACGGCGCTCGGCGACCACTACGACCCCGAGGCCAAGGTGGTCCGGCTCGCCCCCCAACACTTCGACGGTCGTTCGCTCGCTGCTGTCGTCGTCGCTGCGCACGAGGTGGGCCATGCCATGCAGGACGCAACGCAGTATCGCCCTCTGCAAGCCCGCACGCGGCTCGCCAAGAAAGCTCACCACATCGAGCGCCTCGGCATGGGCGTAATGCTCGCAAGCCCCATCGTGATGCTGGTTTTCAAGTCGCCTCACGTGCTGATCCTTCAGCTTTTCATCGGCATGCTGACGCTCGGCTCGACGATCGTCATGCACGCGATGACGCTACCGGTCGAGTTCGATGCAAGCTTCCGCCGGGCGCTACCCGTTCTGAAGGCGGGCCGCTACGTCGGCGACCGGGACCTTGGCGCCGCACGCGAAATCCTTCGCGCCGCGGCACTGACTTACGTCGCCGCCGCCGCCATGAGCCTGTTGGACGTGGCCCGCTGGTTCCGCATCCTGCGGTGGTAACGCGCCCGCGCCATCGTTGGCGCGGCGGGCTGCGATCGACCCACTGCGCCCGTCCTAGCGGTCACCCGCACCACCCGACGGCTCCTTCGACGGTTCCTGCGGGTCTTCCATCCGATCGAGCCCTCGCGGGCCGAAGTATGGAATCATGCCGCGCGCCCGCAGCTCCTTCTCGGCCTTTTTGATTTTTTGCTCGTCGTTGAGGTACTCGACGCCGAGCACCGTCAATCCAACGGCACGCGCCGCTGCCAACTTTTGCGAGGATTGAGCGATCCGGCCCTCGCTATTGCGCTCCCCGTCACCTTCGCTGCCGTAGAGCAGATCCTCCTTGGCCACGCCGTCGATCATCGCCAGGTAGCGCTGTTCCGTGAGCAGTTCCTCGGCATTCTGTGGAATGACGATGAAATTCGGCTTCTTCTGCCTTGCGATAGTCGCCAACTCGGCGACGAAGCTGACCATCCACTCCTTGGCGCTCTCGGTATCTCGCTCGATGTCGTAATAGGCATCGACCCGATCGAGATAGACGCCATCGAACCCTGCCGAGATGATGCGCGACAGGTACGAGTTCTCACCGTGCATGATCAGATCCTGCCACCCCGAGTACCAGAACCGGACCTGATAGTTGCCACGCCAGCGCTCGTTCTCGCGCCCCAGCCACGACGGAGCCATGAGCCTCGGCACGCGCACTGTCGCAAGGCCGGCTGGCGGCTCCTTCGTCTCGGATTCGCTCGGCGACTGACGCAGCGGCGCCGCCTCGACCCAGCCGCGGCCCCAGTAGTACCGATAGTCCTCAGCCTCACCGATCGACAGGTACGCGATCACGAAACGCCGCGAACCGTCGGGCTTGGACTGCATCGCCTTCACTTCCGCCGGCGTGAACCGGCGGGCATCCTTGCCGTTGCGCGAATAGTCGATCACCACCAGATCGTAAGGTGACGCTGCAATCTCCGCCGGATCCGCGCCTTGAAGCTGGTAGCCCCAGCTCTTCACCCCGGCGAGGCGCTCGGTCGATCCGAGCAACTTCGCGGACTGCGTCTCGGCACACGCGACAGACGGGGCGACAAGCATAAGCCAACCCGCCACCAGCAGCCCGCCGGCCACCATCCTCTTGCGCCAGCCGAAGCCTTGCACACGTGATTTCATGATCGAGCTCTCAGACTACGGGGAATGCAGCCGGAGGCGGACTGCGGGACGAACCGAACTTCCCGGAGCCACCGCTTGCCGCGCCAAATTATGAGTCAGTCGGCCTATAAGCCGGGTTCTGTCAGGAAAAGTTCCATTGCTGGTCCCTTTCCGCGACGGCCATTCGTCTGGGACGCCCGTCGCCGGACGCCTCGAGCAACCAACCCGGGCGGCAGGCTGGATGAGCCTCGGCGCCGAAGTTGCCTCCGCCACACGCGCCGCCCCTATTTGGTCTTGCTCCCGGTGGGGTTTGCCCTGCCGGCGACGTTGCCGTCGCCGCGGTGCGCTCTTACCGCACCTTTTCACCCTTGCCTGGCTGGCGCGGCTGCCTTTTGAGCAACTGGAGCGCGACGCCCGCGCGGTCGCCTCGAGGGCAACTCAGGCGCAAACGCCAACAACCGTAGGCGGTATCGTCTCTGTGGCACTTTCCCTGGGGTCGCCCCCGGCGGCCGTTAGCCGCCACCGTTCATCCATGGAGCCCGGACTTTCCTCCACCGGCGCACGACCATCTCGCGACGAAGATGCGCCGGCAGCGACCGTCCAGCCGACTGACACGGCTTCATAAAGTGCGCCGTCGATGCGCCGTCAAGCTGGTTCCGCTGTTGGCTCACCCAAGTCCCATGGCGATCCGGTCGTGGCCGGCCCTGAACAACGCCCGACGCCACATTGCGAGGAGGCACCGAAATGTGCCAAGCCAACCCCGCCCGATCGAGCCTCGACGCCTGCCCACATCCTGCCCGCGGATTTCATGCCCGAAACCACCAGCACATCAGCGCGCATCGCGGTCGTGGGCGCAGGCGTCGCGGGCCTGTCATCGGCCCTCTATCTCCACAGGCTTGGACATGCCGTCACCGTTTTCGAGCGCTTCCGCGAGGCCCACCCGGTCGGCTCCGGTCTCATGCTGCAACCGACTGGCATGAGCGTTCTGCACGATCTCGGGCTTCTCGATGACGTCCTGCAGCTTGGGCAACGGATAACCGGCCTGCTTGGCCACGACGCTCGATCCGGGCGCAAAATCCTCGACGTCACGTATCGCGATCGGCGCTTCGGCCTGGGTGTCAATCGGGCAGCGCTGTTTCAGGTTCTGTTCGACGCCGTCGGCGCAGCAAACATTCCGATCGAGACGGCCAGCGAAATCGCGCGCACGGAGGCATCGGCAGGCCGCGTCTGGCTGGTCGATCGCCAGTGGAGGCGCCTCGACGAGGCTTTCGACCTCGTGGTCGACGCAGCAGGCGTCCGTTCGCCGTTGCGCGATCCGACCGATCCCGACGCCGTCGCTCGGGCGTTTGCCTACGGCGCGTTCTGGGCGACCCTGCGTCTGCCGGCGACCGGATTTGCCTTCGACCGGCTCGAGCAGCGCTATGAGCGCGCGAGCGTCATGATCGGCGTCATGCCGGCCGGACGGACCATGCCCGGCAGTGCCCACACCTGCGCCTTCTTCTGGAGCCTGAAGACCGCCGATGTTCAGGCCGTTCGCGAGGCCGGACTGGCCGCATGGAAAGCACGTGTGCATGCGCTCTGGCCGGCCACCACGCCACTGCTCGAGCAGATCGCGAGCTTTTCCGATCTCGCCGTTGCCGAGTATGTGCATTTGACTTTGCGCCGCCCGTATCACGGCGGCGTCGTCCACGTGGGCGACAGCGCGCATGCGACGAGCCCCCAACTCGGTCAGGGAGCCAACATGGCCCTTCTTGATGCGCGCGCTCTCGCCCACGCGATGGCCTCGAACCGCCCGCTCGCCGAGGTCGGCCCCCTTTACGCGCGCAGCCGCAGCCGGCACGTCCACTTCTTTCAGCTCGCCTCGCGCGCATTGACACCGTTCTACCAGTCCGACAGCCACCTCATTCCCTGGCTCCGCGATGGATTGGTGGCAACGGTGGCCAAAGTTCCGCCAGTGCCGGCAATGCTCTCGGGGCTCGTTGCTGGAACTCTCGTCGATCCCTTCAAGCCCATCGGCTTGAAGGAGATCCAGGGATTGGCGACAGTGCCGTCCCGATAGGCGGCTGCCCCCCGCAGGTCCGGGCCGTCCCCAGGCGAGACGACGACTGCCCCCTCCGCCGCTTGACAGTTGCCACCTGCGGTCCCATCGGTCGCAGTCGAGACCAGCCGCCATATTCGAGAGACCGACGCCCACGCGAGGACGCCGCCGATGCCCGACATGCCCGCACCCGACAGCCGCCAGCGGCTGATCGAAATCATCCGCACCCTTTCCGTCGAGACCGGCCGAACGTTCACGCTCGCTTCGGGACGCACCAGCGACTTCTACTGCAATTTGAAGCCGACCATGCTCGATCCGGAAGGCGCTTACCTGCTCGGTGCCCTGATTGCGGAGGCCCTCCGCGCCGACCGGCCCGACCTCGTCGGAGGCCTCGAGCTCGGCGCTGTCCCGCTTGCCACCGCGGCTGCCGCCATGAGCTATGCGGCGCGGGAAGCGGGTGGCCATCCGATGCGCGCCTTCGTTGTGCGCAAACAGACCAAGGAGCACGGCACCAAAAGCCTCGTCGAAGGCCTGAAGCGCGGCGACAGCTTGAAGGGCAGGCGCGTCGTCATCCTCGAGGATGTCACGACGACGGGCGGCTCGTCGATCAAGGCGATCGAAGCGGTCCGCGGCGAAGGCGCCGAGGTGATCAAGGTACTGACGATGGTCGACCGGCAGGAGGGCGCTGCGGAGGCCTTCGCGAAGGCTGGCATCCCGTTCGCCGCTCTCGTCACGGCGGCTGAGCTTCGCTGAAGGGGCTACGATGACCATGACCATGCCGGCGGCATCGCAGTTGAAGGCGGGTACGCCGGAGGCCGGTATGCAGGCCGCGGCCCGACTCTATCACACTTACTTCACCGGGCTTATTCTAACGCTGGTCTCGCGCCGATCCGGGGCTGACGCAGCCGAGTGGGTATATCGCGTCTTTCGCCACCAGCATCACGAGAAATTCCTGTCGAGCTTCGAAAAGCTCGGCCTCGTCGGCATGCCCGATGCGGTCGCCTGTGCAGCCTACCACTATCTATCCAACACCGTCGGCGGCGTGCGCGTCGAGTTCATGCGCGAATCCGACAAGAAGGCGTGGGTCCATTTCGTACCGCCCCGCTGGATCTATCCGTCCGCCGCCATCTGCGGCGTCCCGAGCGAAGTCTCGCGCGCCTTCCTGCGCGGTTGGTATGCCCATAACGGCGTTAGCTTGAAAAACCCGCGCCTCGGTTTCGTCTGCACGGCGCAAACGACTGACGGTCAGCATGGATTCGCCGGCTACTTCTGGGAACGCGACCACGACATCGCGCCCGAAGACCGCCTGATCTACCGGCCTGGCGAGATCGCGCCCCCCTTCGATCCCGCGGCGGCACCGAAGCTTCCGGCCGCGGACTGGCCCGCCGAGCGTCTTGCCAAGGCCGAGCGCAATTATGCGATGGAGTACATCCGGTCGGGTCTTCCGCGTCTCGCCGAGCAACTCGGACCTGCGGAAGCAGGCTTCCTCGGTCGGGTGACGGGTCGCCTCGTCGGCGCGCAGTCCTACCACGAGACAGCATCGCTTCTCGGCATCGAGGGCGCCTCGGCGGAGGCATATGCGGCGCTGATGCTGAAACTCGCTGCGGCCGAAGGCGATTCGGCAACCGTCGAGGCAGCCGATGGCGGGGTGCTGGTGCACCGCTCGGGTTGGCGGCTCGGGCGCGGTCTCGGACGGCAATCTCCCGCCGTGTTCGAAGCCTGGAACGGTCTGCTCGAAGGCCTGCTCTCCGTGCACAACCGTTTCCTCACACTCGAGCCGGTGGCCCGGCTCGATTTCGGCGACGCCGTCAACACCTGGCGCATAAGACAGATGCCGCGGCCCTGATGAGGAACCGCGGCATTGAGCCGTCTTCAGATCGACCGTCGCGCCGACTGACCGTTACATCTGGTTCTTCAGCTCGTAGATCTTCTTGAGCTGCCACTTGGCCAGCATGTCGGCACCTTGTCCGAACACGAACCAGTAATGCGCCGCGACGCCAACGCCCCAGCCGACGAGCGGCCATTGCACCCACCAGACCGGGTCGGTGAAGTTGAGCGCGAGCAGCATGAACATGACGATCACGAATGTGGCGATATGAATGTAGAATCCAGTGATCGCTTGAACTTTACGCTCGGCACGAGCCGTTTTCTGCGCTTCCGTCATTGCCAACTCCGTACATTTCGGGCTTTCGCGACACTCGCCGCAATTGGCGACAAGAGCATGGCGAAACTACAGGTGCACCCGCAACACAGTAGCTTATCCGCCGCCCCCTGTCAGGCGGATTTGCGGATGATGGGCGCCGCTATGCTCTCGATCTGCACATTGACGCAGGCCGGCTTTCCGGACGCCAGCGCCCGCTCTGTAGCCGGCACCAGGTCCTCAATCCGGTCGACCCACTCCCCATGCCCCCCGAGGGCGGCGACCACCTGATCGTACCGGGCGGGCAAAAGGCCGCAGCCATGCATGCGATCCGCGCCGTAGTCGCGCTTCTGGATCTGGCTTTCCGCATTCCAGCAGGCATCATTGCCGAGGATCGCTACGAACGGCGTGCCGTGCCTGACCGCCGTCTCGAACTCCGACATGTGGAAGCCGAACGTGCCGTCGCCCATCACGGCGATCACGGGCGCCTTACTCTCGTGCACCCGGCCTGCGATCGCGAACGGCAGCGATGCGCCGATCGAGCCCGCGACCGAGTTGATCAGTCGGCGATTGACCGGAAGCAGGCTCTGCCCCCATTGCGCGAACTCTCCGCCATCGCAGATCAGGATCGTCTCGGGATCGCGCTCCACGATCGGCCGCAGCGCCCGGAACACCTGGGCCGCGTGCAACCGGCCCGGAGATCCGCCTTTCAGGCCGCCCCACGCCTGCGGCCGGTTGTCCATCAACTCGCGCGCCTCCCTAAGCCAGCCGCCATCCGGCTTTCGCGCTGCGGCAGCAGCGCGCGCAATCAGCGTCTCGCCGGCGGGGATCGTATCGGCGACACAGCCGAAGGCGAGGTCGGCACCCTTTTCCTCGGCGGCACGCGCGACGAGTGCCCCGTCCGGATCGATCGAGATGAGCTTCACGCCTTCGGCGAAAGCCGGCGCCGTTGCCCATTTGATGGTGAAGTCGAGCGCCTTCCCGAACAGCACCACCAGGTCCGCCGCCTTGACCACATCACCGAAGGCGCCGAGCGTGGCATCGTTGGCGCCGCGCGGGCTCTCGATCACCGCTGCGGGCGCACCGGTCGCCTGCTCGAGACGCCTTAGTAGATTACGTCCTTCCCGCGACGAGAGATGCGGCCCCGCGAGAATAACCGGCCGCTTGGCCGTCGCGATCACGGCCAGAATGGCATCGGCCGCGCCGTCGGCCAGCGGGATCTGGGTGGGTTCACCCACCAGTTTCGTGTCGGGCCAGCGAATGGCGTTGGATTCGACCTTTTCATCGAGAAGGTCCGAGGGCAGCGAAAGATGCACGGGCCCGGGCCGGCCCGACTTCGCAATCCTGAGAGCCTCGCCCAACTCTTCACCGAGCGTGGCCGCTGACTTCGCCGTCCACGAGGCCTTTGCCACCGGCGCCGCCATGTCCGCCTGCCGGATCTCCTGGAATCCGCCGCGTCCAAGCTCCCACGTCGCCGCGTGGCCGGACAGAAGCACCATCGGGCTTTCCGCCGAGAGCGCTGTGAACAGGGCGCCCACCGCATTGGCATGGCCGGGACCGCCCGTCACCATCGCGATGCCGGGCTCCCCCGTGAGCCGACCCCAAGCATCGGCCATGTGCACCGCTGCCGCCTCGTGGCGCGTATGGATCAGATCAAGCTTCGTCTCGATCGCAGCATCGAAGATCGACATGATGTGGTTGCCGGAAAGCGTGAACACCGTCGTGTGTCCCAATCGCTCCAGGGTTCGTGCAACAATGTCGGCTCCTCGCAACGCGCTGGTCATGACCCGCTCTCCTCATCCGGCCGATTGGTGATTTCGGCGGGCGAGAATGAAGACGAAGGCGGGTCCGGTCCAGCAGCATTTCAAATCGGCTGCCGCCCTTCGCCTCAGACCATCGGTGCGGACGGCTTCACTCTGAGGCCGTCTTCGACAGCCATAACGCCGGGTGTGTCCTCGACCAGCAGGCGAAGCGCCCTCAGCTGCTCGGCCGAAGCGGCCAAGCCGCTCAGACGCGCAACGCCGTCCTTCACATCGACGTTCACCAACGCGCTGTCGAGCCAGGACTCCCGGCGCATCCTGTCCTGGATGGCACGCCGCACGGTCGCCGCATCGGCCGGTGCCCCTCCTCCGTTGAGCCCCTGCTGCATGACGAGTGCTCGAACCAGATCGCCCCGCGTGATCATGCCGACGAGCCGACCGCCCTCGACGACCGGAAGGCGCTTCAACTTGCGGCGCTCGAGCAGATCGGCGACCGACCCCAGGTCTGCATGCGCATCCACGGTCACCACGCGGGTCGACATGATGTCAGCCGCCCGACGCGCATGTGAGGCGGCATATTCGCGTGCGAGCCGATCGGAATCGATGAACGCTCCGAGCCACCACTTGCGCCGTTTTTCCGTTCCGGTCTCGACGCGATGCATCAGATCGGTTTCGCTCACGATGCCCACGAGCTTGCCGCCTGCGTCGACCACCGGCACACCGCCGATGCGGCGCTCGGCCATCAAGGTCGCAATCTCTTTGACCGTCGTCTGCGGGTTCACAGTAACGACGTCCCTCGCCATCACGTCAGAGGCTTTCATGATACGTCTCTCCAAGAACATCCGCCTTACGATAGGGACAGGCGCGCCGCCGCCTGCATTGATCGTCGTCAAGGCGGACGTTCCGGCATGCTCGAACGGTGGAGATGACCGTCGCGGCATGCCATGGTGACGAGGGCATACCGAAGAGGTTCCTTCTCTGATGACGATCAGTCTTTCGATTCTCGATCAATCGCCCATCATTGGCTCGGCCACGCCGTCCGATGCCATCCAGCGCACGATCGAGCTGGCAAAGCTTGCCGATCGTCTCGGCTATCACCGCTACTGGTGCGCCGAGCATCACGCGCTGAACGGCCTCGCCGATGCGAGTCCCGAGATCCTGCTCGCGCGCCTCGGTGCTGAGACGAAAGCGATCCGTCTCGGCACCGGCGGCATCATGCTTCCCTACTATGCGCCGTTCAAGATTGCCGAGCAGTTCAAGATGCTCGAGGCGATGTACCCTGGCCGTATCGATCTGGGTCTCGGCCGCGCTCCGGGCGGACATCCCCGCACGGCCCGCGTGCTCTTCGATGGGCGCCCGATCGACACCGACGAGGGCTTCGCCAATCAACTCGCCGAGCTTTCCGCCATATTTCGCGGCGTGGTGCCCGAGAACCATCCGCTGCATGGACAGATGGTCAGCCCCAACGTCGCAACGTCCCCCGAGATGTGGGTGCTCGGCTCCTCGACCGGCGGCGCCTCCTTCGCAGCCAGTCTCGGCATGCGCTTTGCGTTTGCGCATTTCATCAACGCGTATACCGGCGCGGAGGTCGCGAAAGCCTACCGCAGCCATTTCAAGCCGTGGCACGAGCAAACCGCACGCGTCGCCCTAGCCATGCTTGCCATCGTTGCCGACGACGAAGCGGAGGCCAAGGCGATCGAGAAGGCCGTGCTCATGCGATGGGCGCTGACGGCCCTCGGCGCCAACCGCACGGTACCGACCATCGAGGATGCCGCCGCCTACGAGTTCTCACCCCGCGAGCAGCAGATCGCAAACCACGACCGCCCGCGCCTGACCCTCGGCAATGCCAAGACCGTCGCCGCGCGCATTCGGGAGTTGAGCGACCAATTCGGCGCCGACGAAGTGATCCTGGTTGCCGTCGCGCCGAGCTATGAGATACGCCTGCGCACCTTCGAGCGACTGGCTGCGGAGTTTGAATTGACACCGCGCGAATAGATTACTCGACCGTAATACGAAAGTTTATCGAACCCAGGCGAACCCTCATGAGCACCGACCACGACCTTCCCATCCTCGCCCGCAATCTTTCCGAAGGCCGCACCACGTCGCGTGCGCTGGTCGACGAGTGCCTCGCTCGCATCGCAGATGCAGGCGGCGAAGGCTCGCGCGTCTTCGTCTCGATCGATGCCGAAGCCGCCCGCAAGGCTGCCGACGCTCAGGATATGCTGCGCAAAGTCGGTGCCGCTCCGTCGCCGCTCGCCGGCATCCCCGTCGCCATCAAGGACCTTGCCGACATCAAGGGACAGGTCACGACCGCCGGCTCGACCGCGCTCGCCGACCGCAAGCCCGCCGCTGCCGACGCACCTGTCATCGCGAGGATGCGCGCTGCCGGACTGATCATCATCGGTCGCGCCAACATGAGCGAGTTCGCCTATTCGGGGATCGGCATCAATCCACATTACGGAACCCCAGCCGCTCCCTGGGACCGAGCCAACCGCCACGTCCCCGGCGGCTCGTCATCGGGGTCGGCCGCAGCAGTCGCCTACGGTTACGCCCACGGAGCACTGGGCACCGACACGGGCGGCTCGTGCCGCATTCCTGCGGCCTACTGCGGCGTGACCGGGCTGAAACCCACCGCACGCCGCGTGCCGACCGACGATGTCGTGCCCCTCTCGACAACGCTCGATTCCATTGGCCCGATCGCGCGCACCGTCGATTGCTGCGCCATGCTCGATGCCGTCTTTGCCGGCGAGCCCATTTTGCCCGCGAAAGCCGTGCCGCTCTTGGGCCTGCGCCTGCTCGTTCCGGAGAACATGTTCCTCGACAACCTCGACCCCACCGTGGCGAAAGACTTCGAGGCAACGCTCTCGGCGCTCTCGGCAGCCGGAGCGCTCGTCACGAAGGCGCACTTCAAACCCCTCGACCTGATCCGGCCTCTGCTCAATAAGGGAGGCTTCGCGGGTGCGGAAAGCTTCGCCTGGCACAAGGAATTGATAGCCAAGAAGCGCAACGAGTACGACCCCCGCGTGGCGGCGCGTATCATGCTGGGCGAGACCCAAACCGCCGCCGACTACATCGAGCTGCTTCGCTTGCGCGAGAGCGCGATGACCACTTACGCGCGGGAACTCGCCGACTTCGACGCCCTCATCGCACCGACGTGCCCCATCCTGCCTCCGACCGTGGCCGATCTCGCCGGTGACGAAGACTTTGCGCGCCTCAATATGGCTTCGCTCCGCAACCCGCTCACCATCAACATTTTCGACGGCTGCTCCATTGCGCTGCCGATGAGTGCGCTCGGCGCTCCACCGACCAGCCTCATGGTGTCGTGCGCGAGCATGGCCGATCGTCGGATGCTCGGCATTGCGAAGTCTATTGAGACTGTCATTCGGTCGCGCAACACTTGAGCCAACGATAACCAATAATGCCAGAGGAGGATGCCACATGGCACTGGGCGCCAACGCGCTGCGCGAGATGCTGCACACGATGCAGACCATCCGCCGTTTCGAGGAGCGCGCATCCGACGATTATCACGCCGGCAAGATCTATGGCGTCGTGCACTGCTACATCGGCGAGGAAGCGGTCGCGACCGGCGTTTGCGGCGCGCTCCGCGACGGCGACCAGATCATCTCGACCCATCGCGGTCACGGCCATTGCATCGCCAAGGGCGCCGACCTCGACCGAATGATGGCCGAGCTTTACGGTCGCCGCGACGGCTACTGCAAAGGCAAGGGCGGCTCCATGCACATTGCCGATTTCGAGAAGGGCATGCTGGGCGCCAACGGCATCGTGGCCGGCGGCATCTCTATCGTCACCGGCGCCGCACTTGCTGCGAAGCTCGAAGGAAAAGGCGGAGTAGCCGTCTCGTTCTTTGGTGACGGCGCATCGGCCGCAGGGCCCTTCCACGAGTGCATGAACGTCGCCGCCGCCTGGAAGCTGCCGATCCTCTATGTCTGCGAGAACAACGGCTACGCGGCCCAGACATCCGCTCAAAACACCATCGCCCGAGGCGGCGAGATTGCCCTGCGCGCGGCCGGCTACGGCATTCCGGGTGTCCAGGTGGACGGCAATGACATCTTCGCCATCCACGACGCCGCCGAAAAAGCGGTCGCCCGAGCCCGAGCCGGTGAAGGGCCGACACTGATCGAAGCCAAGACCTACCGCTGGCGCGCCCACACCGAGCGCAAGGGCCAGCCCGATTATCGCCCTGCCGCCGAGATCGAGGCGTGGAAGGCGGCGGACAAGGACCCGATCGCGCGTCTCGTCGGCCACCTGAAGACGGAGCACGGCTTCACCGATGCCGACTGGCAGGAGCTGGACCGTCACGTGCTCGATCGCATCGAGAAGGCGTGCCGTTTCGCGGAGGAAAGTCCATTCCCGGCGCCCGACGAAGCGCTCGACGACGTTTTCGCGGCATAGAGAGATCCGCCCACATGATCACCCTCTACGGAATGGCCAGCCCGAACGTCGTCAAGGTGTTTCTCGCCCTCGAAGAGCTCGAGCTGCCTTGGCAGCTCGAGGTCGTCGACGTTTTCGCCGGCAAGCAATTCGAGCCCGCGTACCTCAAGCTCAATCCGAATGCGAAAGTGCCCGTCCTGGTCGACACCGACGGACCAGGCGGCAAGACGATCACGGTCTTCGAGTCCGGTGCGATCCTGATCTATCTTGCCGAGAAGACCGGCAAGCTGCTCCCCAAGGACGGCGCCGCGCGCTACGAGGCACTGCAATGGCTCATGGTGCAGCTCACCGGCCAGGGCCCGATGTCGGGCCAGCTCGTGCATTTCGTACGCTTCGCCCCGCCCGGCAACGACTATGCGCTGGCGCGATATCGCACGCAGGTGCGCACCGTGTACCGTGCCATGGATCAGCGGCTCGCGACCTCGCGCTGGCTGACCGGCGACGACTTCGGCATCACCGATATCGCGTTCTACCCCTGGTCTCGCACGGCGGCCATGATGAGCTTCCTCGGCGAGGAAAAGGAGAAGCTCGTCAATCTCGACGCCTGGATGGAGCGCATGGCGGCCCGCCCGGCTGTCGCCCGAGCCAACGCCAGGCAGGATGAGGTGCGCGCGCGGACGACCGCTTTCGACAAGACCGACGCAGACACGCTCGATCGCTTCCTGCAGCGGGGCCGCTGGCACATCGGCACCTGAGGCAGAGCACAGACTGCCGACCGGCGAATGACGCTCAAAATTCGGAGCACGCACATATGCGAGAGATCACCTACGCCCAGGCCGGGCTCGAAGCCGTTCAAGAAGAAATGCGGCGCGACGCCAAGGTTTTCTACATGTCGACCGACGCGATCACTCCGCTCGCCAAGGAATTCGGCACCGAGCGCATGCGCGCCACCCCCATCGCCGAAAGCACCATGACCGGCATGTCTATTGGCGCGGCGGGGTCCGGCTTCCGTCCGATCTGCGACTGGCGGCAGGTGACGTTCTGCTTCGTCGCCATGGACCAGATCGTCAACCAGGCCGCAAAGATCACCTATATGTTCGGTGGCCAGCAGAAGTTCCCGATCGTCTACCGCGCCGGCGTCGGGGGCGGAGGTCGCCTCGCGGCGCAGCACTCGCAAAGCCCCTATTCGATGTTCATGAACATGAGCGGGCTGAAAATCATTCTCCCGTCGACTCCGCGTGACCTCAAGGGCCTGCTCAAAAGCGCGATCCGCGACAACAATCCCGTCATTTCCTTCGAGGGCAATCGCCTCTTACCGCTGAAAGGCGAGGTGCCGGAGGCCGAGAGCGACGAATTGATTCCCATCGGCAAGGCTGACATCAAGCGCGAGGGCACGGACGTCACCGTCGTCGCCCTCGCCTGGGCCGTACACGAGACTTTGGCGGCCGCTGAAGCGCTGGCCAGGGAAGGCATTTCGGTCGAGGTCGTCGACCCGCGCACCATCGCGCCGCTCGATGCCGACGCGATCCGCACCAGCGTGAGGAAAACCGGCCGCCTCGTCATTGCGGACGAGGCCGGCCCCGTGTGCGGAGCCTCCGCCGAGATCGCAACACTCGTCACCGAGGACCCGGCTACATTCAAGTCACTGAAAGCTCCGGTTAAGCGTGTCTGCGCTCTGTTTGTGCCGATCCCTTATAGCCCCGGCCTTGAGGACCATGTCTTTCCCGATCGCAACAAGATTGCCGATGGCATCCGCGCGGTGATGAAACTGTAATTCGCTCGGACTGGAGTTGGCCGCGTCTACTCCGGCCAACTTGTGCGGATGGGGTCGCGGCCGTCCCAGCTTCGCGCGGCCGCCTCGATGGCGTCGAACTGCCGTTTGCGTACCTCAGTGTAGGCGGCAATCTCCATGCACGAGCCACGGTGCGCGGCCTCGGTATCGAAATAGGCGAATGGCCCGCGGTTTGATTCACCCTGTTGCCCGATGCGATGCCCGGCCTTCTGTGCCCGTGCGATCGTTGCCTCGTAGTCGACCGGCCACGTGCTCACGTGTTGCAGACCCTCGGGTCCGCTCGCCAAGAAATCGCGGTACATCGACGGGGCGTCGTTGCGCTGCTGGATCAGCTCGATCTGCGCCGCCCCGGAATTGGAGATCGCGATCGAGGCGTGAACATCCGACGGTTGTCCGCGGTAAAGGAAATTCTTGACCGGCAGGCGTTCGACGTAGAACCAGGGTCCGACACCAAGCACGCCGACCCAATGCCGCATCGCCGCCTCGATATCGTTGACGACGTAGCCGAGCTGGCGAATTTCTCCATAAATCAGGCTCATGCACGTTCTCCATGGTCGTTCATGCGGGGCGCGGCGATGCCACGGATGTCTGCCTCGGCAGCGTCGCGCCGACCAGAACGCCACAGAGGTTGGCCGCGCCGGCAAGTATGATGGCCGAGGTGTACGCACCCGTCGCGTCGAAAAGCTTCGCGGCCACCACCGGTAGCGACAACGCTGCAAGGCACCAAGCGATGTACATACGGCTCGAGATGTGCCCGAAAAGCGACTTCGGCCAATAGAGGGCTACGCCGCCCACCGTGATGCCGGAAACGAGGCCGTAACCGACGCCGATCATGCCGAGTCCGACGATCGCCATCTCCGGCTTCGGCAGAAGCGTCAGCATGATGGCGCCGGCGAGCGCAAAGGTTTGGGCGGCAGCTCCGACGAACGGCACCGGCAGCCGATCCACCAGGAAGCCGCCGCCGAGCCGCGCCGCAGCAACGACGGCCGTAATGCCCGTGGTCGCTGCGAGAGCAACCGACTTGCCGACACCGTAGGCTTCGAGAATGACCACGGCCTGACTGAGCACCATCAGTCCGGCGGAGGCTGCGCAGGTGAAAAGCAGGAACAGCTTCCAGAACACCGCCCTGGGCGGCCCCCCGCCCTCGCTCCCGCCTCGGTATCCTGCCGCGCTCGTCGGCCTTCGCGGCCGCGTCAAGCGAACGCCCGATCGCGCCGTGAATACCGTGGCGACAGCGCCGCAAACCGCCACGACGGCCGCCAATGCCGTGAGAGTTGTGCTCACATCGTAGCGCTCGGTCGCCCATCCGAACGCCATGGCCGCAAGCATCGCCCCTGCCGGAAACAGGCTGACGAGATAACCGTTGACCAATCCCGGACGCCGGATCGCAGTAGCATTCACGGTTTGCTGGGCGGTGATGTAGGCCACGCCGCCGCCGAACGCGAATAGCACGCCATAACCGACCGCAAGCCACACATATGTGCCGGCGAGGGCAGCCACCAGGACGCCCAGTGCCGAGACCGCTGCCGACAGCGCAACGAGGAGTGGCCCGGAAATGAGCCCGAAAAGGCGGGGCGCGACGTTCGAGCCGATCGTGAAAAAGATCACCGACAACCCGAACACCGAGGCGAGATCCGATCGGCTTGCATTGAGCTCGCGCTCGAGCGGCCCGATCAACACGCTGAAGGCATAGATCGAGCCAAGCGGTAGGCTGAACACGGTAGCGGCGGCGATCGCGGCGCCGGCCCGCGACGCAGCGACCGTCTCTGTTTGTGACATGGGATCTGCGCCGTCGGATCGAGCTGTGCGGGAACCGCGCCATACTGCGCCATTCGGGCGCGGCATGGACAGTGTGTCGACCTTTCGGCAGAACGCAACCGATGCTGTGCTTGTATCCGTACTTTTCCCGATCTGCCTCGGTCTTGCCGCAGTCAGGTCAACAAGCCCCCGTATTCAATGCTTACCAACCGTTAATGGTGTCGGTTTACCTTGTTCAGGATTCTCCGACCCCGCTACGTCGTCGGCACGAGGCCAGGGGAACGGCGCGCCGGCCGAAAATTGGAGATGACGGCAATCCGCGAATGGGGGTGGCCGAACTGGTGGGGGATTGCCTTTGGCATTGCGTAAGCGAAGCATGCTCGCGGCCACGGTCGCGCTGATGGCTGGCGCCGCGATACCGATGCTCGTCCAGGCCGAGGACAACGAGCGCTCGCTGACGATCTACAATATCCATACCAAGGAAACGGTGACGGCCGTCTTCAAGCGCAACGGGCGCTACGTCGAAGCCGGCGTTGAAAAGCTCAATCACGTCATGCGGGACTACCGTCGCAACGAGGCGACGAAGATGGACCGCGAATTGTTCGATTTGCTCTGGCAGATCCACACGGAACTCGGTTCCAAGGCACCGATCCACCTCGTCTCGGGCTTCCGGTCTGCCGAGACCAACGCCATGCTGCGTCGCACGGTGGGCGGACAGGCGAAGCAAAGCCGGCACATCCTTGGCAAGGCCGCCGACGTTCATTTTCCTGATATCCCCCTCAAACAACTTCGATATTCCGCCCTGATTCAGGAGCGCGGCGGGGTCGGATATTACCCGACCTCGGCACTTCCCTTCGTGCATGTCGACACGGACCGGGTCCGCAGCTGGCCTCGTCTGCCCCGCAATGAGCTTGCCCTGCTGTTTCCTTCGGGCTCTACCCATCATATGCCCGCGAGCGGTGGTCCGATCACGCGCGAGGACGTGCGGGTGGCGAAGGCACACAATGGTGAGATGGCCCAGCAAATCGCCATGTTCCTCGAGCATCACCACTCGGGAAGCGCACCTGTGGCTGTTGCCGAGGCCGATGCGCGCGTGCGGCCGGCATCCCGCTCGGAGCGCATGGCTGCGCTTACGAGCCGCATCGAGCCGGCTCCTCCCTCTCTCGTCGAACAGCCTCGACAGATGAGCCGCCCTATCCCAACTCCCGTCAGCCTGCGTGCGTCGTTGTCGCCATCCTTCGGAGATCGCGAGCGCCTGGGTGAACTCATGAAGCTTGCGGCCAATCTGCCGAAGCTGCTTTCGGGCCCGGCGCCGGCCCGACGGCCCGAGGCTCCGCATCTGCAAAGCCTGACGGGTACCTCGCTTCCCGTACCCCCCACCGATTTGGCCTCGCGTTCCAGCGATCGGGAGCGTCAGGTCGCCTCGCTCGGACCAACGTCCGTACCGCCCAAGACACTCACCGACGCAGGCCGCTTCGACTGGGGTGGGGGTGGATGGATTGCGGCGCCCGCCTATGACGACGAGCATCCCGAAGAGCTGTCGTACAGACCGTTCGCCGTAGCGCCCTATCTGACGGAATCACCCGAGCACGATCTGATGAGCCAGTTCGTTGCCCAGGACGTCGCGCGCACCCTCGAGGTTCTCGATCAGCCCGACGCCTCCACCGCATCGTTTCAGCAAGCATCTCGCGGAACGATGTTGCGTTCGGCGCAGCAATTCACGGGCTCCGCCATAAAGCTGAACACCATAGAACAGGCCGGCCCGCCGACGGCGCTTGCGTTCGATCGCAAGGCAGTCATGACGAGCCGGCGCTGAGTGACAATGAGCAGAGGCACGGAGCGCAATTTACTTGCCCTGGCTCTTCGCATTCGCCTTGACGCATGCCTCGGTGAACTCCTGCTTGGTCCACGGCATACCCTGTTTGTACCCGCTCTTACATTGAGCAGCCGTCGGCGCTTTAGCTGTCTTCGCGGGGGCCTTGGTTTGTGCGAACGCCGGCGTTGCGAGCAACATGCCGGCGGTCATAGCGACAGCAATCGATTTCATCTCAATAACTCCTTGGTGTGGCCTTAGCGGCCGAAGCCACCTCACACCAAGGACAACGTGCCGCCACGACCGAGGTTCCGGCCGATCGCTGCGCGCCTCAGTCGACGCGCGCAATTCCGCCCTGCACATCAACGGTCTCGGCGGACAAAACCCTCTCCAATTGCCGCTTCAGCGCATCCTTGGCGGGCTCCGCGGCGGCCAGGATTTCGCGATACCTGTGAAAGTCGAGCACGCCGATGCCTTCGCTCGCCGCGTCGACGAGGATGTCCGGCCTGTGCGATCGCAATTTCTCGCGAATGATCGACTTCTGCAAAATCTGCGATGCCGAGAACAGCGCCTCCAGCGCGCGCGGGCTCGCATCGTCCCCTGGTCGCCGCGGAGCCCCAGAGACATCGACGGCAACCGTCAGGTCCACCCCATCCTTCACCAGCTCGAACGGCAGCGGATCGACGAGGCCTCCATCGAGCAGCGCCTTGCCACCGATCTGCACGGGGCTGAAAATTATGGGCAGCGCGATGCTCGCAGCGATCGCCTGCTTCAGCGGGCCTTCCGTCAGTACGATGGCCTCCTGAGCATAGAAATCCGTCGCGACGATCGACATCGGCACGCGCAGTTCCTCGATCGTGGCTGGAAGGCGCGACGGCAACAACAGCTCGAGTAGCACTTCGGCGTCGAGAAACGCTGAGCGCATCGGAAACAGATTGAAAAGCCGGTCCACCGGCCGCGGACGCGCCGCGAATAATTGCCGGATGAGGGCATAGCGCTCCGACAACAGCTCTTCGATGTGCGCCCGCATGTAGCGGGGCGTGAGTCCGGCTGCCGCGCCGGCACCAAAAATCGCTCCAATCGATGTACCGGCGATCTTGGTAGGTGGCAGCCCGAGTTCCTCGAGCACCTCCAATGCAAGGAGATGCGCCAGGCCACGGGCTCCGCCGCCACCGAGCGCCAACCCCACCCTGGGCTGGCTCCGCCGCACAACCTCGGACGATTGCAGTGCTACTGTCTTGCCGTCTGTCACGGCTTCCTCATTGCTGCATACTCGCCCGGCGTGACCGTGAACGACGGCTCAGACGGTGGCCATCAGAAACGGCATAACGGCCGCGAGCGTCTCGTCCGCTGCCTCCTCCGGCAGGAAGTGACCGGATTCGACCGGACCTCCGACCACATGCGGGCACCATGCCCGCCAAGTCTCGAGCGGCTTGTTGACGAAGCCGTGCTTTCGCGATGCGCCCCACAGAGCCAGCATCGGGCAGGCAATCTGTCGGCCGACTTTGCGATCTGCGGCGTCGATCGCAGGGTCACACGACGCGCCCGCACGATAGTCCTCGCAAGTCGCATGAATCACGGTCGGCTGCGAGAAGCTCCACCGATAGTCGCCAAGGGCCAGCGCATCGAAAGCCGAGAGATCTTTCGCCGCCGTCCATTGCGAAAGCAAATACTCGAGGAAAAAGACCGGGTCGTGTCCGATCATGGTCTCGGGAAAGGGAGACGGCCGCGCCAGAAACGGCCAGTGAAAGCGGCCGACCGCATTGTCCATCGCCATGTCCGTCCACGCGTCGAGCGTCGTTACGACGTCGAGTGTGACCAGCCGCTCGACACGAGCGCCATGGTCGAGTGCCAGACGGTAGCCCACCCGGGCACCGCGGTCGTGGCTGACGATGGAGAACCGCTCGTGGCCGAGTTGCTGCATCACGGCAACGAAGTCGGCGGCCATCGCACGCTTCGAATAGCCAAGGTGATCTTGATCCGACTTCGGCCCCCGGCTGCGCCCATAGCCTCGAAGATCGGGCATTACCAGGCTGAAATGCTGTGCAAGTTCGGGTGCCATCTTGTGCCAGCACGCGTGAGTTTGAGGATAGCCGTGCAGCAGAAGAAGCGGCGGGCCGGAGCCGCCAAGGCGTGCATAGATCTCGGCCTCTCCGAGGTTGAAGCGCTGCTCGCTGAACCCGGGAAAAAGGTCGCCTGCGCCACTCATACACACGCCTCCGCTTCCGCTTCGTTCAAAAATGGCCCTACGGCCTCCAGCAGTTCCGCCGGGCTCTCTTCCGGGATGAAGTGGCCTGCCTCCACCGTGGACCCGCTGACCGTCTCACACCAGGGACGCCAGAGGGAGACGGGATCGGAGATCATGGCAAGGCCGCCATGCGTCCCCCACAGGACCAGCGTTGGACAGGCAATGCGCCGGAGAGCGCTGCGATCCATCTGGTCATCCATCAGATCGCAGCTTGCGCCGGCCCTGAAGTCCTCACAAGTCGCGTGGATACGATCCGCGTCCGAAAGGATGGCACGATAGCGTGCCAGCGCACGCGGGTCGAAGCAAGCGAGAGAGCCGGAGCGGGTCCGCCGCTCGAGGCAGCCATCCAGCCAAGCGGCAGGGTCGGTGCCGATCAACGTTTCGGGGATCGGCGCCGGCTGCGCCAGAAACGCCCAGTGCGTGCCCTTTCGGGGAGCGGCCTGATGGGCCGGCTGCCAGGTATCCCACGTGGTGACGATATCGAGCACCACAAGCTGCGATACGCGATCCGGCCAGTCGAGCGCCATGCGATAGGCGACGCGCGCGCCTCGATCGTGTCCCATCACCGAAAGCGCCGGAACCCGAGCGCAAGCATCAGCCGCACCATGTCGCCGGCCATGACGCGCTTGGAATATGCCCGGTGCTCCAGGTCCGCGTCGGGGCACGAACTCTTCCCATAGCCCCGGAGATCCGGCGCCACGACCGTGAAGCGTTCGGCGAGCGGTGCCGCCACCTTGTGCCAGCATGCGTGTGTCTGAGGATATCCGTGCAGCAATAGCAGTGGCGGCCCAGATCCGCCCATCCGGCAATGAATGCGAACCTTGCCGATCGTCAGGTATCGCGAGGCGAACCCGGGAAACAGCTCGCCATCCGCGCTCATGACCGCCGGTCCTTGCCAACGGCGCGCCAACCGATGTCGCGGCGGCAGAACCCCTGTGGCCAGTCGATCGCATCGATGGCGCGATAAGCCAGCGCCTGCGCCTCGGCAATCGTCGCGGCGCGCGCGGTAACGGCGAGCACACGTCCGCCGTCTGCAACAATGCGATCTCCCTCTCGGCGCGTCCCCGCATGGAACACTTCGACCGCCTCGATCGCGCCTGCGGCCTCGAGACCGCGAATTTCGCTACCCCGCTCATAGATGCCTGGATAGCCTTCCGCCGCCATGACCACCGTAAGCGCCGCGTCGTCGTACCATCTGACATCGAAGCTCCCGAGGACACCGTCGGCGACCGCAAGGAGTGCCGCCAGCAAGTCCGATTTCAGGCGCACCATCAGCACCTGCGTCTCGGGATCCCCGAACCTCACGTTGTATTCGATCAGCTTTGGTCCGTCGGCGGTCAGCATCAGGCCGGCATAGAGCACGCCTTTGAACGGCATCCCCCGTTTGGCCATGCCTTCGATGGTCGGAGTGATGATTTCCGCCATGACCCGCCGTTCGATCGCGGGCGTGATGATCGGCGCCGGCGAATAGGCCCCCATGCCACCCGTGTTCGGCCCGGTGTCACCGTCTCCGACACGCTTATAATCCTGCGCCGTGGCGAGCGGCAGCGCCGACGTCCCATCCGACAGCGCAAAGAAACTGGCCTCCTCCCCCTCGAGAAACTCTTCGATGACCACTTCCGCTCCGGCCTGACCGAAAACGCCGGCAAAGCAGGCCTCGACCGCTGCCACGGCCTCGGCTCGTGTCGTCGCCACGACGACCCCTTTGCCGGCCGCAAGCCCATCGGCCTTGACCACGATCGGCACTGGATGATCGGCAAGATAGCCGAGCGCCTCGGCCCGATCGGCGAAACGCCCGTATGCGGCGGTGGGGATGGAATGCTCGCGGCAGAAATCTTTCGTGAAGCCTTTGGAGCCCTCGAGCTGCGCGGCCGCCCGCGACGGCCCGAAATGCTTCACGCCGGCGGCGGCAAGATCGTCCGCAAGGCCGGCAACGAGCGGCGCCTCGGGGCCGATCACGACAAAATCGATGTGCTGTTCGCGACAGAACGCCACGATATCGGCATGCCGCGTTATGTCGAGCGGAACGCACTCGGCAATCTCCGCGATACCGCCATTGCCTGGCGCACAGTAGAGCTTCGTCAGAAGGGGACTGGCCGATAGTGCCCAGGCCAGGGCGTGCTCGCGGCCACCCGCGCCGATCAGAAGCACGTCCATGTGCTTGGTCCTTTCGTGAAAGCTCTGGATAGTCGGGCCGAATGCGGCGCCCCGAAGCGATTGGTGTTAACATGTGGCCAGCCATCGAGAAAGGAACGCACCTGCCCCTTTCACAGGTAAGCGCCGCCGGATTATCGCCAACCTTGGCGCTGAAGTTCGGCTCGCCCGGCCGAATGGACCGCACCATCTCGGGTCGGCGCCGGCGCTGCCCGACGGAGACGTCCGCGACCGGCGGCTTGACGATTTCACTCCCGGAGTGCGCATGACCACTGCCGAGCCCGCTAGAACGGCACGTACCGGCGTCAATATCGCCGAGTTGACCGTGTCCGAGCTATCGACCGCCATCAAGCGTACCCTGGAGGACGGCTTCGGCTTCGTGCGGTTGCGCGGTGAGATTTCTGGTTATCGCGGCCCGCACGCATCCGGTCACTGCTATTTCTCGCTTAAGGACGACAAATCAAAGATCGAGGCCGTGATCTGGCGTGGCAATTTCTCGCGGCTTCGCTTCAAGCCGGAAGAAGGCCTGGAGGTCATTGCACAAGGCAAGGTGACGTCTTTCCCGGGCGCATCCAAATACCAGATCGTCATCGAATCGCTGGAGCCTGCGGGCGTCGGCGCCCTGATGGCCCTGCTCGAGGAACGCAAACGGAAATTGGGCGCCGAAGGACTGTTTGCCGACGAGCGCAAGCGTCCCTTGCCGTTTCTGCCAGGCGTGGTCGGCATCGTCACGTCTCCGACCGGCGCCGTGATCCGCGATATGCTGGCCGGATTTACCGAACGCTTCCCGACCCGCGTGCTGCTCTGGCCCGTGCGTGTCCAGGGCGAGACCTCGGCAGCCGAGGTCACGGCCGCTATTCGCGGCTTCAACGCGCTCCCGCCGGATGGCCCGGTGCCCCGCCCCGACGTACTGATCGTTGCCCGCGGTGGCGGCAGTCTCGAAGATTTGTGGGGTTTCAACGAGGAGAACGTCGTCCGCGCCGCGGCCTCGAGCGATATACCCCTGATATCGGCAGTCGGCCACGAGACCGACTGGACGTTGATCGACCTGGCCGCCGATGCGCGCGCGCCGACGCCGACCAAGGCCGCCGAATGGGCGGTGCCCAAGCACTCCGAGCTGGTCGAGCGCACGGGGGAGCTCGGCTTGCGACTGATGCAGCGCGTCAGGCGGCGTCTGGAGGAAGCGCGGGCCCATTGGCGCGCCGCCGTGCGGGGATTGCCGCGCCCAGACGAGTTGACGGCATTGCCGCGACAGCGCTTCGATTCGATCGACAAACGTCTCTCGCGCGCCTTGATGGCGAATACGCAGGCCCACGCCAAGCGTTTGGCGCATATCTGGCCACGGCTGCAGCCGCGTCTTCTAACAGTCCGCCTCGAGCGCGAGCACACGCGCCTCGAGCGCTTCGCCTCGAAGGCGACCGATGCTCTGTCACGCAGTGCCGCCTCCCGCAGGCTGCATTTGACACGGGTTTCCGCCCGCTTGAGCCCGGCACGCACCACCGAGCGAATATCTCGCGCCGCCGAACGTCTCGAAACCCTCGACCGCCGCCGCCAAACCGCATTCGACGGGCTGCTGGCACGACGCCGGCAGCGCCTCGACTCGCAAGGCCAGATACTCGCCTCGCTCAGCTATCACAGCGTCCTCGGACGGGGTTTCGCACTCGTGCGTGATGCGACCGGCAAGGCCGTTCGCTCCGCCACCGCGCTCTCCACCGGCGCACTGATCGATATCGAGCTGACGGATGGCCACGTCGGAGCGGTCGTCAAAGACGACGGCGCGGTCGCCGTTTCTTCGCAGCCCGACACAAGCCTTGCGCCGAAGGAGAACGCTCATACCGACGATGCGACGCGAGGGCGGCGAACATCCGCCGACCTTCGCACACGGCCGTCGCCACGCCGCCGCTCCACGGAACAAGGTGGCGGAGGGCAGGGCTCCCTGTTCTGACGGTTACGCCGGTCGTTCTCCGGCACGTGCGGTCATCGCGGTACGTGCGACTGGTCTCCGAGCTGCGCATTATGTATGTTGACGCAGCTTGCCGCCGACCGCGGCGTCTGCCGCCCCGGCCACGCACCAGGTAGGATTGATGAATAGGTTCGAACGTCTGTTCGGTCTCAAAGGAGAGGCCCGCATCGCTTACATGAACGGTGAGTTCCGCGTCGAACAGCCGGGGGATTTCGTGCTTTGTGCCGTGACGGGCAAGCCAATTCCCATCGGCGAGCTGCGCTATTGGAGCGTCGAGCTTCAGGAACCTTACAGCTCTGCCGAGGCATCCCTCGAACGCTACCTCGAGCTTAACAAGGAGCGGGCTCGACGCTTACGTCGCAACGACACCTCGGGCGACGAGTGAGGCATCCAGAAGGCTCGCCAGCCTGACACTGTCGCGTGCGTCGAAATCGAGACGAATGGCAACACGTCGTGCCACGAGGCGCAGCTCTCCAAGCGCCCCCTCGTCGGATGTGAGCCGTACCCAATCCTTCTCCGTCGTGCACAACGTCGCTCCGCGTCTTTGCGCCTCCCCGAGCAACCGCCTTGCATCTGTTTGCGTGAACACGTGATGATCGGCAAATGCTCGTCGGGCGATGACCCGTGCGCCGAGGCGCTCCAGGACCGAGAAGAACCTTTCCGGTCCACCGATACCGCTGAACGCGACCACCGGTAGATCGCGAAGCCACTCCACGTCGTCGGCCGGCTGCGTTGTCGCGCGAAGCACAGGCCCTCCGAAGTTATCTCTCAGCCAGCCGACAAAGGCACTTTCATCGTCTGGATCTCCGTTGGTCGGCGTGTTGACCACCACGGCGTCTGCGAGCCCGAGTTGAAACTCGAGGGGTGCACGCAGCGGCCCTGCCGGAAGAACTAAGCCATTGCCTATGCCGCGCCGGCCGTCGACGACCGCAATCGCCAGGTCTTTCGTGAGCGTCCCGTTCTGCAATCCATCGTCCATGATAATTGCACGTGGCGGCGAAGTTGCCGCCTCGATCGTCCTTGCCCCGAGTGCCCGGTCACGGCTGACAAGGGTCGGCGCAACCCGTGCCAGCAGCAACGGCTCGTCGCCGACGTCGGCAGCGGTATCGTCATCGACCGACACCCAATGGGGGCCCGACAGCCGTCCGCCATACCCACGGGTCAGAAATGCTGTTACCACGCCACGACCAAGCAACTCGCTCGCTATATGGATCGAAAGCGGCGTTTTGCCGGTGCCGCCGGCCGTGAAATTTCCGATACAGATCACCGCGAGATCGGGTCGATAGGCGTCTGCAGCTCTGAAGCGGCGTTCAGCCGCCCGTCCCCACATCGCCGCGGCAGGCGCGAGCAACCGCGCCGTACGGGTCGGCCGCGCCGCATACCACCATCGAGGTTCGGCGAAAGGCAATTCAGCCACCCGTGGCCAACTGTCGGCCGTTGCCTCCGGGTAGCAGCGGAGAAATTGCCAGAAGGGTCTGCTCGAGAGCTCCGGAGAGCTGGGCCAGCGCACGTCTGGCATTACCGCGCATGGCCTCGGCCTGGAGCGGACGCGCGATCAGATCGACGGTCGCTTGGGCGAGCTGATCCGCGGCCCCAACCTGAACGGCGCCCCCCGCTTGAAACAACGCGCTGTAAGCATCGGAAAAGTTGTGCGTACTCGGACCCGTCAGAACCGCAGCATCGTGATGCACCGCCTCGATCGGATTCTGGCCGCCGTGAGTAATCAGCGACCCGCCGATGAAGGCCACTGAAGACGCGGCGTAAAGCGTGCCAAGCTCACCGATCGTGTCGCACACATAAATATCGGTCCCCTTCTCCGGCCATTCGCCCAGCGAGCGCCGCCTTACGCTGAGCCCGAGGGAGGCTGCCGCATCGCCCACGGCCTCTCCGCGATCCGGATGACGCGGCGCGATCAGCGTAACAAGTCCCGCAAGCTCTCGTTTCGCTGCGATATGGGCCTCTGCCACCACCTTCTCCTCGCCCTCGTGCGTACTCGCCGCCACGATCCGAGGGATGCCGGCAAGGGCATGTTCGATGGCAGCCAGCGTATCGGCATCGACCGGTGGAGGTGGCGCATCGATCTTGAGATTGCCGACCGCCATCACGTGCTGCGCCCCGATCTGCTCGAAGCGGCGGGCCAGCGCCTCGTTCTGCGCGAGCACCATGTCGAAGCGCGAGAAAAGCGCCGTGGAAAGTGTCGAATAGCGTTGCCAGCGATCGAAGGAGCGGTCGGACATCCGTGCGTTCACCAGCACCAGCGGAATACGACGGGCGGTGGCGGCGAGAACCAGGTTCGGCCATACCTCCTGCTCGGTGAAAATCCCGAGGCAGGGACGCCAATGATCGAGAAAAGCTGAAACGAACGACGGCTCGTCGAGAGGCACGTATTGGTGCACGTTCGAGCTGCGCAGGCGACTTTCTGCAAACCTCGCCGACGTCACCGTCCCCGTCGTCAGCAGCGTCGTGACCTCCGGACGACGAACAGCCAGTTCGCTGATCAACGGCAGAACCGCACTCGTCTCCCCGACGCTCGCCGCGTGCACCCACACCACCGGGCCCTCGGGGCGCACGATTGAAGCCCGCCCAAGTCGCTCGCCGAGACGCGACGGGTCTTCCTTTCCCTTGCGCTCCCTGAAGCGCAGGATGTAGGGAGCGGCGGGACGGGCCAACCGGGTAAGCATGCGATAGGCGCGGATCTCGAGACAACTGGCAGACACCCGCGTCCCGTTGGAGGTCGGGAAATCGGTCTGACCGGTCTGGAGCATCGGGTCGACCATTGACAATCTGCGGTTGCTCTTGAAAGTTCGCACGACCACGCGGCTACCTGTCACTCTCTATAGGCAACCGTGCCGCCATTTGCCAAGCACTTCCGGGGGTTTTCCGCCACCATTCCGGTCGGATGCCTGACGCGAAGATGCGGCGCACCTTGACACGATGCCCGTTGACAAGCACATGCGCGCCCGTCGCGAGGCTTGCGTTTCATACACCACCTTGGGCATTGTGCCGCGCCAAATGGCACAGAAAGGTACCGATTCCCTCCGATGGGAAAAATCGCGAAGCATCAGCGGCGTGCCGTGCGCCGGGTCGTCCGAGGGTGGCGCCAGGGGATCGCAGAGCGCGCTCCCGTTTGGGCGAGGGATTCGATCGGCCCGGCCGTGAACTGGGCCGACATGCTGCTCGTGGACCACGGTATCTTCCGGCTCGCTTATCTCAACCTGCATCGCCTGGGCGAGCATGCCTGGAGATCGGCGCAGCCCGCACCGCATCAGGTCGAGCGCCTTGCCCGCCTCGGCGTGAGGACCATCGTCAATTTACGCGGCCCTCGCATTTGCGGCAGCTATTGGCTCGAGAAGCAGGCGTGCGCAGAGCATGACATTCAACTGGTGAACTATCAGGTCCGCTCCCGCGCCGCTCCATCCAAAGCTGAATTGCTCGGTGTGCGCGACCTCATGCGCCATATCGAGCGCCCGGTCCTATTCCACTGCAAATCCGGCGCCGACAGGGCCGGCCTGATGAGCACCCTCTATCTGATCGTGGCCGAGGGTATGCCGGTGGAGCAGGCCCGCCATCAGCTTTCGCTCAGATTCGGGCACATCCGCCAGTCGGATACGGGGGTTCTCGACTACTTCTTCGAGCGCTACCTCGAGACGAACGCAGCGTCACCGATTGAGTTCTTCGATTGGGTGGAAACCGTCTATGATCCGGACGAGGTCAAGCGCTCGTTCGTTGCCCGCGGTTGGGCGAACGTCATCACCAATCGAATACTGAGGCGCGAATAGTCCAAACGTCAGCGTCGGGGTCGCTCACGGGCTACCGTCCCGCAACGGCGAAAATGGATCGCGGCGAGGAGCTTTGGTACGCGCGGCCGGTGGCGATGCGGGACGGGCAAGCGGTGCCCGCTCGACGGTTGACGGCGACGCAGGGCCTGGCCCTTCCTGGAGACTCGGCGTCGCGTTCGTCACCGGTGGGTCGGCCGCCGTCCACGAACCGGCGCCCGACGTGGACGTAGTCCCTTCGGCCTGCTGCTTCTTGAGCTCTTCGAGGCGCCGTTGTTCGGCTGCCAGGCGCTCTGCAAGTTGTCGGGACACCTCTTCGTTGGCACGCTGCTCATCGAGCTTGCGCAGTCGCTCGAGTTCCGCAACCTCCCGTACCACTTTCCGGACGATCACTTCGCGTTCGAGCGCCTCCATCGCCAGTCTGGGCTCGAGGTTCGGCAAATCCGCCAGTCGTCCCGCATACCTCACCGAGACGGCGGGAAATTCCGGCCTCGCCGGCAATCCCTGCGGTTGGGGCGAGTTTCGCGGCTCCATGCGCCATTCGCCGTTGATCTGCAAGTGATCGAGATCGATGGCGGCTTGTCCGGTTAACCGACCCTGCGCCAGGGTGGCGACCATCGGCTGGATCCGCAGCGCGCCGTCCGCGACAGTGATCGATAGGCGTTGCGAGCCGACGGGTACGCCCTCGGAGGCTAAGGCAAGCTCGAGTTGAGACCTCAGCGCGCCCGGTGGAACCTCACCCTTGAGCGCGATCACCGATTCGGCGGCGGTCGCAATGGCCGTTGGCGTCCACCGTGTCAGTCGCGCTTGCGAAAGTCGAACTTCGCCCCCACCAGTCAGCGCAACGATGAGCCCTCGCGGAGAAAGCGCCGTGCTTTGCAGCTTGAGCACGGCGGTCAGCCCGCCGACCGCCGTCGGCGAAGTTGACGCCGGTCCCACGATGCGCTCCAGCTTGACGCCGGTGACACCGCCTTCGACGGTCATGCGGACGCCCGCCGGAGCCTTTTCGAGGACCAGCAGGCCCGAACCATGCCCGCCCAATACCTCCGCATCCGTCAATCGAATATCGAGCCCTTGCGCCTTGGCGATGAGGTCCAGTTTGGCATCGGCGATCTCGAGACCCGGCGCAAGCGCCAGTCGCTTCACGTTAACCCGAACGCCGCTTCCCGCCAGTCCCTTGACGACCGACAGATCGAGTGCCGCTTCGCTCCAGGGTGAAGTGCCGCCGGCGTCTTCCGCCGGCCGCCCGTCTCGCGAGCTGAACAGCGCGAACAGACCCTCGAGCGAGCCCTTGGAGAGCTTCACCTGCCCCGACAGCTGCCCGGCCTCGGCCCCGGCATTGAAGGCAAGCTCTCCGCTCGCGTCGGTCCCACCCACCTGCAAGCGCGAAAAGGCTAGCTTCAGGATATCGCTACCGCGCTCTACTTTGACCGTTGCGTTCACGGGCCCATCGAGCCCCGGTCGCGCAGGCTGTCCGACCAGTGCCAGTCCGCGAGCGAGATCCTTGAGCGAGACGGTGACGTCACCATCGAGGCTGAGCGCGTTCTTGTCGGTCAGCGATGCACGGCCGCTATAGGCGCCTTTGATGCCGTCCGCATCGACTGCGGCGAGCAGTGTCACGCCGCCCTTTGGGCTGCCGATACCTCTGAGCTTGAGCGCCAGCCCGGATGCCGCAGCAGCAGGTGGAACGGCGGCCCCCACCGCCTTGGCGAGAACCCTGCGGGCGGCTTCGCCACCGAACGTTGCGGCGAAATCGACCGACCTGTCCCGCCATTCGGTCTGCTCTTTCCCGAGCTGAAGCGTCCCCGCCACGCGACTTCCCGCGAGCGTGCCATCGAGAGAGAGGTCATGCGTGTCAGGGCCCTTTTCCCCTACGGCGAGACGCCCGGCCAATCGCATCGGGGCCATCACGGCCGCATCCTCGCGGTCTGGCACGAGGCCCTGCGGCAAGCCCGCCAAGCGAGCCAACGATGCGACGCCTTGCGCCGTCTCGGCAATCACCAGGCCCGTCAGCGCCCCCTTCGCCTCTGGCCGCGCAAGATCGGTGATGTCGCCTTTCAACTCCACCTGGTAGCCATCATTCGAGGCCAGCCGGAGCTGCGGCATCGAAAGATGGCCTCCCTCGAGCTTCAACTCCGTCAGCGCCCCACGGAACAAGGTAGAGCCGACGATCAGCCTCTCGATCCTCAGCTTGATGTTTGCATCCGCCGGACCGATCGCTGACTTGGGATCGGACTTGATTCCGGCCAGCACCGCAATCGAATCGCGAAGAGCCTTGGCAGGTTCGGCGCCATCGGGCACGAGTGGCGAAAGATCGAGTTCTGAGCCCTCGAGGTTCAGCGCAATCTTCTGCGGCTTGCCGGCCTTCCAGCTGGCATCGCCGCTGAGCATGTTGCGCCCGATCTCGAGCGTCATGTTGCGCCCCGCCACCTCTTTCGACCCAAGCGCAACATCGCCAGAGAGCGTGAACGGTCCATCCCGCGTCGGCAGCACGAGCTTGCGGTCGCGCGCAACCCAGCTCGCGAAGCGCGCCATGCTGGCACCTCTGAGTTGAACACGCCCGCTGTAGCTGAGATCGGCGCGCGGCCCATCGAATGAGCCGGAGGCGGCAAGGCGCGCGCCGCCTGGCAGGGCAGCGCTCAAGCTCTTCACGTTCAGCCGGCCTTGGCTGTGCTCCAGCACGGCGGTCAGATTACTCACGACGTCTGCACCGAGCGTCGCCTGGTCGATGGTCAGCGAAGCGCGCGTACGCCCTTCTGTTTCTAGAACTCGCGAAACCGCCGCCGCCACACCCTGCGTCAGCTCGAGCGGCGTCTTTCCCGTTCCCGCACCGACGATTTTATCGAGATCGAGCCAGTGCGATTTGAGCGTTACCGAAATGTCGGCCTGTCCTGCCCAGTTGACACGTGCCGCACCCGTCGCAAGTTGCGGTCTGCCTTCCTGCTCGAACGAGAGCGACAGATCGGTCAGCGAAAAGCCCTTCGTGTCGCCTTCGAGCCCGGCACGCATATCGAACTCGCTACCGGGCGGCGAAGCGCCACCTCCGAGCAAGCCGCCACCTTTTGGTTTGCTTGCGAACGAGGCCGGCAGCGGCAGGCGTGCCGTGAGCTGCCCGGCAACCTTGATGTTGCTCAGGATATCGCGCGCGTCGCCTTCGAGACTATAGCTGACCCCGCTGGAAGGGTCGCGAATGGTCCCCTTGAAGCGAACCGCGCCATCCTCGGCCGCCTTGGCGGTCGAAAGCCTGATTTCACGGGGCTCCTCCCCTCGCGCAAACGTGGCAGCAAGTCGATACGGCCCTTCCAGGGCCTGCGCTGAAAGCTCGCCGTTCACGTTCTCGAATTTGGTCTTCGGCGTGCCGTCGGGTGCCAGAATGGCAAGCGTCCCATCGGATATGCGCACCGAATCGAACGAAACCCGGGCCGGCATATAGCTGCCACGAAAATGGTCAGGTGACAGGCTCGACCAGTTGCCACCGCCCTTGCCGTCGAGCACCAGCGTAACCGTTGGCCGCCGCAGCTCGATGTGCTTGGCCTCGATCGCCCCGGAAAGCAGCGCGCCGACCGACAGCCAGACGGTAAAATCGTCGGCTAGGAACATGGGCCGGCCCACCGAACCTTGCGTATCCGCAATGCGAACCTGCCCGAATTGCACGTAGGGCACCGGAAGCAGCCGGAGATTGATTTTGCCTCCCACCCGAACCTCGCGTCCGAGGAATCGGGTCGCCTCCTCCTCCAGGACCCCGCGATACCTGTTCCAGTCGACCATGGCAGGAGCTGCGAACATCGTCGCGAGCAGCCCGACCAGGAGACCTCCGATGGCAAGCAAGACCCGGTTCATAGGCCGTCCACGTTTCGCGGCGGCCACATCGCCGGCCGGCCCGCAAATTCCCAACGTCTC
Organism: Hyphomicrobiaceae bacterium; assembly: GCA_050187415.1. Taxonomy (GTDB): domain Bacteria; phylum Pseudomonadota; class Alphaproteobacteria; order Rhizobiales; family Hyphomicrobiaceae. Next base: position 79,109 of record JBFWXN010000007.1, on the reverse strand, counting down.
GGCAGGGCGCACCCTGCCGATCCCATCCCACTACGCTTATGCCACAGACGCCCACGGTTTTGGACCGGCAAATTTGCCGGTCCCGCACCCAGGTCGCGATAACCGATGTTCGAAAGCCGGTTACACGACGGGGCACAGCCCCCCATCGACGTTGATCGCCGTTCCATTGATGTAAGAACCGGCGTCCGAGGCCAGGAACAGGGCGGCGTTGGCAAATTCCTGTGCCGTCCCCAACCGCCCCATCGGCAGCGATTGCCCCATCTTGGCGTAGTAGTCCTCGAGCGACGTATTGGCACCTTCGGATGCATGGCGCCGCACCCACTGGTCACTTTCGATCCGGCCGACAAGCAGGCCGTTGACGAGCACGTTGTGCTTGGCCCCTTCACCGGCCAGAATTTTGGTGAGTGCCATGCCGGCCGCACGCGACACGGCCGTCGGCGCGCCCTCGGGTGACGGAGCCTTGGCGCCTGTATTGAGCACATTGATGATGCGCCCGAAGCGGTTGGCCTTCATAGCCGGCAGCGCCAATCGGCAGAGGCGGATCGCGGCGAACAGCTTGAGGTCCAGATCATGCTGCCAAAGCTCGTCGCTGATGCTTTCGAACGCCCCGCGTTGCGACGTCCCGGCGTTGTTGACGACCACATCGACGCCACCCATGCCGGCGACGGCTTCCTTGTAGGCGCGCTCGCAGTCAGCGGCTTTGCCGACGTCTGCCGAGATCGCAACCGCCTTTGGCGCTCCGGCTGCCGCGATCCGGCTGCGCGCGACCTCGAGCGCGTCCGGACGCCGCGCCACGACGGCCACGCTCGCCCCTGCCCGTGCGAACGTCTCCGCGATAGCGAGGCCAAGTCCAAGGCTTCCGCCGGTGATCAGCGCCTTGCGACCTTGCATGGTGAACTGCATGGAAATTTCTCCTTCCCATTGGGCTCGAATGTCTGGAATGGCAGGTAGCTTATGCCGCCGAAGCAGGGTCGCGCCAGCTTCTGAGCATAGCTGTCTCCAGCGAGGGAGGCGTGCCGCCGTCGCCGAACGAATTGGTCGACGCCGGTATGGCCCATCGCGTATGAGACTCCGCGCCGCGACCGGAGATGCCCGTTGACGCCCAGCGCCCAAGATTCCCCGAAGCGCGACATCGTGCGCAACGTCACCCGCATTGTCGTTTGCGCTGACGACTATGCATTTACGCCCGGCGTCAGTCGCGGCATCCGAGAGTTGATCGCGGCCCGCCGCATCTCCGCAACCAGCGTCATGACGGGCTCCGAGTTCTGGCCGTCCGAAGCCGCCGCGCTGAAGGCGATCGCGGGCGACGCCGACGTCGGCTTGCACATCACGCTGACCGACCAGAAGCCGCTCGCTCCGATGCCGACGTTTGCGGCCGACGGCCGCTTTCCGCCGTTGCCCGCTGTTTTTCGCGCAGGCGTGCTCCGCCGCCTCCCGCTCGCCGAGATCGAAGCCGAAATCGAGCGCCAGGTCGCGGCCTTCGTCGATCACTACCATGCCGCGCCGGCTCACATCGACGGACACCATCACATGCACCAGCTTCCCGGTGTCCGCGATATCGTGGTCCGCATCGCGGCCCGCCTTGGCAATGGTCGGACCTGGGTACGTTCCTGTGCCGACAGTCGAGTGTCGATCCTCCGCCGCGGCGCCGGCATCGCAAAAACCGCTGTCATCGGCGCGCTCGGCCCCGCGATAGCGCGCCGTGCCCATGCTTTGGGTGTGCCGACAAACAGCGGCTTTTCCGGCGTGTACGATTTCGTCTCCGAGAAACGCCCGACGGCGGACCTCTTTCGGCGCTTCGTTCGGGGCCTGTCCATGAACGGCCTCCTCATGTGCCATCCGGGCTACAACGATGCGGAGCTTGCCGGCCGCGATATGATGACGACCGCGCGCGAGGCCGAACTCGCCTATCTGATGAGCGACGCCTGGACTGCTCTCCTTGGCGAGCAGAACCTCGAGGTCGGGCCGCTTCTACGCAAAGCCTGAGCCGCTACCCCGGCTTGGTCTGCAAAAGCCACATTGCGGTCTGCAGCCAAACAATTGCCACTTTGCTGCCCGTCCTGGGCGCCTGCGCCGATGAGCCAATCGCGGCGCACGATCGAGGAGTCCGCACGTGAAGGTCGATCAGCGCGCGCCGCAGCGCAAAATGTCGCTCGCTATTCTCTTGGCTGCCGGTTTCACCGTTGGCGCGCTCGTTGCGCCGGCGGTTGCCCAGGCGCCGCCCGAACAAGACAAGGACCCCAACAAGAACCCGCGTGCCCACCATCCCCGCGGTCAGGATCAGAAGCAGAAACAGCAGAATCCGCAACCGAAGGGCGGTCCGCCGCCGCGCGGCGCGCTACAGCACGGGGCGCCTCCACCACCCGGCGGACGCGGTGCGCCCCCGCCCCAGCCTCAACGTCCGGCGGTCGTCCAGCCCGCGCCGCAGCGGCCAACCCCGCCCGCGCTCAAGCGCGACAATCCCGCGCCGCAGCCGCAACCGCCCCATCCACGCGCCGATGCCCCGCAGCCGAACCTCCGGGGCCAGCCTCCACAACGCGGCGAGCGCCCTCGCCGTGACGAAGCGCCTCCCCGCGCAACGACCGGCGGACCTCCCGTGCCTGGACGGCCGCCCCGTGGCGGGCCACCTGCCGAACAAGGCGGACCGCCTCGCCCGGCGCCATCGACGGCCAAACCCGGGCCAGGTCCTTCCCCCGGCACACGCGACGCCGCACGCCCCGGGCCCGGCGACTCGCGACCCCCGGTCGCCGCCGGAGGCTTGGGCCCCAGGCGCATCGACGACGTGAAGCGTCAACGCGTCGAATCCGTCTCCAAATCCGGCGCGCGGATCATCCAGGAACCCGGCAATCGCACCATCGTGCGCCAGAACAACCGCACGATCATCAGGCATAACGAGGGAGCCGTCTTCAAACGCTTCACCCCCGGTGCCCAGAGCAGCCGACGCCGCGATGGCGGGACCGAGACGGTCGTGGCGCGCCCCGGCGGCGTGAAGGTCTATTCCGAGTTCGACAAAGACGGCCATCTATTGCGGCGTTACCGACGAGATCGCTCCGGCCGGGACTTCGTCTTCGTCGACAATCGACGCTTCTATCGCAATCTCGCGGTCGGCGTTGGCGTCGGCGCGCTGGCGGCGGCGGCCTACGTCACGCTGGCACCACCCGTGCATGCGCTCCCGCGCGAAAAGTATATCGTCGAGTATGTCGATGCCTCCGACGACGACCTCTACGAGACGCTGACGGCGCCGCCCGTCGAGCGCCTCGATCGGGGTTATTCACTCGAGGAGATTCGCTACAGCCACTCGCTGCGCCAACGCATGCGCCGCATCGATCTCGACAATATCAACTTCGATACAGGATCGTTCGACGTCGCGCCGGATCAATACGAGAAGCTGGCTCGCATCGCCCACGTCCTGCGGCGAGTCATCGACCGCGATCCGACCGAGGTCTTCCTCATCGAGGGCCACACCGACGCGGTCGGCTCCGACGAGGACAACCTCAGCCTTTCGGACAACCGCGCCGAAAGCGTTGCCCGCATCTTGGTCGAGCATTTCGAAATCCCGATCGAAAACCTTGCCACGCAGGGTTACGGCGAGCAGTACCTCAAGGTCGACACGCAAGGCGCCGAGCGCCTCAACCGGCGGGTCGCCCTGCGCCGAATTACGCCGTTGCTGAGCCGAAACGGCCCATGACGCGCTGCAACGCGGCAACCAAAGAAACCCTCGGCATCGTCCAATGCCGAGGGTTTCTTTCAAGACCCTACGTCGCCGAACCTTCCGGGGACGCTCACACCGTCCCGTCGCGCAGCGCCTTTGCGGCTTTCTCGTAGGCCGCAATCGTCTTTGTAACGTCGGCGTCCGTGTGCGCCAGCGAGATGTACGTCTTCCCCTCGCTCTTCAGGATGCCCTCCGCCAGCATCACCTTGTTGAAGCGGCGCGCCTGATCGAGATCGCCTTTGAAAAAGCCGCGGTAATCCTTCACCGGTCCGTCCGTGAAGACCGCATCGAACATAGGTCCCTCGCCGACCACCTGCGCCTTCAGGCCCGCGTCCGTGAGAATGCGCCCCAGCGCATCCATCAGCGTCTCGCCGGTCGCCCAGATACGCTCGTAGGCGCCGGGCCGCTTCAGGATCTCCATCGTCTTGAGACCCGCCACGGAAGCCACCGGATTGCCCGACAGCGTTCCAATCTGCACAAGCGCGCGATCTTCAGGCACCGCCGACTTGTCGAAATGTCGCATGATGTCCTCGCGGCCGGCTATTGCGGCGAGCGCGAACCCGCCACCGACCACCTTGCCGAGCGTGCACAGGTCAGGTGTGACACCGTAATACGACTGGGCGCCCCCGTAGGCCCACCGGAAGCCGGTCACCACCTCGTCGAAGATGAGCACGATGCCCGTCTCCTCGGTGATCTGGCGAAGCCCTTCGAGGAATCCCGGTTGAGGCCCGATCAACCTCTGGAACGGTTCGACGATGATCGCCGCGATCTCGTCCTTGTGCTGGGCGACGAGGCTCCGCACCGCTTCGATGTCGTTATATGGAGCAACGATCACCTCCTCGCGCACCGACCTTGGGATCCCAGCCGAGTCCGGCACTGCCTCTGGAAAATTTGCGAGCCGTTTCGGCGCGAGGCTCATCAGGCCATAGTCACTCATGCCGTGGTAGCCGCCCTCGAACTTGAGGATCTTGTCGCGACCGCGAAACGCCCGTGCGGCCCGCATGGCGTAAAGGTCCGCCTCCGAGCCCGTGCACACGAAGCGCACTTGCTCCGCGCACGCCACGGCGTCGACGATCTCGGCCGCGAGCTGAATTCCGGGCGGATTGTTGACGAAGAACGTTGTTCCGCCCACCACCTGCTCGACGACGGCGGCCGTGACCTCCGGATGGGCGTGACCCACAAGCATCGGGCCCGAGCCGATCAGAAAATCGATATACTCGTTCCCGGACGCATCCCAGACATGCCCCGCCTTGCCCCGCGCGATGACGACGTCGAGCGTCGTGTTGCCGAACGTTCCTGCTGGGAGCACCGCTTTGGCCGTTGAGACGAGATCGGTCTCTGTATTCCTGACGACACGCTGCTGCATGGGACCCTCGATGAGGCGTTGTGTGAGGCATTGAGCCATGTTTCGGGCATGGCTTCACGTAACGATGAGAAACCGCTTGCCGCCCGGCCCGCCCATGCCGGATGCTCACGCGATACATCCAGATACGTCAAGCTCGGCTTTCATGCACGGGCTGCAACCCCGGAGGAGCACCATGCCCGTTGTCATCAAAGCCGACAAGTTGACTTCGATCGTCACCGAGCTGCTGGTCGGTGCCAAAGCCTCGCGTGACGAAGCCGAGTGCGTCGCGAGAGGCGTCGTGCTCGCCAACCTCACCGGCCATGACAGCCACGGCGTCATCGCCATACCGACCTACATCGACCGGGTCGACAAGGGCCACATCGTTCCTGGCGCCCCGTTCACGATCGTGCAGGAAAGCGCCACTACGACGGTCGTCGACGGCAACTGGGGCTTCGGGTTCGTTGTCGCCGAACGCGCCATGCGGCTGACCATAGAGAAGGCGAAGAAAGCCAACGTCGCCGCCACGACAATCCTGCGCCAGAGCCACGTCGGCCGTGTCGGAGCTTATCCGATCATGGCCGCCAGCGAAGGCATGATCGCCATCATGACCGCCGACAGCGGCCGCTCGCCCAAGGCGGTGGCTCCCTTCGGCGGCGCCGAGCCGCGTGTCGGCACCAATCCGCTGGCCATGGCCATCCCGTCGAACTTGCCGGCCACATTCTGCCTCGACATGGCGACGTCTGCCGTCGCCGCCGGCAAGATCAATCTCGCCATCGCCAAGGGCGCCTCGATTCCCACCGGCTGGATCGTCGACAAGGACGGTAATCCGACGACCGACCCGACGGAGTTCAAGAAGGGCGGCGTGCTCCTGCCGCTCGGCGGCGAGGAAGGCCACAAGGGGTACGGCCTCTCGGCGATGATCGAGATTCTCTCCGCTATCCTGCCGGGCCTCGGCTTCGGTGTCGACCCGACCGGCCGCCACAACGACGGCTGTTTCATTGCCTGCTTCAACGTCGCGGCATTCCGCTCGCTCGACACGTTCAAGCAGGAAGTCACCGACTTTGCGGAATATTTGAAAGCCACAAAGAAGCAGTCGGGCGTCAAGGAAATCTACTACCCAGGCGAGGTCGAGTACCTGAAGGAGCAGGACCGCACCAAGAACGGCATCGAGGTCGACGACAAGACATGGGCCCAGTTCAAGGAACTCGGCGCAAAGTACGGTATCGCCGACAAGATCGTCGCCTGACCATCATGGCGTCGAGGCCCCGGACGAAGCGTCCGCTCGGCACGCGAAAGTCCGGGGTCTTGCCGCATCGCATTTGTGCACGACACCTCCGAATGCGCCTGAGTGCCTAGATGAACCTTTCCCGCATCCTCCAATCCGTCGCGCTGGCCCACCCCACGCGCCATGCAATCTCGGCGCCGGGCCTCACGCTCACCTACGCCGATCTCGAAACCCAGGTGGCCACCATCGCGGGCGCACTACGTGACCGCCACGCACTGACGAAGGGCGACCGGGTCGGCATCTGGATGGAAAACTGCGCCGAGCTCTATCCCACCCTGTTCGGCATCTGGCGCGCCGGCCTCGCTGCCGTGCCGATCAACAACAAGCTGCACGCGAAGGAACTGGCCTGGATCCTCGAGAACTCCGGCGCGCGCCTCTGCATCGTAACGCCCGACCTCGCCGACAAACTCGCCGAGTTGCCGGCAAGCACGGCGCTGCCGCCCATCGTCGCCACAGGCACGCGCGACTACGCGGCTCTGCTCGCCGGCCACCCCATCAGCGAAGCGCGCGTCTCGCCAACCGACGAGGCGTGGCTCTTTTACACGAGCGGCACCACGGGGCGGCCGAAGGGCGCCGTGCTGAGCCACCGCAATCTCCTCTTCGCGACCCACGCATACTACGCCGATATCGACTTCCTCGGCCCCGACGACACCATGCTGCACGCCGCCCCCATGACGCACGGCTCGGGCCTCTACGGGCTTGCGACAGCTCTTAAAGGTGGCCACAACGTCGTCGTGCCCGGCTCCTTCGATCCCGAACAGATCTTTGCCGCCATCACCGGACACAGGAACGTCTCGTTTTTCGCCGCGCCGACCATGGTCTCGCGCCTGATCAATCATCCCCTCGCCGGATCGGCCGACACGCGCAATCTAAAGACGATCACGTACGGCGGCGCACCGATGTATCTATCGGACCTCAAGCGCGCACTCGGGATCTTCGGCCCCCGCCTCTATCAGCTCTACGGCCAGGGCGAGAGCCCGATGACCATCACCGGCCTGCCGCAGGCGCTGCACGTCGGTCTCGACGGCAGTCCCGCCAGCGACGCGCGCTTGATGAGCACTGGCATTCCGCGCACCGGCTGCGCCGTCCGCGTGGTCGACGAGGATGGCCGCGACCTTGCGGCTGGCGAGATCGGAGAAATCGTCACCACCAGCGACTGTGTCATGTCCGGTTATTGGAACAATCCTGAAGCGAACGCCAAATCTCTGCGCGACGGCTGGCTCTGGACCGGCGACATGGGAAGCCTCGACGCCGACGGCTTCCTCACATTGAAGGATCGCTCCAAGGACATGATTATCTCCGGCGGGTCCAACATCTACCCGCGCGAGATCGAGGAGGTGCTTCTGGGACACGCGGGCGTACTCGAGTGCGCAGTTGTCTCGCGCCCACACGTCGACTGGGGCGAGGAGGTCATCGCCTTCGTTGTCCCCCGGCCGGGCGCATCCGTCACCGCACCGGCGCTCGATCGGCTCTGCCTCGACAACATCGCTCGTTACAAGCGCCCGAAAGGCTATCGCTTCGTCGAAGCACTGCCGAAGAACAACTACGGCAAGATCCTCAAGACCGAGCTGCGCGAGCAACTTCAGTGCGAGAAGCCCGGCGAAAGCGCCATATAGTCTGGCCTCTTGAGCCTGCACGAAAAAGTTATCTTCTTGGTAAAGTGAAGCTGCGCCGGCCTGTCGGCACGGCGACCGGCGAGCTTCTCAGCCCTCGCCAGCGTCGACTCAGCCACTGACAACCTCGGCCTTTTCCAGCACGGCCTCGAGCAGAACATTGGCCCCCGCGGTCGCCCATTCGGGCTTGATGTCCTCGGCCTCGTTGTGGCTGATGCCGTCGATGCACGGCACGAAAATCATCGCCGCTGGCGCGACACGCGCCATGTAGACGGCATCGTGGCCGGCACCCGACGAAATTTCGCGCGCCGAGAGCCCGAGCCGGGACGCAGCCTTGCGGACGGCATCGACGCAGCTCGCCTCGAACGGTTGCGGCGGGAAGTCGGCGACCAGCTTGTAGTCGCACGTCACGCCCGTCGCCGCGGCAATCTCTGCAATACCAGCCTCGATCGCCGCCGACATAGAAACAAGCTTCTCGGGGTCCGGGTGTCGCAGATCGACAGTCAGGAACACCGAGCCCGGGATGACGTTGCGCGAATTGGGGTAGGCTTCGATCATGCCGCACGTCGCACACGCCTGCGGGTCGTGAGCATGCCCGATCGCGTTCACGCGTTCGATGATGCGGGCTGCCCCAAGCAAGGCATCCTTGCGGCGCGCCATCGGCGTCGGTCCGGCGTGGCTCTCGACACCCGTGATCGTGACCTCGTACCATTTCTGGCCGTTGGCGATGGTGACGATGCCGATGTCCGTACCTTCCTCCTCCAGGATCGGCCCCTGCTCGATGTGCAGCTCGAAGAAGGCATGCACCGGGCGCCCGCCAACCGGCATCTCTCCCGCAAAGCCGATGCGCACGAGTTCGTCGCCAATCTTTTTCCCAGCCGTATCCTCGATCGCCAGCGCGTGGTCGAGGGGGAACACCCCGGCAAACACACCAGACGCCGTGCACGCGGGCGCAAAACGCGAACCTTCCTCATTCGTCCAGTTGACGATCTCGATCGGATGACGCGTCTTCAGTCCGAGGTCCTCGATCGTCCGCATCACCTCGAGCGCGGCCAGCACCCCGAGAGCACCATCGAACTTGCCGCCAGTCGGCTGTGTGTCGAGATGGCTCCCGAGCATCACCGGCGGCAGCGATGGATCGCTCCCCGCTCTCCGGGCAAACATTGTGCCCATCCGGTCCACCGCGACGATTGCACCCGCGGCTTCGGCCCAACTCTGGAAGAGACTGCGGCTCTCCCGGTCGAGATCCGTCAACGCCAGCCGATTGACCCCGCCCTTCGGCGTCGCGCCGATCCTTGCCATCTCCATCAGGCTCGCCCAAAGGCGCTCGCCATCGACGCGTCGGTTGGTATCGGCTCTGACCATAACTCGTCCTCTGTTCGCCACGCGGAACCGTTGGCCCATGCTGCAACGCAGCAGCACGGTTGCTGCCGGCGCCGTCGCCCGTTATAAACCGCGCCGCGCCCGGCGGAAGAGCCCGCCAGGCATGATCTTCCCTATCAGGAGCCTCCGATGGCCATCGAGCGCACGTTCTCCATCATCAAGCCCGACGCCACCCGGCGCAACCTGACCGGCGGCATCAACGCCGTCATCGAGAAGGCAGGCCTGAGGATCGTCGCACAGAAGCGCGTGCTTTGGACCAAGGCCCAGGCCGAGAAGTTTTACGAGGAACACAAGGCACGGCCATTCTACGGCGAGTTGGTCACGTTCATGACCTCGGGTCCCATCGTCCTCCAGGTGCTCGAGGGCGAGGGCGCCATTGCAAAATACCGCGAAGTGATGGGCGCGACCGACCCCGCCGAAGCCAAGGACGGTACCATCCGCAAGCTGTTTGCCGTCTCGAAGGGCGAGAACTCTACGCACGGCTCCGACAGCCCCGAGGCGGCCGATCGCGAGATCGCCATGAATTTCCGCCTCGACGAGATCGTCGGCTGAATTGGCCACACACGCGCCCTGGGCGCCATTCCGACGCGCGTAATTCGCTGCATCGCCTCCACCGCGCACCGCCAGGCTAGCGGGCCCTGATGTCGTGCCGGGGGCTTGATCCACACCAGATTGACAGTGCCGGCGCGATGTCCGGCACTGCGGCTTGCACTGAGGCGATAGCGCGCTATAGTCCGCGCCGCGCTTCTCCGGAGAGATGGCCGAGTGGTTTAAGGCGCACGCCTGGAACGCGTGTGTACGTGTAAGCGTACCGTGGGTTCGAATCCCACTCTCTCCGCCATAAGGGCAGGTCCGTTCCGGGCGCGCGACCTCGCTACTGTGTCATTTGTCCAGCCACATCGTGTCCATCCGCACGACGTCGTAAATACCGAAGTACTCCGCGGGATTGTGCCCCTTGACGTAGTCGTACCAGACGTCGTTGATCTTTTCCCAACAGATCGGGAACACCGGCGGATCCTGCTCCATGACCATCTCGGCTTCACGAATGTGGCCGAGACGCTTGGCCGGATCGAGCTCACCGTCAATTTTCGGCAGCAACGCGTTGAACTTCGGATTATCCCAGTTGGCGTAGTTCTGGGGCCCGCCCGTCTTGTACCAGGCATTGAAATAGTCGGACGGGTCCAGCAGCGTCGACACCACGGCACCGATGGCAAGATCGTAGTTGCCGGATTTGATGTCGTCGAACCAGACCGACTCGACCACGGTCCGCAGCTTCGTCTCGATACCGAGCGACTGCTGCAGCATGGCCTGGATGGCTTGGCTCCACAGCTTGAAACTAGGCACGTCCCGCACGAGGTAGTCGAGCCCCTTGATGCCGTTGGGATGCCCCGCCGCCGCCATGAGCGACTTTGCCTCCTTGATCGCAGCCGATGGATCCTTCTGGTAGCCAAGCCGTTTGGAGAGTTCCTCCTTCGGCGTCGCGAACTCTGAAAACGGATAGATGAACCCGCCCGTCATCATCGGCGCCACATCCTTCACCACTTCGACAAGGACATCGCGCTGGAAGCACAGATGGATGGCGCGCCTGACCCTCGGGTCATCCAGAGGCTTCTTTTTGGCATTCGGCCACGTGCCCTGGATGACGCTCTGGTAGAAGTTGAGCGACTTCATGCCCCTGGTGGCCTTGGCCTTGTTCGCCGTCACCGGATCGACGATGCGTGCGTAGTCCGTGCGTCCGGCCAGCACCGCCGAACCGAGCTCCGGCGAAAACGGCAGCGCATGATAAAACTCGACTCCGTCAAGATAGGGTAACCCCTTGTTCCAGTATTTGTCGTTCTTCTCCATGACCCAGACTTCGTTCTCGACCCGCCGCTTGCTCTTGTAAGGACCAGTGCCGGGAATATCGACGACGCGCCTGAGGTTGAAATTGTTATCTTCGAGCGTTTTCTTGCGAAAGATCACGTTCCAACCGCTGGCGAGCGACGACATCATAAAGTTCACGGGCCTCGGTTGTGAAAGCTTGAACTCAACGGTCTTCTTGTCGCGCGCATTGATCTCCGCGACGGAAGAAAACAGCACGCTGCGCGGAATGGAGATGCCCGCCGGCGGTTTGGCAATGCGGTCGAACGTGGCTTTGATGTCGTCGGCTGTCAGCTCTGCGCCGTCGTGGAACTGGACGCCTTCGCGCAGGTGAAATGTGTAGGTCTTGCCGTCCTTGGAAATCTGCCAGCTGTGCGCCAGATCCGGAATGATCGTCTTGCCGCTGTCTCGAGGATCGCGGCGAATGAGGTTGTCGAACATGCAGCCCTGGCTGCCCAGGCTGTTGATGGTGCCCGACTGGTGCACGTCGAAGTGCGGTGGCCGCATCGTGATACCGTAGCGAAGAACGCCGCCGCGCTTGGGATTTGGCTCTGCCGCCGCAAGTTGAAACTTCGAGCCGTCGAACTCCATCGGAACCTCGGCCGCGACACGCTCAGGCCAAAGCGCATAAGTAGCCGCAGCAGCGGCAGCCCCGCCCATGACATCGCGGCGAGTTGGTTTCCAGTCGTTGTAGCTGGTCATGTTTTCTTCCTCCCGAATAATTGGCCCTTTGTCGGACGCTTTCATTATGCTGTGATGGTGGCCCGAGGGTGTTGTCTACCGCAAGCAAAAACGCTTTCCGCACGGGAGTAACATCGTGAGCGAAGCCACCGTCGCGCCGGCATCGCAGCCGAATTGGGGTGATGAATCGCAACCACCCGTGCTCGAGCTTCGTCAACTCGAAACGCATTTTCTAGGCGCGTCCGGTCCGCTCAAAGCCGTCGACAAAGTTTCTTACATGCTGCGCAGGGGCGAAACGCTGGGCGTCGTTGGAGAGTCCGGTTGCGGCAAGAGCGTGACAGCGCTTTCCGTTTTGCGCCTGCTGCCAGATCCGCCCGGCCGTGTGGTCGGCGGCTCGGTCCTGCTCGAGGGTAGAAATCTTCTCGAGTTGACCGAAGCAGAAATGGAGAAAGTGCGCGGCAACGAGATCTCGATGATATTCCAAGAGCCGATGACGTCGCTCAATCCTCTGCAAACCGTAGGCTATCAGATAGCGGAAGCGATTTCCGTGCACCGCGGCATGACACGGCGCCAGGCCGAGGCCGAGGCGGTGGAGATGCTGCGCCGCGTGCACATTCCTGAGCCCGAGCGTCGCTTCCGCGCCTACCCCCACCAGATGTCCGGCGGCATGCGCCAGCGCGTCATGATCGCCATGGCATTGTCGTGCAATCCCAAGGTTCTGATTGCCGACGAACCGACGACGGCGCTCGATGTCACCATTCAGGCTCAGATCTTGGACCTCATGCGCGAAATACAGCAGACCTACGGCACAGCCATCGTGCTCATTACGCACGACATGGGCGTCGTTGCGGAAAATGCCGATCGCGTCGTGGTCATGTACGCGGGTCGCAAGGTCGAAGAAGCATCGGTCGAGGAACTGTTCGATCGCCCGGGTCACCCCTACACGAGGGGCCTTCTCGGTTCGATCCCCCGATTGGAGGCGGCCTCTGTGCCCGGCGCTGGCCGTACCCGCCTCCAGGAGATCAAGGGCATGGTGCCTTCCCTGTCGTCCTTGCCGCCCGGCTGCCGCTTCGCGCCACGCTGCGGCCTCGCCACGGATAGGTGCCAATCGGCCGATCCACCGCTACTCGAATACCGGCCCAATCATTTCATTGCGTGCTGGGAGGCCGAGAACCAACTAGCAGCGGCAGCAACATGAGCGCTTCGGACCAATATCTTCCCGCCGATGCCACCGACCAACGCGCGGCCCCCGGTACCTCTGCAAAATCCGGCGCTAGCGGCGAAAACATTCTCGAGGTTCGCGACCTCAAGAAACATTTCCCAATTCACGGTGGCCTGATGGGCCGCATCAGCGGCACCGTCTACGCGGTCGATGGCGTGTCATTCTCAATTCGGCCAGGAGAGACGCTCGGCCTCGTCGGCGAATCCGGTTGCGGCAAGTCTACCGTCGGCCGCACGCTCCTGAAGTTGCTCGAGCCGACCTCTGGCTCGATCCGCTTCGAAGGTCGCGAAATCGCCGACCTTCCACCGAGCGCCATGCTCGCCTATCGGCGTCGAATGCAGATGATTTATCAGGACCCGTACGCCTCGCTCAATCCACGCATGACCGCCGGCGAGATCGTCGCTGAGCCGATGATCATCCACAATGCCGCGTCGACTGGCGAGCGCATCGATCGCACCGCCGCGCTGTTCCAGCGCGTCGGCCTGCGTCCCGAATTGATGCTCTCCTATCCTCATGAGTTCTCCGGTGGTCAGCGCCAGAGGATCGGCATCGCCCGTGCCCTGGCCCTCTCGCCATCGCTGATCGTCGGCGACGAGCCGGTCTCCGCCCTCGACGTCTCGATCCAGGCACAAATTATCAATCTGTTGATGGAGCTACAGGACGAGTTGGGCCTCGCTTATCTTTTCATTGCCCACGACCTTGCCGTTCTGCAGCACATCTCGCACCGCGTCGCGGTGATGTATCTTGGTCGCATCGTGGAGCTGACCTCGAAAGATCAGCTCTTCCGCGAACCGCTGCATCCCTACACCGAGGCTCTGATGTCGGCCGTTCCCATCGCCAGCGCCTCAGCCCGCAAACGCCAGCGCATCATCCTCACCGGCGACGTGCCCAGTCCCATTCGACCGCCGCCGGGTTGCCACTTCCATACGCGCTGTCCCTACGCCCACGCACGCTGCGCTCGAGACGCCCCACCCTTGCGCGAAGTGGCGTCCGGTCACTGGGCCGCCTGCCATCTCCACGAAGCCGGCCCTCGCCTGCCGCTCGCCAATTATGCCGGCGGCGCTGCCTCCACGGCGCTCGGCGGAGCCGGGTAAACGGAGCGCAGATCTAGTCACCGTTGACCGGACGGCTCCGCTGCTCGCCTCGGGATCGGTTGTCGCGAGGCATCCTCCATCCCTCGGTATGGCTGCGTTGGCTCAGCTCATCGCGCCTCTCAGGCGTGGATCGAGGAAATCCCTGATACCATCGCCGAGCAGATTGAATGCCAGCACCGTAATCGTGATCGCGGCCCCAGGAAACAGCACCAGCCACCACGGCGGCACCAGACCCGAATTCAACGCGTCCGAAAGCATGTTGCCCCACGTCGGCATCGGCGGCGGTATGCCTACACCCAGGAAGCCGAGCGAGGCCTCGATCACGATCGCGACTCCGAGATGTGCGGTCGCCAGGATCAGGAACGGAGCGACGCACTGTGGCAGGATATGACGGAACATCAGGCGCAGGTGCGAAGCGCCGAGACCGCGCGCCGACTCGACGAACGGCATCTCTTTGACCGACAGCACGACAGCCCTGATAACGCGCCCGCCGAACGGAATGCGTGTGATGGCGATGGCCGCGATCACGGTGCTGAGCCCCGGTCCCAGCGCCATCGCGATCGCCATTGCCAGGATGAGATCGGGAAACGACTGCATGAACTCGATCACCCGCTGGCTGACGAGATCGAAACGACCGCCGAAATAGCCGCTGACCAAGCCCCACAGCGCACCGAGCGTCGTCCCGAACAGCACCGCCGCAAACGCCACCGTCAACGATGCCCGGCTGCCATAGATGACACGGCTCAGGGTGTCCCGACCGACTTGATCCGTCCCCATCAAGTGCACCGGCCCCGGCGCCTTGGTCATGTGCAGAAAGTCCGCCTGTAACGGCGGATAGGGCGCAACGAGCGGCGCCACCAAAGCGGTCAGAACGATCAACACCGCCACCAGTCCCCAGAATGCCGATAGCGGCGACCGCACCACGAATTGACGAAGACCCTTCCAGGTCCGGCTCCACCGCGACGGCGCCACGGCCCTGATCGATGTCGACTCTAATCCGGCCGCAGTCTCGGTGACGCTCATCGAAAACGTATCCTTGGGTCGAGCCATGCAATGATCAGATCGACGACAATGTTCAGGACGACGAACACCGTCGCATAGAGAAACACCAAGTTCTGCATCACGAAGATATCGCGCTCATTGACCGCCGTGAACATCGAGTAGCCAAGGCCGGGCGTGCCGAAAGCACGTTCGACCGGTATCGAGCCCGCAAGCACGAAACCCAGCAGAATGCCCGACAGCGTGATCACCGGCAGTAGCGCGTTGGGCAATGCATGCAAGGCGATGACGAGCCGACTGGAGAGCCCCTTGGCCCGCGCCGTGCGCACATAGTCCTCGCGGATCACTTCGAGCAGGCTCGATCGCGCCATCCGGGCAATATAAGCCGCTTGGCCAAGCCCCAGCACGACTGCCGGCGGTATCACAATTTGAAGATTAGCCCACGGATCCTCGAAAAATCCCACTCCGGCGAGCGGTGCGCGATAGCCGAAAGTAAAAAGGAAAAGCAGAACGATCAGCATGCCGACCCAGAACCCTGGCACCGCCAGAAAAAAGACGCTCAGCACCCTGACGGCGTTGTCCGTGATGCTGTTCGGCCTGAGAGCGCTGACGATGGCCACCGGAATGCCCACCAGCCACGAAATGATCACCGAAAGCACAGCGATCTGTGCGGTCAGAGGCCCGCGCCGCAGGATGGTCTCCGCGACACTTTCTGAGCGAAAGAACGAGCGCCCAAGCTCGCCTCGGGCGATATCCCTGAGCCAGTTGAAATACTGCACCCATAATGGATCGCTGAGCCCGAGGTCCCGCATATAGTTGGCCCGCTGCTCCTCGGTCAGCTTCTGAAAGCCGTCAGGTCCGAAAATTGCGACCAGTGGATCGCCGGGAAGCACGCGCATGATGACGAACACGACAATGGACACGCCGACAATGGTGATTGCCCCAAACAATAGACGCTGGGCAATATAATTGGGCATATTCGCTTTGACCTATCGGTTCACTTCGCATTGCAATTTCGGGACTGGGAAAGGTGACGCGATGCTGACGACAGTGTCAATCGTCGTTTCATCGCTCCGATCGACTCAGCGTCACGATTGCAGTCGAGTGCATCGCTCGGTCGTCGATGGCCGGACACCTCGAGGCACATGCCCCGTCTGCGCCGACTGTTGCTCGCATCCGGACTTCACAGTAGTCTAGGCTGAAACTGGACTTGTTGTTCGTGGCATCGCAGTCGTGACGCCGGAAAGAGAGGCCAGATGACGATGGAAATTTCGCGTCGCGGATTTCTAGCTACGACGGGCGCAGGGATGGCAGGAACTGCCCTTGGCGCCTTCGGCTTCGGAGACGTTGAGGCAGCCTATGCTGACGCGATCCGAGCCAACAAGCTGGTCAACACCACCGAAACGCGCAACACATGCACGTACTGTTCCGTCGCTTGCGGGATCATTCTCTACTCCAAGGGTGACTTGCGAAAGGGCGAGAAGGCCGAGATCACCTATATCGAGGGTGACAGCGACCACCCGACCAATCGCGGCACGCTATGTCCCAAGGGAGCGGCACTTCTCCACACCGTCAAGTCTGCGACGCGCCTTCGCCAGCCCATGCTGCGCCGGCCGGGCGCTCAAGCCTTCGAACCCATCACATGGGACCAGGCGTTGACGAAAATTGCCCGCACGATGAAGGACGATCGCGACAAGAACTTCATCGCCCAGAACAGCGACGGCGTGACGGTCAATCGCTGGCTGACAGCGGGCTTCCTGGCGGCTTCTGCAACGACAAACGAGACCGCTTTCGCGACCTACAAGGCCGTTCGCAGCACCGGCATTCTCGCATTCGATAACCAGGCCAGAGTTTGACACGGACCGACGGTGGCGAGTCTCGCCCCAACATTCGGTCGCGGAGCAATGACGAACTCCTGGACCGATATCAAGAATACCGACCTCGTCGTCATCATGGGTGGCAACGCCGCCGAAGCGCATCCGTGCGGCTTCAAGTGGGTCACCGAAGCGAAGGCCAATCGCGGCGCGAAGCTGATCGTGGTCGATCCCCGCTTCACGCGCTCTGCCTCGGTCGCCGACTATTACGCACCGATCCGGCAAGGAACCGATATCGCCTTCCTGCTCGGGTTGATCAACTACTGCATGGCGAACAACAAGGTGCAGTGGGACTACGTGAAGGCGTTCACCAACGCCTCGTTCATCGTGAAGGACGGCTTTGCCTACGAGGACGGCCTCTTCGTCGGGTATGACGAAGGCAAGCGCGATTACGACCGCTCGACCTGGACCTACGAGATCGGGGCGGACGGCTATGCGGTCATCGACGAAACGCTGCAGCATCCTCGCTGCGTATGGAACCTGCTCAAGCAGCACGTTTCGATCTATACCCCCGAAACCGTCGAGCGCATCACCGGTACTCCGAAGGACAGGTTCCTAAAGGTCGCCGAGATGATCGGCGAGTGTTCCACACCGACGAAAACCATGACGTCGATGTATGCGCTCGGATGGACGCAGCACTCCAAGGGCGCGCAAAACATTCGCGGCATGGCGATGTTGCAGCTTATTCTGGGCAACATCGGCGTTCGCGGCGGCGGCATGAACGCGTTGCGCGGTCATTCCAACATACAGGGACTGACCGATCTCGGTCTGATGTCGAACCTGATCCCGGGATACCTGAATATCCCGATGGAAAAGGAGCGCGATTTCTCGGCGTACATGTCGACGCGCGCCTACAAGCCGCTCCGCCCCAACCAGATGAGCTACTGGCAAAACTACAAGAAGTTCTTTGTCAGCTTTCAGAAGGCTATGTGGGGACCGGCCGCCACCGCCGCCAACGACTACGCTTACGACTGGCTGCCGAAACTCGATGTGCCGAGCTATGACGTTCTGCGCGCATTCGAGCTGATGCACCAGGGCAAGATGAATATCTATTTTTGCCAGGGCTTCAACCCGCTCCAGGCGTTTCCGAACAAGGCCAAGCTCGCCGACGGCCTCGGCAAGCTAAAACTACTGGTCGTGATGGATCCGCTCGAGACCGAGACGGCACGGTTCTGGGAAAACCACGGCATCTATAACGATACCGATCCGGCGAAAATCCAGACCGAGGTGCTACAGCTTCCGACCACTTCGTTCGCAGAAGACGAGGGCTCGCTGGTCAATTCCGGTCGCTGGCTGCAATGGCACTGGCCCGGCGCATCTCCTCCCGGCGAGGCAAAGCCGGACACCTGGATCATGTCGCAGATCCACTTGAGACTAAAAGACCTTTACACGAAGGAGGGGGGCGCCTTTCCGGACCCGATCCTGAAACTTCACTGGCCCTATAAGAATCCTCAGCAGCCGACGCCCGAAGAGTTGGCAAAGGAAATGAACGGCTACGTCGTGACCGACGTCGTCGATCCGAACGACCCGGCCAAGAAGCTTCTCGAAGCCGGCAAGCAACTGTCGGGCTTCGGCGCGCTGCGAGACGACGGCAGCACCGCATGCGGATGCTGGATCTTCTCGGGATGCTTCACCGAGGCTGGCAACATGATGGCTCGTCAGGACAATTCTGATCCCGACGACACCGGCACGTTTCCGAACTGGTCGTTTTCGTGGCCCGCGAACCGGCGCATTCTTTATAATCGGGCGTCCTGCGACGTCAGCGGCAAGCCGTGGGATCCATCCCGCAAACTGATCGAATGGAACGGGAGCCGCTGGACCGGCTACGATGTTCCCGACATTTCGCCCACGGCAAAGCCCGAGGAAGTCGGCCCCTTCATCATGAATGCCGAGGGTGTCTCACGTCTCTTCAGCGTGGGTCTGATGCGCGACGGGCCGTTTCCCGTGCACTATGAGCCCTTCGAGAGCCCGATCGACAATCCGATCGCGCCCAAGGTGCGTGGCAATCCCGTTGCGCGCATCTTCAACGGCGATATGGCCCAGTTTGCGGCGACTGCGTCAGGCGAATATCCGTATGCGGCAACCACGTATCGACTGACCGAGCACTTTCACTATTGGACCAAGAACAATCACGTGAATTCGGTCCTTCAGCCGGAGTTTTTCGTCGAGATATCGAACGAGTTGGCGAAGGAAAAAGGCGTGACCAACGGCGGCTGGGTCCGCGTCTGGTCCAAGCGCGGATCGGTCTTCGCCAAAGCCGTCGTGACCAAGCGGATCAAGCCGATGACCTGCGCGGGACGCACAGTCCATATCGTCGGCATCCCGATCCATTGGGGCTTCATCGGTGCGGCCAAGAAGGGGTTTGCCGCCAACACGCTCACTCCGTTTGTGGGCGACGCCAATATCGAAACGCCCGAGTACAAGGCGTTTCTCGTCAATCTCGAGGCCTCGGCCGGGCCGGCAGTAACCTAGCAAAGGGTGGCTCGGCCGCGCGATCCGAAGTTCGCCGTCAATCGGACGACCGAAGGGACGGCTTGGAGCAGAGGCGGAGCAAGGAGACGCAAGACCATGTTTCCTCCAATTCCGAACCCGCCGGTCGCGCCCTCGGCGCCGAAGTTCGACGAGAGGGACTTGATCCGGCGCTCGGCCTCGCGCGTGACGCCTCCGGCCAAGCGCCAGACCGAAGTCGCCAAGTTGATCGATGTCTCGAAATGCATCGGTTGCAAAGCCTGCCAGGCCGCGTGCGTCGAATGGAACGACACTAACCAAGCCATCGAGGATAACGTCGGCGTCTACGAGAACCCCAGCGATCTGACGCCGGATATGTTCACATTGATGCGCTTCACGGAGTGGGATAATCCAAAAACAAATCAACTCGAGTGGCTGATCCGCAAGGATGGCTGCATGCACTGCGAGGATCCCGGCTGCCTGAAGGCCTGTCCCGCGCCGGGTGCTATCGTGCAGTATTCGAATGGCATCGTGGATTTCGTGCACGAGAACTGCATCGGGTGCGGCTATTGCATCAAGGGTTGCCCCTTTGACATTCCACGCATCTCCAAAGTCGATCACAAGGCCTACAAATGTACGCTTTGCTCGGATCGTATCGCCGTGGGCCAAGGTCCGGCATGCCAAAAGGCGTGTCCGACGCAGGCGATCGTCTTCGGCACTAAGACCGAGATGAAGGATTGGGCCGATTCCCGGATCAAGGATCTCAAGTCACGCGGGTTTCAGAATGCAGGCCTCTACGACCCCCCAGGAGTAGGCGGCACACACGTGATGTACGTTTTGCATCATGCCGATCAACCTGAAATTTATGCCGGCCTGCCGAAGAACCCAAGTATCAGCCCGATCGTCGAGGCCTGGAAAGGCGTCACCAAATATCTGGGCCTCGGAGTTATGGGATTCGCCGCGGTAGCAGGTGCTGTGCATTATATGATCGCCGGAGCCAATCGCGTTACGCCCGAAGACGAGGCCAACGCGGAAAAACTAGCCGAGAGGCAACGGCTATGACCGCCAGCGGCGACAAACCATATGATGTCGAGACCGGCGACCGCATCCATCCGGGAAAGCCTGTAACGGTCGATCGCTACACTCTCGCCGCACGCATCAATCATTGGATCACCGCGACAACCCTGGTGCTGCTCGCCCTGTCCGGACTTTCCCTGTTTCATCCCAGCCTCTACTTTCTCACAGCGCTGTTCGGTGGCGGTCAATGGACCCGGGCCATCCATCCGTGGCTCGGCGTGATTTTGTTTTTTTCGTTCGCCGGACTATTCGTCCGCTTCTGGAAAGCCAATTTATGGAAGAGTGAAGATAACACTTGGCTGCGGCGCATTCGCGATGTCCTGGCGGGACACGAAGAGCGGCTGCCTGAACTCGGCAAATATAACGCCGGTCAGAAATTCGTCTTCTGGTCGATGTCGCTTCTCATCATCGTCCTGATCACGAGCGGTGTCGTGATCTGGGATCAATATTTCTCCGATCTCGCGACCATCGACCAGGAGCGCATTGCCATTCTTGTCCACTCGATCACCGCCGTCGCAATCGTCTGCGTCTGGATTATCCATGTTTACGCGGCGATTTGGGTGCGCGGCACGTTTGATGCCATGACCAAGGGGCACGTCACAGGCGGATGGGCGTGGCGCCACCATCGGAAGTGGCTGCGGGAGCTGGTCGGCAAACGAACGCGCTCAGGCAAATCGTCCACCCGATGATGCGCACCACAAACTCACACGGCCGCCAAACTTCGCGGATCCTACCATGAACTCAGATGCCGAGATGCCCGGCGGCTCCACGATCATCGGAGAGGTCGCCGCTCCTCCGTTCGCTCGCTTGCCCAGCTCCACTCAGCTTTTCATCGACCGGACATTGAGGTTTCGCTTCCTGGCGAAAAACAGCACCCTCGCTCCCTATCTGGAATTTTTGGCTGCTTTGAGCGAATTGCAATATCGGGTCCAGAAGGGCTTGCCCGAACCTCGTATGGCTGGGCCGGAAGCCGTCGCCCGCGCGCGAGCCCGTCGCATGCCACCGATCGATCGCAATCACTTCGAAATGGATGCCGCCTTCGACGAAACGCTGGCGATCTTTCTGCACGCTGCCGCTGACTTGCCAAGCCCCCCGGCCGCAGGAGACGCCATAAGGCGCCTTTCAGCCGCCAACGCGATAACGCGCGAAACTTTGCTGCGCCATGTGCTAGCGAACTCCATGCCTCCCGAAACACTGGCCGAGCACATTATCATGGCATCGGTCGCGCAAATTCACTTCGCGCGTTGTGCCACTCGGCTCGCTGCAGGCGCGCTCGTCCCGGTCGGCAACGGGGCATGCCCGACGTGCGGCTGCGCACCCTCCTGCACCATGGTCGTCGGCTGGCCGGGCGCCTATGGCACTCGCTTCTGTTCATGTGCGCTCTGCGGTACCCTTTGGCACTATGTGCGCATCGCTTGCGTCCTATGCGGTTCGACAAGCGGCATCGGTTATCAGGAAATCGATGCGGGCTCCGGCACGATCAAGGCGGAAACGTGTGACGCCTGCGGTCGCTACGTAAAGATCCTGTATCAGACCAAGGATCATGCCATCGAACCTATCGCCGACGATGTCGCCAGCCTGGCACTTGATCTGCTGATGGTGCGAGGTCGCTATGCGCGCGGAACCTTCAATCCGTTTCTCTCGGGATATTGAGCGCTTCGACGCGAGCCGCCGTCGTCGGGCGGCCGATGCCGCGCCCCAAAGTCGTGGGCACGACCCAAACGAGTCGCGCCGGCTCCGACACGCTATGACGATCGCCGCACGCTCCATTCGACATCGACGTGCCGCTCACTCCTTTTGAAGGTCGCGCATCGACGCTACCTCAATCCGAAAAATGAGAGGACGGCCAGAACGACGACGACAAGACCAACCAAATAGATGATTCCGTTCATGTGAGATCCTCGGGCTCGTTGCTCCCCTCTGTATCAACACCCAACGTGATCGGACGGTTCCACCGGTCGGGCAGGAGTTTGGCGCTCGCGAAACCGCATGCTGCCGCGAGTCACCTGCAGCGCGGTCAAACCGAAAAACCTGCAGCAGATGCCTGAGAAGCAGGCTCTCAGCACGCGCTCAAACTCTCTGGCCTGCGGTATCTATATGATAATAATCATATTTCTGAATGCTCGGCGGATGGCACGGAAAATGCTACCCGTCATTTGGACCCGCTTACGCGCTCACCGCGCGTGACCGGTCACGCCGACCCAACGCCGGGTCAGACTGGGCAACGCCGCCTTTAGCGCCGGCTGGTTACGCGCCGGGACAGACATCGTTCGAGAGAGGCAGGGCCAACCCGAGGCTTTGCCTGCTGCAGAAGTGTCGCGCGAGGTGGTGGGATGGTCGACCGGGGCTCCGTAATAGTCTTTTCATGCGATGGCTCGGCAGCCCGGCACGCGCCCAGTGGCGTCGGCGGAGTGCGTCCGGCTGGTGCAGTCGGTGAGTGATCGCATGAACGTCCAGATCCGCGCCCGGCGTGTACCTACCGGGCAGGCGTGTCTCGCCGCCGATGGGTCGGACGCAACGAAAGCACGGGACGAAGAGGCGCATGTCATCATCGTCGGCGGGGGCCCCGTCGGCGTGCGCACCGCGCAAGAGCTTGCAAGGCTCGGACTCGACACCGTGCTCATCAATGCCGAGCGATGGCAGCCGTACAATCGCGTCAAGCTTACACCTCTGCTGAGCGGCGATGCGCAGCTCGGCCAGATCATGCAGCGCCTCGACTTCGCTCGTCCCGGACGTGTCGAGGTCTACACGGGCCAGAGCGTGGTCGATATCGATCGCGCACGCCGCTCGGTTACGACATCGCGCGGTCGTACATTTGCCTATCGCAAGTTGGTTCTGGCTCTCGGATCACGCGCCCATGTTCCGCCGATCCCTGGCCGCGATCGGGCGGGCGTTTTCACTTTCCGTCTGATCGACGACGTCGAGCGACTCCTCGCGCGATCGATAAGATCGCGACGTACAATCGTCATCGGCGGTGGATTGCTCGGCATCGAGGCCGCACGCGGCATGGAGCGGCGGGGCGCCGAAACCTGGATACTCGAGCACAATTCGTACCTGATGTCCCGACAGCTCGACGCGACGGCGGGCGAGATTCTGCGCCGCGAGCTCGAGCGATCGGGCCTTGTCATCAGAACCGGCGTGACGGTTGCCCGGATCGCAGGTGAAGACCGCGTCGAAGCGATCGAGCTTGCCGGCGGCGAGCGGATCGCCTGCGATACCGTCATCGTTTGCACCGGGATCCGAGCCAACATCGAACTCGCTCGCGAGGTCGGGCTTGCGGTCGGTCGCGGCATCCGCGTCTCTGAGCGAATGCTGACCAGCGACCCCGACATATACGCCGTCGGCGAGTGCGCCGAGCATGAGGGCGTCATCGCGGGTCTTGTCGGTCCAGGTTTCGAACAGGCCATCGTCGCCGCATCCGATATCGCCGGAAAACAAGTGCGCTACTCCGGCGCCGTGCCCTCGACGAAGCTCAAAGTTGCGAATGTCGACGTCTTCAGCATGGGCGATGTCGAGCAACTTGCTCAACGCCTGGACGTATCGACAGTCATCTTTGATCGCCGCGACGCAGGCCTCTATCGCGCCATCGTCCGCAAGAGAGGACATATCGTCGGCGCGTTCGCCGTCGGCGACTGGCCAGACGCCGCCCGCATGCAAGCGGCAGTTCGCACGAACGCCCGTCTATATAGCTGGCAGCGTCTGCGCTTCCATCGCAAAGGACAGGTTTGGCCGGTTACCCACGCAAGACGTGTGCACGATTGGCCGAGACAGGCCACTGTGTGCAATTGCACCGGCGCCACGCGCGGTCAGATCGGCGACGCCATTGCACTCGGCGCCGCCAGCATCGAGGACATCCAACGCGACACCGGAGCTTCCACGGTCTGTGGAACTTGCCAGGTTCACTTGGCGTCGCTCCTCGGCGGCATCGCCCAGCGGCGCCCGATCGGATGGTGGAAGCCGATCGCGGCCGCCTCCGTCCTCGGTCTGCTTCTAGCTGGCGCAACCATCTGGCTACCTGAATGGCCAACCGCACACTCGATCCTCGAGCGGGGTCTCGCCGACAAGCTCTGGCTCGATGGCATCTGGAAACAGACGAGCGGTTACGGCCTGCTCGCGATCGCGATCGCAGCAGCGCTGATCTCGGTCCGCAAGCGCATGCTGCCGGCAACGTGGAGCCGCCGTTTCGGCGAGTACGCAGGATGGCGGGCCTGGCATACGGCGATCGGCGCCGCTGGCGTCCTCGCGCTCTTCGCCCACACAGGTTTCCGGCTCGGGCATAACTTCAACTTCTGGCTCCTGAGCACGTTCCTGGCAGCTTGCATCTCCGGTGGCGCAATGGGGCTGCTCGCTGCACTCGAGCATCGCATGGCGGCCGAGCCCGAGCGTGTCGCCAGACTCAAGGCATTGGCGCTGTGGCTGCACATCCTGGCTCTATGGCCACTGCCGCTCCTACTGGGAATACACATCCTCGGGGTTTACTTTTACTGAGAGTGCATCTTGGCCAGCATACACACGACTTGGCTCATCTGGCTGCTCGCGACGCTCGGCGGCGCCGTGATACTCGCGGGCGGGATGATCTACGGAGGTGAACTCCGCGCCAATCTTGTCATTGGCAAGACAACCGACGGCCATTACCAGATCGAACTCGCTTGCACAGCCTGCCACACCTCGCCATTCGCCGGCGCCGAGGCTATTCAGAAGGCATGCGTCGGGTGCCACGGCAAGGATCTCAATCAGGCCAAGGACAGCCATCCTGCGAAGAAATTCGACGACCCCCGCAACGCCGACCGCCTCCTGAAGCTCGAGGCGACCCGGTGCGTCACGTGTCACACCGAGCACCGGCCCTCGGTCACCGGCGCCATGGGTGTCACCTTGCCGATGGACTATTGCGCGCTCTGCCACGAGGGCATCGGCAATGAGCGCGTTTCGCACAAGGGACTGGCCTTCTCGACATGCACCTCGGCCGGCTGCCACAACTATCATGACAATCGCGCACTCTATGAGGACTTCCTCGAGAAGCACGCCAGCGAGCCCGATGTGCTCGCCAGCCCCATCGTGAAGCTGAAGGCTGCCCCAATCCAAGCGTCGACGAATACAAAACCGATTATTGAACTGTCGGCGATCGATGCTCCCTCCGTCAAGCGTGGCCACACGACCATCGACGGCGACTGGCTGGCCAGCGCCCACGCAAAAGGCGGTGTCAACTGCTCAGGCTGCCACGCGCCGAAGGCGCGGCCCACCCCTGTCGGCACCTCGGATGATGCGTCGGGTTGGATTGAAAAGCCTGACCATACCGTATGCGCAAAATGCCACAAAAACGAGGTCGCCGGGTTTACCGCGGGTCGTCACGGAATGCGGCTCGCGGCAGGACTGTTCAGCGCGCTCGACGGCCCTCTTGGACTGAGTCGCAGGACGCCCCTAACCCCAATGCGTCCGAAACTTGCCCGCATTCCGATGTCTCGCGCCGCGCACGGCAGGTCGCTGACTTGCACGACGTGCCATGCGGCACATGCCTTTCCAATCGTAAAGGCCGAGGTCGAGGCCTGCCTCGGCTGCCATTCGGACAAGCACTCGCAGGCTTATGCCGCATCACCTCATGCGCAGCTGTGGCGGAACGAGCAGGCCGGTGGCGCCCCGAAAGGCAGCGGCGTCTCCTGCGCCACCTGCCATCTGCCGCGCGAGACGCACGAGGATCCCGACACGGGCGAGGACCGAGTCAGCGCTGCCCACAACCAGAATCAGAACCTGAGGCCGAACGAGAAAATGCTCCGCTCGGTCTGCATGAGTTGTCACGGGCTGGGCTTCGCCATGGACGCCTTGGCCGACCCGCATCTCGTGGAACGGAATTTCGCCGGGCGCCCCTCCGCCCGTGTGGAAAGCATCGATTGGGTCATGCGTCGCTTGAAGGAGCGCGAGGGGCGATCCGAAGAACCGACGGGCGGCAAATGACCTCAAGGGGCAAACGAAGGGAGTCACGTGAAATGACCACAAGAAGATCTTGGCGAACAGCGCTGGTAGCCGGCGCAGCAGTTGTCTGTCTTGGCATCGCGGCGGCCATTGCCAAGGGGCTCGACTACAAGGACGTCGCCGACATGCTGCATGCCGTGATGGAGTCCGATCGGACCGTCTACACCCGCAAGGTCGTCAACCGCCTTGCGGTCAAGGAGAAGGTGATCAAGGCCAGCGAGCACCATGAGGACGAGAAGACGTTACCGCTTCCCGCCCAGATGTTTCGCTTTGGCGCCGAGATGGTGGCCGAGAAGACGGATAAGTTCCGCTATTCGCTGCTCTCCATGTGGCCGGTCAACAAGCAAAACGCGCCGCGCACCGACGTCGAGAAGGAAGGCCTCGATTTCGTCGCCAAGAATCCGGGCAAGAACTTCTATGGCGAGGAGACACTGGGTGGGAAGAAATACTTTACCGCCGTATATGCCGACACCGCCATCGCTCCCGCCTGCGTCAGCTGCCACAACGAGCACAAAGACAGCCCGCGCCGCGATTTCAAGCTGAAAGACGTGATGGGCGGCGTCGTCATTCGCCTCCCGATGGCGAACTAGCGGCAAGAATTCGACCGCCATGCGCTCAACTCGCAATCGGTCCTTCATAGATCAAATCGAGGCAGGAGAAGAACCATGACGCCCGAGAAGGTCAAGCTCGTCCAGGAGAGTTTCAAGAAAGTCGTGCCTATCGCGCCGCAGGCGGCCGATCTTTTTTACGGACGATTATTCGAAATCGCACCGGAGGTTCGCCCGCTCTTTCCCGCCGATCTTACCGAGCAGAAAAAGAAGCTGATCGCGATGCTCGCGACCGCGGTGAACAACCTGCATCAGGTCGAGACCATCGTACCGGCCGTGCAGGATCTCGGGCGCAGGCACGTCAACTACGGTGTCAAGGCGGAGCACTATAAGCCGGTCGGCGCAGCGCTGATCTGGACACTCGACAAAGGCCTCGGCGACGCATTCACACCCGACGTAAAGGCAGCTTGGATCGAAACGTATACCACTTTGGAAACGGTCATGACCCAGGCCGCGGCAGAGGCAAAGCCGCCAAAGAAGGGCTTGCTGGCGCGCCTGTTCAGCTGATGCGTCCCTACTGCTGCCTTCTTCCCCGCGGCAAGCCAATCAGTGAAACTGGGACGGACGCGGCGCGGGCGACTTTCAGGTTGTCTCGCAATGGCCCTATTTCGCGGCGAGCGCCAGGGCGCCGAGGTGACGGAAATCAACGAGAGCACGATGTAGCATATCGTGCTCCCAATCCCACCACGCCGGCGCCTCGAGCCCCGCGATCGTCGACGGATCGACGCCGGTCTTGATCGGACGCGTCCGGACAGCCGCGACGATGGCATACGGGTCCTCTCGTCCAATCACGTGCCGGCGAGTTTACTATTGGGAGAATTTCAACTGCGGAACCCGAGAGCTACGGGCTCCCGCGCCCGCTACGCTCCGCGACGGTCAATCCGGCGCGAACCGGCGTCTCGCCATGAAACGGCGAAGACGCTTCAGCGTCCGATCGTCGCCGTCTCCAACCAATGATCAAGTTCCAGCACGAGCTCAGTCGAAACCGACGTCATCGGCAGCCGGCACTCGGGCGAGGCGATCAACCCCTGCCGCCATAGGCAGTGCTTGATCGGCATCGGGTTGGCTTCCTGGAATAATTTCGGCACGAAGCCCTGCAGGCGGGACCAGATCGCTCGCGCAGCAACGACGTCGTTGGCTGCAATGAGACGGGCGATCTCGACGAATCGCTCCGTCGCCAGATGCGCAGCAGCAAGGATGCCGCCGTCGGCGCCATTGCACATCATCGTGAAGAAGAGCGCGTCCTCGCCGGTCAGCACGGAAAACTTGGATGGCTTTCTCGCGAGCAACTCCAGCGACTGCGACAGGCTGCCGGAGCTGTCCTTCACTCCAACGATGTTCTCCCGTTCGGCGAGGCGCAACAGCGTGTCGTTCGAGAGATTGACCGATGTCCGATATGGTATGTTGTAGATGACGATTTGCCTGTCGGTCGCATCGGCGATGGCCGAGAAGTGCCGGTGCAGACCATCCTGCGACGGACGACTGTAGTACGGACACACGGACACGATCCCGGCGACTTCGAATCGGCTGAGGCGCTCGACGGTCTTGACGACCTTCCTCGTGTCATTGCCGCCAGCACCGACGAAGATAGGCAGCCGGCCCGCCGCGGCATCAACCGTTGCTGCCACGATCGCATCCATCTCGCCGTCATCGAGCGTCGGGGCTTCTCCCGTCGTGCCGAGTGGAAACAGGCCCGCCACGCCGCACCCGACATAGTGCTCGATCAATCGACGATAGCTCGCGAGATCGACGACACCATCTTTGAAGGGGGTGACCAACGGCACCCAGACACCCGACAACATAGCGGCCTCCATCGCAGGAATTTCCCCACCATGGCTACCGGCGGCAAATGATTTAGTATATCTAATTGTTCTAATCTTTAATTTTACCAAATCTAATAGACGGGGATGGCATGATGCGGAACATGGACGTCGCCGTAGCAAGAGCGTTTCTGGCTGTCGTCGAGTCCGGCAGCGTCACTCTGGCGGCACGGCAGCTCAACCTCACCCAGGGCGCCATCAGCCAGCAATTGCGCCGGCTCGAGGAACTGTCCGAACGTCCAATTTTCATGCGCTCGGGCCGCCGGATCGTTCTCACGGCCGAGGGGCAGAGGCTGATACCGGTCGTCACGCACTTCGTCGCCTCGAATGAGCAGGTGATCGCAGCTCTGCGACAGCCTCCCTTCGAGGGCGAGGTCCGGTTCGGCGTACCCTACGACATCATCGGCAGCTACGCGCCACCCATTCTGAGGCGCTTCAATCAAGCGTTCCCGAGCATACGCGTGACGATCACGTGCGAGGATACGGTTGTGCTCTTGCAGAAGCTCAAGACGGGAGAGCTTGATCTGGCACTGACCACTGAGATCCGCTCCGGCAAAGGCGGCGAGACGTTGCGCAGCGACCGACTGATGTGGGCAGGCGCGCACGGGGGCAGCGCGCATACCCGTGATCCTCTGCCCGTTTCCCTGGGAGCCGAAACATGCGTCTTTCGATCCGTCACGATTTCCGCCTTGAAGAAGGCACGACGCAACTGGCAGGCGATCTGCGAGGTAAGCAACATGGAGCCGGTGCGCGCCACGCTCGAAGCCGATCTCGCGGTGGCGCCGCTGCTTGGCCACTCAATCCCGGAGAGCCTCGCAATCATCGCCAGCGGAAGCAAACTCCTCCCGCGGCTTCCAATGTTCCAGATCAATCTTTACGAAGCCCGTCATCCGAGCCCTGTGGCGCGCGCCTTCGCCGACCATGTTCGTCGCAGCATTACAAAAGGCGGGCCGGACGGGGTCGGCAAATGAACTGGCGTGGGCGCGGCCTTGAAGAGGCGGGCGAAACGAGACGAGCCCGGGCCGCCAGTGGGCTGCAATGTCCCAAGTCCCGATGAGGCAGGGCGGCCTTGTAATTCGTTTGGGCCGCTGTGTTCGTGCTCAATGATGCGGCCGTTCCGGTAGAGCTCACGGATTTGTTATTACGATACGCTTAGTATCGAATTGACAGCAATGCTGAACAACGTTTATATTCTCTTCATCAGACGGGCACCGGATGGGCCCGAACACGCTAACCCCTCGAGAGACCTTAGGAGACTCCCATGAAGACGATCCTCGCCTCGATCATTGCCCTCGGCCTGTTCGCCGGTGCGGCTTCTGCTTCCACGTCGACCCCGGCTCAGGCTGACAACTCGGTCACCGGATACTGCGCCCCCTATTACGGCCACTGAGCCCTACTCGGACGCGATCCCTCGATCTTCCTCCCTCTGCCTCGCCCGGCCGGTCCCCCACTGGTCGGGCATTTCCTTTCCACGATCTCGTCGAGGCGCAGCGCAAACGTCGTTACCCGGCCCGTGGTTTGGAGACGATCGGCGACCGAGAGCCATTGATCTGTCCAGGCCAGTGCCCAGCGAAAACCGCCGGGCCACTCTCCGCCGAATCTGCGGCACAACGCGCAGAAACTCCTTTCGGGTGAACGAAAGGGGCGTCGAGTCGAACGTCACGTCCTGCTTGAGCGCCCACTTGCGCCACAGATACGTATCGAGCTGAACATGGTGATCGAGCTCTGCGCGCTCAGCCTCGGTCAGTTCGGCCAAGCCGATCGGCGCCCAACGTGCCTGTTGAGCTAATTCCTTCGAATCATTGGCTCGCACCGCCTGACCTGGGATCTCGAGTGCAGCCGAATGCCAAGCGATAAGCTGATCAGCCTTGGAAATATCGACCACGTGGTCGAACTGGCTCAGCGTCGAATTCAATAGTTGCAACTTTTCGATGGTCCCCAGAGACGCAATTCGTGACCACGGCAGTTCAAGCCAACGCTCGAGCAAAAAGTGGGCAATAGGGTCTGCCGGCATCGAATTAAGATAGAGGCGAAACGAATACGGCGACGATCCGGCCAGTGCGTAGCGCATCATCTTGAAATTATACCACGACAAGACTTGGCTGCGCGGTTCCCGCAGGACCAAGGATCTCACGAGCGGACGACCGGGAAACAGACCTTCGATCGAACGCCCCAGAAAATGACCTGAAACGGCGCGGATGTGCTCGAGCCGATGCGCCGGCGTGCTGTCGTACTTCCGACCGAAAAACTCGAGTGGAAGGTGCCGGAAGCGCTTGTTCACGCTCCAGAACTGCGTACCGAGATGACGGCGAAGATGGTTCTGCATGGTCCGCCCACCACATTTCGGCACGTGCAGAATAACATGCAGCGGTTGGCCGGGCGGAGGCATGGCGTGCTGCGTCACGCCGGCTTCCAACTGCCCCGACGCACCGATCGGCCCGTCCGGCCACGCACTCAAGCGAGCCGAGCGATCGCCATCAATGTGGGCCATTCCACCCCTCTGAGATTCGTCCATCTGATCCCATGTCCGAGCACAGCGCACCGACTGACCGACACGCCAGATAAAGTGCTCGACAGCTGCGCAGAGAAGTCCCCCGTCGGGTGGTTGCCGAGCATGCTAGTTCGTCGCCATCATCGAGGCCAGAGGAGATGTTGCCGCTTTTTGAGCCGATCGACGCCCATAAGCCGAACGAAACCAGTGCGCAGCGATGTCTTCTTTAATGACGCATTCGACAGCTAGATGGAGATCTCTCGGCAACACCAGAGGTCAAGCCCCCCGACCCGCTACGACTTCCGCCTTCAGCGCCCCGGCAATCAAGCCTATGATCCCGGGATCTCAGGCGGCTAGCAGCAAAGAGGGGCTCCAATGGATCTTAAGCTTGTCGACATTAAGGTCGCAGATGGCATCGCCCTGGTGACCATGAACAATCCGCCCGTGAATGCACAGAATGCATCGTTCAACATCGAGATGGCCTTTGCTTTCGACTCGATCTCCGATCGCCGCGACGTCCGCGTGGCAGTTCTGACCGGCGCCGGCAAAGTGTTCTCCGCAGGCGCTGATCTCAAGTCGAGACCGGATCGCTCGAAAGCCGGCGAGCGCTGGCAGCACAACCGGCGTGCCCGCGAAAGCTACCACGCCATCCGCGAGTGCACGAAACCGGTCGTCGCGGCGATCAACGGGGCTGCGCTTGGGGCCGGGCTCGCGGTGGCCGCGTCCTGCGACATTCTCGTTGCCGCCGAGGAGGCGCTACTCGGATTGCCCGAGATCGACGTCGGACTTCTTGGTGGCGGCAAGCACACGCAGCGCCTGTTTCCTCATTCGACATTGCGCCGCATGATGCTGACCGGCTACAGGGTGCCGGGAGCCGAACTCTACCGGCTTGGCGTCGTCGAGGCCTGCGTGCCGAAGGCGGAGTTAGTGCCATTCGCCATGAAGATGGCGGGCGAAATCGCCTCGAAGAGCCCGGCCGCAATTCGCTTAGCCAAACGTACGCTCAACACAATCGAGGACATGAGCCTGCGGGACGGGTATCGCTACGAACAGTACATGACGACGGAACTTGGCGACCATCCCGACTCGGTCGAGGCGCAAATGGCGTTCCTCGAAAAGCGGAAACCTCGTTACCAGGACTGACGGACGCGACGCGCATGGCAAACGGGAGCCATGAAGGGAGGACCGAAACCCCTTTTGCCCTCAACGGCAATCGGCGCACAGGTCGTCGCTTGCTTTGCCTAGTGCTCGCCGCCTCGCTGCTCTTGTCGTTCGTCCAACCCGGAGGAACGGCGATCCGCTTCAAGCGGTCTGGCGAAGCGACCCTCGGCGGTGCCGATGCCCTCGCCGCTCTTCCGGATGCGTGTGAGGTCGGTCGAAACCATCTCTGGGTCGAGGTCGATGGCCGCGGCGAGTGTATCGCATTTTATGCGACCCAGGACCCGCGGCGGGCCAAGCAGGCAATCCTGTTCTTTGAGGGTGATATTCCACCGGGCTACAATCGCGACGGTCGAAAGCTGAAGCAACATCTGGCATCGCTTCGGCGCTCGTTGGAGATGCTCTCCGCCGCTTTCCACGTGCCGTACGTACTGGTGGCACGCCCGGGAACGTTCGGTTCTACCGGCAATCACGGCGAGCGTCGACGGGATCGCGAATACCTCGTGGCGCGTGCTGCCGTCGATGCAATGCGCGAGCGCTTCGATCTCCCGGTGATCTCGCTGGCAGGACAGTCCGGTGGCGCCACGATCGTCGGCGCGCTGCTGGCTCTCGGCATCTCCGGCGTCAAGTGCGCGGTGCCTGCCTCGGGCGGCTACGATCTCACGGCCATGCTCGACTGGCACGCGAAGCGTCAGGGCGTCATCGGCGCCCACCGGGAGAATCCCGCCACACTCTTCGGTAGCTTCAACGTCATGGACCATCTCGATGGCGTCCGAGCCGACCCGGGACGACGCGTCTACGTCCTGGGCGACCCCCGAGACCAGGTGACGCCTTTCCCCCAGCAACGGCGCTTTGTCGAACGGCTGAAAGCGGCGGGTCATCAGGCCGAACTCGTCGAGGGAGAAGCCCGCGGACCGGACCGCCACGGCCTTGCATTCACGGCCTTGAAGCTGGCGGGGCTGTGTGCGACCGGTGCAAGCGATGCCGAGATCCGACGCGCGGCGAAGGCGCGATGAAACGATTGCGGCCCGGGCCGCAATCGCGCCCGGGCCGAGATGGTCGACGAAACCATTGATCGAACGACGTTACTCTCCCACGAGGGGGCGCTCGCCTGTCTCGCTGGCTGTAGCGGACCGCGGGGCTGAGTCGTTGAGATCGTCGAACACGGACCGCGGAGCCGACTCGTTCAACTGATCGAACGGAGAGCGGGGCGCGCTATCCTGGATCTCGTCAAAGATGGAGTGCGGGGCGGTCTGGTTCAGGTCGGTAAAATACTGGTTCGGAACGCGGGCCTGGGCCGCGCCAGACAGCAAGGCGAACGCAACGAGGCTGGCGGCGAAGGTCTTCATGACATGCTCCTAGATCATCGATTTTGATTGGCGAGCCCTATTGACAGGGCGTCGCAGCCGGCGGTTTCCCGCCTTGACCGTCATATGAGTGCTGCAAGCGCGGGGAAAAGGGGCGATCGCGCATCCGTGAAGCGACTTGAAAAGCTTGGCATAATTTGCGTGGGTGCTGCGCAAGTCGTCATGCTTCGTACCTATCCGAGACTGCGCACCAACGCCCACGCTCGGCCAGATCGCGCCGGGCCACACCGTCTTCGACGACTACAATGCTCTCCTGAGAGGCACGACGATCGAGGATTTCTCGGTATTGTTGAGCGGGTGAGCCCTCGGCTGCAGCGCCGAAAGCAGGGGCGCGGCGAAACAGGGGGCACCCATGGAAGAGCAGATCAGGTTTGCGGCCGGCTCGATCATACTCGAAGGCCTCGTGTCCCTGCCGGAGCCGGCCGCACTCACGGGCGTCGTCGTCTGTCATCCGCATCCCCTCTACGGCGGCGAGATGCACAATAATGTCGTCGAGGCGATGGTGATTGCACTGCGCCGCGCCGGCCACGCAACGCTTCGCTTCAACTTTCGCGGTGTCGGCGGCAGCAGTGGCGTACACGGGGAAGGCGTGGCTGAAATCGACGACGTGAAGGCGGCCGTCACGTACCTTTTGCAGCAGCAGGCTTTCGATACCATCGTTGTTGCCGGCTATTCCTTCGGCTCGATCGTCGGCATGCGCGCCGGAGCGGACGACCCGCGCGTCGCGAAATTGATCGGTGTTGCATTGCCGATCGCCACGCGCGACGCCTCGTTTCTGGAGGACATCGCAAAGCCGAAGCTTCTGATCAGCGGCGACCGCGACGACCATTCGCCCGTCGCCGGACTGAAAGCGCTCAGCTCGAGGCTCGCCAAGCCGACGCAACTCGTGATCATCGAGCGTGCCGACCACTTCTTCCGGCGGCGCGAGGTTGAGGTCTCCGACGCGGTTCTCAAATTCATCGACCAATGACGTCGACTTAATTCCCTGGACGTGCACGTTCCGGCTGGTGAAATGCCTCAGTGTCCGGGAAGCACGAGAATTTGCGGCTTCGATGGGAGATTGCTTCTCGAGACGACGATCGTCGGATCGGCGTTCATTTTGATCTCGTAGTGAGGTCGCGCAGCATCGAGAAAGCGGCTCAGCGTGAAACTCGAGAAATAGTGCATCGGAATGATCAGCGGCGCTTTCAGATCACGCAGAACCTCGAGCATGCCGGACGTGTCGAGCGTGTAGCTCCCGTCGACAGGCGCAAGAACGACATCCATTTGACCGATGCGGCCGACCTGTTGCGGCGACAGGGTGTGATGCAAGTGACCGAGATGCGCGATGCACAAGCCGCCTATCTCAAAGACAAAGATCGAGTTCCCAAACTCGTCGGTACCGCCCGAGTAGGTGCGGATATTGGTCGGCACGTTTCGCACCCGCACATCATCTTCGCTCACGTCATGTTGGGCCGGCCCACCCGATGGGTCCCAGCCTCTGAGTACATGCCGGATCGATGGGTCCGGTGTCTCCGTAAAGTGTGTCGAGTGGGCCCGGTTCATGGTCGCAATGTCAGGAACCACCGCCGGTCGGACATAGTCGTTGTAGTCGGTGGCAATGCGCACGCCTTTTGCGCTTTCAATCAGAAACGTCGAGTGACCGACGTACGTGAGGCTGACTTCGTCGGGCTTGAGCGCCGCCACCTCGTAGCGGGCCGGCTGCACGAAGCGAAATCCGGGGCCCTGCGCGACGGCGATGCAGCGGTCGACGGCGGCGCGGGCGGGCGGGCTCCATGGTGCCGCAAGCGCAAGCAGGCCGAGGAGGAAAAGCAGGGGTCGGTTGCCGAAGAATGTGCCGGTCATTCGAACCTCAACTTGTCTGCCCAGCGACGCCGCCCTGTCTCGGGACAGGCGGGGGCCTCACGATCCACGAAGCTATGTCGAAGGCCTTCATGCCGGCACGAGGCATCAGACACCTCGTCGCTGAGGGACTTTCGCTTGCGATCACGCACGTCCGTACCAGCGTAGCGTGCAGTGACGCCGTACGTGAAGCCCAAATCCCGGGCCGATCATGCCGTCGTGATCATCGAATCAGCCGACGGACGCTCGATCTCCTTCCCAAGAACGATATCCTCGGATAGCAAGACGCGCGTCCTCAGAGGTGTCCGATGCAGCGTCAGGTCAATGCAGTCGATTTCTGGCGGGGCTATGCGCTTGTCGCGATCTTCATCAATCACATACCGCAGAACTTCTACGAGCATTTGACGCACAAGAACTTCTCCTTGTCGGACTCCGCCGAGTTGTTCGTCTTCCTCGCTGGCTGGTCGCTGCGTCACGTCGTCGGCCGCCCCGACGATCCTCGCCCGACGCCCGACCTGCTCTTCCGTTTGTTTGGGCGCGCTATCACGCTCTATGTGGCGCAGATGGCCATTGCGCTTCTCGCTATTGCGATGCTGGCCGCAGCGGCGCTGGTTCTCGTCAATCCACTTTTCCTGGAGTGGCACAACGCGGCAGCGATCTTCTACGATCCGGTCCGTGCTCACATCGGGCTGGTGCTGCTCAGCCACCAACTCGGCTACTTCAATATTTTGCCGCTCTACGTCGTGTTGCTGACGATCGCGCCATTCGTCGCCATCGTTCACCGCTATGCGCCCAACATTCTGCTGCCGATTTCGGTGGCTATCTATCTTGTAAGCCTCGTCTTCGGCATAACCGTCCCGACCTGGCCCGTCGATGGTCAGTGGTTCTTCAACCCGCTGTGCTGGCAGCTCATCTTCGTGCTCGGGTTCTCGATGAGCCGTGACCGCGGTGCCGGCGGCTGGGTAAAGCGAAATATCCGCTGGTTGCGCTTCATCGCCGCTCCCATCGTGATCGGCCTCAGCCTGATGGGCTGGTTCAACCTTTGGTGGGATCCGACCAAGGTTCCCGAACCCAGGCTGCTGTTCATCATTGGAAAGACGTTCGTTACACCCATCCGACTTATACAGTTCATGGCCTTGATCGCTCTG
The DNA here is from genome assembly GCA_050187415.1 of Hyphomicrobiaceae bacterium. GTDB lineage: Bacteria > Pseudomonadota > Alphaproteobacteria > Rhizobiales > Hyphomicrobiaceae. Next base: position 42,115 of record JBFWXN010000007.1, on the reverse strand, counting down.
ATGTCGGCGGCTTATCCCTATATCGTTAAGGTTGTTCCGAGCCTCGTTGAGTTCCTGTCCCGATTGGGGCGAAACTCGCTGCCCGTGTTTTGTGTGGGCTCGGTGCTGAGCCTCGCCGGACAGATCGTGAGATTTGCCTACGGGGGCGGCTTGCTGGTCGATACGTTGTTGGTTGGATCAGGCATAGTGGCCCTGAGCCTCGTCGCGTGGATGGCGGAATGGCGGTCGCGGAAGGACTAGTCAAGTCGATGCGCACAACGGCCCTCGTCGCGTGCCTTCTGATGTGTTGGAACGCCAGTGAACCCGCGATCGCGCAGCAGCCGCCGCCGGGGCAGCCGGCGACGGGTGCGTCCCAGAGCACTCTGCAGCGCATGTGCTCGGAAGGTGCGGAAATCGGATTTGGGCAGGCTCAACTGCCAAACTCGGCAAGGGTCCTGCGCGAGCGCAAGCAGCTTCGAGTGCTCGCCATGGGAGCGACTCCCCTCAATGTGCGAGATCAGACGCAAGGTCACTATGCGCTCGTCGAGAAGATGATCGAGAGCAGCATCAAAGGCGTCGATGTGGATATCATCGACCGCGGCGTCTCCGGGGAGCTGGCGCGCGATGGGGCTGAGCGCATCAAAACAGAGGTCGCACTGGTCAATCCTGATCTTGTGTTCTGGCAGGTGGGCGTTGCCGATGCCTTGGCGCTGACGCCGGCCGGCGACCTGAAACTTACACTGACGCGGACCATCGTCTGGCTCAAGGAGCACAACGTCGATATTGTGTTGATCGGGCTCCGGTACCAGCGCAGCTTGGCGGGCAACGAAGGTTTCCAGCGCATCCGAAAAGTCATTCGCGATGTCGTGCGGGAACAGGGAATTCTCAGAATTGGCCATTATGAATCGATCGAGGCCTTGGACCGTGTTCGCCGGCAGCAGGGAGAGCCGACCAGCGAGCTCGACTTGACCGACGCGGGCTCCAATTGCCTCGCAGACTTTCTCAGCCGGGCACTGGCGGTTGGCCTATTCGCGAAGCCCAAGCCGCGTGATCCTTTCGAGAAACCTCCTGGCGGCGCTTTGCCCGGCGCGCCCCCACCATCGCCGCCATCTAGTAAGGACCCCGGCAAATAAAGGCGCGAGCCTGAACGCGTTTGAGCGATCATGCGTCGCCGCGGAGCCGGCAGGCGTCGAGGCTTCACCACGATCGAGAATTCTTGCTACGGCCTGAACCGAAGGCCTTGCGGCCGACCCCCTGAGCCCCTACCCTGCCGCTCAAGCTGCGCTTTAGACGTCGGGGCTTACCAAATGCGTCGCCTGTTGGGCGTTCTGCTCGTGTTGCTCGGCGCCTTCTCAAACGCGCGCGCCGAAAGCATGCTGGCGCGAGAAAGCGTCAATTCGCCGGTGCTCGGGCGCATGTTTCCCTTCGTGATTTACTTGCCCGATGGCTATGAAAACGGCGATCTCAGCTATCCCGTTCTCTATTTGTTGCACGGCGCCGGCGGGGACGAGGCTGCGTGGGCGAAAGAAGGTGGCATCAAGGCCACCGCCGATCGCATGATCAGTAATCGACAGATTCCGCCGTCGATTATTGTGATGCCCGGCTGCAGTGGCTGCTGGTGGGTGGACGGTGCGCGCGACAAGGCCGAGACAGCCTTCTGGAGCGAACTGGTCCCGACGATCGAGCGCCGCTACCGAACCATCGAAGGCCGCGAGGGTCGATTGATTGCCGGTTTGTCGGCTGGTGGTTTCGGCGCCGTACGCTTTGCAATGCGCTACCCGGATCGCATTGCCGCCGCTGCAGCATTGAGCCCCGCCGTCTATGCCGACGTTCCGCCCGACATTTCGTCAGCGCGCGTGCAACCTCCGTTCTTGCGACAAGACGGTTCGTTTGACGACGCGCTCTGGCGGGACCGCAATTACCCGAGTCTGATCGATGCCTATTTTCGCCAGAAGCAGCGTGTCCCGTTCTATCTCGTATCGGGTGACAATGACCGGTACGGCATCGCATTCGAGACCATGACACTCTTCAAGCGCCTGTTCGACCATCAACCTGAAGCGTCCGAGCTTCGGATTGTAGACGGCGATCACACTTGGACCATTTGGTCGAAATCGATCGAGAACGCCATGCGCTATATCTATCGGTTTGCCTCGCCCCCGAAGCCGATGCTCGTCGCCCGGGCCTCGCCAGGCTCGTCGGTACGCCCGCCCCCGTCTACTAACGCATCTCAAGTTGCGGCACGACTGCCGGACCCCCGATGAACGGCGTCCTGCGCGTTTCCTGAGAGAACGCAGTTACCGCGTGCATGCCTCCGCCGGTGCATCTGCGTCCAAAGAGCGGGCGCCACACCCCTGTCGTTCATCTCGCTTCCGAGACCTCGCAGCTCTCCGCCCTTGCCGCCTGATGATGCGACAGGTCGCGGATATTCGGCGTGTCGCCCGACAAGGGGTTACTCCGGTCCCAGTTGTAGCGAACCTCCTGGAACCGGACCGACAGTGCGTCATAGATAAGAAGCCGGCCCGCGAGGGTGTCGCCGATGCCGAGCAACTCCTTCAGCACCTCGGTGGCTTGAAGCGTACCGATAACGCCAACGACCGCACCGAGCACGCCCACCTCGGCGCAATTCGCAACCGTGCCAGGCGGCGGGGCTTCCGGAAAGAGGCAGCGATAGCTCGGCCAAGGTGTACCGTCCGGCTTCCTCTCGTGCGGCTTCAATGTCGTGATATGACCGTCAAACGGCCCGACCGCCGCGAACGCGAGCGTCCGCCGCGCCAGATAGCAGGCGTCCGAGACGAGGTAGCGCGTGGCGAAATTGTCCGACCCGTCTGCGACGATGTCATAGGCACCGATCAACTCGAGAGCATTTGACGCATCGATCCGAGTCTCGTGCACCTCGACCGAAACGTGTGGATTGAGCCGCAAGATCATGTCGCGTGCGCTCGCGACTTTCGGCGCCCCCACGTGGGCCGTGTCATGGGCAATCTGCCGCTGGAGGTTCGACAGCGAGACATGATCATCGTCGACGATCCCGATCGTTCCGACGCCGGCCGCGGCCAGATACATGACGAGCGGGCTGCCGAGCCCGCCGGCGCCGACGCAAAGAACCCGGGCGGCCCTCAGCTTTTGCTGCCCCTGACCGCCGACGTCCCTGAGGACGAGATGACGCTTGTAGCGCTCGATCTCTTCCGATGTGAGCTTGGGTGTGATCATGGCCGTCAACCTAGTGCCTATCCGGTCCGAAATAAATACGCACCCCGTTCGAACAGTCCCACGAACGCGCACGAAAAAGCTGCTCGGGCCACCCGCACTGCGTAGTGAATGCGCCCACCGGAGCGGTACCCATCCGAGTCGAGCGGCCGTCGTCCAGCCGTCAAGCCGTCTTCTCCTCCGAGAGACCGAGTTCTTCTGCCATCTGCCGCCGCATGATGAATTTCTGCACCTTGCCTGTGACGGTCATGGGGAACTCGGCGACGAACCGGATGTGGCGCGGGATCTTGTAGTGGGCGATCTGCCCTTGGCAGAAATCCTTGATCGCCTCGGCGGTCACGCTCTCGCCTGCGCGAACCCGGACCCAGGCGCACAGTTCCTCGCCATAGCGCTGATCGGGGATACCGAACACCTGCACGTCCTGCACAGCTGGATGCCTGTAGAGGAACTCCTCGATCTCGCGCGGATAGATGTTCTCCCCGCCCCGGATCACCATGTCCTTGATGCGGCCGACGATGTTGCAATAACCGTCCCCGTCCATGGTCGCGAGGTCGCCGGTGTGCATCCAGCCGCTGCGGTCGATGGCCTCGGCGGTGCGATCGGCATCGTCCCAGTAGCCGAGCATGACCGAATAGCCGCGCGTACAGAACTCGCCCGGCTCTCCGCGCGGCACGATCCTGCCCTCGGCATCGATGATCTTGATCTCGACATGGGGATGCGCGCACCCGACAGTGCCGGTCTGCTTCTCGAGGCTGTCGCCGATCAGCGTCTGCGTGGATACAGGGCTCGTCTCCGTCATGCCGTAACCGATCGTCATTTCGGTGAGGTTCATGTCACGCACGCAGCGACGCATGACCTCCACCGGACATGGCGAGCCGGCCATCATGCCCGTCCTGAGGCTCGAGAGGTCGAAGCTTTTGAACTGGGGATGATCCAGTTCCGCGATGAACATCGTCGGCACCCCATAGAGAGACGTGCAACGCTCGTCAGCGACCGTCTTCAATGTCGCGAGCGGATCGAATCCCTCTCCCGGCAGCACCATGGCCGAACCATGCGTCAGGCAGGCCATATTGCCGATCACCATGCCAAAGCAATGGTAGAGAGGGACGGGGATGCAGACCCTGTCTGCTTCCGTGTAGTGCATCCGCTGACCGATGAAGTAACCGTTGTTGAGAATGTTGTGGTGCGTCAGCGTCGCGCCCTTCGGCAGGCCGGTGGTGCCCGATGTGAACTGGATGTTGATCGGGTCGTCGAACTGCAGTCGGGTCTCGATGCCGGCGAGACGATCGCGGCTTGCAGCGTCGGCACGACCGGCGACCTCATCAAAAGCCAGCGCGCCAGGAACGGTGTCGGCACCGATCTGGATGACCGCCCGCAGCTCGGGCAGCGTTGCGGCGCGAAGCGCTCCCGGAACCGATGCAGCAAGCTCGGGCGCCAATGTCCGAAGCATGCCGACATAGTCGCTCGACTTGAACCGCGTGGCGGTAACGAGTGCCCGACAGCCGGCCTTGTTCAGCGCGTACTCCACTTCTGCGAGCCGGTAGGCGGGGTTGATCGTGACCAAGACTAGCCCCGCCTTGGCGCTGGCGAACTGAGTGACGACCCATTCGGCATTGTTCGGCGACCAGATGCCGACGCGATCGCCGGGCTCGAGCCCGAGTGCCAGCAATCCGGCGGCAAACGCTTCGACCTGCCGGGCAAGCTCCCGCCAGGTCCAGCGAATTCCCTGCTGGCTCGAAATCAAGGCCGGGCGTTCACCCCATCGCGCGACGGTCCGATCCAACCGGAAACCGATGGTCTCCCCGAGCAGAGCCACCTCACTCCCGCCGTGTGCATAGCTCGGCCTTGCTTCGCTCATGGCTTTCTCCGACTCCGCACGGGGGCCACTATGGCTTCGGCTTGTTCATTTCGAGCCCGCAACGAAACTCTACCCGAATACCAGCTCGTTGAGCAGTGACGCCGGCAGGAGCATGGCACCGCTCACTGCCTGTCAACACCGCTCGCGCTTCAAACCACGGCCGGCGCCGCGTTCTGACGTCCTGCCCGCTGGGAAGCTCGCCAGGCCAGTGCGACGCCGACCAGGATCGCAAGGTTCAGCAGATTGGCGCCAAGGCCGGTCGCGAACGCCGGCGCATAAGAGCCGAAATGATCGTAGATGACGCCGCCGAGCCAGCCGCCCGTCGCCATTCCTGCCGTCCCGGTCAACAAAAGTGCCGGCAGACGCCAAGCCGCTTCGCTTGCCGGGAACACCTGCCGAGCGGTCAGCAGATAAGCCGGTATCAGCCCGCTGAAGCCTAGTCCGAATGCGGCGGCTACGGCAAACAGACCCGCCTCGTCCTGCGTCAGCAGGAAACCCGTGACCGCCATCGCCTGCGCGGTCGAGCAGATCACCAGCGTATAGATCCCTCCGATGCGGTCCGACAGCCATCCCCAGAACTGCCGGCTGAAAAAGGCGCAAACGAGCAGTAGCGACAGCATTGCGGCGCCTCGCGAGGGCGACATACCGAGGTCACCGCAGAAAGCTATCAGATGCGCGGAAGGCATCGCCATCGGAACGCAGCATAGAAACGAAGCAACCGCGAGAAGTGCAAACAGCAGGTTCGGCGGCAAGCTTGCACGGCGATCCCTGCCAGGCGAACCAACGGCCTTTGACACTCTCGCTTCATCCGCTGGCGTCGCCGCTGGCGGCGGCTTCAGCACCGCCAGCGCCAGTGGCACGACAACGATCGCCACCAGCACTCCGAAGCTCCACATCGTTCGGCGCCAGCCCCACATCGCGATCGCACGCTCGAATAGGGGTGGCCAGAATGCGCCCGCGGCATATTGACCGCTGGCGATCAGCGCGATTGCAGTGCCCCGGCGTGCTTCGAACCATCGCGAGACGTAGACGAAGAGCGGTGCATTCATCGCACCATTGCCGAACAGGCCGATGAAGAGGCCGTGGCCGAGGAAGAGCTGCCACGCCGAACCGCCGCCGGACGAGATTACGAGACCGGTGGCGACGCTCAGCCCACCAATGACCACCGTTGCTCGAGTGCCGATCCGCTCGGCAAGCAACCCCATCATCAGTCCGCCCACGCCCGTTCCGAGCCAGGCCAGCGCATTTGCTCCCGAAGGGATTGACCGTTCGCCTCCGAGCTCGGCGGCAATTTGCTTCAATGCGACGGTGGTGATGAACGGCGAGCCAAGCGAAACCGCCAGCATCAGGAGCGAGATAATCGCGATACGCCAGGATTCTCTGCTGTCGACGCCGTGGCTCGTGATCATCGCTTCTTCCCGGAGGCTGACCGAGGCCGATTCTTGAATGCCGGCCCTCTGCGGCGCCCATGCGCGAGCGTCCGCGCCACCCAGGCTAGCAGATGCGGCCGCAGCCGCAACGCCAGCCTAAATGGCGCGAAGCGAGCATCGCCATCCAAAGGTGAAGCGACTTCAGAGTGTCGTCACGAGCCGGCCCAGGAGCCCGTCCGGATCATGCACGACACGCATTCCATTGCCCGCAATCCGCCGTGTTGCCGGATCGATCGGATCGACCGAAGCCCAGCGCCTGCCGACAAAACTCACCTCGATCTCGGCCCCGTCGTCGAAAGTCAGATGGCGCGAGCAGGTCGGCCCGGAATCACATTCGGACCATCGGCCGGCACCCAGCCCTGCCGCCGCCCAGTCGATATCGCCGATCCAGCTCGATTGCCCTCGGAAATAGTCCGGCTCGTCGACGACGAGGACGATATCCGCATCGGCCTCGGAGTGCTCTCGATCCTCACGCGCCCATGAGCCGACCAGGGCGAGCCCTTTGACCCTCTGATTCTGGCTTGCCCATGTCTTGAGTGCGCAGAGTAAATGCTCGACCCGTCGCGCATCGAAATTGCACATGGCACGTCCTCACTCTGAACCTCGCAGCACCCCCGACGTCCCCTGGTCCTCTGTGTTCCGATGCGCTCAATAGAGTTTGGCACCGAAATTCCGCGTCTCGTCGAACTCGGGGCTAAGGCGCCCCGTCGGCATCGCCGCCACCCCCGCCTGGCGCGGCAAAAACGTGCCGGAACCTGCGCTGGCCCTGATCTTTCCGTCCTCCGCGATCACTTCGCCGCGACGAAGAACTGTAACCGGCCAGCCTTCGACCGTCCGTCCAGCATAAGGCGTATATCCTGTGTTGTCGTGCACGCTCGCATCACTGATCGACGTGCGCCGCTTGGTGTCCCAGATGCAGATGTCGGCGTCGGACCCGATCGCTATCTGTCCTTTGCGCGGACCTAGACCGTACATCCGTGCCGGCGCCGTCGCGGTCCACTCCACGAACCGTTCCACTCCGTAACGGCCCTTGGAGACCATCGCATCGAATAACAGCGGAAGTCTCAGCTCGAGCCCCGGCATGCCATTGGCAATTTCCTTGAACGACGGCTTGGGCCCTGCCCGCAGCTTGCCTGTTTCGTCGAACCGATAGGGCGCGTGGTCGGACGAAATGAACTGCAGATCGCCGATGTTCAGCGCATGCCACAGCGCCTCTTGATCGGATGCTTGGCGGAGCGGCGGACTGCAAACCCATTTCGCGCCCTCGAGGCCCGGCTTTACCAGATCGTCGACGGTCAGCGTGAGATATTGCGTGCACGTTTCCGCGAACATTTTTACGCCACGTCCCCGCGCCTCGCGAATGACCTTCGTGCCTTCCGCCGTCGACACGTGGTAGACGATGACGGGTTGATCGATCAGCTCTGAGAAAGCTGCCAGCCGATAGATTGCCTCTGTTTCGCAAAGTCGCGGATGATGTGGCCCGTGAAAGCGCGGATCGCGGTATCCCCGCTCGGCAAGGCGCCGCCCCATCCACGAAATCATGCCGTTGTTCTCGGCGTGTACGCAAACCAGCGCCTTGTTCTCGCGGGCTGCAATCAGGGTATCGAGAAGCTGCTCGTCATCGACCTTGGTATGCTCGTACGTCATGAACAACTTGATCGACGCGTGCCCGCTCTTGACGAGGGGTGGCAGCTCTTCCTGCAACACGGTCTTGTTCGGGTCTGCCAGGATCATGTGCATCGCGTAGTCGATGATGGCGCCGCGCTTGGCGAGCACGTGATAATCCTCGACCACCCGGGTAAGGCTTGCGCCCCTGTGCTGTGCCGCGAAACAGACCACTGTCGTAGTGCCACCGAGCGCCGCCGCCCCCGTCGCGCTCTCGAACGTATCGGCGTTCGGCACGCCCATTCCCGATACCTGCTCGATATGCGCATGTGCATCGACGCCGCCGGGAAGAACAAGTTTGCCTTTCGCGTTGATTTCGCTCTGGCCGGGGCCGAGATGTCGACCGAGCGCCGCAATGCTTCCGCCTGAAATACCGACATCGGCGTCGAAAACGGCGTGTGCCGTGCCGACGGTACCGCCTCTGATGACGAGGTCGAAATCGGCCATGGGCCTGCTCCTTGCTGTCAAAGCGGATGCATGAGGCAAGATCTGTCTGATCGCACCGTCTTGGCAAGCCCAAACGTGCGTCAATGTGGCAGCAAGCCTGAGCGTCTCATGGCGCGAAGCTCGACCGCGCCTGAATCCCCCATCGACCGCCCACGCAGGTCACGATGTAGATCGAGCGATAGCTGGCGATTACACTGCCGTCCGCCCGCTTGCGGCTGAACTTCGTATTAAAGTGCACCTTGTCTCGGCCGGCGCTGATCAGGCGCCTCTCGTCCCATTCGCTGTGGGACCAGCTATCGGCGTCAGCCGTCCTTCGGAAATTCTCGAGATTGAAATCGGTAGCGGCCGGAAAAACGGTCACTTTGCCCGAGTGGAAGCGGACATGCGGAAAGTTGAAAGTCGCAGCGACCCGGTCTGCATCCGCCGAGTTGAAGGCAACCATGAAACGATCGAGGACAGCCATCGCGGCATCGACGCTCGCCTGCTCAACGGTCATTCCGGCCTCCATCCCGCACCTTCAGGCACGAGAATTCGCTGTAATGGTCGCTCTGGCAAGGCTTCGCGCACCACCCCTGGGACCACCTCCTGGCGCCTTCTGCTGGCGTTCTTTGCCGTTTTCTCGCTAGCATGCCGCCTGCAGCCTCCCGCCAACCCCAGAAAGCCAGGAGCATCCCCAATGGCCAAAGCCCCGCCATCGCCCCGCGACGCCGTCCGCGCGACCGCACCGAAGCTCATCGATCTCACGGAGAAGGTTCTCTTCGGAGACGTGTGGGAAAGAACCGAGTTGTCCAAGCGCGACCGTAGCTTGGTGACATGCGCCGCCCTCGTCGCCCTGAATCGCACCGAGCAACTGAAGGGCCACGCCGGCCGAGCACTCGACAACGGCGTGACACGCCAGGAGCTGACCGAGCTGGTGACGCATCTTGCGTTCTACGGCGGCTGGCCCGTCGCCATGTCCGCTGCAGGCGTCATTCGCGACGTGTTCGCCGCCCGAGACGCCGACGAGAAGAAATAACCGCCCAACGCGACACTCAGCAGGAAGCAGACACCAATGAAAGTTGGCTTCATCGGCCTTGGCACCATGGGTGCTCACATGGCCACGAATCTCTCGAAATACCTGGAGACTTCCAATCACGGCTTCGTCGTTCACGATGTGCGCAAGGCAAGCGCCGAGGCTTTTCTTGCGAAGGGCGCCGAATGGGCCGATAGCCCGAAAGCCCTGGCCGAGCAATGCGACGTCATATTCCTTTCGCTGCCAGGACCGAAGGAGGTCGAGGCCGTCTCGACCGAAGCCGGCACCGGCATCATCGCTGGCCTCAAGAAGGGTGGCGCCGTCTTCGACCTTTCGACCAACGCGCCAAGCATGGTTCGCAAGATCGCGGCCATCTACAAGGACAAGGGCTTGCACTTCATGGATGCGCCCGTCTCGGGCGGCCCGACGGGAGCGCGTAGCGGCAAGCTGGCCATCTGGGTCGGCGGCGACAAGAAGGTCTTCGAGGACAACAAGGTCTTCCTCGACGCCTTCGCCGATCAGGCCCGCTACATCGGCGACATCGGCGCCGGCTCCGTCGCGAAGCTGGTCCACAATTGCGCGGGCTACGCCATCCAGACGGCGCTCGCCGAGGTGATGACCATGGGCGTCAAGGGCGGCGTCGAGCCGCTCGCGCTTTGGGAAGCCATCCGAACCGGAGCGGGCGGACGCGGCCGTTCGTTCGACCGCCTCGTCGATCAGTTCCTCGTGAACAAGTACGAGCCGCCGGCCTTCGCCTTGAAGCTCGCCTTCAAGGACATGACGCTCGCCACCGAGCTTGGCCGCGAACTCGGCGTGCCGATGCGACTGGCCAACATGGCTTACGCCGACCTGAGCGAAGCCATGGGGCGCGGCTGGGAGGGACAGGACAGCCGCGCTCCAATGAAGCTTCAGGTCGAGCGCGCCGGCGTCGAGATCCAAGTCTCGCCGGATCGCATCAAAGAGGTCTTCCTGCGCGATCCGCCGGCGCAAGGCGATCCGAAGCGGGCTTGACACGCAACGCGCCGAGGCAGCGGACTTTGGTTCGGCCGCCTCGGCCGTGAACACGCGATCCAAATCGGATAGGGCCACCGACGATGCCACGAACCTTCCGCGAAAGACTGCGCGCCGGTGACAAGCTGCTCGGCGGCTTCGTCTTTTCGACCGATCCGAACATTACCGAGATCTACGCGGCAGCCGGCTTCGATTTCGTCATTGTCGATCTCGAGCATACCTTGAACGACATGCAAATCGTGGGCGCCCACTTGCGCGCTGCCCGCGCAGCCGGCATCGACGCCTTCGTTCGCATCGGCAGATCACAGAGCCATGACGTCCCCCGCATTCTCGACGCAGGTTGCCGAGGCCTTATGCTGCCGCATCTCGGACTGTCGGAATATGGCGCCGACGGTGCTCTACGCGCGATGCGTTATGCGCCCGACGGCGACCGCCCGACATGTACCGGCGTTCCCGCTGCGGACTTCGGCCTTTCGCCATTCGCCGACTATGCCCAGCGCTCCAACGCGGACGCCGTCGCGATCGGCCTGGTCGAGGACAAGGCATGCGTCGAAAATATCGATACTGTGCTCGCGAATGGCGGCGTCGACTGCGTTATGCCCGGTCCCGCCGACCTCTCGGTCTCCTACGGCGTCCATGGCCAGTTCAAACACCCGCTCGTGCTCGGCGCGGTCGAAACGGTTCTCGCCGCCGCGCGCCGCAATCGCATTGCGGCCGGCCTCTACGTCTCGGACGCCGCGGAAATCCCCGACGGCCTAGCCAGTGGATTCAGCGTCTTCGTCCTTTCGATCGACTACAAACTGCTCGGCACGGCGTTGAAATCGTCCGTCATGCGCATGAACGAGCTGCGTCAGCGTTAGGGTCGCGGCGATTTCGCGAGCACTCGGTCCACCATCTGCCGCGCAGTGCCGAGATAGCCGGCAGGGTCGACCAGGCGCTGCAGGCCGTCCTCGTCGAAATGCTTCGTTACATCCGGCATGGTCCGCAACTGGTCGATCAGCGGCGTGCCCTGCTCGAGCGCGGACCGGCACGCCTCGTAGACGAGGTCATGCGCCTCGCCCCGCCCGCAATGGGGCGCCAGCGCCATCATCACGGCCTCGGCGACGATCAGTCCGCCGGTGATGTCGAGGTTTCGCCGCATCGCTTCCGGCTCGACGATCAGGCCCTCCAGCATGAACCGCGCTTGGTGCAGCGCACCAGCGGTCGCCAGAAAGGCCTCAGGCAGCGCGATCCATTCGAGATGCCACGGCCCGGTTGCACGTTCGTGATCGGTCGCCATCGCGTCGAGCAGCAAGCCGACCTGCGCCCGGGTGGTCTTGGCCAGGGCGACGATCATCTCGCACGAGATCGGATTGCGCTTTTGCGGCATCGTCGAGGAAGCACCGCGCCCCTTCACGAACGGCTCGAACACCTCGCCGATCTCGGTCTGCATCATGAGCATGACGTCGACGGCGATCTTTGAGAGGCTGCCCGTCACGAGACCGAGGAAGGCACCTGCTTCGGCAATGCCGTCCCGCGCCACATGCCAGGTGATGTCCGGCTGCGCCAGACCAAGCTCGTCCGCCAGCGCCGCCTGCACCTTGAGACCCTCGTCGCCAAGCGAGGCGAGCGTCCCTGCCGCACCCGAGAACTGCACCACAAGTACCCTCGGCTTCAACTGCTGGAGCCGCTCCCGGTGCCGGCGGACCATCGACAGCCATACCGCCGCCTTGAAACCGAAAGTCACCGGCAACGCATGCTGCAGATGCGTCCGCCCCGCCATCACCGTGTCGCGATGCCTGGCGGCCAGATCCGCGAGCGTCGCATCGAGCGAAACGAGATCTGCCTCGACCAGGGCGAGGGCATCGCGGATCTGCAGCACCGTCGCCGTATCCATGATGTCCTGCGTGGTCGCACCCCAGTGCACATAGCCGCCGGCATCGCCGACGCCCTTCGCCATCTGATGCACGACGCCGATGATCGGGTAGCCGACCACGTCCGTCTCGGCCTTGAGCTGGGCCAGATCGAGCGCCAGCCCCTCGGCGCGTTTGGTGATGACCTCGGCGGCCGCCGTGGGGACGACGCCGACCTTCGCCTCAGCCCTCGCTAACGCCGCTTCCACCTCGACGTAGCGCCCGGCAAGCGTCTCGTCGGAGAAAACGGCACGCATCGCGGGCGTCCCGAAGAAATCGCGAAAGATGGCTGAATCGTAGGCGCTCGACGGCATGTCCGGTGGCTCACTTGGAAGGCTGCAAAAGTCGGTGGCAACTTAGGCGATCAGCCCCACCGATGCCATCCACTCGTGCACCATCGCATCGATGCCATCGTGCGCGGAATGGGCAGGAACAGCTTCCGGCCCCTGCCCCGCACTTCGACCGGTTGGCCGGGCGCGCCGCCCATGCTTAGCTCAGGCGACAACGATCGATCGGGAAACGACATGCTCAGTCTGGAAGGTAAAGTCGCGTTCGTCTCAGGCGCCGGATCCGTCGGCGATGACCCCGATGCCAAGGTGTGGGGCAATGGCAAGGCGACGGCCGTGCTGCTGGCACGGCAGGGGGCGAAGGTCTACGGCACGGATCTGCGCCAGGAAGCTGCCGACGTCACCAAGTCCATTATCGAGAAGGAAGGCGGCACCTGCCTCACCCGCGGCGTCGATATGACTGACGCCAAGGCGGTGGAGGCCGCCGTCGCCGACTGCGTGAAACAGTTCGGCCGCATCGACATCCTCGTCAACAACGTCGGCGGCTCCGCACCGGGCAACGCGGTGACCATGAGCGAGGAGGTCTGGCAGACACAGGTCGATCACAACCTGAAGACCGCCTTTCTCGCGTGCAAGTACGTCATTCCGGTAATGGAGAAGCAGGGTAAGGGCTCGATCGTCAACCTCGCCTCCGTCGCCGGACTTCGCATGACGTCGGACCGCCCCCACGTCGCGTACTCGACGACCAAGTTGGGCATCATCGCCTTTTCGAAGTCGACGGCGATCAGCTTCGCCAAGCAGGGCATCCGCTGCAACACGGTGATCCCCGGCCTGATGCACACCGCGCTCGTCGAGCATCGCCTCGCGAAAACGATCGCCGCCAATGACCTGCAAGGCTTGATCGACCGGCGCAACGCACAATGCCCGACCGGCAAAATGGGCGATGCCTGGGACATCGCACACGCCGTCTTGTTTCTCGCGTCCGACGAGGCGCGCTACATCACTGCGACCGAAATCCTGGTCGATGGCGGTCTGACGGCCGCGAGCGGCCTGGGCTGAGGCTCGACAAGCCGGCGCCGCGCCCGGCCTGACCGCGCGGCGCTCCCCACGCACCTCTCAAGCGTCGAGTGGTCTTGCAGCCCACTCCTCGGCCCGCCGACCCGTAGCCTCGGAAATTGAGCTCAGCCCCTTCGTCCGCGCGACATCCGTCAGGTGGCGCTTGATACGCCGAACCAAGCCGGCGCCCTCGTAGATCAATCCCGTATAGAGTTGGATCAGCGTCGCGCCCGCCTCGATCTTGGCATATGCCGCCTCGGGGCTGTCGATACCACCGACGCCGATCAGCGGGATCGCGCGGTTGGTCGCCAGATACACGCGCGCCAGCATGGCTGTCGAGCGATCGAACAGCGGTCGCCCGGATAGACCGCCGGCCTCTTTGCCGCCCTCCACGTCGCCGAGCCCTGTCCTTGCGAGGGTCGTATTCGAGACTGCAATCGCGTCGACCTTGTGCGCAACCAGCCGCTCGGCGATCGGCGCCACGTCGCCTTCCGCAATGTCGGGAGCGATCTTGACGACGATGGGTCTGCGCGGCGCCCCACGCGCGATCTGGCGCTCGCGTGCGGTCATGAGGCGCGATAGCAGCTCGTCCAGAGCCGCCGGCGCCTGCAAGTCGCGCAGCCCCGGCGTGTTCGGCGACGAAATATTCACCGTCAGGAACGCTGCAAGCCCGTAGAAGGCATCGAGGCCCGCGACGTAATCCGCCGATCGGTCCGCCGCGTCCTTGTTGGCACCGATGTTGACGCCGACGATTCCACCCCGAGATTTGCGAGCCTCGAGCCGTTTCAGGGCTGGGCCGTGCCCTTCGTTGTTGAAGCCGAGCCGATTGATGACCGCCCGGTCGCGGATCAACCGAAAGATCCGCGGCCGCGGGTTCCCCGCTTGCGCGATCGGTGTCACGGTCCCGATCTCCGCGAACCCGCAACCCATTCCGAGTATCGCATCGGGCACCCGGGCATCCTTGTCGAAGCCCGCCGCGATACCGACCGGATTGGGGAATCGCAGGCCTGCAACCGTGACGCCCAGCCGCGCATCGTCGGGCAGTGGGTCGCGAGGATAGACGCCCGCCTCGAGCGCCTGAATAGTGAGCTGATGGGCACGCTCCGGGTCGAAGGCGAAAAGCACGGGCCTGGCCAGGTCGAGAAGTTGGCTCAGCATCTCCCGAGGCCTCCTGCATGCCCATGTTCTCCCGTGAGGACGTGACGGCCCTCGGCGTCGACGTCCAGCACTGCCTCGCTGATGGCGAGACGCGTCTGGAGGGGAGCGTAAAGGTGTGGAAAGAGTGCCCCGTCGCGAGCGGCCTCCCATTTGAGGCTCGGGCCGAGGGAAGCTGTGTCGAACGCAACCAGCACCATGCCCGGCAGCGCCCGGCCATCAGCCGACGAGTAATGCTTCGCCAGGGTTCCCGCCAGCTGCTCGTAAGTGGACAGATGTATGAACCCATCTCGTCGGTCGTGCGGCGATCCATCGAAGGAGCCGATCTGCTTTGCCTGCTGCCAGTCGGCAGTTGAACAGACCTTGTAAACCATTGTTGGGATAAACTTTATCATTGACCCTGGTTCCGGAGCACTCCGGTTCGAGCAGCTCAAAGCTCGCCGATCGCCCCGCGAAGGGGACGGGAACCGCTGACGAGATCCGAAGATGCCTGGAAGAGTGAGGAAGCACAACGGCATCCCGGCCCCCGTCGGCCGACCTCCCCTGTCATCCGTTCGATCGCCGCCACAAGCCCCCGACCTGGACCGCCCCCTGGAAGGCCCTCACCCCGACCATGGAAGTCCGGCAGGCATAGCACGTGATATGCACGAGGCGAACGGGTTGCGACGGCAGGACCGCCCCCTCACTCACGATTGGATCTGGAGCGCGATCGACGCGCTGGCGAGCAGGAATGGCCTCACAGCGTCGGGCCTGGCTCGCCTGGCGGGGCTCGACCCGACCGCCTTCAACCGCTCCAAGCGTCTCACTCCGGAAGGTCGTCCGCGTTGGCCGAATACCGAGAGCATCGCCAAGGTTCTCAAAGCTACGGGAACGGCGCTCGGCGAGTTCGCCACGCTGCAGCTCGACCGCCCCCTTGGTGTCCCCCTCGGCGGAGCCGGACTGGGCGAGTTGTCAGGGATTGCCATCATCGCCGAGATCCGCAGAGCAGTCGTCAGCAACTGGGATCCCACGCCGGCGCCTGCCTGCGCATCCGAAAGTGGCACGCTGCCTGCTCCGGCATGGCGCAAATTCGCGGTATCGGTCGGCGACTCCAGCCTGGAGCCCGTCTACAGCCTCGGCAACATCTTGGTCGTATCCGAGGAGGCAAAACCGCGTGCAGGGGATCGTGTCCTCGCCAAGCCCGCCGGAATGCCGGTGATCCCATGTCTCCTGCTGACAACGACCGCGACACACATCGAGCTGGGGAAGTTTTCCGACACCACCCAGCGCCTAAGTGTCCGCCAGTGCGACCTCGACTGGATGGCGCGGATCATACTCGCGCTCCAATAGCCCACGTCGCGAAGAGGTTGAACACATCTCGATGTGGATGGCGCCAGCGTGCGGTTGTTATGCGCCGGGTGCACATGCTATCCGACGCCCCACGCTAGGCAAGTTCACCCGGCCGTGTCAGAGCCGCGTAAGTGCGATGAGTCCCATGCCGCCCCCCTTTAGTGCCAGTTGCATGACGATCGGGGAAATGCTGGGCGGCCGTCTTCGCTTGCGTGTCCCCGGCTATCAGCGCCCCTACGCATGGACGGTCCGTCAGGCCGCCCAACTACTTGACGACGTCCTGCTGGCCATCGACGATTGCCCTGCCGAAGCCATCGGTGACAAAGCCGGCAACGACTACTTCCTCGGCGCGATTGTCTTGATGGAGACCGAGCGCAGCAGCGGATCGGGCCGGGCCGGCGCGCCGGATGCAACGCACGAGATCATCGACGGCCTTCAGCGGCTCGCGACCGTCACCATTCTGTTGGCCGTTCTGCGCGACATGGCCGAGGACGACGATATCGATGCGGCGGTTGCGGCGGCGCGGTGTCTTAGCGATCCGGACAGCCCTGCCCACGGCGGCGACGACGTGAGAGATTTCCTGCGATTGCGGCTCGCCGGCGGAACGCATCGCTTTTTCTACGAATACATCCAACAGCCGGGCGCATCTTCCGCCATGCCGGCGGACGACGATCTGCCGGCACCCGAAACGCGTTTGCTCGAGGTGCGCGAGCATCTCATGGCAAGTCTGATCGGCGAGAGCAGAGAGCGTCGTCGGCAGCTCCTGCAATTCCTATTGGAGAACTGCCACTTCGCCGTCATCTCTGCGCGTACCCTCGACCGTGCCCACCACTTGTTCGCCGTGCTCAACGATCGCGGCCTGCCACTGGCCCGAGGCGACATCCTGAAGGCCCAGATCCTCGGCGACGTACCAGCCGATCGGCGCGGCCGGCTCAATGATCGCTGGCGCGACTTCGAGCACGCCCTGGGCGGGTCGTTCGAGGAGCTGTTCAGCCATCTGCGCACCATCGAAGGTCGCTCGCGCGCGCGCATTCTCGACGAGATCCGCATGCTCGTCGATCGCAACGGCAATGCAGAAAAGTTCGTCGAAGGAACGCTCTTCCCATACGCCGATATCCTGAGCTCGATCCGCCAGGCTTCGGGAACCGCGATGCCTCCGTCCCTGTCGGTACCGCTGCGCTATCTCGGCTGGCTCGGAAACCACGACTGGGTCCCGCCCCTCATGCTGTATTGGCGTGCCGTCGACGGCGATCCAGGTCGCCTCGTTCCGTTCCTTGCTCGTCTCGAGCGGCTCGCCTATGGGTTGCGCCTCCTTGGCACCGGCTCGGACAAGCGGGCGACGCGCTACCGCGCGGTTCTGGATGCCATCCGGACAGCGCGCCTCGACGGCGACGCGGCCGGCCCGCTCGAACTCACGCGTGACGAGCAGCGGTTGATCGCATTCAACTTGCGCACCTTGCACGCTCGCAGCCAGCTGGCCTGCAAGCTCGTCCTGTTGCGCCTGAACGATCTTCTCGCCGGCCATCCTCAGGGACTCGATCCTGAGGATTTCACCGTGGAGCACGTGCTCCCCCAGAAGCCCGGCCGATCGAGCCAGTGGTACGAATGGTTCCCGAAGGCCGACGAGCGCGAACGGTGCACGCAATCGATCGGTAATCTCATTCTCGTGTCCCGCGACGAGAACAAGCAGGCGCGCAATTCCGATTTCGCCAGCAAGCTCAAGATTTATTTCGGCCCCGATGCCGCGCGCCAGCCGCTGATCACCCGCGACATCGAGCCTGCCGCCGAGTGGCGGCCTGAGGACATCAAAAGGCGTGAAGACCGCCTCACGGCAATTCTCAATGCCCATTGGCGCCTCAACCCAACGCGAGGTCACGCGTCAAGCGATAAGGCCGGCCTCGGCCTTGATCCGAATTTCGGCGCGCCCAGCCCTCCCGCACAGGCCGCCGAGTGAGGCTCGACCGGGATGCGCAACGGTCCGCCGTCGGTCAGCCTCGCATCGCCATTCGGGGATGATTGTCGGATGCCGATCGAGCCGTTAAGCCTGAGCGCCCGTTGACCTTTGCCGAATACGTCGAACATCGCTGGAAGCACAGGAATGCAGATTGAACTCGCACCCGGCCCCGTCATGGTGATCGGCGGCCCGTACTCCAATCTACGGGCCACGCTCGCGGCAAGGCGCGAGGCCGACCGTCGCGGCATCGCCCCATCGAATGTGATTTGCACGGGTGATGTCGTTGCCTACTGCGCCGAGCCGGATGAAACAGCGCGCGCCGTCGCTACCTGGGGCTGCCATGTAATCCAGGGCAACTGCGAGCAGCAGCTGGCCGCGGGGGCCGAAGATTGCGCCTGCAATTTCGAGGAAGGAAGCGCCTGCGATGTGCTGGCCAAGGGCTGGTATCCCTACGCTGCCTCGCGCGTCTCGGACGAGATGCGCACCTGGATGGGAGCACTGCCGGCAACCCTTTCGTTCCAGTTGGCAGGCATTCGGTTCCGGGTGGTGCACGGCGGCACGGACGAGATCGCACGCTGGGTCTTTGCCTCCGAACGCGACATCCTCGCCGAGGAATGCACGCTGGCCGGAAGCGACGTCGTCATCGCCGGCCACTGCGGTGTGCCGTTCATCGAGAAGAGCGGGCATGCCACCTGGTTCAATGCCGGCGTGATCGGCATGCCGGCCAATGACGGAACCACCGATGTTTGGTACGGCCTCCTCGTGCCCGAAGAGCGCGGCGTCGTGCTTTCGACCCACCGCCTCGCATACGATCATCATGGTGCCGCAGCGGCGATGCGCCGATCTGGCCACGCCAACGGCTACGCACGAACCCTCGTCACCGGCCTTTGGCCCAGCCTCGACATCCTACCGGCTCGCGAACGCGGCGAGACCGGTATCCGCCTTCGCCGCCGAACGATGCGCGTCAACGCACGCTCCAGAGCGCATGTGGTAGCCTGACACGCATCGAAAGATCGGCTTCGACATATTTCGAACATGAGCGCATGACGTTGTGGGCCTCGGGAGGGCTGTTTCAGCTCGAAAAGGGGGCCAATTGTGTTCACGCGTCAACCCACCAATACCGCAAGATCCATCAGCGACATCAAGCCCGTCGAGAAACCCTTCGATCTGCCGCCGAATGGTGCCGACCGCAGCGCCGGCACTTCGCGTCCGGTGGGTAGCCGCCAGGATGGCACTCTTTCGATCATCGGCAACGATCTGACCATCGTCGGTCAGGGCCTGCGCATCATCACGCGCGGCACCCTGCAGGTTGAGGGCAAGGTCGAGGGCGACGTCGTCGGAAACGAGGTCATCATCGGCGAGAAGGGCCACGTCACCGGCGTGGTTTCCGGACAGAGCGTCGTCGTTCACGGCGCGGTCGCTGGAACCGTCAAGGGCGTCAGCGTCATGCTGAGCTCGAGCGCAAAGGTCGACGGCGATATCCTGCATCATCAGCTTAGCGTCGAGCAGGGCGCCCATCTCGACGGCCGCGTGCGGCGTCCGGCCGATCCTGCTGAACTCGCACCTGTCCTCGAGTGATCGCCGGCAAACGCACCAGTCTTTGGGGCATGCCGGGACTCATAACGGCGCCTGTCCATTTCGTGGCGCAGGCGCACGTTCCGATCAGACGAGCTCGCGATCCTCTTCATCGAGCGTCGGGCGACGCGGCCTCGGCCCCGTGTTCCGCCGGAGAAGCAGCAGCACGATCAGCATCGGCGGCAAAACGAAACACCATGCCGCCCACCACGAGTGATCGCGGTTTCTCGCAGCGGCAATAATGCCGCCCGCTACGGCCGCGCAGATGGCACCAAGCCCCCACAACGATATGACCTTGACGGCATTCATGTGCCGCATCCCTCCAGCTTGATGCCCAAAAGTTGCACCACCAAGCCCCGAGCCTTCTCGGATTTGGTCTTAGATTGTGGCGAAGTCAAGCTGGCTCGCCGCACCGGGCGCGATGATTGGCGATCGAGAACATCCAATCAGCCGGCGCGGGCACCACGCACGTCGCTCCTGCGACCGTTCTCGGCCGTCGCCATGGGGCCGCATCGACGCGACGGGAGAAGCGCCATCGCCCGTCAACGCCCTCCGGAGCCACCAATCCAATCGCGCGAAGCCTACATGCCAGGATAGTTCGGCCCGCCGCCGCCTTCGGGCACTGTCCAGTTGATATTCTGGTTCGGGTCCTTGATATCGCACGTCTTGCAGTGCACACAGTTCTGCGCGTTGATCTGGAAGCGTTTTCCGCCTCCGTCATCGTCCACCCACTCATAGACACCTGCCGGACAGTAGCGGTTCGACGGCCCATCGTACTGACCGAGCTCCGAGGTAACCTGCAGGTTCATGTCCTTGACCTTGAGGTGAACCGGCTGATCCTCCTCATGATTGGTTGCCGAAAACGAGAGATCCGTGAGACGGTCGAACGTCAGGGTGCCGTCGGGCCGCGGATAAGGGATCGGCTTGAAGTCGGCCGCCCGGCCTGTTCCCGCGTAGTCTGGCTTGCCGTGCTTGGCGGTATTCCCGAACCCGACGCCCGAGATAATTGTGTTCAGCCACATGTCGAGGCCGCCGAGGCCGATCCCGGCGAATGTGCCGAGCTTCGACCAGTAAGGCTTGACGTTGCGCACGCGCTTCAGGTCGTCGCCGATCGGCCCTCCGCGAACCGCCTCCTCGTAGCCTTCGAGCCTGTCGTGGCTGCGGCCTGCCTTGAGCGCTTCGAACAGCTCTTCAGCCGCATGAATACCGGAAAGCATCGCATTGTGGCTGCCCTTGATACGCGGGACGTTGACGAGGCCTGCGGCACAGCCCGTCAGCACGCCGCCCGGGAAAACCAGCGTCGGGATCGACTGCCATCCGCCCTCGGTGATCGCGCGGGCGCCGTAAGCGATGCGCTTGCCGCCTTCGAAGACGCCACGGATCGCCGGGTGCGTCTTGAAGCGCTGGAACTCTTCGTAGGGGGAGAGATACGGGTTCTTGTAATTCAGGTGCACGACGAACCCGACCGACACCAGATTCTCGCCGTAGTGATAGAGAAACGAGCCGCCGCCGGTCTTGTTGTCGAGCGGCCAGCCGAACGAATGCTGGATCACGCCGGGCTCGTGCTTGTCGGGCCGCACCTCCCACAACTCCTTGAGGCCGATGCCGTACTTTTGCGGCTCATGGCCTTCGTCGAGCTTGAATCTCTGGATGAGCTGCTTGGCGAGCGAACCGCGGGCGCCCTCGGAGATGATTGTGTACCGGCCGCGCAGTTCCATGCCGCGGGTAAAATTGGCGGTGGGCTTTCCGTCTTTGCCAACCCCCATGTCGCCCGTCGCCACGCCGACGACGGCGCCGCTGTCGTCGTAGAGCACCTCTGCCGCGGCGAAGCCCGGGTAAATCTCGACACCAAGCTCCGTCGCCTGCTCGGCGAGCCATTTGCACACGTTGCCGAGGCTGCCGATATAATTGCCGTGATTGTTCATCAGCGGCGGCATCATGACGTTCGGCAGCCTCATCTCGCCAGCCGGCCCGAGATAATAGAACCGATCCTCCGTGACCTGGGTGGTCAATGGCGCGTCCTTGTCGCGCCAGTCCGGAACGAGGCGGTCGAGCCCGATCGGGTCGATCACTGCGCCGGACAGAATATGTGCGCCGACCTCCGAGCCCTTCTCCAGCACGACAACTGAGATGTCGTGTCCGCTGTCCTGAGAAAGCTGCCTCAGCCTGATCGCCGTCGAAAGTCCGGCGGGCCCTGCGCCCACGATCACGACGTCAAATTCCATCGCCTCGCGTGCCGGCAGTTCGTCAGCGCTCTCAGCCATCTCAACCCGCTCCGAAAATACTTATCCGCAGCGTTTCGATAGGTGGTTGTCGACCCGAACGTCAAGCTTCGAAGCCGGAATCGTGGCTCGTGCCGCAGCGATGGATGCCGCCTGCCTCTGGCGCCCGGCGCGTGGCGCGCTATGCTTCGGCCGCGATGGAAGACGCCGAGCAAAGAGAGAAGCTGCTGGGGCTGCTGGCGTGGTGGCGCGAAGCCGGCGTGGCCGACGCGCTGGACGACGAGCCGATCGATTGGACGTCGAGGGCCGACGCGAAACCGGGGGGCGATTTTGCCTGGCCGGATGCGGAAGGGGCCTCATCGCCGTCGCCTCCCATCGCGCGGCGCGGCCCCTCCATGTCATCGCAACCACCAGAGACGTCGCGTCGAAGCGGCACGCCACGCGAGCCGGGCTCCGACTCGCCCGGACACGCGCGAGGCACACCGCCGAGCGTTCCTCCGACAGCATCCCGGCCAATGCCGCCAAGACGCGACTTCGAGACCATTGCATCGGCACGCGATGCGGCGCGCTCGGCGCGGACTCTTGCCGAGCTGGAACAGCATCTGCGCGCATTCGACGGCTGCCCTCTCAAGGCGACCGCCAAGACAACGTGCTTCTATCGCGGTCATCCAGTGGCCCGTGTCATGATCATCGGCGAGGCTCCAGGGCGGGATGAAGACATCGCTGGAAAGCCGTTTGTCGGGCGGGCGGGACAGCTTCTCGATCGCATGCTGGCGGCGATCGCGCTGAGCGAGGCGGACGTCCACGTCACCAATATCGTGTATTGGCGGCCGCCTGGGAACCGCACACCGACGCCCGAGGAAGCCCAAATCTGCCGACCCTTTCTCGAACGTCAGATCGAGTTGGTCGAACCCGAGTTCATCCTCACCCTCGGCGGCCCCGCAGCAAAGGCCATGCTCGCGACTCCGGACGGCATTCTCAAGTTGCGCGGTCGCTGGCGGGACGTCACGATTGCCGGTCGCTCGATCCGCCTGATGCCCACACTCCATCCGGCCTACTTGCTCCGCCAGCCCGAGGCCAAGCGGCAGGCTTGGCGCGACCTCCTCCAGCTCAAGACCGCACTCGACGGCGAACCCGAAGGCAACCCCCGATGAAAACCTTGAAAGAGCTGCTCGACCTGCGCTTCGGCGACATGGGCACCGTACCGGAGGCAATGGCCGAAAGCGCCGCCCTGCGCACGATGGCAGGGCGAGGTGTCGTGCGCCGGTTCAATCCGGAGCCAATGCCGCCGGAAGTCCTGCAGACGCTCGCGGCCATTGCCCTCTCGGCACCCTCGAAAAGCGATCTTCAGCAGCGAGACATTCTGATTGTCGAAGACGCGGGCCTCCGCGCGCGCATCAACGACCTGCTGGCGGATCAGGACTGGATCCCCGGTTGCCCGCATCTTTTGGTCTTTCTTGGCAACAACCGTCGCCAGAGGCAGGTGCACGAATGGCGCGGCCATGCCTTCGCCAACGACCATCTCGACGCTTTCTTCAACGCGGCCGTCGACGCGGGCATCGCGCTGCAAGCATTCGTTTTCGCTGCCGAGGCAGCAGGATACGGCTGCTGCCCAATCAGCGTCATCCGCAATCATGCCCAGGAGGTCAGCGAGCTTCTGAAGCTCCCCGATCATGTTTTCCCGGTCGCGGGCCTCGGCGTCGGCGTTCCGGCAGGTCCCGCCTTCGTCTCGGCGCGTTTGCCACTGGGCCTTACGGTCCACCATAACCGCTACGCGGAGGCAACCGACGCCGCCGTGCGCGGCTACGATCGCCGCCGCAACGCCATCTTTCCTTATCGCAAGCAGCGTAATGTCGCTGTATTCGGCGAAGCCGAGGACTACGGCTGGAGCGAGGAGAAGGCCCGCCACTATGCGGTGCCGGAGCGGGCCGACTTCGGCACATACGTCAAACGCCGCGGCTTTAAGCTGGATTGAGGCCGGTTCGGAACTGCACACGTCTTCACGATCAGGTTGGTACGATCGCCCTCACCATCCCCGGAGGTGTTCGCAATGCACGCGTTCAAGCTTGGCGACTATTCCATCGGCCGCGTCGCGGAGTTGGAGTTTCCAGCCTTCGCGGCCAAAGAGTTTTTGCCGGCGGTCACGGATGAGATTCTCGCAGAAGCCCGCCGCCAGCTCCCAGGCCGCATCACAGACGACGGCCGCGTTGTCATGAGCTTCCACTCTTTCGTCCTGAAGACCGGCCACCACACGATCCTGATCGACAGTTGCTGCGGCATAGACAAGCGGCGACCCGGCCGCGAGCAGTTCGACATCGGCAAGAAGGACTTCCTCGGCGGCCTTGCCGGACTGGGCGTCAAGCCCGAAGAGGTCACGCATGTCATGTGCACGCACCTCCACTGGGACCACGTCGGCTGGAACACCCGCCTCGAGGACGGACAGTGGGTGCCGACGTTTCCAAACGCGCGCTACATCATGGCCAAGCGCGAGTACGACTACTGGAACACCGCCTACGAGACATCGCAGAGCAAGTCCGAGAACATTCACCTGATGTCGTTCGAGGACAGTGTGCTACCTCTCATCCGCGCAAAGAAAGCCGTGCTCGTCGCCGACGACTACGAATTGGACCACGGCATCTCGTTGGAGCCATGCCATGGCCATTCGCCGGGCGCCGTCGTTGTCAATATCGCGTCCGCGGGCGAAAAGGGCGTGTTCGTCGGGGACGTACTGCATCACCCCATGCAGATCCTCTTTCCCGATCTCTCCTGCCGTGCCGATTTCGACATGGACGCGTCCCGCGTCTCGCGCAAAGCCCTGATCGACAAGCACGCTGACACCGGAGCTGTCGTCATGCCGCAGCACTTCGCGACGCCGTCCTGCGGTCATATCCGCCGCAAGGGCGAGGGCTTCGCATTTGATTTCCTGCGGGGCTCTTGAGCCGCCCGAATGCGCACGGCCGATCCTCGAACTCGGTGCCGTTTGTGATAGCGGCGCTGTGGGAAACCTGCATCTGGTCGCCTGGCGTTGCCGGCATGTCCTTGCGGGATCATCGTTGCACCGGTATTCAAAAATCTAACGATTCTGCGTTTTGCCGACATGCGCAAACGCAATTCCATGCTTTCGAGTGCAAGCCGCGTTTGACGTGGCAGCCGGGTTCAGCCGGCGGCGTCCTGAGCCCAGTTGTGATTGTCCGGGATCATGCGCATTCGACACGTGCACGTTGCTATCCTCGTCGTTTTCCTGGGTCTCTCGGGATGCTCGGGCGCTCTGCCGACCCTGCCACCGCCCTCGCCTGAGGCCAAAGCTGTCGTTGCCGACCGACCTGCGACGGTCGCACGCACTGATCCGGAGATCGCCGGCCGCGAGCGCGTCGCAACCGATCCCGTGCCATACACGATCGCCATGCTGAACCCGAGCCGGGCTGGGCAGATGCTGACCGCGCGAGGCCCAGTCACGGCGCCGGCCCCGCGCACCCGCAGCCTCACGTTGCCTCGCGCGGCAGACGCGACGCCGAACACCAAAGAGAACCTGTTCGACGTCGTCACGGTGCTCTGGGGCACCGACCGCAAGGTCGACACCCAGGTGATCGGACCGAGTCCGATACCGGCGCCGAATCCGGTGTCGCACACGCCGCTCGTGACGAGTTCGATCGAGGCCATCGCACCGATCGTCTACGCAAAGCCAACCACCGAGCGTGGCAACAAGCTCGTCACCGGCGCGGCCGTCGTCACCATCCCGCGGACGGCTCGGGCGGTCGGCACCATCCCGCGGCCTCGCCAGTACACGTTTCTCAATGTCCACTACTACCGGGAGACCGAGAGCCCTGCGAAGCACTTCACCATCGCCAGCCTGCGCGTGCTCGACGCCCTCGAGCTGTCGCGCCGCGCCAACAGCGAGCTCGACCGCGCCATCCACGCCAAGGACCAGGCCCTCGTCTTCGTGCACGGCTACAACACGTCGTTCGACGACGCTCTCTATCGCGCGGCCCAGATCGCCCACGACCTCGAGTTCGACGGATTGACGGCGATGTACAGCTGGCCGTCGCGCGGCACCTATGTCGACTATTCCTACGACTTGAACAGCGCGGCGCGATCACAGCGCTATCTGATCGAGTTCCTTGGCCGCCTCGCCAAGGAGACACGCGTCAAGCAGATCCACATCGTCGCTCACAGCATGGGCAATCGTCCACTGATCGAGGCCTTGCGCACCGTGCAAACGGGTAGCGACCGCGCCCTTCAGAGTAAGCTCGGCCAGATCGTGTTCGCAGCTCCCGACGTCGACCGAGACCTTTTTTCCGAGATCACGGCACAGCTCAAGGTCGGCGCCGGCCGCACGCTCTACGCCTCGAACGAAGACAAGGCGCTGATCCTGTCGCGACAGGCCGACGGCATTCCTCGCGCAGGCGACGTGCCCGCCGATGGCCCTGTCATCCTGAGCAACCTCGATACCATCGACATTTCCAAGGCGAGCACCAACCCATTGCTCTCGACGAACCACAGCGACTATGCCGAGCGCAGCCATATCCTGAAGGACATCCGGCTGCTTATCGAAACCGGCACGCGCCCGCCTGACATACGCTTCCCCCTCTACGCCGTCGCCGAGGCGCGTACGGGCAAGTACTGGCGATACACGCCCAACAATTAGAACCCTGCGCCCGACGTCGGATCTGCGTTCCTATTCGCTTTCTGCAAGCGATCCTTCCGAGCCTTCTTCAGAGGATCCTCGATACTAAATCCCCAGCAACCGCCCGTAGCCGGTCACGGGACTGCGCACACCCGAAAGCCGCAGGCAATGCCATAGGCTCACCTGGTTCGCCGAAAGTACCGGTTTGGCCAGATCGGCCTCCAGGTCTTCAAGGATCGCGACGCAGCGAAATCCCGTACCCGCGATGAACACCCCGTCCGCGTCGGCCGGGCACCGTTCCCGGATTTGCCGATAAAGCGGCTCGACCTCCTGCTCGAAACCCATGCCTTGCGGGTAAAGATCGCCCGGCGGGAGGTCCCGCCATTTGCGGCCCGGATCAAAGCGCAGATGCCCCGCGGGCGCAAAACCCAGCGCCGCGTAATACTCAACCGCGCGCGACACTGTCGCGTCGTTGAACCAGGGCGGCAGCACCACGAACGGGCGCGATATGCCCGATGCTCGAAATGCGGCGACACTGTCGAGGCCATTCGTCGTGACCGCCACGCCCGGCCCAAGCTCGCGCGAGAGCGCCGCCACGGTCGCCTCGTCCCATCCCTTTCCGCCGATGATGCTGCTCGAGCTGTGGCCAATGACAGCGGCCGTCAAACGCATCGACGCGAATTGACGCGCACCGCGCACGACATCCGCGGCGAGATCGACACCTGATCGATCATCATTCCAAGCCGCCCAAGGCGCGCGTGCGGTTACGCGTGCCACGTGCACGGATACCCCGTCGGGCATCATCGCCCACCATTCGGCTTCCGGCACGGCCTCGCTGCCGACGATGAACATGCCGATGCGAGCACGCCATCCCCAGTTGTCATTCCGCGCCATCGGCGTGCATCTCCCAGGTTGGCTGTCCGCGAGTCCTGGCGCCAGACTGCCACGCCTCCCCCGGTGTCGACCACTCCCTATTGGGCAGCCAGGACAATCCGGCCTAAGCTGGCCTGGAACATCGCGTAGAGACGACAAACCCGGACGGAGAGAACGATGACCGCGCTCGACCTCGAGGCCGAGTACTACAACCGGCGCCGCGTGCCCGAGCACCCGGACATCCAAAGCCGCTGGAAGGCTGCGACCGAGGCATGGCTCAAGGACGGCAAGGTCGAGCCGGACCTCGTCTACGGCAAAGGCGAGCGAAACCGCTACGATCTCTACCGTGCCGCAAGCGGCGGCACGAACGCGGCAATCGTCGTCTACATCCACGGCGGCTACTGGCAGCGCGGCGACCGCAAGGACAACGGCTTCGTCGCGAAGCAGTTGAATCTCCGCGGCGTGTCGGTCGCGCTGCCATCCTACTCGCTGTGCCCGGCTGTCGGCGTGATCGACATCATCAGCGAGTTGCGCCAGTGCCTTGCCGCGATATGGCAGCGAACCAGGCAGCGCCTCGTTGTGGTCGGCCACTCGGCCGGCGGACATCTCGCCGCGTCCATGCTCGCGACCGACTGGTCGAAAGTCGATGGCGTCCCCTCTGATCTCGTCAAGGCGGCCTACGCGATCTCGGGTATATTCGAATTGTCACCACTGCTGCCGACGAGCATCAACGAAGCCCTGAAGCTGGACCCAGCCAAGGCGAGAGAGGCAAGCCCCCTGTTCTGGTCGCCTCCGCCCAAGGGTTGCACGTTCGTTGCGGCCGCCGGCGGCGACGAGAGCCAGGAATTCTTTCGCCAGGCGCTTGAGATCACCGCAGCGTGGAGCAAGGCAGGCGTCAGGGCCGAATGCGTGATCGTACCCCAAACCAACCACTTTACCGTCGTCGAGGAACTGGCCCGCCCCGACAGTGCCATGCTGCAGCGCATCGCCGCGATGAGCACGGCCGGCGTCTGATCGCACGACCGGAACGCATCCGGGGCCCCCGCCGCCGACAACCAGGGAACACGGGAGAAACCAATGAAATTCGGCCTGCGCTATTGCAACACGGGAGATTACGTCGATCCGGCGAAGGCCGTGGCGCTCGCTCAGGCGGCGGAGGCTGCCGGCTTCGAGTCGATCTGGACGGTGGAGCACACCGTCGTCCCCGGTGGCTATGGTTCTTCATATCCATACGCCACGGGCGGCAAAATGGCCGGTGGTAACGATGCCATTCCATTACCCGACCCGTTGATCTGGATGGCCTACGTTGCCGCCGCGACCAAAAAGGTGAAACTCGCCACCGGCATTATGATCCTGCCGCAGCATCAGCCCGCCGTGGTCGCCAAGCAGGTCGCAACGCTCGACCACATGTCCGGCGGTCGCGTGCTGCTCGGCATCGGCGTCGGTTGGCTGAAGGAGGAGTTCGAGGTTCTCGGTGTCCCGTTCGAGGATCGCGGTCGTCGCACCGACGAATATATGCTCGCACTCCGCGAATTCTGGGGTTCGGAAAAACCGACTTTCGAGGGCGAGTTCATCCGCTTCAGGGACGCCTACTGCCAACCCCAGCCGGTCAACGGCCACGTGCCGCTGATCGTCGGCGGACATTCTCCAGCCGCCGCGCGACGTGCCGGACACCTCGGCGACGGCTTCTTTCCGGCGCGCGGGGCCCCAAAAGAGCTCTTTGAACTTGCCCGCCAGGCCGCTCGCGAGGCCGGCCGCAATCCGGACGCGCTGGAGATTACCGTGAGCCTGCCCGACAGCCTCGACGACATTCCGGCGCTCGCGGCGATGGGGGTCGATCGTGTGCTGGTCCCGGTCACGGCCATGGCCGGCCTCGCACCGGTCGTCAAGACACCCGAAGATGCCCTCGATTGGCGCGGCAAGATCGCCAAATACGCCGATGCTTGAACAGCATCTGATTGAAGGTTCGATCGGAGAAGCACGACGTGCATATGATCCAGGTGATTGTCGGCGGACTCGTGCTGCTGGGCGTATTTGCCCTGTTCGGCAAATTGTGGGGCGGTGACGCAGCCCGCGCCGCGCTAGCCGCTAAGGTCTTCATGCCGGCCTGGCTCTTGGTGGCCGTCGTCAACATGTGGGTCGGTGTCACGAAGGCCGGTTACACGGTACAACAGGAGACGCCGATCCTGTTTATCGTTTTCGCTGTTCCGGCGGCTGCCGCCGGCCTTGCGATCTGGCACTTGACGAAGGGCTGAAGCCTGGGAACCGCGGACTTCGCGTGTAGCCCGCCGATACGCCGTGATCACAGCGGCAAGCTTCACCATCCCCCGCGACAAGCGTGCCCTAATCGGGCAAGTTGGCCCGCACCCGACGGCGCCGAGCGCCCCCAACGACCACGGATCACGAGGAGAGCCCCATGGAATTCGGCACCACGAAGATGATCGCCAAGAAGGATGGCGGTATCGGCTGGATGATCTTCAACCAGCCAGAGAAGCGCAACGCCGTATCGTTCGAGATGTGGCTCGCCATCCCCAAGATCATCAAGGCTTTCGAAGAGGATCCGGAGGTGCGCGGCATTGTACTGGCCGGCGCCGGCGACAAGGCGTTCGTATCGGGCGCCGACATCTCCGAGTTCGAGAAGAAACGGTCGAGCCCCGACGACGTAAAGATCTACAACGCCGCCGGCGACGAGGCAGCAGCCGTCATACAAGCCTGCACCAAGCCGACCATCGCCATGATCCGCGGAATATGCATCGGTGGCGGCCTCGGCATGGCGCTCAATACCGACGTGCGCATTGCGAGCGACGATTCGGTCTTCGCTGTGCCTGCGGCCCGCCTGGGCCTCGGCTATCGGTACGGCGGCATGAAGCGTCTCGTCGATGTGGTCGGCGCATCGTATGCCAAAGAGATTTTCTTCACCGCGCGCAAATTCAACGCGGCGGAAGCGTTGCAGATGGGGCTCGTCAATCGTGTCGTTCCCGTCGCCGGCTTGGAAAGCTACGTGAAGGATTACACTGGCCGCATCGCCGAGAACGCCCCGCTCACCATGAAGACGGCCAAGATGGCGATCGATGCTGTCGTCACCGACGAATCCGTACGCAACCGCGCTGCCGTCGATGAAATGGTGACGGTCTGTTTCGCCAGCGAGGATTATATCGAAGGCCGCCGCGCCTTCATGGAGAAACGAAAGCCTCAGTTCAAAGGCCGCTGACATACGGCGTCGCCCGACCGACCGGACGCGGAAGCAGCAGAGTTACCACAACATTGACGTCATCACGCCGACACGGAATGATCCCGGAATAGAAGTTCAAATCGGTTCCGGGAGAACGACCATGGCGAGACTGGACGGCAAGGTGGCGATCATAACGGGAGCCGCGCGCGGTATAGGCGCCGCGGCTGCTCGCCTCTTTGCGGCCGAAGGCGCCAAGGTCATGCTCGCCGACGTCCTGGCTGAGCCGTTGCAGGACGTTGCCGACGAGATTGGTGCATCCGCCGCCGTCTGTCTGACCGATGTGACCGACGAAGGCGCCGTCAGGAACCTCGTCGACCAGACTATGTCGCGGTTCGGCAACGTCGACATTGCCATCCTCAATGCGGGTATCGAAGGCATCACGTCGTCGCTGGTCGAATATCCTGCAGAGATGTTCGACAAGGTCATCGCCGTCAACGTTCGCGGCGTCTGGCTTGGCTTGAAATATGCGATGAAGGCCATGCAGGCATCGGGCGGTTCCATCGTCATCACATCGTCCACGTCCGGTATCCGCGCCACGTCCAATCTCTCGGCCTACACCGCCTCGAAGCATGCGGTGATCGGCCTGATGCGCTCTGCCGCACTCGAAGGCGCCGACAAGAAAATCCGAGTGAACACAGTCAATCCATCCCCGATCGATACCCCGATGATCGCCTCTCTCGAGAAGATGCGCGGCTTCGGCGGACGCAACGACCAGCCGATGGCCGCCGGCACGCCGCTCGGCCGCTATGGCACGCCCGAAGAAGTCGCGCGGATGATGCTGTTCCTCGCCTCGGACGAGTCGAGTTTCTGCACGGGCGGTGTCTACATGGTGGACGGTGGCGTCTCGGCAGGACGCAAGTAGGCCAAAGGCGGTTCGAAAGCGGATATCCACGCTGCTGCACATCCAGAGCGGGCCAGTGCCGACCAAGACGCATCAAACAGACGCTTGCCGCAGCGCCGCCCGACGCGGCGGCAACAGAAAACTCCAGCAGAGGACACGGCAGACGAGAACATGGAAAACGAAAAAACTGTGACCTTCCCCGTCGAAGCGACGCATATCATGATGTTTCGTCGCTCGATTGGCGATTATTCGGTTCCCGACACCGGGCTCGAATCCGCTGCAGCGCCCCCGACATTTCCGCGCGCCGTCGCGCAGTTCGATCCCGACTACCACTTGCGCCCGAAACCGGACGTGGATTGGTTCGGCTCCGGCAAGGACCCCTCCGGCGTCAAGGGCAAACCATCGTCTTCGGGCGGCCTCCATGCCGAACAACACTTCGAGTTCATCCGCCCTGTCATGCCCGGCGACGTTCTCAAGGTCATCGAGAAGCTCGGCAAGACCTGGGAGAAGGAGAGCAAGCGTGCCGGCAAGCTCGTCTTCACAGAGCGCGTCATGGAGTACCGGGACTCCAAGGGCGATCTCGTCTGCATCTCACGCGGCGTCAGCGTCAGAACCGAACGTCCCGTGGACCAGAAATAAGGAGCCGACGATATGCCAATGAAAGCGAGCCAGATCTCCGTCGGCGATACCTTCGAGGACGTTCTGGTCAAGGACCTGAAGCGCACCCTTCTCGTCATGTATTCGGGCACCTCGGGGGACTATAACCCTTTGCACACCGACGACGTGTATTGCCGCGAAGCGGCGGGATACCCGGGTGTTTTCGCCCATGGCATGCTCACCATGGGCATGACGGGCCGCGTCGTGACCGACCGATTCGGGGCGGAGAACGTCAAGAAGTACGGCGTCCGTTTCACCAATCAGGTCTGGCCGGGCGACGACCTCACTGGCAAGGCCGTCGTCGAGGCGATCCGCGAGGAAAGCGGTGACACGCTGGTCGACATGGCGATCACCACGACAAACCAGAAGGGCGACGTCGTGCTGTCGGGCTACGCGACAGTGCGCGTCGGGAAGTAATCGAGAGCCGGAGTTTTGCGGACGATCGGCACAAAATGAAACGCCCCGGCGAACTGTCGGGGCGTTTGTGTCTTACCCATATCATCCCCGCGCCGATTGGAAAGGTTATGTCGGCGCTTGGTTCTCGGCCGGCCTTGCGCGGTCATCTCGCCTCCGGCTCCGCCCCGAGCTTAACCTGCAGCTTGCCGAAGTTCTCTCCCCGAAGAAGTCCGATGAACGCGCGCGGCGCGCGCTCCAGCCCCTCGACGATATCCTCCTTGAATTTGAGGCGCCCCGCGCGGACGAGCTCACCCATCGTCCGGCGGGCAGGCTCGAAGAACGGCGCAAAATCCGACACGATGAAGCCTTGCATCCGCACGCGCCGGCCGACCATCGGCCACAGCAGCCGCGGCCCCATCTCCGGCTTCTCGGCGTTATAGGCGGAGATCGAGCCGCAAAGCGGCACGCGCGCCCAGAAGTTGAGGAGGGGAATGACGGCATCTGTCACCGGACCGCCGACATTGTCGAAATAGACGTCGATGCCGTTTGGGCACGCCGCTTGCAGATCGGAATCAATTCGCCCGGCCTTGTAGTCGACAACCGCATCGAAGCCGAGATCGTCCTTGACGAATGCGCACTTCCTCGGCCCGCCTGCGATACCCACCACGCGGCATCCGTTGAGCTTGGCGAGCTGGCCCACAACCTGTCCCACCGCGCCCGACGCCGCCGAAACGACCACGGTCTCGCCCGGCTTCGGCTCACCGATCTTGTGAAGCCCGAACCACGCCGTCATGCCAGGCATTCCGAGAATGCCGTTGGCCGTCGAAATCGGTGCCAGGGATGGATCGATGAGTCTCAAGGCGTGGCCGGGGCTGAGCCCATACTCCTGCCACCCAAGGCGCGCCTCGACGATGTCGCCAGCCTTGAAGCCAGGATTGTTGGAGGCGACGACCTCGCCGACCGTTCCACCCTCCATGACATCGCCGATGCCCACCGGCTTGGCATAGGACGCCTGCTCGCGCATGCGCCCGCGCATATAGGGATCGAGCGACAGGTAAATCACCCGCACAAGCACCTCGTTCGTGCCGGGAACGGGCATCGCCACGTCCTCGATGCGAAAGTCGCTCTCCACCGGTTCTCCGGGCGGACGGCGCGCAAGCACGACGCGGCGATAGCTCGCTGGCCTCATATCTATCCTCCAAGTGCCCGAAACCTGAACGCTTGCAGCGGCCGCTTCACCACCACATTGAAAATCAAGGCGCGACCTTTGCCGCGCCTACTTTCGCATCTTTGGCGTGAACGGCTTCAGGACGCGAACACCGGGCATACCGAACATGCTCGCCGTGAGGCCGCCCGCTGGAACCAGCACAATCGACCGACGCTGGCTCGACTTGTCGAGGCCGATACAGTCGAGACGTATGGCGCGCGCTTCAAGTGCCGCCGGCAAGGCCGCATCACCCTCGGCCATCAGGAGGTGCTGGTCGAAGGCCACGTCGGGTGTCTCCCTTGTGCCGTCGAAGAGATTTCGATGCCAATTGATGTGCTCGCGCGCCCAGTCGCCGGTAGATTTCGGCCCCCCGCCACCCTTGTATTCCGGACTCTCGAATACCTTGGGGCCGGCAACCTCGTGCAGCGCGACCCATGGAGACGGCGACGTATTGAGCGACCGAAAGCGCTGTGTGCCCGTGAAGCCAGGCACGGAGCGCACGAGATGCGCTGTGTGCTCGATGTACCATGTGTGCCAGTCGTGCTCGCGCTCCGGACTGCGGAAGTCCATTTCGACAACATAGATCATTGGCGGTCTCTCCACTGGTCGCTTTTGTCCCGGCTCCGCTCTTCGCGAACTCGATGCCTCCGCGCGACGGTCGCGAGTTGCCGTCCCCACTCGGCCAAGGCTAGGCCGGGCTGCCCCGGCACCGCAAGCGACAATGCCCACGCGACCGCCGGGGGCGGGGTGACGACTGGCGGCGGGTCCTCGCCACCACTATGTTCGGCGCTGGACACCAGCATCCAGGAAGGCGGGAGCCAGCCCCGATCATGTCTCGCAATACGCAAGGGCCCGAGATCGAGCGCCTGATCCAGCTCCTGGCCAGACTTCCCGGGCTGGGCAAGCGCTCGGCGCGCAAGGCTGCCTTGGCTCTTCTGAAGCGTCGCGCCGATCTCCTCGAGCCGCTGTCGCGCGCCATGGCCGACGCGGCCGAGCGGCTCAGCGAGTGTGCCGATTGCGGCAATCTCGATACGATATCGCCCTGTACGATCTGCCGCGACGAACGTCGCGATCGCACGCTGATCGTCGTCGTCGAGGAGATCGGTGACCTATGGGCCCTCGAGCGCGCAGGTGTTGTTAACGGACTCTATCACGTGCTCGGCGGACACCTGTCGCCGCTCGACGGCATCGGCCCGGAGCAGTTGACCATTCCGCGCCTCCTCGCCCGGGCGGAGCCTCCGGTCAAAGAGGTGTTGCTGGCCCTCAATGCCACAGTGGAAGGTCAGTCGACCGCTCACTATCTGCGTGAGCAACTCGGCGCGAGCGGCATCACGGTATCCGCTCTGCAGCAGGGAGTGCCGGTTGGCGGCGAACTCGATTACCTCGACGAAGGCACGCTTGCCGCCGCGATCCGCGCCCGTCGCCCGCTGTAGCACCGGTCGGCCGACGACGCCGAGGCAACGGAAGCCAGGAGTTCGCATGCTCACCACGAGACCGTTCGAACAAATCAGATCCCGCCTGTTCCGCATCGTCACGCTGGCCACGCTTGTGATCGCGCATGGCGGGATGGGGATCGGATTGGCATACGCCGAGCAGACCAAAGCGCCTGCCGCTTCGAAATCAGCCATTGCGGTGGGTGTCGTAGCGAAAGGCCTCGAACATCCGTGGGGCCTTGCGTTTCTTCCCGACGGCCGCACGATGGTGACCGAGCGTCCCGGCCGAGTGCGCATCGTCTCGACGGACGGCAGGCTTTCCCAGCCGCTTTCGGGGGCTCCGAAAGTCGCCGCGACAGGTCAAGGCGGTCTACTCGATATCGCCCTTGCGCCTGACTTCGCGCGATCCCGCCTCGTCTACCTGACATTCTCGGAGCCGCGCGGCGAACGCACGAACGGCACGAGCGTGGCACGTGCCCGACTGGTCGGGGATCGTGGCGAAGAGCGCTTCGAGGAGCTTGCCGTGATCTTTCGCCAGGAGCCCGCCCTGCGTAGCGGCCTCCACTTCGGCTCGCGGCTGGCGTTTGCGCCCGATGGCAACCTGTTCGTCACCCTCGGCGAACGGTTCGAGATGCGCTTCGCTCAGGATCTCGGCCGCCACTGGGGCAAGGTGGTCCGTTTGGCGCCGGACGGCAGCGCCGTTTCCGACAACCCATTTGTCGGGAAAGCCGGTGCCCGCGCCGAAATTTGGAGCTACGGCCACCGTAATCCCCAGGCCGCCGCCATTCATCCGTCGACGGGGGCGCTATGGATCGTCGAGCATGGCCCACGCGGTGGAGACGAGGTGAACATCATCGAGCGTGGCGCCAACTATGGCTGGCCCGTCATCGGCTACGGCATCGATTACTCCGGCGCTCGCTTGCACGAGGCGACGCACAAGGATGGCATGAAACAGCCGGCCTACTATTGGGTACCCTCTATTGCTCCCTCCGGCATGGCCTTTTACACAGGCACTCTCTGGCCTGACTGGAAGGGTAATCTCCTGGTCGGTGCGCTGGCGGAACGCACGCTGCACCGCCTCGTTCTCGACGGTCCGCGGGTCGTGGCCGAGGAGGTGCTTCTGCGTGATCGCGGCAAGCGCATCCGCGATGTCCGGCAGGCTCCGGACGGCGCCCTCTGGTTGCTCACCGACGAGGCGGATGGCGAAGTTTTGCGTCTTACGCCTGGGACATGACCGCCGCCGCGCGCTTGCCCGCCCTTTGGCAGACGTACCTGGCCCATTCGAAATGTCGCGAGACCGGCCGGCGCACAATCCCTGATGACGTTTGACGGTCACACTATTCCGCAAAAATCCGCACTCCCCGTCCGCACGACTTGCAGGGGCGGCTCGATCCGCGCGAGCACTGGCATCCGTCCGTTGGTTTCGCAACTTCGCGATTCGGAAAGGCTTGCCCATGTTGAAGAGAGCGCCAGTGGCATTGCTGGCAATGGTGCTGCCCGCAATGGCCTTGCCGGCCGCCGCCGACTGTCCCGGCAACCCGAATGCACTCGGCGTGTCGCGTGTCGTCGAGATCGACACGACTGGCGGACCGGGATTTGGCTTCGAGCATTTCAAGGAGCACGATTTCCTCGAGCCGAAGGAGGTCGTCCTGACCTTCGACGACGGTCCGTGGCCGGGCACGACGCCGATGGTTCTCAAAGCGCTCGCCGATCACTGCACGAAGGCGATGTTCTTCATCATCGGCAAGCATGCCATGTGGCATCCCGAGATCCTGCACCAGGTTGCTGCCGCCGGGCATACGATTGCCTCGCACACGTTTTCGCACGCCAATCTGGGCAGCAAGCGTCTCGATGACGACCAGCGCAAGGCAGAGATCGAGATGGGTATCAGCGCCGTGCGGCGCAGCCTTGGCGAGAATGCCGACAGATTGAGTTCCTTCATGCGCTTCCCCGCGCTCCAGCATCCGCCGGAGATGATCAAATATGTGGGCGAGCGGAACATCGGCGTGTGGTCGACGGACATGGATTCCTTCGACTTCAAAGCCAAGAGCAGCGAGAAAATGGTCGCTTCGCTGATGAAGAAGCTCGAGAAGCACGGCAAGGGCATCTTGCTGCTGCACGACTTCCAGAAGGTGACGGCGCACGGGGCCGCAGACCTTCTCAAGCAGCTCAAGGCCGGAGGCTACAAGATCGTGCACGTAACCTCGAAAACCACCGTAAAATCGCTGCCCGAATTCGACGAGAAGGTTGCAGCTCAAATCAAAGGCCCGGTCAGCAACAGCACCCGGCCCACCTCGTCCATTGTGAAGACGATCAGCAAATGAGGTAGGCAGGGACAGAGTTGCGACAAAACGCATCGAACGGTGACAACAGACGGCCCTCGGGCCGTCTGTTGTCGTTTTGTTACCTTGCTGTGCTTGAGTAGTTCCAGGGCCCGGCGCTACATATGTCCGGATGCTGGAGTTCAGCGTTGGAACGCGCAGGGCCCATAGGATGCAAGACGGACAAGCGGCCGCACCCAAGCAGGCCATGCCGGCGCCGGCAAAATTGCCATACGTGGCGCACTTCATACCCAAGCTGATTATTGCTCTCGGCGAGGGATATTCGACCGGCCGGCTGATGAGCGACCTGCTGGCCGGTCTGACGGTCGCGATATTGGCGCTACCGTTGTCGATGGCCATAGCGATCGGAGCGGGCGCCAC
Organism: Hyphomicrobiaceae bacterium; assembly: GCA_050187415.1. Lineage (GTDB taxonomy): Bacteria > Pseudomonadota > Alphaproteobacteria > Rhizobiales > Hyphomicrobiaceae. The sequence continues at coordinate 4,071 of JBFWXN010000007.1, read as the reverse complement.
CCCGGATCGCGGCCTCGTGACTTCGGTGATCGCGGGTTTCTTCATCTCCGCGGTCGGCGGCTGCCGATTTCAGATCGGCGGTCCCGCCGCCGCCTTCATCGTCATCGTCGCCAATATTATCGCCGTGCAAGGCATGACCGGCCTCATGACGGCAACGTTCCTTGCCGGCTTCATTCTGGTCGCGGCGGCACTCCTGCGCCTCGGAACGTACATCAAATATATCCCGGGCCCCGTCATCCTGGGTTTCACCAGCGGCATCGGCATCATTATCGCCATCGGCCAGATCAAGGATTTTCTCGGTCTGCAGGGCGAGGTGCCGGCCGAGTTCCTGCACAAGCTCACGGCGCTTTGGAGCATCAAGGGAACGTTCAACCCGTCCGCATTGCTGGTGGGAGGCGTAACGCTCGGCGCGATCTCTCTGACGCGCGCCCTACGCCCACGCTGGCCGGGATTGCTTTTCGCTGTCGTCATTGCCTCGGGCATCGCCTGGGCGCTCGGCCTCCCAGTCGATACCATCGGCTCTCGCTTCGGCGGGATTCCGAGCTCGCTTCCGACACCTCGGCTCCCCGATCTCTCCCCCTCTATGATAGCGGCCGTATTGCCGTCGGCGTTCACGATTGCATTCCTGGTGGGCGTGGAATCCCTGCTGTCGGCCGTCGCGGCCGACTCGCTCACCGGCGGACGTCATCGCTCGAACGCCGAGGTGCTCGGACAAGGCATCGCCAATATCGCATCGCCCCTTTTCGGCGGTCTCCCGGCGACCGGCGTGATCGCTCGTACAGGCACGAACATCGCGGCCGGCGCCAAGACACCGCTCTCAGGCATCTTCCACGCCGCATTTGTGCTGATCTTTATGCTGTTGATGGCACCCGTGGCGTCGTATCTGGCGCTGCCCTGCCTCGCGGCCGTTCTCATCAATGTATCCTGGCGACTGATCGACGCCAAGGAGATCGCCCACTTTCTCGCCCGGGCGCCGTTCGATGACAGGTTGGTCCTGCTCGCAACCTTGACCCTGACCGTCGTCGTCGATCTCAACGTCGCGATCGGCGTCGGGTTCGGGCTGGCGTGCATGCTGTTCATGCATCGTATGTCCGAAGCCGTCGTCGGGGCGGTCGGGCATGCGGCGAGGCTCGACGACGACCTCGACGACATCGAAAAGCCGCGCTCCGTTCTGACCGGAATGGAGCTGCCGGAGGGCGTACAGGTGCTCTCACTCCGCGGCCCACTGTTCTTCGGAGGCGCGAGTACGCTCTCGGATGCACTGAAATCGAGCGCCACCCATCCTAAAGTGCTGATTCTGCGCATGCGCGACGTGCCGCTCATCGATGCCACCGCTCTGTCGGCTCTCGAGGACATGGCCACGGACCTCGGCAACCGCGGCGGTCGCCTGATCATCTCCGGCATCCAGAAGCAGCCACGCGAGGCATTGCAGCGCATGCAGCTCCTGGAACGTCATCAGGTGAAACTGGCCTCCAACGGCTTCGTTGCCCTCGAGTTGGCAAAGGGGCTGCTGAAGGACGGTAGCGGCTGAGACCGAGGGGAACAGATGGTGCCGCCTCTTCTTTCCGGTCGTTGGAGATGCTATCTCCCCGCCCATGACCGACACATCGCTGATCCGAAACTTCTCCATCATCGCGCACATCGACCACGGCAAGTCGACTTTGTCCGACCGGCTGATCCAGCTGTGTGGCAACGTCACCGACCGTGAAATGGAGGCGCAGCTTCTCGATTCGATGGAGATCGAGCGAGAACGCGGCATCACCATCAAGGCGCAGACGGTCCGCCTCGACTACAAGGCGAGCGACGGCAAGACCTATCAGTTGAACCTGATGGACACACCCGGCCACGTCGACTTCGCCTACGAGGTCTCACGCTCGCTCGCGGCTTGTGAAGGAGCGATTCTGGTTGTCGATGCCTCCCAAGGCGTCGAGGCGCAAACACTGGCCAACGTTTACCAGGCCCTCGACAACAACCTCGAGATCCTGCCCGTGCTGAACAAGGTGGATCTTCCGGCCGCCGACGAAGATCGCGTCAAGCAGCAGATCGAGGATGTCATCGGCCTCGACGCGTCGGACGCCATCGGCGTATCCGCCAAGACCGGCCTTAATGTCGAGAAAGTACTGGAGGCAATCGTCTCGCGCCTTCCGCCGCCGACCGGCGAGCGTAACAAGCCTCTCAAGGCCCTGCTGATCGATAGCTGGTACGACGCCTATCTTGGCGTCGTCGTGCTCGTCCGGGTCAAGGAAGGCGTCATGAAGAAAGGCCAGCGGATCCGGCTGATGTCCTCCGATGCCGTCCACCAGGTCGACAGAGTGGGGATCTTCCGCCCCAAGCAGGAGAGCGTCGGCGAGCTGGGTCCCGGCGAGGTCGGCTTTTTCACGGCAGCCATCAAGCAGGTTGCCGACACGCGGGTCGGCGACACCGTGACCGACGAGAAAAATGGCACCGACGAACCCCTGCCCGGCTTCAAACCGGCTCAACCCGTGGTTTTCTGCGGCCTGTTTCCCGTCGATGCGGCCGACTTTGACGATCTTCGCGAAGCGATGGGCAGGCTGCGCCTCAACGATGCCAGCTTCTCCTATGAGATGGAGACCAGCGCGGCGCTCGGCCAGGGCTTTCGTTGCGGCTTCCTAGGGCTCCTCCACCTAGAGATCATCACGGAGCGTCTCGAGCGCGAGTTCAATCTTGACCTCATCACTACCGCGCCCAGCGTGATTTACCACCTGCATATGAACGACGGCACGATTACTCCCATGCACAACCCGGCCGACATGCCGGAACTCACCAAGATCGACCACATCGAGGAGCCTTGGATCGAAGCAACGATCCTCGTCCCCGACGAATACCTCGGCTCCGTGCTGAAGCTCTGCCAGGATCGCCGGGGCCGCCAGAAGAACCTGACCTACGCCGGCACCCGTGCCATGCTCGTCTACGATCTTCCTCTGAACGAGGTCGTGTTCGACTTTTATGACCGTCTGAAATCAGTCTCCCGCGGGTATGCCTCATTCGACTATCACATCAAGGGATACGAGGAAGGCGACCTGGCGAAACTCTCGATCCTCGTCAATAGCGAACCGGTCGATGCCCTTTCGATGATCGTACACCGCAGCCGCTCCGAGCAGCGGGGCCGTGCCATGTGCGAGAAACTCAAAGAGTTGATTCCACAACACCTTTTCAAGATACCGATCCAGGCTGCCATCGGCGCGAAGGTCATCGCTCGCGAAACCATCAGCGCTCTGCGCAAGGACGTGCTGGCGAAGTGCTACGGCGGCGACATAACTCGAAAGCGCAAGCTTCTCGAGAAGCAGAAGAAGGGCAAAAAGAAAATGCGGGAATTTGGCTCGGTCGAGATCCCGCAGGAAGCCTTCATTGCAGCCCTCAAGATGGATGAGAACTGAGCCCCGAAAAAACCATCTCGCGGGATTATCGGTACCGCGATCAATAGCTTTTGCAGTGGCCGGTAAGAGTAGGGTATTGTGCGCATAAGCGGCGGCCCGTCGGCCGCCACAGCCCATTTGGAGTCCTTCCGATGCGCCGGACCGTAACGCTGATGGCGAGCGTTTTGCTTTCTTCGACGGCGATGGCGCAGTCGGTGCGGCCGTCCCTCGACGTCGCTCTACCGCAAGTTGCACTAGCCCCATCAATCGAGCTGCCGGTCGCGCCCGCCGGTACACCTGCACGAGAACACCCCACGGCGGCAACAGCGGCGCCGAATACCCTGCCGCCCCGAACGCTACCGCCAGTGGCAGCCATCGCGCCCTCCCGCGCCGCTCCCGACAGCCAAAGCTCCGAACGGTCCGAGAGGACACGCGATCGGTTCGCCCGGTCCCGCTCCTCCCTGGGTTTCGCACCAAGGGCACACCCATCACAGGCCGAAGGCTCTGGCCGATCAGACCGCACATATCAGGTCCGCCGCGATGTCGGACGTTTCTTGCCTCCAGTCTTCTAGAGTCCTTCAGGTTTAGCTGGAAGCATATCCTGCGTTCCTGAGGTAGCTTTCGCACTCGCTGTGTGAGATGGCGGCGACGAGCTTGGCGATGTGTTCGTGGATGGCGTCAACGGTTCGGGCCT
>JBFWXN010000006.1:0-125169 GCA_050187415.1 Hyphomicrobiaceae bacterium | reverse complement strand
CGCCGCCTAACTTTTGTGTCCACATCCGACATTGTGGGCACATCCCCGCTCTCATCGATCCATCACGATCGCATAAGAATCGATGAGATGCGGGAGCCGAACAAGGCGGCGCTCACCGGAGGCAGACAGCGATCCCGATGACTTTCTCATTGTTCCCGAAGCAGCCGCAGAGCTGCGCATGGCCAAGCGCACGCTCGACAATCATCGATGGAAGGGGACGGGGCCGAAGTTTCGACGCCACGGAGGCCGCATCGTCTACCGTCGTGGCGATCTCCTCGCGTGGTCGGAGGAGCGAGCGGCCCGAATGGCGACGGGAAAGAAGAGTAGCCGCACTTCGTCGCCTGGTCATACTGGTAGCAACGGGCCTCGCGCTGCTGGCACTCGCCTCGACAAACGCAAGCGTACCAAGGCTGCTGTGGAATCCCAGCCCAAGCACACCAATTGGTCTCTACGCGTTGACAAAGCGAATGCCATCAAAGGGCCAACTGGCGGTCATCCGACTCCCTGAGGCGGTGAAGGCGCTGGCGGATACTCGCGGCTATCTGCCGAAGCACGCGCTGCTGCTGAAGCCTGTCGCTGCCATCCCTGGCGACACCGTGTGTCGGCATGGCCCGTTCCTGACAATCAACGGGCGGTTCCGCGCCATAGCCGACAGAAAGGATACGCGACGACGCCTGCTGCCGCGCTGGCGTGGATGCCGCCACCTGGCGACATCCGAGCTCTTCGTGCTTTCAACTATCAGCGGCAGCTTCGATAGCCGCTATTTCGGGCCGATCGAACGTGGGCACGTGCTGGGAACAGCCGTCCCCATCTGGACCCACTAACCGCGCTGCAGGCGCGCCAAGGCACCGTCGACCTTGGTCAGCGCCTCGACGAGCTGTGCCCGCAAGGAGGTGAGATCGGCAATCGGATCCTCTTCCATCGACAGATGATCCGGATCGAGGCACGCCTCGATCAACGTCAGCAGCGTCTGCTCGCGCATGGGGCCGGCATCGAGCGCGGCGTCCAGCGTGTCGTTGTCAACGCCTTCGCCGTCGAGGATCAGCCTGCCACTGCCGGCCGCCAGCCACACGCAGAGCCGTGCCCCCGTCAGCACGGTGCGATCAACGATTTCGGTCGGCAAGGTCATTCTGACCGTGGGCGCATCATCTTCCGACGCCCGAAGGCCCGCGACATAGCACTCTGCCGGCAGATACTCGATGCCGTCGTCTTCACGCACGAAGAAGGGCTGTGCTTCCGTTCTGGTCATGACGCTTTACTCCCACAGTCGGCTCCCAAGCCACTACAAACATATTCCAAAATGGGATAATCCTAGAGCAGGATTATGCGGTGAAGCCGTCATTCTCGATCCCGGCTTTCCGCAATGCGCGACACGCTGCGCTCGCCGCGCCAAATCAAGCTCCGCAAATTGCTGCGTGATCTTCGCGAGAAGAGCGGCCTGACACAGGCCGACGTCGCTGCGCGCCTCGACAAGCCGCAATCCTTTGTCGCCAAATACGAAGGTGGGGAACGGCGCCTGAGCGCGATCGAGTTTATTGATGTCGTGCGCGCGCTCGATCTCGAGCCCGTCGCCGTCCTGCGGCAACTCATCAAGACCTTGGATGGCGACGCCTCTTGAGAGACCGCCTCTATTCCCGTCGATCGAACCCATCGAGCGCACCCGCACTGCACAGTCTTTCGCCCGAACGCATGGGTGCATCTTTTACCATACCCGAGCACGTTCGTAGTGTCGTATTGGTGTCGCATTCGGCCAAAATTGCTTCTTCCATTCCAAGATAAATATCCGTCGTTGTGGCGCGCCGGGACGAGGGGACGGCAACATTCGGCGCTTGTAGCCGCGGATGGTGATCAGCGTATGGAGTCAGTCCCTTCGCATACGTCCGGACATCGGCAGATAACGTCGTCGGCAGTGCTGAGAACCACCGTGGTGCAATAGAACCATGCCCATGTCTCGTTGCCTCGGCAGCAAGGGAGTCTGGGCGGTCCCTCTCTCGATCTGCGATCTCGCTCGGTACGGCTCTATCTCACGGCTCTACGAGCTCGTTCGACCGAGCCACCGTAAAGACGGCGTCTCGGCGCATTCGCGTCACGATCCTCCCGCGGTCGCCGTAGCACGCTCTCGCCTTCCACGACGAAGTCGCCCCTGCGGCTCTGTCCTCACCGCGCCGGCGACGTCTCGGTGCCTTCGCTCGTTGCTCGCTGGGGCGTCAGCGATCGCGTGCCCTCTCCGGCGGCCGTGCGATCGGCCCGGCGGGAACTCGTTGCCCCGTCGCCCACTCCGCTCATGTCCTGCCCGGCACCGTCCCGGACGCCACGCCGCCGCTCCTCTGGCCGCGGTGGAGAGTCCTATCCCCGCATAGCTTCGTGCGACGATGTGGCAGGCGTCGCTTCGGCGGCAACCCGCGCGTGCCGCGCGGGTCCTCCACTTCGTTCCGGCCCTTCTCCGCGGAGCTGAAGCTCCGCTGCGTCGGGTGCCACCAGCTCCAGCCCGCCACGATCTGCACGGCGCCGGCGGGGAATAGGTCTCCGCCGGGACAACGTGAGGAACGACACCATGGCTACGATCGGATACGTCACCAAGCGTGAGGACGGCCGCTACGACGGCGAGCTCCGGACTCTCTCGCGGCGGGCGCAAATCAGCATCGTCCCGGTCGCTGACAAGCCCTCCGACAGCCATCCAGACTTCCGCGTCCTCGCCAACGGCACCGAGATCGGCGCCGGTTGGCTGCGGATCGGTAAGACCTCCGGCGTCGAGTACATCTCGCTCTCGATCTCGGCGCCTGAGCTCGGCCGGCTGTACGCCAACCTCGGTCGCGCCGCCGGTCGGTCCGATCCGAACGTCTTCGCTCTGATCTGGAACCCGCAGGATTGAGCCTCCGGCTCAAAGCCCTCGCGCCGACACCGGCGCGAGGGCTTCTTCGCGTTCCGCGAAGTAGCCCACCCTCCCACCCAGCCATAAGCGTTAAGGCCACCATCATCGCGCTGAAATCGATGATGCGCGCGCCGTCGTTCATGCGCGTGGCCACAGCGCGTGATGAGCGCGAGCAACAGGCTGAAGCCTGTCTTTCTCGCGCTCATCGCCGTCATGCTCGATGTCCCGCGGCTGCTCTTCTCCCCTTTCCGGCTCTGCTTCAACTCGCTGCGAAGAGGTCGCGGATCGTGATCTCGGTCGCGTTCAGCAAACGTGATTTCGAAGAGTTTGTGCGGTGTGAGAGGGCTGGGGAGGACATCTAGATAAAAAAGTGGAGTCGTTGGCGCCCAGATGCCCCGTCGTTGCTGGGCTTCACGCGACTCCACTTTTTGCGGCCGTGGAGTCACCGCACGAAATGCGCCTTGTAAACCGGGCACTTTGCACGACTCCGTCTTGTAACTTTGCGCCTCCGCCGCATCTCCCCGTCACGTTCCATCATCGGGAGATCACCATGGCTCAAGACGATTTCAAACCGAAGCCCGGACGCATCCGCGATACCGCGAGCTCAGCTTCAGTCAGCACGAGCACGCAAGTGCTCAGACAGACCGGCCGAGCTGGCGCAAGCGCCGTGCAGCAGCGCGGCCACATCACATCGGCGATGCCGAAACGGGGGATGGGTGCCGGTGTGCGTGCGGCCGCAGGTCTCATCGCACCCGGCAGTCGCCGCGTCATCGTCAAGGCGCGCTATACGCGCATCACCGCTGGCGATATGGGCGCTGCACGGGCGCACCTCAAATACATCCAGCGTGATGGCGTGACCCGTGAGGGAGATGTGGGTCGGCTGTACGATGCGCAGCACGATGATGTCGATGGTCGCGCCTTCCTCGAGCGCTCCGAGAACGACCCGCATCAGTTCCGTTTCATCGTGTCGGCCGAGGACAGCGCGCGGATGTCGGATCTGAAGCCGTTCATCCGCGATCTCCTCGCGCAGATGGAGCGCGATCTCGATACCAAGCTCGACTGGGTCGCGGTCGATCACTTCAACACCGGCCATCCGCATACCCACGTCGTCATTCGCGGCCGTGATGATCGGGGTGGTGACCTCGTCATGGCACGGGACTACATCGGCCATGGCGTGCGTGCCCGTGCCCAAGCCTTGGTGACACTCGAGCTCGGTCCTGAGACTCAGCTCGAGCGCATCCAGAAGCTCTTCGATGAAGTCGGCCAGGAGCGACTGACACGCCTCGACCGTCAGCTCTTGGCGCGCGCCAAGGACAACATCCTCGTCATCACCTCCACCGAGGAGAACAATCCGACACAGCGGACGCTGCGCATCGGCCGTCTCAGGACACTGCAGCGGTTGGGCCTCGCCTCCGAACGGCAGGCGGGCGTCTGGTCTCTCGATGCCAACGCCGAGGCCAAGCTGCAGCAGCTCGGTGACCGCGCCGACAAGTTCAAGATGATGCAGCGCGCCTTGAAGGAGGCCGGCATCGAACGCGGTGCGGCCGCCATGGCGCTGTTCGAGCGCGGTCCGCGCAAGGTGCCACTTGTCGGCAAAGTGGTTGGCGTCGGTATGGTCGATGAGATCACCGATCGCACCTGGGTGATCGTCGATGCCGTCGACGGCCGCGTGCATTACGCCGATCTCGGCCGGCTCAACGCAGACGCCGTGCCGGCGCGCGGCAACATCGTCGCCCTGGCCGGTGGCGGCCTCAACGAGAAGCCGTCATCGGTGCCCAGTCTGCATCTGCTGTCCGCGACTGACCTCGACCGTCAGACCACCTACGAGGGGCCGACCTGGCTGGACCAAGCTATCGTGACCCGATGGCAGCCGGAGATCCGGACGGCGGGCTTCACGGCCGAGGCGGACAAAGCCCTCAAGGCACGCACCGACTGGCTCATCAGCCGGCAGATCATCGAGCAGACGCAGGATGGCAAGCACGTGCCCCGCGCCGACATGATGAAGGCGCTGCGCCAGGCCGAGACACAGCAGCTCGCCGCCGACGTCTCGCGGCGCCTCAACGCCGCCTTCGTACCACCCATGCCTGGCACCCGGATCACCGGCACCTACGATCACGCCATTACGACGCCGACCGGCAAGGTCGCAGTCATCCGCCGCGAGGACACCTTCACGTTCGCGCCGTGGCAGCCGTCGCTCGAACCCTTCCGTGGCCAGGCCGTCGCAGGGATCGTCGGTCCCACGCGCATGACCTGGATGCACGCCCGTGGAAGAGGCCTGCCGGGGAGAGCCTAGAGCATTTAGTGATAAGGCATTGAAGATGCCGGGTCTCAACGTAGGCCGATTAGGCGACGGTCCTACCAGCTGGATTTCGGAGGTAGATCGAAATCGATGATTGAGTTGAATATCGATTGCGTTAGCAGCACCTCAGATAGTTGGCACCGACTGTGCCGTAGCGATTGATTGCAATCGACCCAAAGCGAGCCAAGCAGACTGGGGGAGAACCAATGGGAGGAATTATTGTATATTTCACGGGTGATCATTCAGAACTACCGCTGTCTCCGGAGGGCAGACGTCACTCTGAATCCCGACCTGAACATCATTGTCGGCAACAACGAGTGTGGTAAGTCCACACTCCTCGAAGCAATCCACCTCGCATTGACCGGGCAATTGAGCGGCCGCCCGATTCAGACAGAGCTGCACCCGCATCTTTTCAATGTCCAATCCGTCTCGGACTACATCGCAGGCCTGAAGGCCAAACACCCCGTCGCACCTCCATCGATTCTGATCGAGCTCTATTTCACAGACGACCGCGCGCTCGCCAATCTGAAGGGCATCAACAACAGCCAGAACCAGGACCTCCCAGGGGTGGCGCTCTCAATCGAGTTCAATCCCGAATACGCTGATGAATTCATGGCCTATGTCGCGGATCCGAATGTCATTAGGAGCTTGCCGATCGAGTACTATGTTGTGCGCTGGCGAGGATTCTCGGACAACGAGATCACTGCTCGATCCGTCCCGATCAAGCCGGCGTTCATCGACGCCAGCACGATCCGAAACAACGCGGCGGCGAGTAGATACGTGGTCGACATCATGCGAGACAGCCTCACCAAAGGCCAAAAAGTCGACCTCGCGCTCTCTTATCGTTTGATGAAAGACGCGTTTCTCGGCCATGAGAAGGTCAAGGACGTGAACGCTGCACTGGCAGCTAAGAAGGGCGACATTTCCGACAAGGCGCTTTCCATCTCCCTCGACACGTCATCGCGCTCAACCTGGGAAGCTGGCGTAATGCCTCATCTTGACGACGTTCCCCTGACCCTTGTCGGAAAGGGTGAGCAAAATGCCATAAAGATCAAGCTGGCAATGGAGTCCAACACCGACTCTCACCTGATACTAATCGAGGAAGCGGAAAACCATCTCTCGTTCTCAAACCTCAACGCGCTGATCAGCCACATCGCCGAGCGTCGAGGTTCACGCCAGCTTCTCATCACCACCCACAGTAGCTTCGTCCTCAACAAGCTGGGGGTCGAGTCTGTTGTGCTTTTCCATCGCGGCCACTCGTTCCGGCTCACAGCGCTGCCACCCGATACGCAGGATTATTTTATGCGCCTGCCCGGCCATGATACTCTCCGCCTCATTCTCGCGGAGCGCTCAATCCTTGTCGAAGGGCCATCAGATGAACTCATCGTACAGGCGGCGTTCAAAAGGAAGCACGGCAAGATGCCGCTTGAGGCGGGCGTCGATGTAATCTCAGTGAATTCTCTGGCCTTCAGGCGCTTCCTCGAAATCGCTACACAACTGGATCATACCGTCGCTGTCGTCACGGACAATGACGGGAATGTTACCGCTTTAGTTTCGAAATATGCGAACTATCTCGGCTTGCCGAAGGTCAAGATACTTTACGATGCAGACGAGAATTACAAGACGCTCGAGCCTCAGTTGTTGAAGGCGAACGGACGGCCAGTGATCGAAAAAATCCTCGGCAAATCGTTCGCAGATGATCAAGCCTTGCTCGCCTACATGCAGGACAACAAGGCGGATACGGCTCTCAAGTTTTTCACGACACAGGAGCATTGGGCAGCACCGGGGTACATTCTCGATGCCGTCGGCTAGCCGTATCATCATTTGTGCAGCGGGGGGAGGGAAGACGACGCGGATTGTGGACGAGGCGGCGCGCGATGACTGCCGCCGTTCTTTGCTCGTCACCTATACCCGGAACAACGGGCAGGAGATCGGGAGAAAATTCTATGGGATCGGTCCAGTGATCCCCTCGAATATCGAGGTGATGACCTGGTTCAGCTTCCTCCTAAGGGAACTGGCGCGACCATACCGACGTGTGATGCACGACAAGAGGATCGAGGGCCTTCATTGGGAAGAAGGTCGTTCCGTTCGCTTCATCCCTGAAAGCAATACGTCTGGCCACTACTTCGCTGGCGGGAGCCACATCTATTCAGACAAGATCGCGAAGTTCGTCTGCGAGTGCGACCGGCGAGCATCCGGCGCAGCGATGCGGCGACTGGCGATGCGGTTTGACCGCATTTACGTCGATGAAGTTCAAGATCTTGCCGGCTACGATCTGGAAGTGCTGGAGCTCATCCTGAAAGCAGGTATCCAGGTGACGCTCGTGGGCGACCATCGCCAAGCGACGTTTCGGACGAACCAGGCCAAGAAGAATGAGGCGTTCACTGGCATCAATATCATCAAGAAGTTGCGAGCCTGGGATAAAGCAGGCTTAGCGCAGCTTTCATACGAGCAGCTTACGTACCGATGCCACCAAGACATTGCAGACCTCGGCGATAGCTTCTTTCCCGAGGAGCCGCCTACCACGTCGTTGAACACTGCGGTGACTGGCCATGACGGCGTCTTCATTGTCGCTACGACGCGAGTCGAGGCATACGTTGCTGCTTTCGAGCCGCAGGTTCTCCGGTTCGATCGACGGACCTCTTGCTGCGATCTACCAGCGATGAACTTCGGGGAGTCGAAGGGTCTAACCTTCGACCGTGCCCTGATCTTCCCGCACGCCTCAGCGAAGAAGTGGCTCACGACGGGAAACATCAGGCACGTCGAAAAGTCGCGCGCGCGCATGTATGTCGGAGTAACGCGCGCGCGGTATAGCCTCGCTTTCGTCCATGACGGCGCTGCGGCGATTCCCGGCGCGCAGATTTACGAGTAGTCGAGGTGGTCCTTAAGTGTGGCTCGTAGAAGACGGACCGTTGACGCTGGCCCTCGCTCATTCTCATATCGCTATGCCGTCGATACGAAGGCAACCCTATCCCACTCACGGAAGACGGGCACGATCTCGCATCGCCGGCTGACGTTATGCAGACGCTCGACTGGTTTCGGAATGATCTAAAAAGCGTCGCCCATAAGGCCTGACGATGCGTTGCCTACGCGTAAAAGCGGCAGAGCCGGTTCGTTGCGGCTCGAAAGGCACGCTTCAGAGGCATTCGGGAGAAATCTGGTAAAAGCGCGCGGCGATCTTCCTGACGCAGGTTTCAGTCATCACATCGTGGACGAATTTTTTCTTTGACACCAATCGGATGCACTTCAATCCGGTCTCGTCATACACTTCGAGTCGAGCCAGCCATTCGTCGCCGAAGTCGATGTAAACTGGGCAACCCGCGTCAATCCAAGTCTTACGCGGTCGCACCCAATCATATTGATGATGTCCGCGATAGGCCGCCACCAACTCGGATTTTATCCGGTCGATGCCCTCGATGAAGCCGCCGCGTAGCGTCGCCTTCGTTACACCAGGGTCGTGTTTCTGGTTTGTCGAAACCCGAAAGAACATGCCGTGATTGGCGCCTTCCATGTGCCGCTGCGCCTTTGCCCAGACCAGATCGTTGGCAAGCTCGGACGTTGGATCTGGCAGCATATGGTAGATGTCGAAGTTCTGACGAAACGGCCTTCCGTCGATCACCCATACGAGGTTCTGGTAGAAGGCCTCGCGCGACTCCCGCTCGGCATCCGTCATAGTCGAGTGCTGAACCTCGATGTAGATTCCCGTCGGCGTTCTGATGTCAGCCCGATGGATCTCACCATCGGGCGCGGTATGAGAGATTTCGCGGCAGCATTCCGGGAAGCGGTTCTTCCATTCGCGATGCCATTCGGTCTCGTTCTCCCACCATGGATCGCAGTCGCGGCGCCCACGATGAGCCCAGTGGTGCATAATGCGCGAACCGCATTTAGCGACCATGCCAGCTCCGCAGGTCGGACAGCTTCCGCTCCCACCTGGATATGCTTCCCGTCTATCACCCTCAACCATTGCGTACTGCATCTCGCCCCCAGCTATCCGCGACATCTTCATTCCTGAACGACCGAGTAGGCGGCGGTCTAGTGAACACGCGACTGGCGAGACACCCAACGCCAAACGCGTCGCCAGATGCTTGGCTCTGCCTCGAGTGCAGCGGTTGGAACAGGAGGTTCAAGCGTTGGCGCCTGCCCGTAGAAACGGGCCTTGGCCGCGCGATCGCGACGGCGCTCGGCTTCGATTTGCGCGTCACTCCAAGGACCAGCCTCGATCACCTTGCCACGATCGATCACATAGTGCGAACGGCACTTCAGCATCCAATTGCCGATCGATGGACGCAGCGAGACGCTCTCGCCGTCGAACGTCATCTTCCAGTCCGTCGGGGTGAAAGGCGCTACAACCTCCTCGCCGCAACCGCAGCAGCAACAGTGGGCGGATGTCGCGTATTCCATCGATACATAAAGAATGCCCGGCTCGAGACGCTCAGGGATGTGCTCGACGAAACGATGCTCAAGGCGCTTGTGCCGCATCACGTGAGATCCCCGTTGATCAACATGTTGCCGTCGATCGTGTAGGTGCAGTGATGCTCGTGCTCGAGATCACGGTAGAACCCACGGATCTTCTTCCACTTCACGACCGCGAGGATAGCATTCAGCGCATTGAGGTCGGCGACCTGGATATTGGATGCGTAGATGTCCTCGGCGCCGCCACCAACGAAGGAGATGCGCTGTCGCGCGTGATCACGCTTCTCCGGCGTGCTGGCGGTCACCCGGAGGATCCCGCCGAGCGACCCCTCGTCGAGCTCCAGGCCCATGCCGACATCGACGAACGCGGCGCCGATCGCCTCGAGCTTTTCGACGATCAGCCGCTTCGCGTCGCCTGCGTCGAGCGACAGGAACGCAAAGGTGACGCCGTCGAGGAGATTGAGGGTGTCGGCGCCAAGCGCCACATCGTGCACCACGATGTTCCGGTGCATCCGCTCGTAGATGCGCTTCAGATAGTCGACCTTCTTCGGCGCCTCGCGCAGCTCCTCCAGGCTCGCAGCCCCCGGTGCGCGAAATGCGTTGTGGGTCAGGAAAATGTCGCTGTCGAACAGCCGGATCTCCCGGACCGGCGTCTTGGCGACAAAATCGAGGATGTAGCTGCCGGTGCCGCCGAGCCCGATGATGGCGATCCGTTCGTTGGCAAGACGCTGGCTCAAGGCGCCGATCCCGACGCGATCGGAGGCCGTCTCGATATAGTTGAAGACACTGTCCTCCTCATCTTCCGGCGCGCGCAACGCGCGCGGGGTGAGACCCGGCTTCAGCACCGCGGCCGGACCCGCGATGATGCTCGCATAGCTCGCCATCTTGTGATGGTAGTCCGTGTAGCCGCCCTCCGGCTTGCTGGAGAAGCTGTGCGTCGCCTTCAGGCCATGGCCGAAATCAAAGGCGCCGGTCGCATGCGAGATGCCCTGGATCGGCACCCCATCGGCACGGCACGGAAAGTCCCCATCCCAGTGCACGACATGTGTATCGGGGGTGCGCGTCCGATCTCCGGCGAGCGTCAAGCTCGAGATGAGCGTGCCGAAGCGCACCTCGCGGCGCGCATCGACATAGGGCACCTCGCGCATAACAAGATATCCCCCCTGCCGCTGGACGAAGTAACCTTCCTCCCGCAGACGCTTGAGATCGGGATTAAGACTGAACAGTGCGTGAGACATTGAAGACCGTGCCCTTCTTCTTGACTTCGACGGAACCGCCGGCCCCGAGCTCACCGGCGTGCGGTGCGGACGCCGCGTGCCGGTACGTCACGGAGAAAACGACGTTGGGATCATGCTGGCCGGGGAAAGCGATCTGGACGATCTCCTCGAACGTGATGGTGCGCGCGTTGATCGTGCGCGGCCGCGAATTGACGATGATCTCGAACGTTGGCGGCCGCTTCGGTGCGGTGATGAAGCGTTCGATCCCGGGCTTGGTCAGATCGATGAGCTCGTCGGGCTCCACCAGGCGGTCTTCCCCGCCGGCGACCTGTAGGAAGACGCCCTCACCGTCGGCTGGCTTGGCGAGGCCGTAGAGGATCGCGCCGCTGATGACCGGCTTGCCCCACCTCAGCTCGTCCTCGTTGAGGGTCAGCTTGAACTCGCGGTCGGTCTGGAAGGCGATGAAGCGCTCGGCACCGCGCTCACGCAGATCGAACGGCTCGTTCAGCCTCACATCCTCGAAATCACCCGAGGGCAGAATGGCGAACAGGCTGTAGCCGCCCCGCGGATCAAGTGCGGCCGCCTCCAGCAGCTGCCGGCCGAGCGGCACCGGATCGCTCACCTGACGGGACTGGAAGTCGAGGTCGCCCTCCGCGAAGAGGAAGCGATACCCCCGCGCCGGAAGCAGTGGCCTGCCTTCGCGCAGGGCGTCGCCGAGGTCGTCGTAGTCGAGAAGCTTTTCGGTAGGCATTGGATTGGTCCTCAGAGTTGCGCCGGGGCGGCGCCGCGGCTCTGAAGATCCAATCGGAACGAGTGTGGCTGACCGGTAAGGTTACGCGAAGTTTTTTTGCAACGCCCCCTCCGGGGTCGGCCCGCAGATGAAGAAAGCCGGACAGCCCGGGCAGGTGCGTGACGAGACATCTGCCGGAAACCGGCCCGCACGGATGTCGCCAAGAAACCGCGTGAGCTTGTCTTTGCGCCCCTTCAGCTCGCGCTCGGACAACGATAGCGCACGAACCTCACCGTCGGCCAGATGAACGAGCTCCGCGACGGCACCGGGGAAAGCTTGTCTGACCGCCAGCAGGAGGGCGGCGGCGCCGACATCCTTGCTCTCGGCCGACCGCATGTGACCGGTACGGATCCGACGCACGGCCCGGACACCGTCGGGCCGCACCAAGATCTCGTCGGGTCGAACGATGATCTCCTCCCCACCAAAATCGAGGCTCAACGCGACCGGTGCTTCCCTGACGGCTGCCTCGCGGCTCGACAGAAAGAACCGCAGCATGGCCAAGGCAAGATCGCGGAATTCAGCGTGATAGCCATGCTCGGCAAGGCCCTCCCCAACCATGGCCGCGTCCGTGTGATCCAGCAGGGCCTTTTCGGTCACCGGCTCCGGCGAGTCGATCACCGTCTCGACGACCGAGCGCACCGCCTCGTGCAGCTGCATGAAGGCCGTCGCAGTGCGCCGGCCGCCGACCTGCAGGACATGCGTGTAGAAAAAGCGGCGCGGACAGGATTCATAGAGAGCGATCTGAGCGCCGCCGACACGCAGCGGGCCATCGACGATCAGCTCGACCCCCTCTGCTTCCGGCGCCACCGGCAGCGGACGGACAGGCACGATCGATCGACGGGTCAAATTGGTCCCAAGCCGGTCGAGGAATGGAGAGAGCGGCCGATTGTGACCGTTGCTCTTCTCCGTCGGCGCATAGAGGAGCAGGCGGTCACGGGCGCGCGATTGCGCGACATAGAACAAGCACTCCTGCTCCTCGGCGTGGCCAGCGCGGAACGCGTCGGTCGCGCCGCCTGCGGCCCCCGCGATCATGCCGTCAGGCGCCGGACAAGGCGGTGTCGACGGCGTGCGTGGGATCGTGTCGCTGTTGAGACCGGGAATGTGCACGCCGCCAAACTCCAGACCCTTGGCCCCGTGAATGGTCATCAGGCGCACCGCATCGAGGTGCTGCGCGGCCGCCGGCAACTGCCGCAGATCGCGATCGTCGCCAAGCCGAACCAGCCGGCGCACGCGATCGAGCAGGCGCGTGATCGGCAGTCCCTGCCCAGCCGGTTGGACGCGCACGAAGTTGAGGAACTGCCAGATCGCGATGCCACGCGTGCGATCGGCAAGCGCCGACGACGTGCCGAGGCGCGCGGCGATGCGTGTGCGATCGAGCAGGAGCGTCGCAAGCACGGTCCAGGGCGAGGCGGTCTCGCCAAATCCGTCAAGTGCGGCGGCGAGCTTGCCAAGGACCTGACGCCCGCCCTCGCTCACGCCGGGGACCTGCTCGATGTGCCGCAGCCAGAGGGCCGGCGCCTGATTTGCCGCGCGCAAATGCTCGAAAACCGCCGCCACATCGGCGAATGTGGTCGCAAAATCAGGCCAGCACGCAATCCGCACCAGGCCCATGGCGCGCCGATCAACCAGGATCGACAGCAGCGCGAGCAGATCCTTGACCTCGGCCCGCTCGAACAGACTGCCGAGGAACAGCACCGGCACACCGAGCCGTTCCAGATCCTGCCCGAGTATAGAGAGCTTCTCGTTGCCCGTGCACAGCACCGCCTGGTCGCGATAGGCATAGCCCTCGCGTCGGAGTTCCTCGATGGCGTCAGCAAGAGCGACCTGCTGCTGCTCGGCGCGCTGCACGATACGCAACTCGGGCCGCTGTCCATTGGCGCCTCGGTCGGCTTCGAGCCCACTGTCCGCGTCGCCGGCGCGCATCGTGATGGCGAAGCTGGAGAAGCTGTCGACGATCTCCGGTACCGAGCGGTAGTTGCGTTTCAATCGGCCGCGGGTACCGCCAGGAAAGTCCTCCGTGCCGAAACGCGTCATATTGAAGGACGACGCTCCGCGAAACCGATAGATCGACTGCTTGGCGTCGCCGACCATCCAGAGATTGCGGCCGTCCGGTCGCAGCGCGCTCAGCAGGCGGACGCTGCTGCGGTTCACGTCCTGATACTCATCGACCAGGACATGATCATATTGCGCCTGCAGCGTTGCGCAGATCGCCGGATCGGCATCGAGCAGCTTGACGGGAAGGGCGACAAGATCGCCGAAGTCGATGCAGTGCACGCTGCGTTTGAGCTGCTCATAGGCAGCGTAGACGCAGGCCACCTCGCCGGCCCGCTCGGCAGCCTCGCGCGCCGCAGCGTCCTCCGCCTTGGCATGCATCGTACCGGCAAGTGCGGCATAGGTCTCGGCATCGACCACCTCGTCCTTCGCCCGCGAGACGGCGGCCAGGATGTCGGCGATGATTTGTGTCGGATCGTACAGATTGCGGTAGTGCACGAGCCGCAGGCGCGGAAACGCCTCCTCGAGGATCTCCACCGCCTCGGCCCGATCCATCATGCGCGGGTCCTTTGGCAGGCCGAGCTCCGCATAGAAGCGACGGATGATATCCAGACCAAAGGCGTGGAACGTGCCAATCCACATGGCGGCCGCTGCCTCGGGCCGCTTGCGCGCGATCCGCTCGGCCATCTCGCCCGCGGCCTTGTTCGAGAAGGTGAGCAGCAGGATGCGCCGCGGATCGACGCCTTCCTCGACGAGACCATCGACGCGCGCGATCAGCGTCTGCGTCTTGCCCGTGCCGGGACCGGCCTCGAGCAGATAGGCTGCCCCGCGGTGCGCCGCCGCCGCGGCCTGCAAGGCATTGAGCGGCCGTTCGACGTGCGTTTCGGGCGTGACCTGAGGTACCGGCGGCAGCAGCAACGCGTCGAACAGCTGTTGGGCCACGACATCGAACGATGCGCCGAGCTTCGCGGCAATTGCCGTAGCGGAAAGGCCCTGATCGACATGCAGTGCCCGTGCAACGTCGCGAGGAAGCAGCAGCTCGCGTGCGAACAGATCCATCTGGATCTCACGGCGTTGCCTGCGGCCATAGTCAACAACGCGGTCGATCCCGACCGGCGAGGGCTCGGCGGCACGCGCCGGATCGATCGTCTGCAGCGGCTCCCCACCGGCGTCGTCGCCGAGCGCGACATGGCCGATCTCGTGCGCCACGAGGAAAGCGCGATCGAAGGGACTACCGACGTTCTCGTGCAGGATCAGATGATCGGCAGGGATGAAGGTCGCGCGACTGCCATTGAGCACGGCCGCTCCGGCCGCCGTCGGTTCGACGTCGAGGCCCCGCCGCTTGGCCTCGGCGACGGCAAAATCATAAGGCAACCAAGGATTGGCGCCGGATGCGACGAGGCTCGCGTGGAGCCCGGCAGCAATCTGCCTGGCGAGCTCCACGCTGTCCATGTCAGTCAACCTCCGACAGTAACCGGGCCCGCTTCTCGACCGGGACGCCGGCGTCAATCAGCACCTGCTCGAACGTGACCTGGTCGCCGACCGCCGGTTTGGCGTCGGCCTTGTAGCTGCGCGCAACGGCGGGCTCAGCAAGGCTCCAGGACGACTCCAACTGCGCGACGGAGCTGCCGATCGCCTCGGCCAACCTCCGAAGAAATCGCCGCGGGATGCTCGCGAGGAGGACCCGTCGCTCGCGCAACGCGGTGACCACCTGCCTCGGCACGTCCAGGTGCTGGGCCGCTGCGCGCCAGTCATCGACCGTCAGTGCCAGGAAGGGATCGGCCGCCGCCCCTGGCGCCGCCGTCGCGTGCTGCGACCAGGCGGCATCGATCAAAGCCCGATCAGCCGCCGAGAGCGGTGCGGTATCGTCAAGTACGTCGCGGCTGAGTTCACGCGAGAGATCAATGAGCTCCGCCGCATAGTCTGGATAAAGGCGCAGATAGCGCTCCAGCGTTACACGATCGGGCTCTCGTTCGACAGCGAACGCATCGAGCACGGCCTCGCGGGACGGACGTTCGCCCGCCGGGCTCACTGCTCGTCTCCTTCAATCATGGCCATGCGCAGCGCGGCGAAGGCCTTGTCACGATAGGTGCGGACGGTCTTTTCGGAACGGCCCAAAGCCTTTGCGATAGTCATGACCTCAGGCTCCTTCGAGTCGATGGGGAAACCCTGTCTCAGCATGTAAATGATCCTACTTTGTTCAGGCGGTAGGGCATTAATCGCCGCTTCCAGGCTCGACCGGTAAGACGGGTCATCAAAATTCGACACGGCGAACGGATCGTGTGCCCCTGCGGCCGCCTCAACCTCCGGTGATAGCTCGCCGCTCTCCTCATCATATTCGAGGGGCTGGGAGCGGTTCTCCTCCCGCCAGGCCTTTTCCTGAGCATCGCGCCGCAGGCTCGCCAGAGCACCGTCGAAGCGGACCTCGAAATAGTCGAGCTTGCCGACATGGGCGGTGCGGTCCTCCGATAGAAGCTCAACAAACCGGCCGAAGACCTTGTCGCGGACGAGCCCATTGGTCAGCGATTCACTCTTGCCGTCGCTACTTTGCGATCTCGGCAGACTGCGGAGCACCCGCTCGATCAGGATCTTGTAGAGCCGCTCGAACCAGGCCTCGTTGTTGTCGCGACGGCTCGCGCGAATGAAGTAAACGAGGCACTCGCTGGGGACGTAGTCCGCGTGCGAGCGCGTCCTGATTTCGGCCCGCGCAATCAACGCGTCACGCGACAGGACCACCAGCTCGCCGAGGAGCGCTTCGATCGCCGCATCTCGCTCGTAAAGCTCGCCGCTGAGGCGTCGCTTGCGCAGCGGGGTTATCAGCACGACGCCCAAATGCCGCGCGTCCCCCGCTTTCTCGGTGCCGGCCGTTTCCTTGAGCTGTTTCATTGCGCCGTCTCGCTTGCACGCGCCTCAGTCGCATTGAGCCGTGCTTCGAGCGTGGCGATGCTGGCGAGCACAGCCTCGAACGCCGGGGGATCGCCAAAGATCATGCCCTGCATGGCCCTGTAGTCGGCGCGCAGCTGATCAATCATCGCATCGTGCGGACTGAGCGCAAACGAGCCGGGCGCCGCACTCGCAAGATCGTAGTCCGGTCGATTGAAGAACATTCGGGCATGCGCGACGCAGTCGGCGCCAAGCGCCGTCTCTGCAATAGCGGCAGTGCCGACCGGTGTCGCGGCCAGCCGATGCAGGTCATAGTAGTGACGGGATACGCGTTGTCCGCCACCGCGCAACTCGCCGCGCTTGTCGAACCAGCGCCGCAGCCCATGGAGAATGACAACCTTGTCCCAGTAGGTGCGCTCGGGATCGACCGTGCGCACAGCCGGCACGGTCAGGTCGAGCGCCGGCAGATCATCGTCCACATACGGCCTGACCGGCACCGCACTATTTGGGTCGAGCGCGGACTTGGCACCCGACTCGATCTTGATCGCTGCCCGCACATAATCCACACGCGGCGTGGCCGCAGGATACCAGACCAGCAGTGTCTGCCCGTCGGCATCTGTGTCGTCGGCTTCCACCCGTCCGGCGCCGAGATCGAGACCCGCGGCCTCGAGCCGCTGCTGCAGGATCGCCATCAGCTCGGCGCGCAGCGGGCCATTGATGTAGGCCTGACAGGCATCCCTGATCCCATCGAGGCGCGCACGGCGCTTCTTGCCGCTGAGCGCGTCGAGTTCAGCGAGGGTTGCCGGCTCGCCAATATCGTCCCGGAACACCGTCACGTCGATGTCCTCGGAAAAGCGATTGATCAGACCAAACCCTTTGGACAGGGAGGTTCCGCCCTTGAACAGCAGGCGAGGCCCGCCCTCTTGCAGACCATTGAACAAAGCATCGAGCGTCCAGCAAACCCAGAAGTCCTTCTCAATGTTCTGGGGAGCGGTGCCAAGCCGCTGCGCCGTCGTATCGAAGGCGCTCAACATGGCCGCCGGTCCAGCCGCGAGCACCTCGTCGAAAGCCGAATTCATGATTTCGCCTCCCGGGTTGTACGTCTGGAGGTGCGTGCCTTCCGGGCCGACAGCGCTGCTCGTTTGGGCTGGGCCACGTCACCCGAAGGCTGTCGCTTGTCGCCGCCAGGCTTCCCGCGTCGATGACGATCATCATCGGCACGATCAGCATCGATGTGTAGACGACTGGCGCCGCTTTCGCCTTCGACCAGCGGCCTCAAGAACACCCACATCCATGTCGGAAGTGCCGTCACGCCGGCAGTGAGATCGGCTTTGAGGGGGCGACCCACTGTCGGATCCGCGAACAGCTTGGCGAGCTTGCGCTTGACCTGATCGCTCTCGCCTTCACGGGCCAAGAGATCGCGCAGCCAGTGAAGGGCTTGGACAACACGCATGGCCGGGCGCCCGGCCCAGTAGAGCTTGCTGGCAGCCGTCGGGCGAAAGGTGATGGTCACATTGCCGAGCTTGATCGCGCGTCGACGCGCATCGGTGTGAATTACGATTTTGGCCGGCACCGCATCAGTCAGCCCCAGGTCGTTGGCGGCGGTCATACCGTCGACAAGCATCCGGGTTTGGTCGCGTCGTCCAAGGGCGTCGATGACCGAGCGCGGATCGGGTGGGTTGGGACGTTGCGTGAGCGCGTTGAAGCCGGGTTGATCGTAGAGCCCGCGATCAATCCGTCTGAGGGTGCCGGCCGCGGTCAGCCGTTGCAGCGCCTTGTCGACGGCGTCCCGGGACGCGAGATCGACGAAATCACTCGGCGTCCAGACCTTGCGCGGCGCGTCAGCACGGATGCGGTCAAGCATGGCTGTCTTCAGATCGGGCGAATCGGTGCTCATGTCCGATATTTGTAGCATTTTTTCGGACGGCAAACCAGTCGCATGTCCGAAATACGCCTGCAAATTTCGGACACGTCCTCCCGAACCCATGGCCGTCGCCGCCGGCAAGGCGCGCCGCGGCTGCTTTGCCGTCTCAATTGGGTTTCTCCCATCCGATCAAGAGCTAATAAGTTAGTTAGTTCTAACAAATAGCCCGCAGCCACAGGCGCTTCTCCCCAGTTAGCGCGACATCTCTCAGCCACTCCACACGTGTTCTCAGGTGATCGCCGGTCGCGGTACGCCCCATTTGGGCGCCTTCGCGGCCGCCTGTGGCGGCCGCTATCGGGCCCTACCTCGCGGCCTGCGGCCGCTCGCCCGAGCCCCGCGTCTTGCCGGAGGCGAGCCCCGGCAAGAGTCGCGGGTCTCTGCCCTGGCGGGTAACGGTCACCGGGCGCGGACCATGATGTCGCGACGTTGCGATGCCCAGCATCGGCATGAGTGCGACGCTTCAGGGCGGCCACCGCGTTACGCAGTAACGCGGCGAGCGATGTTGCAGAGGACGACGACGGTGCGACGTCACGGTGCTCGGCAATCCATGCCATCGACCAACATGGCAGGCCGCGATCGCAACGCATCCGGGTGGGTGCCACCGGCCGGCTGCCGCGGAGAGAGGCAGAGGAAAGCTGCGGTCGGCGCGGCGGGCTGATGGGGTGAGAGAGAGGCTCTCGCCGGCCCGTCGCGGAGACCCGCGATGTCCAGATCGACCACGCGCGCAGCGTCCGGCACCGACCGGACCAGCTTCTACGACGACATCACCAACAAGATCATCGCCGAGCTCGAAGCCGGCCGCTTCCCCTGGGTTCAGCCCTGGAGCACGCCCTCGGCCAAGGCGCAGCTCGCACTTCCGAAGAATGCGTCGACGAGCCGGCCCTACTCCGGGATAAACGTGCTCATCCTCTGGGGTGAGGTGATCGAAAAAGCATACAGCGGCCAGAGCTGGCTGACCTATCGTCAGGCCGCCGCACTTGGTGGCCACGTGCGCCAGGGCGAGCGCGGCACCACGGTCGTCTATGCCGATCGCTTCATCCCCGATGATGCCAAGCGGCGTGCCGCACAGAGCGGCGGCGAAGCGCGTGCGATTCCGTTCCTGAAGCGGTTCACAGTCTTCAATACGGATCAGATCGATGATCTCCCGGAAAAGATTGCGACGGCCGCGCCGCCTCCACCGCGAGGCACGATCGAGCCGCGTGTCGAGGCTCTGATCAAGGCGACCGGCATCGATTTCCGCATCGGGGGAAACCGCGCCTTCTATAATCCCTCACAGGACTACGTGCAGGTGCCGCCGCCGGCCGCGTTCTTCGAGCACCGAAACTGGCACAGAACGGCGCTTCACGAATGTGGGCACGCGGTAGGCCACCCGTCGCGCCTCAACCGCGACCTCACGGGCTCGTTCGGATCGCGCAAATACGCCTTCGAGGAGCTGGTCGCGGAAATGACTGCCGCATTCTGCTGTGCCTCGCTCGGCATCACACCGACGGTGCGTCACGCCGACTACCTTGCGTCGTGGCTCGACGCACTTCGCGAGGACAACCGCGCCATTGTGCGTGCCGCCTCGCTCGCGAGCAAGGCAGCGGACTATCTGCTCGGCTTCCTGCCGCAGGCCGACGAAGCGATCGCGAGCACACGGAGGGCCGTGGCATGATCCTGCTCACATCAGAGCTGCGCGATCGCCTGTTGGCCAACGGCCGCGAACGCGATGTCGACCACATCCCCGTGGTCAAGTTCTTCAATCCCGTCGGTGCCGCCACGTGGCTTGCGACCGAGCTCGATGACGATGGGGAGACACTCTTCGGCCTCGCTGATCTTGGCTTCGGTAGTCCGGAGATAGGTGCGTTTAACCTCGTCGAGATGGCCTCGGTTCGCTTGCCGTTCGGATTGGGCATCGAGCGCGACCTGTATTTCGAAGCCGCGTTCCCGCTCTCGGTCTATGCCGAAGCCGCACGTAGAGCTGGCCGCATCGTGCTCGACGAACGGCGTCTGCGGGAGGCGGCGGAAGCCTTGCGCGAGCGCGGGTGAGGCGCGGTGCGAGTGAGAGAGCGGTTGTGGGTTTCACGGCGGGCCAGGGGTCGAGAGAGAGTCTCTCGGCCGCCCGCCGTGGAGAACCACCATGGCAAAGCCAAGTTCGAAGATCGCGCTCAGCATCTCGCGTGACATCCCCTTCAACAAGCTGGTCCTGAGCCAGTCCAACGTCCGCCGCGTCAAGGCGGGCGTCGCCATCGAGGAGCTCGCCGCGGACATCGCCCGTCGTACACTCCTGCAGAGCCTGACCGTGCGTCCGGTACTCGACGACGACGGCAACGAGACCGGCATGTACGAGATTCCCGCCGGCGGCCGTCGCTATCGTGCCCTCGAGCTGCTGGTGAAGCGCAAGCGGCTTCCGCGCAATGCACCGATCCCGTGCATCATCCGCACCGACGGCATCGCCGAAGAGGACAGCTTGGCGGAGAACGTCCAAAGGGCCCCACTCCATCCGCTTGATCAGTTCCGCGCCTTCCTCGCCTTGCGCGAGAAGGGCCAGTCCGAGGAGGAGATCGCCGCCGCCTTCTTCGTATCGGTCACCGTCGTGCGCCAGCGGCTGCGGCTCGCCGCGGTGTCGCCGAAGCTGCTCGACGTCTATGCCGAGGACGGCATGACGCTCGACCAACTCATGAGCTTCACGGTCAATCCGGATCATGAGCGGCAGGAGCAGGTGTGGGACGCCCTGCAGCATTCCTATAACAAGGAGCCGTTCCATATCCGTCGCCTGCTGACCGAAGGCGCCGTGCGCGCCTCCGACAAGCGTGCGCAGTTCGTCGGCACGGAAGCCTACGAGGAGGCCGGCGGCACGATCCTGCGCGACCTGTTCGAGCCCGATGACGGCGGCTGGCTGCAGGAACCGCCTCTGCTCGAGAAGCTTGTCGCTGAGAAGCTCGAGCGCGAAGCCGATGCCATCCGGACCGAGGGCTGGAAGTGGATCGAGGTCATAACCGAGCTCCCGTACGGCTACGGCCATGGCCTGCGCCAGCTCAGCGGTCGCGAGGTGCCGCTGACCGACGAGGAGGCCGCGACCCGTGATGCGCTGCAGGCCGAGTTCGACGATCTCGAGGCCGAGTATGCGGAAGCGCAGGAGATTCCCGAGGAGATCGACCAGCGTCTCGGCGAGATCGAAACCGCCTTGGAGGCGTTGGAGGATCGCCCCGTCGTCTATGAGTCCGACGACATCGCGCGCGCCGGCGCCTTCGTCAGCATCGACAGCACCGGCGCACTGCGTATCGAGCGCGGCTATGTGCGACCCGAGGACGAGCTACCGATCGACGAAGAAGAAGCCGACGGCGACGAGTCGGATCGTCGCCGCATGACGTCTGCGGAAGAGGACTCCGACTCGGACGACGACGCCGTCGATGAGCCCGAGGAGGAAGATGGCATGCGTCCTCTGTCGGATCGCCTCATGACCGAGCTGACGGCGCATCGCACGCTGGCATTGCGCGAAGCCGTGGCGAACGATCCGGACGTGGCGTTGCGCGCGGCCTTGCACGCGCTGTGCCTAAAACTCTTCTATCACTACGGCTTCGATACGTGTCTCGAGATCGACGCCAAGAGTGTCCTGTTCGGCCACACGTCCGGGCTTGCCGATACCCCGGCAGCCAAGGCCATCGACGCACGACATAAGACCTGGGACGAGCAGATGCCCGAGGACAGCGGCGATCTGTGGGACATGCTCGCAGAGCTCGACAGCGACAGCCGGCAGGCATTGTTTGCGCATTGCATCGGGCTGACGATCAATGCCGTGCATCAGCCCTACGACCGGCGGCCGAAGGCCCTGCGTCACGCCGGCCGTCTGGCGTCCGCGGTCGCGCTCGACATGGCGGCTGCCGGTTGGAAGCCGACCGTCGATGCGTTCCTCGGCCGCGTCACCAAGGCCCGCATCCTCGATGCCGTGCGCGAGGCCAAGGGCGACAAGCCGGCCGAGCGCATCGCGCATCAGAAGAAGGCGGAGATGGCCAAGGAGGCCGAGCGTTTGCTCGACGGCACCGGCTGGCTGCCCGAACCATTGCGCACGGTGGGCCTGGGCAGCGCCACGGCCAAGGATGTTGATCACGCGCCACGTGCAATCGCAGCGGAATGACCGACGCGCGGCGGACGGCTTCGGCCGTCCGCTGACGTTCCATCCCTCTCGCCCGGCCTTGTGCCGGGCGTTTCCGTTTCAGGAGACCATCATGACCGATCCCAAATCCTCAGCATTCGTTCCGCCCATCAATTGGGATAACGTGACTGCACGATCCGCGATCCACGATCGTCTGCTGGCCGAGGCACGCCCGATCAACCGGGACGCCGTACTCGCCGCACTTGCCGCCGCCGCCATCACGCATGTCACTGTGCGCTTCGACGGTTACGGCGACAGCGGTCAGATCGAGGGCGGCGAGGCGAAGTGCGATGAAGCCATCGTCGAGATTCCCGAGGCCGAGCTCGCCTGGCTCCGAACCGATTGGAATACGGACCAGCACCAGCATGAGCGGGTGTCGCTTCGCCTCGCAATCGAAAACGTCGTCTACGACTGCCTGGAAGAAACGCACCAGGGCTGGGAGATCAACGACGGCGCTTTCGGCGAAGTCACGTTCGATGTTGCCGAACGCACAGTCACGCTCGACTACAACGCGCGCTACAGCGACATCGAATACTTCCAGCACATCTTCTGAGGAGGCTCCAATGGGACATCCCTATCATCATGCCCTCTCCTCGGTGAAGAAGTGGGGCGGCGTCGCCGAAGACTATCTTCCCTTGCACGCGTGGTTCGACGAGTCGAAGTCGATAACCGCTGATTTTCGCCATCGGGCGCTACGCCATCACGCGGAAGGCATCTTCATGCTGGAACGCTTCTTCGGCGCGACATTGACACTCTCCACCGGCCGCATCGTGCCCGTGCGGCTTGTCGGCGAGCAGCATGTCATCGAGGACCTTGGCTTCATCCCGAGCTTTGCTGACTGGGTGCGCTGCATCCGCCCCGAGCCGTGGATGGGCCGAGCGCAGCCGCTCCACCGGCAGCTTGATCCGTTCGCCGTCTCTCCAGCGAAGGGAGGTGCCTGACCATGACCTACGGCACCTACCTGCGCCTCGACATCACAGTCCACGACGGTTGGCGTGCCGTCGTCCGCGCGGCTGCCAAGAAGTTGAAACGCGCAGCACGTCGCGATCGCGCACAGCGCGATGCTCGGCATCGCTTCTATCGGCAGATGCTCGACTACGATCGCGAGGCGCAGAAGATCGTCTCGTACTGGCGCTTATGACACCTACATCGAGGCGATCATGAGCTCATCCGCCAGTGATCTGGCACACCGTCTCGCGCGTGAGGCCGAGGCGGTGTGCCGTCAGTATCTCTCCAATGGCCGGCGCGTGGGGCGCTATTGGATCGTCGGTGATGTGCACAACACACCAGGACGCTCCATGTACGTCCGGTTGTTTGGACCAGAAAGCGGCCCCGGCGCGGCTGGTAAGTGGGCGGATGCCGCCGATGGGCGCCATGGTGATCTGCTCGACGTGATCCGCGAGAGCCTGGGGCTCGTCGACTTCCGCGATGTTGCCGACGAGGCGCGCCGCTTCCTCAGCCTGCCGCGTCCGGAGCCCGATCCCCGGCAAAAGCGGTATGTGGTGCCGGCGCCGACCGGCTCGCCGGAAGCAGCCCGGCGTCTCGTCGCCGCGTCGCAGCCGATCCACGGCACATTGGTGGCGACTTATCTGCGTCATCGCTGCATTGACGATCTGCGCGATGTCGGGGCGCTGCGCTATCATCCGCGTTGCTACCATCGCCCGGACGATGATGGGCCGACCCAGACTTGGCCCGCGATGATCGCCAGCGTCACCGATCTCGGCGGCCTGATCACTGGCGCGCACCGCACATGGCTCGACCCGTCCGGCCTCGGCAAGGCGCCAATCGAGACACCCCGCAAAGCCATGGGATTGCTGCTCGGTCATGCGGTCCGCTTCGGCCTAGCGCATGACGTCATGGCGGCCGGCGAGGGCATCGAGACAATGCTGTCCTTGCGGATGGCATTGCCCGGCATGTCGATGATGGCCGCGCTATCGGCCGCGCATCTGTCGGCTATCCTCTTTCCGGACACGCTACGGCGGCTCTATATCGCCCGCGACATCGATCCT
Source organism: Hyphomicrobiaceae bacterium (assembly GCA_050187415.1). Classification (GTDB taxonomy): domain Bacteria; phylum Pseudomonadota; class Alphaproteobacteria; order Rhizobiales; family Hyphomicrobiaceae. The sequence continues at coordinate 100,635 of JBFWXN010000006.1, read as the reverse complement.
GCCGGTGATGGTGCCATGACGACTCTGACCGCGCGCGCCGCGGCCGCCGGGATCGAGACGATCCCGCTGTCGCCGCGCCTCGGCGACTTCAACGAGGATCTCGTCGCCTTCGGCCTCAACGATCTGCGGGCCCTCATACGTCCACAAATCTCGCCGGACGACGTCGAGCGCTTTCTTCTCGCAGGGCCATCCGGCCGGTTGTGATCTGCGCCGTCCGTGGTCGAGCGGCACGGACAATCCTCCACGCTGACGGAGCCGCACCCGGCCTTCCTAAGAGGCGATCGGGCCAGAACCGGCCGTGGCCGCAAGGGCGGCGCGCGGCTGAATGCCGCGCTTGCCCTCCTCCGCTGCGCTGCGGCCCTGCGGGCTTCGCCCTTGGGTGCTGGCCCCAACCGGTCCCGGCTGATCCGTCGCCGGAAGGCCGCGATGGGCGCGGCCTCGCTGAGGAGACGTCTTCCATGACCTTCGATCATCTCCCTGACGGCACAGCATCCCCGACGGCCCATCTGCTCGAAGAGCTCGCACTCTATGCGCATCGTCCCTTCGACGATGAGGCGGATCCGCGTCCGCTGCCCGAGCCCGACAAGCTCCGGGGCGCTCTTGCTGACATGTTCGATGCGCTCGTCGCGACCTTGTCGGATACCCGCCTGGAACCCGATCTGGAGTCGATGATGTGGTCCGTCGTGAACGTGTTCCACCGCCGGATCGACCGCATCGAGCAGGACCTGGACAGGAACGAGAGCGCGCAGCGGACAAGTCAGCGTGATCAGGACGGCTCCGAGGTCCGCTCTGTCGAACTCGAGAAGCTGATCTCCGAAGGCTTGACGCTGATCGAGCGTCGCAACAGCATGGAGTTCATGCGCGATGGCGCCGCCGAACTGTTCAGCGTCCATACTGGATCGGTCTGGCGTCCCCGTTCGGGATCGATGGTCAACCGGACGACGATGACCGCCGCGATGATCGACAGCCGCGAGTTCATCAATGCGCGCCGGCGTGCCGACGCCGAGACGCTGCTCCCGAAGGGCACCCGGATTGCCTTCGCCGGCGGCGTCGACTGCAATGATCATCACGACATCTGGACCATGCTCGACAAGGTCCAGGCCAAGCATCCGGACATGGTGCTGCTGCACGGCGGTGCGCCGCGCGGCGCCGAGAAGATCGCCGCCTGCTGGGCGGATAACCGCAAGGTGACGCAGATCGTCTTCAAGCCTGATTGGGCTCGTCATGCGAAGGCTGCGCCCTTCAAGCGCAATGACCAGCTTCTCGATGCCATGCCGATTGGAGTCGTCGTGTTCCCAGGCTCTGGCGTGACCGACAATCTCGCCGATAAGGCGAAGGTGCGCGGCATTCCGCTGTGCGACTGCCGCAAGCGCGGCAGCGCTTGAGCGCCGTTTCACTCTAGACATCTTCGATGAAATTCATCGGAGCGATTCCCGCTCCGCAGCGCGTGCTGCTGCGCAGTGCGGACGCTAGCAACGCAGATAACATCGCAGAATTTTTTCGTTTGTCGTTTCGGCCTGTCGTGCGTCTGTATATGTGCGCCTCATTTCATGCGGCGTTCTTCCGCTCGCAATTCGAATGCGAAGATCGCACGCAAACGTCGTCGCCGATATTTTGCCGTAAAATCTGCACGGCCTTGCACACTTCAGCACAATCAAGCGCAATTTACTGGATTGAATAAACGCGCACTCTCTTGCGACCCTTTCGTTGCGACGATCATTCCGTCCGAAAGGTTCGCTCATCATGCTTCCGCTTCGTGCAGCGATCACTCAAGGTCTCATCGCACTCGCGCTGGTGACGCTCTCTCTCGTCATAGCGACACAGTGGGCTGCGACGATGCTCGGGCATCAACCGGCACTCGGTGTGGCATGGTGCGAGCTCTTCGGTCTCAAACTCTACGCGCCGTGGAAGCTCTTCGTCTGGTGGCTGGCTTTCGACAGTCAGGCGCCAGACGTGTTTGCACGCGCCGGTGCCGTTGCCGCGTTCGGGGGAATTGCCGGTGGCGCCGTCGCTGTAGGGGGAGCCGCCCGGCGGGCCAGCCGTAAGAACACCATAACAACCTACGGCTCGGCCCGCTGGGCGGACGGCAACGATGTGCGGGATGCAGGACTTCTCAGCGAGAAGGGCATCGTGCTTGGCCTGTGGAATGGCCAGTACCTACGCCACGATGGTCCCGAGCATGTCATCGCCGTGGCGCCGACGCGCTCCGGCAAAGGCGTCGGCCTCGTCGTGCCGACGCTGCTGACCTGGCCCCATTCGGCCGTCATCCATGACATCAAGGGCGAGAACTGGACCCTGACCGCCGGATGGCGCTCGCGCTTCTCCCATTGCCTGCTGTTCGATCCGACCAACCCCTTGTCGGCGCGTTTCAATCCGCTGTTCGAGGTCCGCAAGGGATCGATGGAAGTGCGCGACGTCCAGAACATCGCCGACATCCTCGTCGACCCGGAAGGCGCACGAGAGCAGCGCGACCACTGGGAGAAAACCGCGCACGCGTTGCTGGTCGGCACGATTCTGCACGTCCTCTATGCGGAGTCGGAAAAGACACTCGCCAGAGTCGCGACGTTCCTCGCCGATCCCACGCGCTCGATCCAGCGCACGCTCTCGATCATGCTGACGACGAACCACCTGGGCACGGATACGACTCCAATCGTGCATCCCGTGGTCGCATCGGTGGCGCGCGAGCTGCTGAACAAGGCCGACAACGAGCGCTCCGGCGTCGTTTCGACGGCCATGAGCCTGCTGGGGCTCTATCGCGATCCCATCATCGCCACGACCACGGCGGCATCGGATTGGTCGATCGCCGACCTCATGAACGCCGAGCGGCCCGTTTCGCTCTACCTGGTCGTGCCGCCATCGGACATTTCCCGCACGCGGCCGCTGGTGCGGTTGATCCTCAACCAAATTGGTCGACGACTGACCGAAACCTTGCCAAGCACTCCAGAGAACGAGCGCCGGCTCCTTCTGATGCTCGATGAGTTCCCCGCGCTCGGCCGGCTCGACTTCTTCGAATCCTCGCTCGCCTTCCTTGCCGGCTACGGAGTCCGCGCCTTCCTCGTCGCCCAGTCCCTGCATCAGATCGACAAGGCCTACGGTCCCAACCACGCCATTCTCGACAACTGCCACGTCCGCGTCGCCTTCGCGCCGAACGACGAGCGCACGGCACGCCGTCTCTCGGATGCGCTTGGGACTGCGACCGAGCTGCGCGCCCAGAAGAATCTATCCGGCAAGCGTCTCGCTGCGTGGCTGTCGCACGTCACCGTATCGGAGCAGGAGACCGCGCGACCGCTGCTGACGCCCGGTGAGATTCTGCAGTTGCCCGCGGATCAGGGACTCGTCCTCGTTTCCGGCGTGGCACCAATCCGTGCCCAGAAGCTCCAATACTACGCCGACCGGAATTTCATCGCGCGCCGCCTGCCAGCGCCGCTGTTCTCTTCCGGCGGTTATGCCGACGCGCCTCCAATCCGTGCCCACGACTGGCCGAGCGAAGCACGCACCACCCATCCCAAGCTCGACAAGGCCTGGTCGGAGAAGACGGCCAGCGAGGAAGACCCGCCGCGGACTCTGCTGATCGCTCGCACCAAGAGCAAAGCGAAGACGCGTACGGTTCACGACTTGCCTTTGTTTGCCGATTACCCGAGCGAAACCGAGACCACGCCTCAGCCAGGATCTGGCCCATCCATCAGCGATGACGACGACACCATCATCCAGTTTCCAGGAGGGGTGCGCGTGTGATGGCCAAGAAACGCTACGCGCTCTACATCTCGCGCGCCCTCGCCAACAAGTTCGATCACATTGCGCAACAGCGGCACGGCTCAAAGTCGGCCATGCTCGAGGAAGCCCTGCGTCTGAGCCTCGAACCGCAGAAGGTGCCCGGCGCTGAAGAGGTCTTCGTCCGACGCCTCGATGAGCTGCACAAGGTCGTCGGCGTGGTCAATCGCGACGTCGCCATCGCCACCGAAACCCTGGCGCTGTTCGTCCGCTACTTCCTGACCATCACGCCGCCCTTGCCGCAAAGCGAGCAGGAACCGGCACGCCTTCTCGGAAGGGAACGCTTCCAGGTGTTCGTCGCCCAGGTCGGTCGCCGCCTCGCCACCGATCACCGCCTCGTGTCGGAGGTGCTCGAGACCATCGCCACCAACAATCCCGATCTTTTCACAACCGCTGCGGATGACGCCCCCCTGCGCGGGCGAACAGCCGGAAACGGGAATGGCGCCCATCGCGAGGTGGCTGCCGGGGTAGAACCCGCCGACACTGAGGAGGACATCGATCATGGCTGATCTGTTATCGATGCACACGAGCCAGGAGGCGCAAGGCCGTCGCCGTCAGATGCTGCGCACCGCGTTCGGCCCGGCGATCGCTGCCGCCTTGAGCGATCCGACCGTGATCGAGGTCATGGTCAACCCGGACGGCCGTCTGTGGATCGATCGCGCCAGTATCGGCCGTCAGGACAGTGGCGAGCGCATCGGCAGTGCCGAGGTCGAGCGGATCATTCGCCTGGTCGCAGCACACGTTCGCCGCGAGGTCCATGCCGGCGCCCCGATCGTCTCGGCCGAACTTCCCGAGAGCGGCGAACGCTTCGAGGGCGTCATGCCGCCCGTTGCGATGGCGCCATGCTTTTCCGTGCGCAAGCCCGCCGATGTCATCTACCGCCTGAAGGACTACGTCACGGCCCGCATCATGTCGCCCTTGCAGGCGGACGCTCTGGCGATGGCCGTGCGCGACCGCCGCAACATCCTCGTCGTCGGCGGTACGTCTTCGGGCAAGACCACGCTCGTCAACGCGCTGCTCGCCGAAGTGGCCGATTGCGAAGAGCGCGTCCTCATTCTCGAGGACACGCGCGAATTGAAATGTGCAGCGACCGACTGTGTTGCACTCCGCACCAAGCCCGGCGTTGCCTCCCTCGCCGATCTTGTCCGCTCGACGTTGCGGCTCAGACCTGACCGCATCATCGTCGGCGAGGTACGCGGGCCCGAAGCACTCGACATGCTCAAGGCCTGGAACACCGGCCATCCCGGCGGCATCACCACCGTGCACGCAAACTCCGCCGAGGCCGGCCTCTATCGCCTCGAGCAACTTGTGCAGGAAGCCGTCGTCACCGTGCCGCGCGATCTGATCGTCGAGGCCATCGACGTCATTGCGTTTCTGGCCGGACGCAGCAGCACCCGCCGGCTCGACGCGCTCGCCGAGCTCACCGGCCTCGATGACAGCGGCGACTATCAGCTCAAGCCGCTCGGCACCCCCATCCTTCGACCTGTCGGACCAACCGGAGTATGACGATGCGCGCGCGGATGAATAAAGAGTGCTGCGCAACAGGGCTGCCGCCCTGCAACCCGCCTGGCGGGACACCCGCCAGACCGCCCGCCTTTTATACGTCAATAAAAGGAGGGGGTTTGGGGGACACGTCCCCCAAGCGGGTATGGGCCTGCGGCCCATTCGCGAAGCGACTGATCTGCTCGGCCGTTACGACATTGATGTGCACGCCCGCAATGGCTGCCGGTTCCGGCATGCCGTGGGAGGCACCGCTGCAGCGGATCCTCGAGTCGATCGAAGGCCCGGTCGCCAAGGTCATCGCCGTCGTCATCATCATCGTGACCGGCCTCAGCCTCGCGTTCGGCGACATGGGGGGCGGTCTGCGCCGGCTGCTGCAGATCGTGTTCGGCCTCTCCATCGCCTTCGCCGCCACATCGTTCTTCCTGACGTTCTTCTCGTTCGCCGGCGGCGCGCTCATCGACTGACATTCACGGAGCTATACGCACCATGCTCGGACAACCGACCTCGCTTCCCGGCTTCGAAGTTTCCCTGCACCGCTCGCTGACGGAGCCGATCCTGCTCGCCGGCGCACCGCGCAGCTTCGCCATTCTCAACGGCACACTCGCCGCCGCGATCGGACTGGGCCTGCGGCTGTGGATCGCCGGGCTGATCATCTGGCTTGTCGGCCATGCCTTCGCCGTCTGGGTCACCCGCAAGGACCCGGAGTTTCTCACTGTCTTGTCCCGCCACGCCCGTCACAAAGGAGTGCTCTCATGCTAAACCTCGCAGAATACCGCAAGACGACCACCGGACTTGCTGACTACCTGCCCTGGGCCTGCCTTGTTGCCCCCGGCATCGTGTTGAACAAGGATGGCTCCTTTCAGCGCACGATCCGCTATCGCGGTCCCGATCTCGACAGTGCAACGGATGCTGAGCTGGTCGCCGTCTCGGCGCGCCTCAACAACGTGCTGCGCCGGTTCGGTGAAGGCTGGGCCTTGTTCTTCGAGGCCGAGCGTGTGCCGGCCAACCAGTATCCCGGACATCGCTTTGCCGATGCGGCCTCGTGGCTCGTCGACCAGGAGCGCTATGCCTCCTTCTCGGAAGACGGGGCACATCATGAGAGCCGGTACTATCTGACCCTTCTCTATCTGCCGCCGCCCGAGCATCAGGGCCGTGCTGAGCGGCTGCTCTATGAGCGCCAGGAAGGTTACAGCGACGAGGCCGATGTCTGGGGCCAGCTCGCTTGGTTCGAGACCGAGACGACGCGGGCGCTGGAATTGCTCGAGTCGATCCTGCCGGAGGCGGAAGCGCTCGACGATGCCGAGACGCTCGCCTACCTGCACGGCACGATCTCCGACAAGCGCCATCCGGTGGCAACGCCGGCGGTGCCGACGCACCTCGATGCCATCCTGTGCGACACGCCGTTCCTCGGCGGCGTCGAGCCGAAGCTCGGCCGCCAGCATCTGCGCCTGCTGACCGTGACAGGATTCCCGAACACGACGACGCCGGGCCTGCTCGATGCGCTCAACGACCTCGGCTTTGCCTATCGCTGGACGACGCGCTGGATCGCCCTCGACAAGATCCAGGCCAACAAGCAGCTCACGAAACTGAGACGGCAATGGTTCGCCAAGCGGAAATCCGTTGCCGCTGTCCTGCGCGAGGTGATGTTCAATCGCGAGACGACGCTGGTCGACTCCGACGCCGACAACAAGGCCGCTGATGCCGACGAGGCGCTGCAGGAGCTCGGGGCCGATGACGTCGCGTTCGGCTATCTGACGACGACGCTCGTCGTCGGTGATGCCGATCCGAAGAGAGCCGACGAGAAGCTGCTGGCGCTGGAGCGGATCATCAACGGCCGGGGGTTCACGACGATCCGCGAGACGCTCAATGCCGTCGAGGCGTGGCTCGGCTCGCTGCCCGGCAACCCCTATGCCAACGTCCGCCAGCCGATCGTCCACACGCTGAACCTTGCGCACATGATGCCGGTGTCGGCGGTGTGGGCCGGCCCGGAGAAAAATCGGCATCTCGATGCACCGCCGCTGATGATGACGGAGACGCGCGGCGCCACACCCTTCCGGCTCGATCTGCACAGCGGCGATGTCGGCCACGCCTTCGTCGTCGGTCCGACCGGCTCGGGCAAATCCGTACTGCTTTCCCTGCTGGCCATGCAGTTCCGCCGCTTCATCGGCGCACAGGTCGCGATCTTCGATCGAGGCCGGTCGGCGCGCGCGGCATCGCTCGCCATGGGCGGCGAGAGCATCGAGCTTGGCCTCGAGGGCACACTGTCGTTGCAGCCGCTCGCGCGCATCGACGAGCCCGGCGAGCTCGCCTTCGCGCTCGAATGGGTGAGCGGCCTCGTCACCAACGAGGGCGTGTCCATCACGCCCGAGATCAAGGATGCACTGTGGACGGCCTTGAAGAGCCTCGCCTCGGCGCCGCAAGCGGAGCGCACGCTGACCGGCCTCGCCGTGCTCGTTCAGTCGAGTGCCCTGAGCCTGGCGCTGGCGCCTTACACGCTCGAAGGCCCCTACGGCCATCTGCTCGACGGCGCCAGCGAGAATCTCTCCCTGAGTGATGTGCTGCATGTGGAGATGGAACCACTCATGCAGCACAAGCGACTGATCCCGCCCGTGCTCACGTACCTATTCCACCGGCTCGAAGCCCGCTTCGGAGGCCGGCCGACCCTGCTCGTGCTCGACGAGGCCTGGACCTTCCTCGACGAGCCGATGTTTGCTGCCCGCATTCGCGAGTGGCTCAAGACCTTGCGGAAGAAGAATGTTGCGGTTCTATTCGCCACTCAATCGCTCGCCGACATCGAGCGATCGGCGATTGCACCAGCGCTCATCGAAAGCTGCCCGACGCGAATCTTCCTGCCCAATGATCGCGCGCTCGAACCGCAGATGCGCGCCGTCTACGAGCGCTTCGGACTCAACGGCCGCCAGATCGAGATCCTCGGTCTCGCCACGCCAAAGCGCGACTATTACGTGCAGTCCGCCCAAGGCAATCGGCTGTTCGAGCTTGGGCTCGGCCCGGTGGCGCTGGCATTCACAGCAGCATCGTCGCCCGACGAACAGAAACTCATCGATCGCACGATCGCCGAGGCAACAGACGCTGGTTTCGCGGATGCGTTGCTGCGCGCCAAAGGTCTCGATTGGGCAGCCGATCTGCTCTTATCGTTCCCCGGCGCGCCACGACCGCGAACGACACCGCCGCCACTGCCACGCATCCTGCCGACAACGCAGGCACCGCGGCCAGATATGCCGGAAACGGGAAGAGACTCCGAACCTGGAAGCGCCGACTCAAGCGACGACGATCTGCGGCAACGCCTGGCGCTCTTCCCCTTAGCGGCCAAACCCAACCGCGCGGCACGACGGCGAGCGGCACGCGGCGTTGTCACCGCGCTCGCACTGGCGCTTCTCACAAGCACCGCCCTTCCGCCCGGTGCGCAGGCACTGACCGTCTTCGATCCTGCAAACTATCAGCAGAACCTGCTGTCGGCTGCCCGCGCCCTCGAGCAGATCAACAACCAGGTCCGCACCTTGCAGAACCAGGCGCAGATGATCCTGCGGATGGATCAGAACCTGATGCGGCTCGGCGGCACGCTCTCTCCTGATCTCCAGCGCACCCTCACGGACATCCAATCCCAGCTCCGCGCAGGCAACGGTATCGCGCTGAAACTTCAAGAGACGCAAAACACCTACGAACGCCTGTTCCCGTCGCAAGTCTCGGCCGCGCTCTCGTCGGATGATGTATTGCGCAATGCCAAGACTCGATGGGACGAGGAGTACGCCGGCCTCAAGCGCGCGGCCCTTCTGCAAGGCCAGATCGCCGACGGCATCGAAACCGACACGCGCCTGCTCGGCGATGCCATGACACGATCCCGAAACGCCGCCGGCGCGCTCGAGGCTACACAGGCCGGCAACGAGCTCACCGGCCTCGCCGTGAAGCAATCCCTCACGCTGCAAGGTCTGCTCGCCGCGCAGCATCGCGCCGAGACCGTCAGCCGTGCCCGCGATCTCGCCGCCGAGAACGAAGCCCGCCAACGCTTCAAATCCTTCGTCGGTACGGGATCTGGATATTCGGCAAGTCGATGAGAACGGGAGAACTTGAGATGGAACGAGCACTATTCGCTTCGCGACGCCGAGCCATGTCGAAGACATGCGTCCAGCATCGCCCGCACCCCAGCCGGCGAGACCGCTCACATCATTATGCGCGAGCGCGCACCGGCCGGACCAAGCGTCTCTTGCGATATCAAAAAAGGAGGGAGTTTGAGGGACACGTCCCTCAAGCGGGCGCGGGCGGCAGCCCGCTCGCTCAGCGACACCACCGCCACCGCCGACGACGACAATAGTCGAGGCCCGACACTTCACTCCTAACCACCAGTAACGGCGAACGCGATTTCCGCCGACGGCGGAGCCTTGCCCGGAGCTCGAAAAGCAGATGGACGATCTTGCGATCATTGACCAGTTCACGGCGACATTCAGCCGTTACATCGACAGCGGCTTTGGGTTGCTCGCCGGTGACGTCGCGTTCCTGACGAGCATTCTGATCGCGATCGACATCACGCTTGCCGGATTGTTCTGGGCGCTGATGGGCGAAGACAATGTCCTCGCGCAGCTCATCCGCAAGGTGCTGTACGTCGGCTTCTTCGCGCTGCTGCTGTCGAACTTCCAGAGCCTCGCCGACATCATCTTCCAGTCCTTCGCCGGATTGGGACTGAAGGCGACGGGCACATCGCTGACGTCGGCCGATCTGATGCGGCCGGGGTTTGTGGCGTCGACCGGGTTCACGGCATCGAAGCCGTTACTCGAGAAGGCTGGCGAGCTGATCGGCATCACGACGTTCTTCTCCAACTTCGTGACGATCGCGGTGCTGATGCTGGCCTGGGTGATCGTGCTGCTCGCCTTCTTCGTCCTGTCGGTGCAGCTCTTTATCACCATCATTGAGTTCAAGCTGACGGTGCTCGCGGGATTCGTGCTGGTGCCGTTCGCGCTGTTCGGCCAGACGGCATTTCTGGCTGAGCGTGTACTCGGCAATGTGATCTCGTCCGGCATCAAACTGATGGTGCTCGCGATCGTGGTCGGCATCGGCGCGTCGATCTTCGGCACGGTCATGCGGCCGACCGGCGAGGTGACGCTGACCCAGGCGGCATCGTGCATTCTCGGCGCGATCGCCGTGTTCGGCCTTGCGATCTTCGTGCCCGGCATCGCCGCAGGTCTGATCACCGGCGCGCCTCAGCTCGGTGCCGGCGCCGCGGTTGCGACCACGGCCGCACTCGGTGGCACGGCGGTTGCCGGCGGCATCGCGACGGCAGGCGCCGCGCGCATGGCAGGCCGCACGGCCGGCGGTGCGATCAAGTCGGCAGCGTCGCTCTCGGGTCGTGTCGGCGCGGCCTATGAGGCGGGCGGTGTTGCCGGCGTCGCAAAGGCAACTGTCTCGGGGCCCGCTTCGCGCATGGCCGCATCGGCGACCGCGCCTGTGCGCAGTGCCTATCGACATGGCGCGGCGCAGGGATACCGCGACGCGGCACCGTCGGGAGAGGCCGGCGACAAAGCCCCCGATGGCGATGGTCCCGGCGGCAGTGCACGCGCATCCGGACCGCCGGCTTGGGCTCAGAGCATGGCCCGCCGGCAGCGGATGACGCAGGCCGGAATGATGGCCGCGCACGCGCTCCGGGATGGCGACCGCGCCGGCATGAGCAGCGGCCCCGATCTCAAGAACAAGTCATAGGGGGAGCAATCATGTCGTTCAAGCGATCGACCCTGCGTTACGGCGAGACACCGGAACCTGTGACGCCCTACCAGAAGGCCGCGCAGGCTTGGGACGAACGCATCGGCAGCGCGCGCGTGCAGGCGGCCAACTGGCGGCTGATGGCGGTCGGCAGCCTGGGATTGTCACTTCTCCTAGCGGCCGTCCTGCTCTGGATCGGGCGCACCGGCGCGGTCGTGCCCTACATCGTCGAGGTGGATTCGCGGGGCGGCACGCGCGCCGTCGGCCCGGCGGCTGAGACGTACACGCCGAGCGATGCGCATATCGCCTTTCACCTGGCGCGCTTCGTCGAGCATGTGCGCGCACTGTCAATCGATCCCGTCGTCGTTCGCCAGAACTGGCTGAAAGCCTACGACGTCGTCACCGACAAGGCCGCGGTCACGCTCAACGAGTACGCGCGCGAGATCGATCCCTTCTCGCGCGTCGGTCGGCAGACCGTTGCCGTCGAGGTGACGAGCGTGGTGCGCGCCTCGGATACCTCCTTCCAGGTGCGCTGGCTGGAGCGCACCTTCGAGGGCGGGGCGGTGAGAGACACCAAGCGCCTCACCGGTCTTTTCTCGATCGTCATCACCCCACCGCGAACCGTCGACGCCGTGCGCAAGAACCCGCTCGGCATCTACGTGCACGCCTTCAACTGGTCGCAAGACGTCACCACCGGAGAGTCCAAATGAGCAAGCTGCGCAATCTCACGATTGTCGTGATGACGTCGGGCAGCCTCGGCGCCTGCGCCACCAACATCAAGGTTCCCGAGATCCCGATCTTCGACAGCCAGGCGATGGCGGCCGCGCAGCGAGAGCCCGATCCGAAGCTGCTCGTCCGCTATGTCGAGGTGCCGACGCCGCTTCCGCTTCCCGGTCAGCTCAAGCCCGTTGGTAAGGAGGCCGGTAAGAAGGATACGCGCCCGCCATCAGAACGTGTGGCCGGCGCGAACGCGGCCGCGCGTTTCGAGCCAGTCAAGGACGGCTACATCAACGCCATCCAAGTCTATCCCTATACCAAGGGCGCGCTCTACCAGCTCTATGCTGCCGTCAACCAGGTAACGGACGTCGCGCTGGAAGCCGGCGAGAAACTCGTCTCGGTCTCGGCCGGCGACACGGTGCGATGGGTGGTCGGCGACACGACCAGCGGTGAGGGCAAGGAGGCCCAGGTCCATATCCTTGTGAAGCCGGTCGGTGCCGATCTCGAGACCAACCTCGTCATCACGACCGATCGGCGCACGTATCACCTCGAGATGCGGTCGAGCGACAAGACGTACATGGCCTCGGTGTCGTGGACCTATCCCGCGGCCGAGCTCGTCTCTCTGCGCAAACAGCGCGATGAAGCCGCCGCCTCGCTGGCCTCAATCGCCGACAGCGGCGTCATCATCGACCAACTCAGATTCCGCTACCGCATCGAGGGCGACGCGCGGTGGAAGCCGCGCCAAGTCTTCGACGACGGCGCCAAGGTCTACATCCAGTTCCCCTCGGGACTTGCCCAGAGCGAGGCGCCACCGCTGTTCGTGATCGGCCCGGACGGCAAATCCGCGCTTGTCAACTACCGCGTGCGTGGCACGACCTACATCGTCGACCGGCTGTTCGCCGCCGCGGAGCTCCGCCTCGGCACGGCCCCGCAACGTGTCGTGCGCATCATCCGCACGGATGCCGTGTGGCGGGAGACACGCTCATGACCGAGTCTCCCAATAAGAAGAAAGAGAACGAGAAAGTCGCACCGGAAAACCTGGAGCTGCGCGCGCGGCCGCAGCCAGTCACGCGCATCAACCGCAAGGTCGTGTTCGGCGGTGCCGCCCTCGTGCTCCTGCTCGTCTCCTTCCTGGTTCTCGTCGCCCTGCAGCCGCCGAAGCTTCAGGTCGGCACGCCGCGCGAGCTCATCAATGTCGAGAGCAAGCCGATCGCAGAAAGTCTGGCACGACTGCCCGCGACCTACGACGGCGTGCGGCCGGAGCGTCCGCCCGAGCCGGTACGGCTGCCAGCCGGCATCCCGCAACTCACCGAGACCGGCGGCGATCCGATCGATCAAGCGGAGCAGATGGAGCGGGCGCGGCTTGCCCGTATGGCCGGTCAGGCGCGCGAGTCGCAAGTCTTCTTCCGGCTTCAGCTCAAGGCGCCGCCGCAAACGAGCGCGGAACAGACACGCGCGGCAGAGCAACCCGGCTCCGCATCAGGCACCCATGCAAGGACGGTCTCTCTCGATGAAAATCCACAAGCACTTTCCCTGCTGCGTGCCGCCGAGCGCGGGCGCGGCCTTGCTGCGGGTGATCTCGAACCGGGCGGCACGGACACGACCGAGGCACTTCGCAAGCTGACCTTCCTGCGCTCCGGACCCGAAAAGGAAATCTACAATCCGCATGGCCTGCAGACGCCAGCTTCGCCCTATCAGCTCATGGCCGGAACGGTCATTGCCGCCAGCCTCGTCACCGGGCTCAACTCCGATCTGCCGGGCTTCGTTATTGCCCAGGTGACGGAGAACATTTTCGATACCGTCTCAGGCCGATTCCTGCTTATCCCGCAGGGATCCCGCCTGATCGGAAAATACGACAACGTCGTCGCGTTCGGACAGGAACGTGCGCTCGTTGTTTGGCAGCGCATCATCCTGCCGGATGGCTCCTCCATGGTCATCGACAACCTGCCGGCAACAGACACGGGCGGATATGCCGGCCTCGCCGATCAGGTCGATCTTCATACCTGGCAACTGCTGAAGGGCGTCGCGCTCGCGACCGTGCTCGGCGTCGGCAGCGAGCTGGTGTTCGGCGGCTCTGGAGACAGCGATCTCATCCGCGCGCTGCAGCTCTCGACGCAATCGACCACCAACCGCGCCGGGCAGCGCCTCATTGAGCGGCATCTCAAGGTCCAGCCGACCATCACCGTGCGCCCCGGCTGGCCGCTTCGCGTCATTGCGCACAAAGACATCATCCTCCGCCCCTACCGCGCCACTGCACCAGTCACCGCCAACTGACCAGGGAGAATACAAGACATGCCCGTCATCGGAACCTTCTCAGCTGTCAACAACGGCTACGCTGGAATCATCCACACGCTCGGCACGAACGCGCCGATAAGAATCCTGCCCAACGACCGCAAGGAAACGGAAAGCGCGCCGGATTTCCGCGTCGTCCACGGCAGTACCGAGATCGGCGCCGCCTGGCGCAAGACAAAACAGGGCACCGAGCAGACCTATCTGCGCGTGCGGATCGACGATCCTGGCTGGCCCCAACCCATATGGGCGATCCTCCTCGAAGCAACTGACGACGGCGTTGTCCGGCTGGTCTGGCGTCGCGACAAGCCTGAGGGAGCCTAAGCCGATGTCGCAGCCAGACTCACTCGCGGTCACGATTGGGGGACCGGGCGCCGCAATGCAGCGTCCATGCCTAGAGGACTATCCGCTCCGCACGGCGGAGAAGCTCCGCTTCGCCGATACAGACTGCAACGGGCACATCTCCAATGCCGTGTTCGCTGTCTGCTGCCAGAACGCGCGCATGGAGCTGCTTCACGACCCCCGCCGCGTCCCAATGCCGATCGACGCACAGTTCGTCATCGTGCGGCTGGAAATCGATTTCCTCGGCGAAATGCACTGGCCGGGCACGGTCGTGATCGGTACGCGCTGCGTGCGTTTGGGCCTTACATCGATCTTGGTGGCGCTGGCTTTGTTCGTCGAGGGATGCTGCGCCGCCAGCGCCTGTTGGTGGGTCGCGCTCTTGGATCGCGCGAGGCGGCGCGCGACGCCGCTGCCCTCCGAAACAGCCATCGCGCTCCGGGCCTTCAGTGCCGCGCAAAGCAGCAACGGCGTTGGGCAACCCTGCCGGCAAGGGCGAGAAGGCTGATCAGCATGGCAACCACAAAGGAATTGGCCCACGATCCGTATTTTCATGTCTCCCATGGCTTCGTCGCCGATCCCGACGACGGACTACCGCGCATTCTGAGTGGGCCAAAAGATCAAGCCGACGAAGCAAACCACAGCTCGCGCACTTGGTATCTCGTTGCCACGGTGCTTCTACCGTTCGCAGCCGGCTACTATCTCAGCTATCTCTATCGCACCATCAATGCACTAATATCCAGCACGCTCGTCAGCGAGTTCGGGCTCTCGGCGGCCGATCTCGGCGTGCTCACGGCCGTCCTGTTTCTAACCTTCGCTGCCGTTCAACTTCCGCTTGGCGCGTGGCTCGATCGCTTCGGCCCGCGCCGCGTGCAAGCCGTTCTTCTCTCCATTGCAGCTATCGGCGCTGCCGTCTTTGCCCATGCGCACTCTCTTGTCGGCCTGACCGTTGGGCGAGCGTTGATCGGCATCGGCGTTGCCGGCGCACTCATGGCGGGTCTCAAGGCCCTCGTGCTGTGGTGGCCGGCCGAACGGATCGCTTTCGCCAATGGCTGGCTCATCATGTTTGGAGGACTCGGGGCAATCACGGCAACGGCTCCAGCCGAAATGCTGATCGCTGCGATCGGATGGCGCGGGATGTTCTTGCTCCTGGCCATTCTATCGGCACTGGCCGCATTGATGATCCTGCAGCTCGTGCCGGAACGACATGCAGGCGGGCGAGGCGCGGCGTTCCCTGTCGGCATGAGTATCCGAGCGATCTATCGAGATGCGCGTTTCTGGCGTCTCGCGCCGCTCTCGGCAACGACCATCGGCTCGGCCTGGGCATTGCAGGGCCTATGGGCCGGACCGTGGCTCGCCGACGTCGAAGGACTGCCACGCCACGATGTCGTGACGCACCTGCTGGTGATGGCTATCGCCCTCAGCGTGTCCGCGCTCATTCTCGGGACGGCCGGCGATCAGCTCCACAGACGCGGCATCTCGCTGTCCGCGACCTTTGCCGCCGCGACCGGCATCGCCTTGGTGGCGCAGCTCGCGCTGATCCTGCGCTGGCCGGTTCCGGCCTGGCTACCCTGGATGGCGATCGCAGGCATGGGGGCCGGCACCGTCCTGAGCTACGCGATCGTCAGTCAACTGTTCCCAAAATCCGCTTCGGGACGCGCCAATGGCGCGCTCAATCTCCTCCATATCGGCAGCGCCTTCGTAGTGCAGACCGGTTTCGGCATCATCGTGCAACTCTGGCCGGGACATGCTGGCCAATATCCGGCGGTTGCCTACCAGACGGCACTTGCCATCAACCTCGCGCTGCAGTGCGCTGCGCTGGTGTGGTTTCTCCGACCTCAGCGCCAAGCAGTCATGACACTACTACGCGCGCATCCTATTCACGAAATGGCACGATCGCTGGGCCTGCTGCCGTCGTCCGTCGTCCCTTATCTCTATGCGCGACAGTCTTGGAGCGTGCACGGGGAGCAAGCACGCCAGCATGCGCGGACCTGGCGCTCGATCGCGCTATCTGCATTCACGGTGCTCATGATGATCAGCTCATCGCTTGCGATGATGCTAGGCGGCGGCAGCCTGGCGGGCCGGCATACACTTCCAGGATCACAGTTCGCCATACCCGACGCACCCGCGCAATCGCCGCAAATGGCCTTTGCAAAGCACACGCCGCATTGGCCGAAAAGAAAACCGAAGCGCGAATGAGTTCCATACGCCATCCGGTAACGCCTCGTGATGTGCCGCCCGAGAAGGCAGCCCGGCGGTTGCATTTGACTATGGCGGAATTTGAGCTCGTTCGGGGCGAGCTAGAGGAGAGAGGCTTCCCGAAGCCTGATCCTACAACGGGCATGTACGATCTCGTTGCAGTCGATCGGTGGATGGATGCCCGCTCCGGCCTCCGCGATGGGTTGACTACGACGTCTACAACGCGCAACGCTCAGGAGGTCTTCAGTGATCGAGCACGCCGTCTCCTCGATGGGCAAGGATAAGATACGATACTTGGTTCGCTCCTTCGGCCGGTGGCGATGGAAGCCCACGGAAGCAATGCGCCGCGCCGGCTTCTCGCAAATCAATTTCGGCGCCGAGCTGTCAAACGCTGACAAGGCCAGAGCATTGGCCCTCAACGATGCCTGGGACCGTCATCGTCATGGCCTTCCCGAATCTCCTGTCACACCGCAGCGCCATCCCGACGGCAGCATTGGTGCGGGATATCTGCGTGCGATGGCGCTACGGGAGACCGAGCGCCGCAACAAGGGCATCGTCTGGTCGAGCGAGCAGAACAGCCGAGACGACTGGCCGCGAGCTTGGAAATGGATCGAACCGCTGTTTGGCGATTGCGACCCGAAGACGGTAACGCCGGAGCACCTGATCGGCGATCCCGCCAACCCGCGGAAGCTCGGCCTCCGGCCGATGGTCGCGGAGAAGGTATCGGAGGCCGAGGCGCATCGTGTGATCAAAGTCTGGCGCGCGCTCTGGAAGAAGATGGCGCGCTTTGGGATGTGCGCACTCGACCAGGATCCATCACTTCTGTTTGCAAATTCGTCACCAGACCCCCGACCATATGTATGGCGCGATGGAGAGGCGGTCCGCCTGGTGAAGTGCGCCTGGCGGCAAGGCTACCATGGCCTTGCCGCGTTGCTCGCGGTGGCCTGGGACAGTCAGCTTTCGCCGGTCGATGCACGCAGCCTCACCGGCAATCAGTGGCGCCGCGATCCGATCGGAACATGGTTCGAGCTGGATCGCGCCAAGACCGGCCGGCCGGCAGTCGCGACGCTATCGCGTAGGACACAACGGCTACTGGCCGCTTATCTCAGTCAGCTGCCGGCAGAACCGATCGGCTTCACGCCGATTTTCCGCAACCGTTCCGGGCGTGCGTACTCGAAAGACAAGCTCGGAGATGACTTCCGCGCCGTGCGCAAAGCGCTGTTCGGGGAAGGCGAGAAGCGCCAGCTCGCTGACTTCCGTCGTTCAGGCAGCGTAGAGGCCCTTGCAGGGAGCATCGAGCCCGAGAAGCTGTCGAGCAAGATGGCCAACAGCCTGTCGACATCGAACCGCCTGCACAAGACGTACGGGCCGGTGCAGTTGGCAGCAGTGCGCGATGCGGATGAGGCGCGCCAGAAAGGCCGCGCGAAATTGCGGGCAGTTCAGGTCCCCGGCGAACAAAAAACGGACGAAAGTTCCAGAACGCCGGTCAGAAAGTTCCAGAACGGCGATCAGTTCTCTGCTAAGCCATTGAAAACAATGGCGCGAGCGACGGGACTTGAACCCGCGGCCTCCGGCGTGACAGGCCGGCGCTCTAACCAACTGAGCTACGCCCGCGCATTCGAGCGGGCACGGGGCCCGTCGAGGCCCTTCTGCTACGTGCTCACACGGTCGGTGTCAAGGACGACGATCGGGAATACTGTCCGTCGTCGAACATCTTCCGGCAGCGCGGCCACGTCCGACGTCAGCCGCACCACGCCTCGAACACGAGACCCGTCAAATCGGGACCGCGTCCACTGGCCAGATGCAGTGCCAACGTGGCGACGTCGGCCGACCCGCTCAGCATCTTTTCAGGCCCGACCGGGCCAGCCGCCGGCACGATCGCGTTCACCCTAATGCCGGCGTCCGTTGCCGCTTCCGCCTCCGAGCGCGTGAACGAGGCCAGCGCATGCCGCGCGATGACCGCCAGCATATCCGCCGCCGGCGCAGCGCCCCGCGGCGAGGAGACGATGTTCAGAACGATGCCGGGGCACAGCATCGTGCGCATCCGGTTGATCGCGACGCGCGTCGCCAGCACCGGCATGGCCAGGGTATCGGCCACCATGCCCTCGACGTCGCCGTCGTCCGCGTCCACGTGAGGCTCGCCGGGCCGCGCCAGATTGATGACGACGTCGAGCCCGCCAAAAGACTGCGCTGCCTCGCGTGCGAAGCGGAGCATGGCATCGGCACCGTGCAGCCCGCCGGGGAAGAGTTTCACATCCATCGCATGGGGGGCGATCAGTTCCGCCATGGCCTGCGTCTCGGGCCCGTCCTCGTCTGCCTGCACCACCAGCCGCGCCCGCGCCTCTGCGAACGCCCGAACCACGTCGATACCGAGGGCCCCGGCGACACCCGTGACAAGCACGCGCTTGCCGACAAGCTCGGGATACTCGGGTGCGAACTCGACCTCGTCGAGCGTGCCAATCAACATGGGCGTTTCCTCCACGCGTTATGCGCGGCGCACTTCACTTCCGACGCGCCGCCGACCAAGCGACAAGACGTGATTCACTCCTAACGAGTGCTGAACTGGCCCCCCGCCCGGTACACCATCCGGAGGCTGTTCGATCGCGCTTGCGTGCTTGACTTGGTCGGCTCCGATTCGGGACTCCGCGCGACCGGAATCGGGCGCTCCCGTGGCTATCCTCGACTGGACCGACCTTTTGAGAGGCCTGCGCCTGCAACCAAGCCTCCCGTGGCCCGACGATCCTGTTGCCTAGCCTCCACAAAACGAATGTATTCGTTGCCCGGCATATTTTTTCCAGCCGGCCACGTTTCAACGACGGCCGACTCGTTTCCCCGCGCCCTTGCGGCATTTGCCTCGCCTTGCCGGGGCTCGTAATGTCCCCCCGATCACCTTTTGCCTGGACCAAGGAGACCATCATGGCGCCGCTCGACATGAAGCCCAACGAGCTAGAGCCCTATTGGCTGCCGTTTACCCCGAACCGCTCCTTCAAGAAGAGCCCGCGTCTGTTCTCCGGCGCCAAGGACATGCACTATTTGACCCCTGACGGGCGCAAGGTGATCGACGCGACGTCCGGCCTCTTCTGCGTCAATGCCGGGCACGGCCGGCAAAGCATCGTCAAAGCGATCCAACATGCGGCCGAGACGCTCGATTTTGCTCCGCCGTTCCAGTATGCGCACCCCGGCGTCTTCGAGCTGTCGAGCCGCCTGACGCTGCTCGCGCCGGGCGACCTCGACTACTGCCTGTTCGCGAACTCCGGCTCCGAGGCGGTCGATACGGCCTTGAAGGTTGCATTAGCCTATCACCGCAATCGCGGCGAGGGCAGCCGCACGCGGTTTATCGGTCGCGAGCGCGGCTACCACGGAGTCGGCTTCGGCGGGCTCTCGGTGGGCGGCATGGTCGCCAATCGCAAGATGTTCGGCAATATGTTGGCAGGCGTCGACCATCTGCCGACGACTTACAACCGGTCAACGCAGGCCTATTCGAATCAGGAGCCTGAAAAGGGTGCCGAAACCGCCGAGGAGCTGGTCCGCCTGATCGGTCTCCACGACGCATCGACAATCGCTGCGGTCATCGTCGAGCCGGTGGCCGGCTCCACCGGCTGCATTCCACCCCCCAAGGGATACCTCGAGCGCCTGCGGCAGATCACCGAACTGCACGGCATCCTGCTCATCTTCGACGAGGTCATCACCGGCTTCGGCCGCCTCGGCCACTGCTTTGCGGCCGAGCGCTACGGCATCGTGCCCGACATGATCACCTTCGCGAAGGGTGTAACCAATGCCGCGGCACCCATGTCCGGCGTCCTCGTTCGCAAGGGCATCTACGAGGCCCACATGAACGGCCCCGAGCACATGGTCGAGCTGTTCCACGGCTACACGTACTCGGGCCATCCGCTTGCGGTCGCGGCCGGCCTTGCCACGCTCGATATCTACAAGGAGGAGGGCCTGTTCGAGCGCGCCCAAGGCCTCGAGGCGAAATTTGCCGACGCCATGCTGAGCCTGAAGGGCAAGCCGAACGTCGTCGACATTCGCCCGATCGGCCTGCTGTGCGGCATCGATCTCGAGCCGATCCCGGGGAAGCCCGGCATGCGCGGCTACGATGCCATCGAACGCATGTACCACGAGCACGACCTCTACGTCCGCGTCACGGGGGACACGCTCGTCGTCGCCCCGCCCTTGATCGTCAGCGAGGACCAGATCGGCGAGATCACGGAGCGGATCACGCGTGTCATAAAGGCCGTGGCCTGACGCCTCGCTGCTGCTCCCCGGTTTCAATGCAGAGGCGGCCGGAGCCACCCGGCCGCCTTTTTCCGTCGCCCGATCCCACGCTTATCGGAGCTCCGCCGGACGGCGGCGCGTCGGTCGTCTCGCACGTGAACGCGTTCAAGCCCCTGCTCCAACGAATCTGTAGATGGCCGGTTGTCCATCGTTGATCTTCGGAACGATCCCGCCTGACATCATTCGCAAACAACGAATTGCGAGTCGCGCCATGATCGAGCCAGCCCATACGACTGACCCGCCATCCCTGACGCAGTCCACTCGGATTGCCGAAATGGTGCTCCTCGCCACATCCGCAGTGTTGTGTGCTGCGATGGGCGGCCTCTTGCATTTCGCGGCAGAGCTGCCCGCCTCTATGGCGGCACTCACGGCGATTGCCAGCCTGTCCATCGTAATGGCGGCGAATGCCATGGTCCGCCGCAGAGCGACGATGAACCTCCTGAACGCAGAGATTGCCGACCTGCGCATGGAGTTGAGTGGGCTGCGCCGCGCGCGGGCCGCTGCGCCCCTGGCTCATTCCTATCGTGGGATGGGACCGCCGGCGTACGCTGCCTCGGCTTCCGGGCACGAGCCGCCACGGATGTCCCAGGGCGGAGGGCCGCTGCGCGTCGAGCCCGCAAATGTGCATCCTCGAGTTGGGCCCTTCGCACCACCGCCGTTGGAGGCGCCACATGGCTCAGGGTCTCGGATGCCAAGGCAGGCACGGCCCGGTACGCCGGACGCGGCCACGCAGCCGGCCGCTTCGACCGCCCCCACCGCTTCACCGGCGCGCCACGCGAGGCCCATCGACACCGAATCGCAGACGCGATCCTCCGAGCCGGCGGCGCCCCCCGCCGCCCATGGAGCGCCGCAGTCAGGGCCAGGGCCAGGGCCGGAAACGCCCCCGCAAGTGGACTGGACCGTACGGCCGGGCGCGCAGCGCGAACCGACCATCCAGATGCCCGGCAGCACCGTGCCGTTCGCAGGATCCCCGCTGCCTTCGGCGCCGCAAGAGGGCGCCATTCCTCGCGGTGAGGCTCCCTCGGCGCAATCCGATCCATCCGAAGGAGCGCCGGTAGTGTCGCGCGCCCCGGCACGACGAGGACCGCCCGTCGCACCTTCCGCGAGCCCCATTTCCGCCGAGGCGTCGGGCCTGCAAGCCCATGCGTCAGCGCCTACCCGCGCGGCCACGAATGCACTCCTCGAAAATATGACGACGCCGGCGGACGACGGCGCGCCACGCGCGATGGCGCGGCCCGGCGGCACGGCCTGGCCACGAGTCGTGCCCCATTCGCCGACCGCTCCGCTCGATCTCGACACCATGCAGAACCTGATCGAGCAGCTTGCGAGCCAACTCGATCACGACCCGACGGCGCAGATCGAACCGGAGCAGGCGATCGGATCAGGCCCGCCGCAACGGGCTAGCGCACCGCCCGCGTCCGCTTCGAATCCCCTGACCGCCGCACCGCCCTTGCCGCAGCCGATCCCGACGCGTGCCATTGCCGACATGCCGACAACAACCCGAGATCCAGCTCCGTTCGGGCACCTTGCCTTGATTGCCGAAGCCATCGCGGCGAGGCGGATGGACGTCATGCTCGACCCGATCCTCGGGCTTTCCGATCGACGTGCGCGGCATTTCGAGTTCTCGGTCCGCTTGCGCACCGAGGCTGGCGATGAATTGGACGAAAGCCGTTACGCGCCGGTCGCCGCCGGAACGGGCCTGCTCGGCCGCATAGATGCGGAAAAACTCACTCGCGCCGCCGACGTGCTGCAACGTCTGCGGTCGCGCGGCTCGGCGGCGTCGCTGTTCTCGACGGTGGCCGGGGAATCGCTCGCGGACGAGCACTTCGCGCGTGCCTTCTCCGAGGTGCTGGCCGCCGAAGAAGGCAGTGCCTCCCGTCTCGTGCTGACGTTCCAACAGGCGGAGGCGCGCAACTTCACCGCCGCCCATTGGCGCGCGATATCGGACATGTCACGCATCGGACTGAAGTTCGCGCTGACCGGTGTCACCGACCTCGACATGGATTTCGAGGTGCTGAAGCATCACGGGTTCGACTTCATCAAGCTCGACGCACACGTGTTCCTGGACGGTCTGCCGACGCCAACCGGCACCATTCCGGCGGCGGACACTTGCCGGCATTTGGCCAGCATGGGCCTGGGACTGATCGTCGGCGGTATCGTCGAGGAAAGGGACCTGGCCAAGGTCCTGGGCTTTGGCGTGCTGCTCGGCCAAGGTGCCCTGTTCGGTGGACCGCGCTCGGTGGAGCTGGAACGCGAGCGTCGGGCCGCGTGAGACGACGTCAAAGACGACCCGGCGCGACGCGCACGGCCGTATGCCGACGGCGTTGCGCGACATGAGCTGATGTGCGAAGGCGGGCGATGTGCCCTCGAAACAGCGGAACCGCGGACGCCTTCATGTCTCAGATGCCAAACGGAATTGCGGTCCTCGAATCGATCGCCCCGCTGTCGAACGCCGCCGACGCCTGGATCTCCGATATTTGGGGTGTTCTGCACAACGGCCTTGCGGCATTTCCCGATGCGGGCCCTGCCTGTCTTCAATTTCGCAAGACGGGCGGCACGATCGTGCTCGTCACCAATGCGCCACGCCCGGCAGAAAAGGTCGCGCGCATGCTCGACCGGCTCGGCCTACCGCGGGAGGCCTACGACGCCATCATCACGTCCGGCGACGTCTCCCGTTCGATCGTCGCCGAGTTCCCGGGCAGAAAGATATTTCACCTCGGCCCCGAGCGTGACCTCGGCGTCATGGAGGGTCTCGATGCAACCTTGAGTGATGCCGAGGACGCCGAAGTGGTGCTCTGCACCGGCCTCTTCAACGACGAGAGCGAAACGCCGGACCACTACCGCCCGATGCTGGAGGACCTCAGCCGGCGCGATGTGACTTTCATCTGCGCAAATCCGGACCTCATGGTCGAGCGGGGCCCGAAGCTTATTCCGTGTGCCGGCGCGCTCGCGCAAATCTATCAGACGCTCGGCGGGCGCGTGCTTTACGCGGGCAAACCCCATGCCGCGATCTACGAGCGCGCCTATGCGGCGATCGAGGCCGCGCGTGGCGCGCTGCCGTCCAAAGACCGCATCCTCGCCATCGGCGACGGTCTGAGAACAGACATCGAGGGGGCTGGGCGCGAGGGGCTTGCCTGCGTCTTCATTGCCAGCGCGCTGCACGTCGATGACCGGCGCGCATTCGACGCCGGCCACATTGCGGAGCTCTTCGCCAACCATCCCCACCCGCCGAAAGCGGCAATGCGCGCACTCAGGTGGTAGTGTGACTACGGCGGTGCGCGGTTCACTACGCAAAATGCCGCAATGAAACGACTAATTGGCGAAGCGGAAGTGCATCACGTCGCCGTCCGCGACCACATAGTCCTTGCCCTCGAGGCGCATCTTGCCGGCCTCCCGCGAGCCCGCTTCGCCGCCAAAGCGCACATAGTCGTCGTAGGCGATTGTCTCGGCGCGAATGAAGCCCTTTTCGAAGTCTGTATGGATTACACCGGCCGCTTGGGGCGCCTTCGTACCCTTTGTGATCGTCCAGGCACGCGCTTCCTTCGGGCCGACGGTGAAGTAGGTCACCAGCCCCAGCAGTCGATAGCCTTCGCCGATCAGCCGGTTGAGACCCGGCTCCTCCAGACCGAGGTCGGCGAGGAATGCCTGCCGCTCGTCTTCCGGCAAGCTTGCGAGCTCGGCTTCGATCTTGGCCGAGATGACGACCGCGCCGGCCTTTTCGGCCTTCGCTATTTCGAAGACGGCCTCCGAGAGGGCGTTGCCTGTGCCCGCCGAGGCCTCGTCGACATTGCAGACATAGAGCACGGGTTTCGCCGTCAGAAGCTGTAGCGCCTTGAAGGCTGGCTCTTCCTCGGGCGTGATCGCCGTGAAGCGTGCCGGCTTGCCCTCGCGCAGCAGCACCAGAACCTTATCCATCAGCGCGACCTGCGCTTTCGCATCCTTGTCGCCGGATTTCGCCTTCTTCTCGATGTTGGCGCGGCGCTTCTCCAGGCTTTCGAGATCGGCGAGCATCAACTCGGTCTCCACCGTCTCGGCGTCGGCCACGGGATCGATCCGGTTCTCGACGTGAGTGATGTCGGAATCCTCGAAGCAACGCAACACGTAGGCGACAGCGTCCACCTCGCGTATGTGGCCGAGAAACTGGTTGCCGAGCCCTTCGCCCTTCGATGCTCCCCGAACCAGGCCCGCGATGTCGACGAAGGTCAGGCGTGTCGGCAGAATGGTGGCCGATTTGCCGATAGCCGCGAGCTTGTCGAGCCGGGGATCGGGCACGCCGACCTCGCCCACGTTCGGCTCGATCGTGCAAAAGGGATAGTTGGCCGCCTCCGCCGCCGCCGTTTGCGTCAGGGCGTTGAAAAGGGTCGACTTGCCGACGTTGGGCAGGCCGACGATGCCGCATTTGAAGCCCATGATGACCTGGGGCACACGACCATAGGCAGTTGGCAACAGGGTTCGCCGCCCGGCGCCACACTGGCAACTGCCTAGTCGCGACTGCCCCTCCTCCTTCCTTCCATCCATTTCCGCAAATTCTCGGCAAGCGCCGATTGCCGCTTGCCCGCTCGCTCACCGGCCGGATGCCCGGAGCCGCCTTTGCGTGACGTCCCGGACTCAACGCCTTCGGCCGGTACCTTCTTGGGCTGAGCCGCGCCGGCGTCCGCCTTGCCCGGCTCTCCACCCAGCGCCAAGGCAACATCCGTCAGGAAGCGCTCGGTGTTGCCGGTCACGAGGCGGGACGTGGACTTCGCGATCGCGTCTAGCAGAGGCTCCAGCCAAGCCTGGTCGGCCTTCGCGAAGTCGTTCAGGACGTAGTTCGCGACAAGGTCCTTGTGGCCGGGATGCCCGACCCCGATGCGCACGCGCACGTAGTCGTTATCGAGATGCGCGGAGATGGACCGCAGGCCGTTATGGCCTGCGTTGCCGCCGCCGACTTTTACCTTGAGCTTGCCCGGCGCGAGATCGATCTCATCATAAAGCACGACAAGGTCGCCGATCGGCACTTTCAGAAAACGCGCCGCCTCACCGACCGCGCGTCCGCTCTCGTTCATGTAGGTGTCGGGCTTGAGCAGCAGGATTTTCTCGCCGGCGATCACCGCCTCGCACACCTGTCCGTGAAACTTCTTGCGCCACGGGCCAGCACCGTGCTCGGCGGCGATACGCTCGACCGCCATGAAGCCGACGTTGTGCCGGTTGCGCGCGTACTTGGCCCCGGGATTGCCGAGACCTACGAAAAGCTTCATGGGGAGCCCTCACCGGCCCCGGCGCAACCGCTGGCCGCCAGCGTCCCTATTGCGAAGTTCGTCAGCATTTGCAGCAGGCTCCGAACGAACTTCGAAATCGAAAGAACACCGGCACATCAATGCTTCCAGTGTGGTCTTCGGATTTGAATTTCGCATCGAAGCTCGCTGCGAATACGGGCGCGAACTTCAAATCCACCACACCGGCGAGCCTTGGTGTCTTACTTCTTGGCCTTGGGGTCGGCAGCGGGAGCTGCAGCCGCGGCAGGTGCGCCGGCTGCCGGAGTCGTCTCCTCGGTGTCGCCCTTGGCGGATGATCCGGCGATCGTCGCGATGGTAAAATCGCGATCCTGGATCGTCGGGCGGACCCCTTCCGGTAGCGTGACGAAGGAGATGTGAATCGAGCGGCCGATGTCGAGGCCCTCGAGGTCGATCTCGAAGACTTCCGGCACCTTGTCGGCGGGGGCCCACACCTCGATCTCGCGTCGCACGACGTTGAGCACACCGCCGCGCTTCAGGCCGGGCGAAAGTAGATCGTTGTAGAAGCGCACCGGAACACGCAAGCGAACGAGATTGTCGGACCCGATACGCTGGAAATCGACGTGCAACGGCTCATCCCGCACAGGGTCGAGCTGGACGTCGCGCGGAATGGCCTTCAATTTGCGCCCGTCGACCTCGAGCTCGAACACGCTCGCCAGAAAGCGTCCTCTGGCAATCGTCTTGCTCAGCTCGTTGGCGTCGAGCGCGATCGTCTCCTGGCCGGCAATATCACCGCCATAGACCACACCCGGCACCTTGCCTTCACGCCGAACGGCACGCGCACCGCTCTTGCCACGCGCGGGGCGCCCCTCCGCCTTGATAACCTGCGTCTCAGCCATGATCCTCGTCTCCAAAAGCGAAAAGGCCCAAAGCAGCGGTTTTCGCGCAGGGCCTCGAATCCTCGGGCGGAGCCGGATACCTGCCACGCGCGTTCGAATCCGCGCACCGGCCCGCGCACCCCGTGTTCGTGAGTGTGCCCTTATATAGAGACCGGGCGCGGCCGGCAACGCCCTCTTTGGCGTCCCTCCGAGGTCATCGGCGGCGGTATCCGCGACGCGCCCCGGCGGAAACAGAGAATGCCGGCGCCTGCCGCTGCGATTGCGCCTAGTTAACCAGCCGAATCAGACGGATACGGAATGTTAACGGCTACCCGAGGCTCTCCGCCCGTGTTCCAGATCGCAACCATCTTCGCCCTTATTGCCGTGACGATTGCCGTCGCCGCATTTCTGTTGGCACCACGCATGCCCCGGCCCAAGGCGTCTATGCGACCGAGCGCGACCGAGCTGAGCACATCGTGGCTCTCCCGGCCTGGGGGTGTTCGGAAAGGCCCCGTTGCGCTGGCGGCCCGAGCGGCTACGCCGCGTGGGGTGAAATCGCTTGCAGGTCTCGGTCGCCAACAGCGTCTCGGCTCCCCCGCTCACACAATCGCGATCGGCCGCACCGGACACCCGGTTGCGCCCTTCAGCTTGATCGCCGACAGCATGAAGCAGAACTGCCGTACATCCCGCTGAACAAGCTCGTCCATCACGAGGTTTTCAATGATGTGCACCCCCGCC
Source organism: Hyphomicrobiaceae bacterium (assembly GCA_050187415.1). Taxonomy (GTDB): domain Bacteria; phylum Pseudomonadota; class Alphaproteobacteria; order Rhizobiales; family Hyphomicrobiaceae. Next base: position 73,004 of record JBFWXN010000006.1, on the reverse strand, counting down.
TCGGCGAGGCAGTGCTGGTGAACCGGCATCAGCTCCTCCGGATGATTGGTACCGGGCAGCACTTCGAGCGCCATGTTGTCAGCCGCTATGGCGACGCAATCCTGGCTGGTCAGCCACCGGGCCGCATCCTTGTCGATGCCCGGCTCCCCGTGCAGGTACTTGTCGTTGTCGGTCATGAAGAAGCGACCCCAGCCGGTGTTGATGCACACCACGTCGCCCGGCTCGATCTTCAGTTTGCCGGCGGCAAGCGCCTTTTCGAGATCGCCCACCCTGACCGCCCGGCCGCTCTCCAGATAGTCACCGCCATCGAGGCGCGATACGTCGAGCAGGATGCCACGCGTCACCATGGGGGGCATGTGCTCGATTCCCAGGTTATTGAGCCCGAAATCGTCGACCGTCTCGGTCGCACTGTAGCCGCCGTAGAGCATATCGCCCTTCGAGAAATGACCGAGCGCATCGATGTGCGTGCCCACGTGCGTCGTCATCTCGATGCGCTCGAGGTTCGAGCCAGCATCGTTCTTCGCGCCCATGGCACGCCTGCGCCGGATGGAGCCCGCCGATGTCGGACCGGCCTGGATGTGATATGGTGATTGGTTCGGCGCCATGCGCGGGGCGCCGATCTCGATGACATGGCTCATGTCTACGATCGTTCCGTCCTTCACCATGCGCAGTGCCGCAAGTGTCCGTTCGGGGGTGAGGAAGTGACCGGCTCCAAGCTGGTCACCTTTGCCCCATCGCCCGTGGTCGTGAATGCAGTTCGTCATGATCAAGTTCTCCCGATGCTCGGCGCGCGTGGGGCCATGATGGCAAGCGATCGCGGCGCGGGAAAGTGCCGAGGGCATCGGCACCATGGCCACGGCGCCGAAGCGACACGGTCATCTCTCTGAATGTGGCCCACTGAGCACAACGGTTCGAGAAGCCGCCGGCGACCTCTTTCGCCTCGCCCACCTGACGGTAAGGTCGTGCCGCGCGGCAGGGAGTGGGGCCGCTGATTGCGAAGGGGTCGGGAGGCCGTGGGCGTAATATCCGAAACATCGAGTGGTCCGGGGACCGTTACCTTGACCATTCGCAAGGGGTCCGTGGTGGCTCCTCTCATCCTCCTTCTCATTACGGCGTTTCTGTTCGTGGTCTATGCGCTCCCATCGGATTACATCCGTTTGGCGAGGCACTTGGGAATCACCGGTGATGGCACCACGCCGTTGACGAGCACGGAACTCTGGTCGCGCGCAAAGCAGGTATTTAACTCAAAGGACGAAACGGTTGCTGTGAACACTTGGAAAAGTGTCGGCAACAATCCCTGGTCATTCGTCAAGGAGGTCGCCAACCCCCTGCTGAAGCTCTATCTCGAGCAGCTTGCCAGCGACTTCCGGCTGATCGTAACGAGCTTCGCCCATACCGTCTGGACGCTCGCCCTCTATGCTCTGCCGGTCGGCGTGGTCGGGCTGGTCTATCGCCGCAGTTTCAAGTTCTGGTTTCTGGTTGCCTTTGCACTGCTGCTGGCGATCAACATCTCGGGCGTTTTCCCCAGTCTTTCCAGCGGCGCCGCGCCCATGCCGGGCTCGGGCAAGCTCCTGCTGTTCCTGCTGGCGCAGTTTGCCCTGCTCGTGCTGGCTTTCCGATTGGGGCGCAGCGCGTCGAGTGTCAGCCTGCTTTCGCCAAGACTCTACAACGCCCTTCTCTTCCTGATCATCACCGGCTTGGGAGTTGCATTGGCGTCGCATTGGCAGCCAACCGCCGGTCCAGCCGCCGGGCAAGGCGCTATTGCACTCGGGGCCCCCGAACCGACTTCGCTGTGGAGGTTCCTGACGAGCGGATTGGTCGGGTGGATCGTCAAGTGGGAGACGCTTCTGGTCGGGCTGCCGTTGGCCTACTCGCTGCTGAGAAATTCGTCGGCCTGGACCGGGCGCCAACGGAAGAACATCGTGATCTGCCTCGATGGCACCAGCAACACGCCTGATATGCTCGACGCCGGCATCGCCGCGCCGACCAACGTCTTCAAATTGTTCTTGATGCTGAAGGCCGACAAGGAAGGCATGTTCGAGCCTCACGGCATCTTCGATGCCTCGCTGTGCAAGCGCTATCGGCAGAAGCAGGTTGCCCTCTACTATGCAGGCGTCGGCAACAAGTACGACGACGACCCCATCAACCAGATCCTGGGCATGGCCACGGGCCGCGGCGCCGCAGACGTGATCGAGCGGGCGTATCTCGATCTCGTCCGCGTTTACCAGACGGGGGATCGCATCTTCATCGTCGGCTTCAGCCGCGGTGCCGCCATTGCACGCTTGCTGGCACGCGCCATCGACGCACGCGGCGTTCCCAAGACGGTCTGGACCATCAAACTTTTCAACACCCACCGGACATTGTGGTCGACTCGCAAGAAGCACCCCGCCGCCATCGACGTTCTCGGTTGCTTCGACACGGTCGGTTCCTTCGGTGTCGCCAAGACGATCGGCAACATCAATCTGCAGCAGGCCAATTTGTTCAAGGACCTGTCGGTGCCGGAGAGCGTCCGTCAGGCCTACCATATGGTCGCGCTCGACGAGCGGCGAGACGCCTTCGAGCCGACGTTGATGGACCCCGATCCGAACCGGCCCGAGCGAATCGTCGAGGTGTGGTTCGCCGGCGATCACGCAAACATCGGCGGCGGCTGGGCGACAGACCGCCTCTCGGACATTACTTTGGATTTCCTGCTACGTCGCATCTCGAGCGGATATTCAGATAATGAAGCCGTGGCCGGGTCCGACGAGAGCTGGGGCCTCTTTCTCAAAGCCTGGAAAGCCGACAAGTCCGATTATTGGGAGCGCCAGGGCAGCAACTTTCTGGTCGTCGATCCCGATCCGCTTGGACAGATCCAGCAGTCGTTCAGCCACCTTTACAATTATCGCCCACGCAAGCTGCCGCAGCACGCCGTCATTTCCAATACCGTGTTCAAGCGCATGGTGGACTCGTTGCCGCTCTACGCGCCCCAGTCCCTGTTCGATCTCAACGACGACCTCGACAAGCGCCGCGATCTCATCGATGGGCAGATCGACAAGCTGACAGAGAGCGGGCTGCTGACCGCGGACGATCTAGCCAAAATCGAGGGCTACAAGACGAAACTGTGCCTGAATCGCTTCGACGACTACTGGCAGAACCAGGTGCTCGCGCTCCGCGAGGGCAGGTTCAAGCCACCAGCGGTCGCGCTTGCCAACTCGGCGCCAGCAGCGGATCAGCCCGCGATCATCCCTGCGAGCGAGGACCCGGCCTATTCCTGACGGGGCGACGCTCGGCAAAAACGCGCCGGGTTCGGGTTCACTGGGCTCGAGCTTGTCGCCGGCCCACTACGGACTACATCCTGATCCGAGGACGACCTCGACGATCAGCCAAGGCACTTCGGGACGACCCGGGCAGGAGATCATCATGGCTTGGGTCTATCTATTCGTGGCAGGGCTTTTGGAAATCGTATGGGCTGCGGCGATGAAGCAATCGGACGGGTTTACCCGCCTCGCGCCCTCCATCGTCACCATTGGAGCCATGATCGCCTCGTTTGGCCTGCTTGCGATCGCGATGCGCAGCCTGCCGCTCGGCACCGCCTATATGGTGTGGACCGGAATTGGTGCGGTCGGCGCCTTTCTCGTGGGCGTGCTGCTTCTCGGCGAGGCCGTGTCGCCGTTGCGGGTGATCGCGGCCGTTCTCATCATGTCCGGCATCGTCGTCATGAAGGTCGCGGAGTAGTCGCGCCGTCCGCGCGCAGCCGGCGCGGGATCGCCCACGAGAGTGGCCCGAGCAGCTTCGCCGGGTGGGCGCCGCTTGCCGTTTCATGCTTTTCGTGCGATAGATCTCGCTTGCACAAACGTCGGCGCCGCGCGACCGCCTCTGTCCTGGCTTTGAAGCCGGGCGTGGTCGCGAAAGGCGCCTCGCGGCGTTAACCTATCGCCGTCGCACGCAGGCAGGCATACACGCACAGGAGAGCACATGGCTCGTGTCACCGTAGAGGATTGCGTCGATAAGGTCTCAAACCGCTTCGAGCTGGTCCTGCTCGCGGCTCATCGTGCCCGCGCCATCGCCAACGGCTCGGCCCTCACCATCGAGCCCGAGAACGACAAGAACCCAGTCCTTGCGCTGCGCGAGATCGCCGACGTGACCGTCGCGTCGGATGACATCCGCGAGAGCCTCATCCACTCGATCCAGAAGAACGTCGAGGTCGATGAGCCCGAGGCCGGCTCGGCACCCCTGTTGACCACGGATCGCCGTCCGACGCTCGGTCGTGACGAGCAGTCCGCCGACATGATCGTCGATCAGATTACCATGACCGAGGAGCAGCTTCTGCGGGCCATGGAGAGCATGACGCCGTCGGAGCCTTCGTCGAACGGCTCGGGCGGTGGTGGCAGCGGCCGCGGCCGCTGAGACGAGCCACACTCGTCACGAGACGTGTCGAACCCGTTCCGCGTTGATCGGCAGGGCAACAACGCAATGTCGCCACGACGCGGTTTGCCTTCCGATCGGACGCGGATACGTCGGCACGATGCGACAGCCGGCGAGTGGCTTTGCCTGCGCGCGCCGGCGGGGCCGGAGGTTCGCGCGCCATGATGCGCCAGTATGAGCTGGTCGAGCGCGTGCTCGGCTACGATCCAACGGCCGACGAGGCGCTGATCAACCGCGCCTACGTTTACGCGATGCGCGCGCATGGCACGCAGAAGCGCGCCTCGGGCGAACTCTACTTTTCGCACCCCCTCGAGGTTGCGGGCATTCTCACCGAGATGAAGCTCGACGACGCCACGGTCGCGACAGCGCTTTTGCACGACGTCATCGAGGATACCGAGGCGACCCGCGCCGAGATCGACCAACTGTTCGGCCCAGAGATCGGAGCCCTCGTTGACGGGCTGACCAAGATCAAGCGTCTCGATCTCGTCTCGCGCAAGGCGGAGCAGGCCGAGAACTTCCGCAAGCTGCTGATCGCCATATCCTCGGACATCCGCGTCCTGATGGTGAAGCTCGCGGACCGTCTCCACAACATGCGCACCCTCGAGCACAAGAGGCCCGAAAGCCGGCGGCGCAACAGCGAGGAGACACTGGAAATCTACGCGCCGCTCGCGGGCCGCATGGGCATGCAGGCCGTGCGCGAGGAGTTGGAGGATCTGGCGTTTCGCTGGCTCGATCCGGCGGCCTATCGCGCGGTCACGGATCGTCTTGCGACACTCAGGGCGCGCAATCAGAACCTTGTCGACGAGATCTCGAGCGGTCTTGCCTCGAAGCTCGCCGAGGCCGGTGTCACGGCGGAGGTTTCAGGGCGCGAAAAGAAGCCTTATTCCATCTGGCGAAAGATGGAGAACCGGCAGATCTCGCTCGAGCAGCTTTCGGACATCTACGGCTTTCGCGTCATCATCGGGTCCGTGGAGGAATGCTATCGCGTGGTCGGCATCGTACACACCAAATGGCGCGCGGTTCCGGGTCGTTTCAAGGATTACATCTCCACGCCGAAGCAGAACGGCTATCAGTCGATTCACACGACTGTGGTCGGCCCGCGCCATCAGCGCGTCGAGTTGCAGGTGCGCACCACCGCCATGCATCGCGTCGCGGAGCACGGCGTAGCCGCCCACGCGCTCTATAAAGACAACGTAGTCGATACCCTCTTGGCCGCGGCGCCGGCAGCGCAAGAGCCGCTGAATGGCCCGCAGGCCATCGCCAGGGCCCAGGAATCAAGCCCTTATCAGTGGCTCCGGCACCTCGTCGACACACTCCTGCAAGGCGACAACCCGGAAGAGTTCCTGGAGCACACCAAGCTCGAGCTTTTTCAGGATCAGGTCTTCTGCTTCACACCCAAGGGCCGCCTGATCGCGCTGCCTCGAGGCGCCACTCCGATCGACTTCGCCTACGGCGTCCACACCGATGTGGGCAATCATTGTGTCGGCGCCCACGTGAACGGCCGGCCGATGCCGCTCACCACGCAGCTGCGCAACGGGGACGAGGTCCTGATCGTCACCTCGCCCGGCCAAGTGCCGCCGGCGGCATGGGAAAGCGTCGCGGTCACCGGCAAGGCCCGCTCGGCTATCCGCCGGGCTGCCCGCGACGCCCTGCGCAAGCAATATGCCGAGCTTGGCCGGCGCCTGCTCGTCTCGGCTCTCGCCAAGGTTGGACAGGACTACAACGACGATCGCCTGCGCAAGGCCCTCCCCCGCCTGGCCATGCGCAGCATCGACGACGTGCTCGCCGCGATCGGACGCAGCGAACTGCCCCTGGCCGATGCGGTGCGCGCGGTGGCACCCGATGCCCTCGTCGAGGCCAAGGCTACCCCTCAAGGCCGCAAGCCGGTCGATCGAGCCGGCAGCGACGACGGCTGGTTCAATCTCGGCAAGGTGATGGGTTTGAAGTTTCGCTGGCCTGGCAAGGAGACCAGCTCGCGCACCGACACCGAAACCGAGCACGCGACGTCAATGGCGGACGCCTCCGCCTCCATCGACGGCGTCACGCGCGGCGAGCCGGTCGTGCCGATCCGGGGCCTCCGCAACGACGTGCCGGTCAGTTTCGAGGAGGGCGGCGCCGTCCCCGGCGACCGCGTCGTCGGCGTACTGCTGCCCGGCCAGGGCGTGCGTATCTTCCAAATCCATTCCCCGCGCCTCAAGGAGCACGAGCACGCGCGCTGGATCGACGTGACCTGGGATATCGACGAGGAGAGCCCCGACCGCTTTCCCGCCCGCATCATCGTCACCGTCCTGAACGAGCCCGGCACGCTGGCCCAGATCGCCCAAGTGATCGGCGACGAGGACGGAAACATCGACAATCTGAGGATGCTGAGGCGCGGGACCGACTTCACCGAGATGCTGATCGAGGTCGAAGTGTGGAATCTCGGTCACCTCAACCGGATAATCAACGGTCTGAAAGCCCGAACGGTCGTCAGCCAGGTCGAACGATCCTTCGATTGATCGAGATTCATGATAATGCTATTGGCGTTGCGCTTCGCGTGCGTGCGTCGAGGGGATGACGAATTTCATGCTGTTTGGCCGCCGCGAGCGAGAGCCTTTGCTCGACCGGCTGCGAATTGCCGTATGGCCGCGGCGCTCATGGCACCGCTCGGTTCGATACGCCAACTTGCGGCTTGGAAGGCTCAAAGCTTCACGTCATGCGATTTCGCTCGGCCTCGCGATCGGGGTCTTTGCGGCGTTTCAGCCAATTCTCGGCTTTCAGATGCTGTTTGCCGGGGCCATGGCATGCCTGTTGCGGGCAAGCATCGGGGCGGCACTCGCCGGCACGTTCGTCGGAGGGCCGGTCACGTGGCCATTCATGTGGCTTGCCTCCTATCATCTCGGGGCGGTCCTCTCGGGCGCCTCTTATGACGTAACCCTGCGTGAGCTTTGGCTGGCCCTGGCAGGAATCGGCGCGATTGCCGCGCCGGACGTGGCAGGCACCGGCGGACATCTGGTTTGGCACGTGCTGTTCCCGGTGGCGCTCGGCGCCGTTCCCCTCGGACTGCTGGCAGCCGCCGCGATCTACGCTATGGTAATGCGCACAGTGCCCTTGTCCCGGCGTTGACGTCTCAGGCTCGGGCGCGTCAAGCAACCGCCTTTCGAGAGGTCTGCCCATCGAAGGCGCCCCGACGTTTCGATGGAGACCCTGTTCATGGCCGGCCGCTATCTCCGCCTCGGCGTCAACATCGACCACGTGGCAACCATCCGCAATGCACGTGGCGGCCGGCATCCCGATCCTCTGCGCGCCGCCCATTTGGCGGTCGACGCTGGCGCCGATGGGATCACCGCTCATCTGCGCGAAGATCGCCGCCACATTTGCGACAACGACATCCATCGCCTCAAGAACGAGCTGACCCGTCCGCTCAATTTCGAGATGGCGGCCACCGACGAGATGCTGGCGATTGCGCTGACACACGTTCCTAACGCCTGCTGCCTCGTGCCGGAGAAGCGGGAGGAGCGCACGACAGAAGGCGGACTCGACGTGGTCGGCGGCCGCAATCATCTGCTGCGGTATATCGGGGCGTTACGCGACGCGGGCATTCGCGTCTCCCTGTTCATCGAGGCCGACCCGCGTGCCATCGAGGCCGCTGCCCGCCTCGGCGCGGACATCGTCGAATTGCACACCGGCACCTATTGCGAGCGCGCCCTCGAGCATGACCGGAGCGGCTTCGTTCGCGAGACGGCACGGCTGGCGGAAGGCGCGCGCCTCGCTCATTCGGCGGGCCTCGAAGTCCATGCCGGCCACGGCTTGACCTTCAATACCGTCGGTCCTATCGCCCGCATGCCGGAGATCGTCGAGCTCAACATCGGTCACTTCCTGATCGGTGAGGCGATTTTCGACGGCCTCGGCACGGCCATTCGCCACATGCGGCGGCTGATGGACGAGGCTCGCGCGGACGCGGACAGCTCGGTCGCGCTGTGAGGACGATCCGGTCATGATACTCGGTATCGGCAACGACATCATCGACATCCGCCGCATCGAGGCAACGCTGACACGTTTCGGCGACCGGTTCGTCGATCGCATCTTCACGGAGACGGAGCGGCGCAAGTCGGACCGCCGGCGTAACAGGGCCGCTTCCTACGCCAAGCGCTTTGCCGCCAAGGAAGCCTGCTCGAAGGCGTTGGGAACGGGCATCAGACGCGGTGTTTTCTGGCGCGACATGGGGGTCGTCAACCTATCGTCCGGACGACCGACGCTCGTGCTGACGGGAGGCGCAGCCGCCATTCTCGAGAGCCTCACGCCCGATGCCCACGAAGCCCGCATCGATCTCACTCTCACCGACGACTATCCGATGGCGCAGGCCATCGTCATCATATCGGCCCGCCCGCTGAAGCTCGATCCACGATGATGCGCCGAAGGCAGGCGCCCAAGGCCCCAGGTCGACGGCGCGTTGCACGCCCATGCCCTTGTGCGTCGAGAAGCGCGGCAATGTCCGGTTTGCACGCCCCTCTGAAACACCGTAAACACGTCGGCAAGATTGATTGGGCCGTCTGGGGGCGGTCGCCCCAGAAGCGGAAAGTCGCATGAAGACGAAATCCCGGTCGGACAAGGGGAAGGCGACGAAGCAGGAGAGTTGGGGCGAGATCGGCAAGATCTTTCTGCATGCTCTCATTATTGCGTTCGTCGTCCGCGTCTTTTTCTACCAGCCGTTCAATATCCCCTCCGGCTCCATGCAGTCGACACTGCTGATCGGAGACTATCTGTTCGTGTCGAAACTCGCCTACGGATACAGCCGCTATTCTTTCCCCTTCGGCTTGAACCTGTTTGCCGGTCGCGTCCTGGCGAGCGAGCCCAAGCGTGGCGACGTGGTGGTCTTCAAGCTGCCACGCGACAACTCGACCGATTACATCAAGCGCGTCATCGGCCTGCCCGGCGACGAGATCTACGTCCGTGGCGGCGTCGTCATCATCAACGGCAAGGAAGTTCCGCGTCGGCGCGTCGACGACTTCATCCAGGTCGACGAGGACGGGCGCGAACGGCGGACACCGCGCTACGAGGAGACGCTGCCGAACGGGGTGAAATACACTGTGCTCGACCAGCGCACCGACGGCGATTACGACAACGTGGGCCCTTACAAGGTGCCGGCGGGCAACTTCTTCATGATGGGCGACAATCGCGACAACTCCACCGATAGTCGCGTTCCCCCGCATCGATATGGGGTCGGCTATGTTCCGTTCGAGAACCTGGTCGGCCGCGCCGACGTTATCTTCTTCTCGGCCGCCGTCGACGAGCCGGGTCGTTTCCAATTACTGACACCCTGGACTTGGCCGTTCGACGTCCGCTGGTCGCGAATATTCAAGATTGTGCGTTGACGGCTGCCACCGCGTTCCTCCGCCCTCGGACTGTGTTAAAGTGCAGTTCGGTTGTAGGATTTGAGCCGCGAAGAGCTGCCGACGAGAGCGGCCGCGCGCTCGTTTTGGCAGGAGGCCGATCTTGGCTCGCCGCAATATCAAGGGGCTGGAGACGGCCTTGGGATATCGCTTCAAAAGTCGTGCCTTGCTCGACAAGTCACTGACTCACGCCTCGATTCGCAGCGATCAATCGCGCGGCGAGGACAACGAGCGGCTCGAATTCCTGGGTGATCGCGTTCTAGGACTTACGATTGCCGAGTTGCTGATCGAACGCGACGCGAAGGCGAGCGAGGGAGCGCTGGCGCGCCGTTTCAATCGCCTCGTTCGCCGGGAGACGTGCGCGCGCATTGCTCGCGAATTGAACCTCGGCGCATTGTTGTTCCTCTCCTCCGCCGAGGACGACAGCGGGGGACGCGACAAGGACACCATCCTGGCCGACGCCACCGAGGCCCTGCTGGCGGCGGTTTTCCTTGAAGCTGGCTTTTCGGTTGCGCGCGATGTCGTGCGGCGGCTTTGGGCGCCGCTCGTCGATGGTCTTCCCGAAACCGTTGCCGATTCGAAGTCCATGCTACAAGAGTGGGCTCAGGGGCTCGGGCTACCGCTGCCCCACTACGTCGAAATCGAGCGCAAAGGTCCCGACCACGCTCCGATGTTCACGACCGAGGTCTCGATCAACGGCAGGAAGCCCGCCCGGGGCAGCGGCGCGAACAAGCGCGCGGCCGAGCAAGCGGCCGCCTCGGCGATGCTGACGCGAGAAGGCGTTCTGCAAGGAAGCAAGAAAAATGATTGACGGCGACGAGGCGACCGAAGGTGCCGAACCCAGGTCGGCAGCAGCCGAGGACGGCCGGCGGTGTGGGTTCGTTGCATTGGTCGGCGCCCCGAACGCGGGCAAATCGACGCTGCTCAACGCGTTGGTCGGGACCAAGGTGTCCATCGTGAGCCGGAAGGTGCAAACCACGCGGGTGCCCATTCGCGGCATTGCCATGCAGGATCGGACCCAGATCGTCTTCATCGATACGCCCGGCATCTTCGCCCCGCGCCGACGCCTCGACCGCGCCATGGTGGGCGCGGCGACGAACACCGCCGCCGACGCCGACGTCGTCGGGCTGCTCATCGACGCCGCCAAGGGCATCGACGAGAGCGTGGACCGCCTCGTCGGCGTCCTGAGGCCGCTTGCGACCACGCGCGTCCTCGTGCTGAACAAGATCGACAAGCTCAAGAAGGATGCTCTCCTCGGGCTCGCCGCAGCCATCAACGAGAAGCTGTCTTTCGAGCGCACGTTCATGGTGTCGGCGCTCACCGGCAGCGGCGTCGGCGACCTCAAGACATGGCTCGGAGCCAACCTGCCGATAGGGCCCTGGCATTATCCCGAGGACGAGATCACGGATGCGACCGAGCGGACCACGGCCGCGGAGATCACGCGCGAGAAAATCTACGAGTTCCTGCACGAGGAACTGCCCTACCAGACCACGGTCGAGACGACGGGCTGGGAAGAACGCAAGGACGGCTCGGTGCGCATCGAGCAGACCGTCTTCGTCGAGCGCGACAGTCAGCGACGGATCGTGCTCGGCGAAGGCGGTCGTGCCGTAAAGCAGATCTCGATGGCGTCCCGCAAGGAACTGTCGAAGCTGTTCGAGCGCCCGGTCCACCTCTTCATCCACGTCAAGGTGGCGGAGGGCTGGGAAAACAATCCCGAGCACTACCGCGAAATGGGCCTGGAATTTCCCAAGGGTTGAGCGGCGAAACGAGCCAGACGTGAAACTCCAGTCCCGCATCCCATGGCAAGGAGCGCTCGTTCTTCAGGTGTAGGTGTGCGGCATCCCCGCAGGATCGATCACGACGCCCATTTCCGGATCGAAATACTCCGGCCCGATCGGCACCTTACCGAAGCCGCCGGGTATATCCAGCACATAGGTCGGCAACGCGAGCCCCGTCACCTGTCCGCGAAGGGCTCGCATCAGCGCTTGCCCCTCGTCGACACTGGTGCGGAAATGGCCGGTACCCGGCGCCAGATCGGCGTGATGGAGGTAGTAAGGCCGCACGCCCAACACGGTCAATCGCCGGAACAAGTCCGCGAGGGTCGCCACGTCGTCGTTGACGCCCTTGAGCAGCACCGACTGGCTGACGAGCAGAACGCCGCCGTTCCTCAAGCGCCCAATCGCTGCTTGCGCGCCAGGCGTCAGTTCGCGCGGATGGTTGGCATGAACCGCGAGGTAAACTGTCTTGCCCGAGGCGGCGAGCGCGGCAATCATATCCTCGCTGACCCGTTCGGGGTCGACAACGGGCACGCGTGAATGCCACCGGAGCACCTGCACATGGGGAACGTCGGCGAGTGCCGACGAAATTTCCGCCACACGGCGCGGTGAGAGCGCCAAAGGATCGCCGCCCGTCAGGATCACCTCGAATATCTCGGGTCTTGCGCGAATGTAGTCCACAGCTTGCGTCAGCCGCGCGCCGGTCATCGGGGGCGGACCACCAGGGCCCACCATCTCGCGACGGAAACAAAAGCGACAATAGACAGGGCAGGCGTGCGTCACCTTCAGGAGAACGCGGTCGGGGTAGCGATGCACAAGCCCCGGAAGCTTCTCGTGCACGTGATCGCCGATCGGATCGGCCCGCTCACCGGGCACGTCATCCATCTCGAGCGCAGTCGGCACGAACTGGCGGGCGATCGGGTCTTCCGCATCATCCCGGTCGATCAGCGCCGCCATCACAGGCGTGATCGCGATGGCGTAACGTCCGGCAACGGCCTCGAGCGCTGGCTCGCGGCCGTCCGCGACAAGCCCCGCCGCCGCGAGATCCGCCAGCGATCTCAGATGTTTCCGTTGCTGTTTCACGGCTCCCTTTTGCCTGGATCGGCCATCGGCGTCCAGAGCACCTGATCAACCCGCGAAGCACCCGCCGCCAGCATGACCAGCCGGTCGAAGCCCATGGCGCAGCCGGAGGCCGGCGGCATCAGCGCCAGCGCGGCCAGAAAATCTTGGTCGATCGGATAGCGCTCACCATAGATGCGCGCCTTTTCGTCCATCTCCATTTCGAAGCGGCGGCGCTGCTCGGCCGGCTCGACCAGTTCGCCGAACGCGTTCGCCAACTCGACCCCGCAGGCATAGAGCTCGAACCGCTCGGCAACGCGCGGATCACCGGGGGACGGGCGCGCCAACGCCGCCTCGTGGGTGGGGTAGGCGTCGACGATGATCGGCGCGGCATCCGCCCCGGCGCCGAGCATCGGCTCGATCCGCTCGACGAGAACACGCGAGAAGATGTCGGACCAGGTGTCGTCATCTGCCACTCGCACGCCGATCCGGAGCGCCTCGCGCGCCAGCGCGCGCCGGTCCGCGTTGCCGTGTGGCAGAGTGTCGTCGACAAGCCGAATGCCGGCGTGGCGTTGGAACAGGTCGTCGACGGTCACGCGCTCCGGGGTCCGGGTCACCAATGACGTGCGCCCCCGAAACACCCAGCGCTCGTGTCCGGCGATCTCGGCCGCGATGCCCAAGATGGCAGCGCAGTCCTGCATGAGCTGCTGGTAGGGCTCGCCGGCACGATACCACTCGAGCATCGTGAATTCAGGTGCGTGCAGCGCGCCGTACTCGCCGTTGCGGAACACCGGTGCGAACGTGAAAATGCGGGTTTCGCCCGCCGCGAGCAGCTTCTTGCAGGCGAACTCCGGACTTGTGTGCAGATAGAACGGCCGGCTCGCACCGGACTCGTCGCGCCACTCGGTGCGGAAGGCGTGAAGATGCGTCTCGTTCCCCGGAGACACCTGCAGGCACGCGGTCTCGACCTCGATAAAGCCCTGTCCCTCGAACCACCGCCGGATTGCCGCCTTGATGCGCCCGCGCAGGATCAGCCCCGCGCGCCTGTCGGCATGGCGGGCTGGGTGCCAGAACGGCATTTCGGTGTCGGCCATACGTGCGATCCGAGCCTTGCTTCGTCCTTGTCGTGATAGCCGACATGCCCCGCGAAAACGAGCCTCTCTTCACAGAGGGGGCGGCGTGACGCGGAAGCGAATCACGCCGCTTGTGACCGCGGAGATCATCCGTTAAAGTCGCGTTACTAGCAGAGCTAGCAGAAATGCTAGATGTGCTAGCACTTCTAGAGCGGCCTGTTGCGTCGGGAAAGTAGGCAAGCGTCATGCGTGTGTGGACGGTGCTCAGTCAGAAGGGCGGCAGCGGCAAGACCACGCTCGTCCTGCACCTGGCGATGGCCGCCATCGACATGGGCAACGCCGTATCCATCATCGATCTCGATACGCAGCGCTCGGCCGAGAAGTGGGGCGATCTGCGGAGGCGCGAAACCAAGAAGGCCGCGCCTGCTATCGTGCACGGCCTGCATCACGACATCGACGGCATGATCGCGGCGGCCCGTGGCGCCGACAACGACCTCGTGCTGATCGACACGCCGCCCGCGACCAACAACACGACGCTGCGCGCAGGTGGGGTCGCGGATATGATCATCGTGCCGACGCGCTCGTCGACGCTCGATGTCGAAGCGTTGCGTGATACGCTGCAGGCCCTCGCCGACGCCCACAAGCTCGAGCGTGCCGTCGTCGTGCTCAACGCCGCCAACGGCGACAAGGCGATGCTTGCCGCCATCGAACGGATCGCAGTCTCCGAGTTCGGCGTGCCTGTCATAGCACCGGGCCTCAAGGACCAGTCCGCACTTGCGGTCTCTCTCGGAAAGGGCAAGGGCATTACCGAGCAGGGCCGACGGAGCAAGCCCGCCATCGCCGTTGCCGAATTGCTCGAAACGCTGTTTCGGCACAGCCGCCGCATCGAGAGGGCGCGCAAGCGCGAGCATGCATGAGCAATCCCAAACGCAAGGCCGCGAGAAAGACGCCGAGCAGCGAGGCGCGCACTGCAGCCCACGCTGAAAAAAGCCGCCTCGCCATGCAACGGGCGTCGAGCGTCAAGGCGCTGCGCAAGCCGCCCGAGGACGACGGTGCCTCTCCCAAGGGGCGAAAGGGACGGAAAGGCGTGGTCATCTACCTGTCGCCGGAGGCAAAGGAGCAGCTTGCCAGGTTGGCCCACACGCATCGCAAGACGATGCAGGCCATCGGCGCGGATGCCATCAATCTGCTGTTCGAGGCCAACCGCCTCAAGCCGATTGCCTAGACTTTGACGTCCTCAATCATTTCGACAGACAGAATTGAGAGCCGCAGCATGGCCCCCAGGAAGACAGCCGCCGAGCTCGAGGCCGCGGCCCGCAGAAGCCGGTCGGCGATGCTCCAGGTTTCCTCGCCCACGAAACGCTCGCCCGGCGTCCGCGCTCAAGCCGACCCGCTTACCTGCGCATGGCCGTCAGGCTTCACGTTCGTGGCCTATGCGCGCGAGGACGCGATTATCGCCGCCGAGTTGGTCGAGACGCTGCGGGCGCACGGCGTCCGCGTCATGTGGGATCGCAACCTGCGCGGCGGCGAGCGATTTCGCAAGCGCATCGGCGAACTGATCGAGCGCGCCGGCGCCGTGCTGGTCATCTGGTCGACGGCGTCCGTGGCCTCCGATTTCGTGATCGACGAGGCCGAGGCCGGCAAAGCCGCCGGCAAGCTGGTGACCTGCCGCACGGCCGAGCTGCGCGACGCCGACATCCCGTTCGGCTTCCGCGGCCTGCATTGTGCCGATGTCGCCGATATCGACGGCATTCTCGATTCGCTCGCTGTGCTTGAGGTCGGCCCGCGCGCCGCCTAAGGCCCGCGCCCCAGGTCTGAAAGCGCCCCTTTCGCGCGGGCCTTAAAGCAGGTAAGAACGCCGCCGACAGTTCACGGCTCCCGTCTCGCCCGAGGCGCGAGGAGCATTCCGGCTTCGCCGCCGGCCAGAGCAGACGAATGGAGATCCGCCCGTGGTCAAGGTCATCGCCAGCGAGGTGCGCAAAGGCAACGTGCTCGATATCGACGGGGAGCTGTGCACAGTCCTGAAAGCCGAGAGCATACGCCCCGGCAAGGGTACCCCGACGACCCACATCGACATGCGCCGGATCTCGGACGGCGTGAAAATCGTCAAGAGCTACCGTACTACGGAGTCGGTCGAGCGCGCGTTCCTCGACCAAAAGTCGTTCAATTATCTCTATGAGGACGACATGGGCTTCAACTTCATGGAGCCCGAGACCTTCGAGCAGATCTCGATCTCGAAAGACCTTCTCGGCGACAGCGCCCAGTGGCTGCAGGAGAACATGACCTGCGACGTGCAGCTTTTCGAGGGCGTTCCCGTCTCGATCGAACTGCCGCCGCGCGTGACGCTGACGATCGTCGAGGCTGACCCCGTCGTCAAGGGCCAAACGGCTTCCTCGTCCTACAAGCCGGCGAAGCTCGAGAACGGCGTCCGCGTCATGGTACCTCCGCACATCGAGAGCGGGACCCGAATCGTCGTATCGACCGATGGCGAATACGTCGAGCGTGCCAAGGACTGAGGTCTGGGCGATTGCCGGATGACGTCGGAGACTTATCTCAGGCGGGGCCGTATTACTCGGCCCGCGCTTCCACCGCCTCGGCTGTCAGCGCGTAACCGGTCTCGGCGAGGCCGGTAAAGGTTGGCGTCGCCCGCAATTTACCGGTCACCCATACGGGTTCGAACGAGCCTTTGACCTCGAAGCCCGCCTCGCTCTTCACGTAAACGATCTGGTTGGCTGGCGGCGGCGGTACGTGGATGCAGGCGCCGACGAAGGGGACCAGCAGGAACTCCTTGACTTTCGTCGCGTCGAAGTCGAGCGGAACGACATAGCCGCCGATCTTGATGCGCTGGCCGTCGAGCGCCTCGACGACGGGTGCGGGCGTGCTCGTTGCCTGTGCCTCAGAACTGGTGCCCGCCGACAGCCAACGACCTTCGGGGATAGCCGTATGATCGGGCGACGATGATTTCGGGCGACCGGCGAGGAAAGACTTGAGGCCACCCGCTTTCGGGGCGGCCGAGGCCGGTATCAGATCGGCCCACTTCAACGCCTTGGGCGCGTCCTCGGCGTTGGTCGCCGGGACCGCGGCCAGCATGAGCACCACTCCGGCAATCGCAGCCGCAAGCCCAAGACGACGCCCGGTTGTGCGCTCGTCTGCCCGCCCTGCCGCGAAACGGGCAGCCGTTCGCTGCAGCACAACCCGCATTCACACCTCCTTACGTTCGCACCGTCATTCCGTCCGCCAGTGACAAGCGGTAGGCTCTGAACGCGGGCAGAAGCCCCGCAATCAGCCCCGCCACGACGATCAGCGCCAGCGTCGTGATCTCCCCCCATGTCGGCGGATCGATGGCAAGATGCAACCCGTAAAGCCGGTCGATCAGGGGTCGCGCCAGGACCAGGCCCAGATACGTGAGCGCCGTCCCGAGCAGCACACCTGCCATGGTCAGCAGTCCCGCCTCGGCCGACAGCAGACCTAGCACGGTCACCGGCCGGGCGCCCACCGAGCGCAGGATCGCCATCTCGCGCCGACGCTCGTTCAGTGTCGTCAAGATCATGGTCGCGAGGCCGAGCAGCGCGGTCAACACCACCATCCACGACACCACCGACAGGGCCGTCTCCGCGACGCCGACGAGGCCCCATAGCTCCTGCAGCGCCGCCCCCGGAATGATCGCCACGAGCGCCTCCCTCGGATAATCGTTGATGGCTCGTTGGAGGCGGAATGTGGAGAGCTTCGACTTGAGGCCCAGCAGCGCCGCCGTGATCGCCTTCGGCTTGAGGTCCAGCTTGCGCACCTCGGCGGCCGACGTCGATTGCCCTGGAATCTGCCCCCCGCCTTGCCAGTCGACGTGAATTGCCTCGATGGCCTCCAGGCTGACGTGCACCGTGCGGTCGACCGGCGTGCCGGTGCGTTCGAGCACGCCCGCGACGCGAAACGGTTTGTCGGCGTGCTCGACGAACGAGACCGAGCCGAGCCCGTGCGCGACCACGATCGCGTCGCCCACCTTGTAGCCGAGTGCCTGCGCCACGTCCGCGCCGACGACCGCGTCGAACAAATCCGAAAACGGCTTGCCCGATGCGAATCCCAGTCGATGGGTGCGCCGGTAGCGATAGTGCCGGAAGTAATCCGGCGTGGTGCCGAGCACGCGGAAGCCGCGATGACTGTCTCCGAGCGACAGCGGTACCGCCCACGCGACCTCGGGTTGGCGGCGGATCTCGTCGTAGCTCGCCCAGGTGATGTTGTTGGTGGCGTTCCCGATCCTGAAAACCGAGTAGAGCAGCAATTGCAGGCTGCCGGTACGCGCGCCGACGATGAGATCGGTGCCCGAGATCGTATCGGCGAAGCTCTGCCGGGCGCCCACCCTCACTTTCTCGACGCCGAGCAGAAGCATCACGCTGACTGCAATGGCGGCGACCGTCAGCAGCGCCGTCAGCCAGCGGTTCATCAGCGATTTGAGAGCCAGCCTGAGGACGATCATGCGCCGGCACCCGCCGCGACCGGCTGTCCCGCATCCCGAATGACATCGGCGAGTTGTACCACCCGGTCGAAGCGGCGTGCCAAGCCCGGATCGTGGCTGACCATCAGCAGACCGGTGCCACCGCCGGCGATCTCTCCGAGTACGAGGTCTAGAAACTGGTCACGCGCGGCCGGGTCGAGCGCAGAGGTCGGCTCGTCGGCGATCAGCAGTTCAGGGCGGCCGATCAAGGCGCGCGCCGCCGCCACACGCTGTTGCTGTCCGACGCTGAGATCGGCAGCGCGCCGACGCCCGATCGCATCGGCGGAAAGGCCAAGCCTCGCCAGCAGCCGCCCAGCCTCCTCGATCTGCGCCGTCGTCGATCCCACACGCGCCCGTCGTCCAGGCGCGAAACTCAGCGGTAGCAGCACGTTGTCGATTGCAGAGCCGTAGGGCAGAAGATTGAACATCTGGAAGACGACGCCGATGTGCTCTGCGCGAAACCGATCACGACGCGACGCACCGAAGCGGGCGATATTTTCGCCGAGCACTCGCACCGCCCCCGATTGCGGCGCGACGATACCGGCGACAAGGGACAGCAGCGTAGACTTGCCCGCCCCGGACGGCCCCATCAGCAGCAGCTTCTCGCCGGCTGCGAGCGCCAGATGTGGCACCACGAGCTCGAAGGCGGCGCTTTCAATCCAGCGGAAGCGGATGTCTTCAACCTCGAGCAGATTGGCCGGGCTCACCTGGTCCCCCAGTCGCGTCAAGAGACGCCGGAGAGATCCAGCATCGGCTTCTCTCGCGTGACCACATAGCTCGATTGCCCTTTGGGGCCAACCACGGTGACAGTCAGCTTCTGCGAGCCCTTGAAAACCTTGAAGAAGTCGAATGTCACGGTGCCGAGCTTGCCGGGCTCGGCGCATTGCAGGGCATACGTCACGCGGATCTCGGAATGCGTGCCATGCTCGTGCGCCGGCTCGCGGCCTCCTGCCGCGCGTCCACCCCTTGCATGGTCGTGATCATGGTTATGGCCATGGTCGGCTCCCTTGGCACCGGCAGCGGCGCCCATCACGGCGACGTCCGCCATCTCGAGCTTGCAAGCGGCTGCCGTCGCGAGGCCAAATAGTCCGGCTGGCTTGCCGAGCCGCACCTTCGCATCGGCAAGGGCTTTTTTCTGAGTTTTCGTGACGGGGGCGTGCTCGAAGCCGAGAATGTCGTTTGCCGGCACCTCGAGCTCCAACTCGACCCGCTTGCCGTCAATAGCTATGGCGAGCCGCCCCTCTCCGTGCGAATGCGCGTCGAGTTGCCTGCGCGGCGCATCGGCGGCTGACGTCTGGGCCAGGACCGGCCGGGTCGTGGCCGGCACGACGAGCCCCACAAGCGCTATCGCAAACAGGCTGCGGTTCAACATGCGGCTGTCCTTCCCAGCTGACTACATGTAACAACATAACGTTACATGCGAAGCTGTGGCTAAACAATGGCCATGTCCGCGACAGCACCCCGCACCCCTCGGCTGCACCTTACTGCGACATGCCGAGACCCAACGCCGTCGCCATGACACGGCCGCCGATCGTCACCGTCAGCGGTTCGCCTGCCACTGCGCCGTCGATCTCGACCTTGAAATCGAAGCGGGACCCGGCAAGAATCTCGGCCCGACCGAGTGGATAGATGGTCTGCGCCCAAGCGGTCCCACCAGTGGCGACCGCCCCGATGACGGCGCCAAGACTTATTTTGAGCATGGATGACGTCCGGATCTTTGGTGCGGTCCCAGCGAAATGCACGCTCCGCCGCGACGCTTGACCAGTTGGCCTTGGACAGCCTAGGACCAGCGCAAGCAGGATCGGGCAGGCGAGCAGCCGAGGATAGTCAGAGAAAGATGACAGCCGGAAGTCGTATCGAGGCACGCTTCGCCGCCCTCCGCCAGGAAGGCCGCGCTGGCCTGGTCACGTTTCTCACCGCGGGTGATCCGGACCTCGAGACTTCGGCGCAGATTCTCGCCGGCCTTCCCGCCGCTGGTGCCGACCTGATCGAGCTGGGTATGCCGTTTTCGGACCCGATGGCCGACGGTCCGGCCGTCCAGGCTGCGTCTCAGCGCGCGCTCGCCCGCGGCATGACGCTCCGGAAAACACTCGGCTTGGTGCGGAAATTCCGCGAATCGGACGCTGCGACCCCCATTATCCTGATGGGGTACTACAATCCCATCTACGTTTATCCGACGGATCGATTTCTGGACGAGGCACGCGACGCGGGCGTCGACGGACTGATCGTCGTGGATGTTCCTCCCGAGGCCGACGACGAGGTTTGCCTGCCGGCCCGCGATCGCGGCATCGCCTTCATCCGGCTGGCGACGCCTACGACCGACGCGAACCGCCTGCCCCAGGTTCTCGCCAATGCCTCGGGTTTCGTATACTACGTATCAATCACCGGGATCACGGGCGCTGCCGCACCCGTGGCAAGTGACGTGCACGCTCAGGTGGCACGCATCAAGCGAAACACGCAGCTACCCGTCGCCGTTGGTTTCGGAGTGCGCACGCCCGAGCAGGCACGCGAAATCGCCAGCGGCGCCGACGGCGTGGTTGTGGGTTCCGCACTGGTAACCAAATTAAAGGAGTCGCTGGGGCCCGGCGACCGCGCCGGACCCGCAACCGTCTCTGGCGTGCTAGACTTGGTGAAAAGTCTCGCGCAGGCCTTGCGTCAGGCTTGACTGAGCGCGATACGCGAGGCGCAGTCAGAGATCCTACGTAAAGTGGAGCAGCCACGCGCCTATCGGGCGACCGGCGCCAGTGCCTGGGTTCAAGGAGCCTAGAGAGTTGAACTGGATCAATAACGTCGTCCCACCGAAGATTCGCAGCCTGCTCACGACCAGGCGCGAGCCGCCCGATGACTTCTGGCGGAAATGTCCCGGTTGCGGACAGATGACCGACAAGAAGGCGCTCGAGCAGAACGCCTTCGTCTTTCCGTGCTGCAACTACCACGATCGCGTCGACGCGAAGGTGCGTCTGAAGCAACTCTTCGACAAGGGCGTCTACACCTTCGTGGCGGCGCCCGAGGTGCCGCTCGATCCTTTGAGGTTCCGCGATGGCAAGCGCTACACGGATCGGCTCAAGGAAGCGAAATCACGAACTGAACTGACCGATGCCGTGCTGATCGGCGAAGGCACGCTGAACGGCCGCCCGATCGTCGCGGCGGCGCAGGATTTCCGCTTCATGGGCGGATCCCTTGGCATGGCGGCCGGCGAGGCAGTCGCGACCGCCATGGAGCTTGCCGTCGAAAAGCGGACCCCCTTCATTCTGTTCGCGGCCTCCGGCGGGGCCCGCATGCAGGAAGGCATCCTGTCGCTGATGCAGATGCCGCGCACGACGATTGCCGTGCGCCGGCTGCGCGCCGAGCGCCTGCCTTACATTGTGGTGCTCACCGATCCGACGACAGGCGGCGTCACGGCCTCCTATGCCATGCTGGGCGACATTCACATTGCCGAGCCCGGAGCCCTGATCTGTTTCGCCGGACCGCGCGTGATCGAGCAAACCATCCGCGAGCAGCTCCCGGAGGGGTTCCAGCGCGCGGAATACCTGTTTGCGCACGGCATGGTCGACATGGTGACCCATCGTCACCAGTTGCGCGAGACCCTGTCGCGCATCGTTGCCGTGCTCAGCAATGGTGTCGCCGCCGGAATCAAGCGCCCCAAGACAAAAGGCAACGGACGCGCCAAGGCCAACGGCCATCTCAATGGCAGTGCCCTAGACGGGAAGGCCATGGAAGCCCTCGCGCGTGAGGGTAACGCATTGATCGAGCCGGTCGCCGATGACGAGCGGTTCCAACCGAGGAAAATCGAAGGCAGGGCATCGACCACCCGGCCCGACGCCGACAAGTCGAAGTCGGCGGCGAGCCCGAAGGAAAGCTCCTGAGGCGCCGGGCCCATGGCCAGCACCTCGGTGAAGCGGACCGCAATGGCCAGCAACCGATGACCGGTATCGTCGAGATACTCGCGCGTTTGAAGCGGCTGCATCCGTTGTCGATAGATTTGTCGCTCGATCGGATCGAGCGGCTTCTGGCCGATCTCGGGCACCCCGAGCAACACTTGCCGCCGGTGTTCCATATCGCGGGGACCAACGGCAAAGGCTCTGTGACGGCATACCTGAAAGCCATACTGCAGGCCTCCGGCCGTGCCGTGCACGTCTACACGTCCCCGCATCTCGTGCGCTTCAATGAACGCATCGAGATTGCCCATCCCGACGGTGCCCGCCCGATCGACGAGACGAGGCTCGGTGACCTGCTGGAGCGCGTCGAGCGGATCAATGACGGCCGGCCCATCACGTTCTTCGAGATCACGACGGCGGCAGCTCTGCTCGCGTTCGCCGAAAGCCCCGCCGATGCCGTGATCCTCGAGGTCGGACTCGGTGGCCGTCTCGACACGACCAATGTCGTTGCCCGCCCCGCGGTCACCGCCATCACCTCCATATCCATGGATCATGCGGAGCGGCTCGGCGGGACGCTGGAGGCAATCGCCTTTGAAAAGGCCGGAATCCTGAAGCGCGGCACGCCTGCCGTGATCGCGCGGCAGCCCGATGAGGTCGAGCGCGTCATCGAGGCGCGCGCGGCGAGGGTCGGGGCACCGCTGATTCGCCAAGGTCAGGAATTCGATGCCTATCGTCAGAACGGGCGCCTGGTGTTCCAGGGCGAGGACCGCTTGCTCGACCTTCCCCTACCCGCGCTGATCGGCCGGCACCAGATCGCCAATGCCGGTGTCGCCATCGCCGCAGCACTTGCCGCGCCGGCGCTATCCATCGACGAAAAGGCGATCGCATCGGGCCTGACGAGTGCTCGCTGGCCGGCGCGCATGCAACGCTTGACGACCGGCTTTCTCGTCGATCTGGTTGGCCCTGACGCCGAGCTGTGGCTGGATGGCGGCCACAACCCTGCTGCGGGCATGGCGCTAGCCGAGACCCTTGCCGATCTCGACGAGCGCAGTTCGTGCCCGGTCTGGCTGATCGTCGGCATGATGGGTCAGAAGGATGCCGCAGGCTACCTCGCCGCGTTTCGTAATCTGGTCGTGGAAATCCTGACCGTGCCGATCCCGGGTTCCCACGAGGCGCCGTATCCGCCCGAGCGCCTCGCCGAGATCGCACGCGACCTGGGGTTTCGCGCGGAAGCGTCGGCAACGGTTGAAGCTGCTCTGAGGCGGATCCGCTCGCTTCGCAAGGGTCCTGGCCGCGTTCTGATCTGCGGCTCGCTCTATCTTGCGGGGCATGTGCTCGCCCTGCAGGAAGGCGTCACGGTTCAGACGAACTGACGGCGCGTGGCGCCTCTCAGGGCACCGTCTTCACCAGCGTATCGGCGAGTTGCGAGCCCTCGGCCAGATAGCGGCCGATCGCCGTCTGCGCGCTCGGCGTGCAAGCTTGGTAGGTGCGCCCGTAGCTGCGATAGCCATTGTTGAAACTGCGCGTCAGCATGGCGCGTCGCAGCGCCGAGGCGCTGTCGGCGGTCAGAATCTCGCGCATCTCGTCGCGCCAAAGCTGCCCGTCGTTCTGTCCGCATAGCTCGCGCAGATAATGAACCGCGCCCAGGATCTCGGAGAGGCGGTTCAACTTGTCATCGTAGGGCTTGGCGTCCTCGGGCTTCAACGCGGCGCCGCCCCGCGTCGCCTCGGACTCGACAGCGCCGCCGCTTCCCTGCGCCGCCGCCGCAGGCACGCCGCAGACGGCTGCCATGATCAGCGGACCGGAAAGCGCCAGCGATGCGGCGAGCGCCAGCGCAGCCCGGACGACGGCCTTCCGCTCTAGGCCCCCCACGCAACGTCGCATCTCCATCGCGAGCGCTCCCTCGGCACGTTCGACATCTCGACATGGCACGGATTCGAAGTCTTGCCGAGCCCGCATCAGGTCCGTGCTCCGAGCATTGCCGCGGCGCGCCGGATCAGCGCTTCGGCACCCTCCGTCAAGGGCACGGACTGAAGCGCGTCGAGTGCCACGAAGCGGGCTGCCCGACAATCGTCCGCCGCGACCGGCTCGCCGCCTCGCCAGACGCCGTAGTGCACCGCGATCACATAATGCCACGAGACGTCGTCCTGGCCGCCACCGCGCTCGCGCCGGATCACTTCGTGCAAATCTACCAGCCCGAGGATCTGGGCCACGATCCCCGTTTCCTCCGCCACCTCGCGCCGCGCCGCATCCGCCACCGGCTCGCCTGGCTCGACATGGCCGCCCGGCAGGCTCCAGAATCCGGCAAGTGCGCCCTTGCCCCGCTCTCCGAGGAGCACGGTGCGGCCCTTGAAGATCGCAGCGCTCGCCCCCAGTCGCGGCCAATAGGGACGCGCCTCGACCATCGCGGCCATGTGGCCCACCCTCTCCAAGTCGAACCCGATAGGTTATTATAGCAGACCAGCAAGGAGCCTTCACCGGCATGTGCTCGCGGTACAACCTGACATCACCAACCGAGGCTGTTCGCGCCTATTTCCGCATTGCGGCCAGCGACACATTCCCCCCGCGCTACAATATTGCGCCGACCGAGCCCGTCGCCATCGTGCGCATGGCACCCGACGGCACTCGCGAGCTTCGGCTTGTCCGCTGGGGTCTCATCCCCGGCTGGGTGAAGGACCCGCGCGATTTCCGTTTGATCGTCAACGCCCGCGCCGAGAGTGCTGCCGAAAAGCCGTCCTTTCGCGGCGGGCTGCGCCACCGGCGGTGCCTCGTGCCGGCGAACGGTTTCTACGAGTGGACGGGCCCCGCTCGTGCGCGCATTCCGTCCCTTCTCCGGCCCCGCGCGGGTGGGCTGCTCGCACTCGGCGCCATTGCCGAGCATTGGCTCGGCGCCGACGGCAGCGAGGTCGAAACCATGGCTATCATGACTGTCCCGGCAAACGGCACCATTGCTCCGCTGCACGACCGTATGCCTGTCATTCTTGCGCCCGAGGCGTTCGATCGGTGGCTCGATTGCAGACGCGGAGAGGCGAACTCCATCGCGGATCTCCTGGCCTCCGCGCCGGACGACCTGCTCGAGGCGGTCGAGGTCAATCCGGCATTGAACCGACCCGGCCGCGACGGCCCGGATCTTCTTTTGCCGCCTCGCCCCCGTTTGCTTTGAGCATCGCCGTCTGGCCCTGCATTCTATGCCCATTGCTGTTTTTTGATCGCCGTCGCAACGCCAGAAAAAACCGCTCGCCGATCGGCCGGCCACTCGCGGTCACGCGCCGACGCCGCTTTGCAGAGAACCAGAAAAGACCTTACACAGCGCCTGTTGCGCCACAGTTGTACCACTAATCGGCGCACTCTGGGGCGAAGGCACTGAATTCGTGGGATGCAGACGGCCGCGCGGTGGTGGCGCCGCCTGTGGAAGGGCGGACCATTCGAGCGAGCCCCCTTCGCGCGACCAGCGGCCGATGCAGCGTCGCCGCCCGAACGGCCGGCAGTGAAGAAACGCACCGGCCATCCGGCGCGCGGAGGAGTCGAGGACGATGCAGTACAAAGGTGACGATCTGGACCTGCGCGTGCCCCATGTCCGGGCTCAGCGCGATTTCTACGTGCCAGACTTCGAGCACACACCGAACGGCCGCTGGTCACGTTCGCAGTCGTTCGGCGTCGCCAATAACGAGCCGCTCTGGGTGGACGAGCCACTGCTCGCCTGCTGCAACTACGCCTTCGACGTGGCCCAGGCGAATGGCGCCGCCGAGGTCGATCTGGAGCATCTCGTCAATGCTCTGACGCGGGTCGAAGCGGCCGCGCGCATCCTCGAGAATCGTGGCGTCCGCGAGGGCTACTTGCGCCGCGAGAGCGCAGCGCTGATCGCGAGCGAAGTGCCTGCCGCCAACGCCGGCGATGCCGTTTCGCCGCGCCGCTCCGCCGATGTCGAGGACGTGTTGCGCCACGCGACCGAGCTTGCGCATCGTCGCGGATCGCCGGCCGGTGTGGAAGACGTCCTCTGGGTGCTCCTGCATTATGGCCGCGACCTGCCGGTCGTGCAGTTGCTCCGCCGCCTCACACCAGACTGGCAGCGGCTCGACTGGCTGCGTATTCGCGAGCCGCAACTATCGGAGACCGCATCGTCCCGCCCCGCTTCCATGCAGCTCGTTGCCAACGACAGCGTCCACTCGCGTGTGATCAGTGTCGAGGACAGCCTGCGCCTGATGCAGTCCGAATTTGCCGCCGAGCGTAAGTTGCTGATGGATCTCGTCCGCGACATCCAGCGCGACGTCGTTGCCCAGCGGGGTGATAGCGTCGCTTTCCGCGGCGATCTCGGGCAGCGGCTCGACGGCCTCGAACGCGCCGTCGGCGCGCGCTCGGAAACGCGCACGCAGGCGATCGTGGTCGATCGGCTGACGCACCTCGAGCAGTCGGTGCAAAGCGGGCTGTCCGAAGCGTTGCGAAGCACCCGCGACCTCGCGCAACGCCTCGGAAAAATCGAAGGCGCGATTGCCGATGTGAAGGCCACGCCCGCATCGGGCGTCATCGCCGAGCGTATGGCTGCCCTCGAGAAGGCCGTCCACAGCGGCCTTGGCGAAGGCGCGCGCAATTGGGCGCATCTCGGCCAGCGCCTGAACAAGTTCGAGGCAGGCTTCGGCGCGCATGGCGATGCGGCGGGCCTGGAGGCGATCGGCGAACGGATCGCCGGCCTCGAGCGCGTGGTGGAGACGAGTCTTGCCGAAAGTGCCCGCAACTTTGGGCAACTGGGTCAGCATCTGGCAGCACTCCAGACGTCGGGTGGGGGCGATGGGCCCCTTAACCTGGTCGAGGCGCTCGACCCGCGCCTCGTTGCCATCGAGCGCCGCCTGGAGCGCAAGGCCGGCGAAACCGAGCGTGAGCAAGGCGCGGTCGTCGCCCATCTCGAAACGGTGGAGCAGACGCTGGAGCTCGGCAGAAATGAGATGACACGCGCCCAAGCCGAGATGGCCGACCGCTTGTCGGCCATCGAGACGTATCTCTCAGAATCCCCCGTCGTCGCGAGTTCCGGCGACGCTGCCGATACCCATGCGCTCACCGATCGCCTGAGTGGCCTGGAGCGCGCCGTCCGTGCGGGCTTCGGGGACGCAGCGGCGACCTTGAGCCAAATCGCCGAGCGCCTCGTCAGCGTCGAGCGGAGCGTATTCGATCGTCCGCAAGACGGCGATTCGGCGTTCCTCCTCGAAGATCGGCTCGGCTCGCTCGATTCGCACGGCCGGCAGGCCCTGACCGTCTCGCGCGAGATTGTCGAGCGTCTTCGTGTCCTCGAGCAGCGCCCATCGGACGAGAGTGCTTCGGTGACCGACGCGTCGGTCTTCGTTACCCCGTTGACGCAGAAACTCGCGACCTTGGAGGACACCAGCATCGCGCGCATCGATGCCGTGCAGACGGCGATCGACGCCATCGCGACACGTCTCGATCAGTTCGACGAGCGCATGCGTGCCGAATCGGTCGTGACAGAGGAGGCGCTCCGCGGACGTGATCAGGACTTTGACTTTATCTACAATGAAATCAAGGAAGTGGCGCAGAGTCAGGCGACTCTGAATTCTGCAGTCAGCGATTGGCGTACAGAGAGCCAGGAGCATTTCGGCGCGCTGGCAAGCCGCTTGGACAAGCTTCACCCTCAAGGGCTGCTTCGCCCCTCGGACGAGACAACTGCGCCCACCGCCCGGCCCATCCAGCTTCCCGGCACCCCCCCGCAGAAAGATGGAGCAGACGTCACCGTCGACGGCACTGTCAGCCGGGTCGACGATACCGGCGACGTGACGGTCAAGGCGGATGATTACACCCTGCCGCCTGAGCCCCGACGCGGCTTCCGGTACTGGCTGTTCGGGACAACGAGCCTCTCTGCAGCCCATCGCCAGAATGCGCTTCAGGTCTCGCGCATGCGCACCAATATTCGCGAAACCCGGGAGCGCCGGCGAACCGAAGTCTAACCGCGCTTCACAGTAGAGGGCGGCCGCAACCGCCCAATGCAGCCGCCCCGGCCGACCGGGCAAGCCTCAAAGTGTCGTGACGGTCGCCATCACGTTCGCGGTCAATCGAACAGAATGACCTGTCGCACCACTGTGGCGTCTGCGAGCCGATCGAACCCTTCGTTCACGTCTTCAAGGCCGATACGCGCCGAGAGCAGCCTGTCGACGGGAAGCTTGCGGTCTTTATAGAGATCGATATAGCGCGGAACATCGCGGGCGATCACACAGCCGCCCATGTAACTGCCGAGCACTTGGCGACCGTCCTGCACCATTTGATAGTGCGGCAGAGTGAGCTGTGCGGCAGCCGGCGAAAGCCCGGCCGTAACCGTCTTGCCGCCCCGCACCGTGATCTTGTAGGCGAGTTCCATGGCCTTGACGGTGCCCGCCATCTCGAAGGCCGTATCGACGCCACCGCCGGTCGACTCGAGGATCCGCTCGACGCAGTCAGCATCGCGGGCGTTGAACGTCTCGGTGGCGCCGAGTTGGCGGGCGAGCGCGAGCTTGTCGTCGTGGACATCGACCGCGATGATCCGTCCGGCTCCGGCAACGATGGCACCCAGCAGACATGAAAGCCCGACGCCACCCAGCCCCACCACGGCAACCATCTCGCCGGCCTTCGTCTCGGCCGTGTTGACGGCGGCACCGACCCCCGTCACGACGGCGCATCCAAACAGCGCGGCATCCGCGAACGGCACGTCCTTGGGGATTTTTTGAACGGAGTTCCGCGGCACGACGGCATACTCGGCAAAGCACGACAGGCCGGCATAATGCGCAACCTCCTTGCCATCGAGCTTCAAGCGGCGACCGCCGGTTGCAAGATCGCCTTTCTGCTT
This sequence comes from Hyphomicrobiaceae bacterium, assembly GCA_050187415.1. Classification (GTDB taxonomy): domain Bacteria; phylum Pseudomonadota; class Alphaproteobacteria; order Rhizobiales; family Hyphomicrobiaceae. Next base: position 44,131 of record JBFWXN010000006.1, on the reverse strand, counting down.
GGCCGCGTTGAACGTCGTGCACAGATTCGGCCGACCGCTGACGCATTGGCGGCACGCACCGCAGCTCGGCGCGAAAATGAAGACGACATGATCACCGACCTCGACATCGGTGACGCCCGCACCGAGCGCTGCGATCTCACCCGCGCCCTCGTGTCCGATCACCGTCGGTAGGGGACGGGGGCGCGCACCCTCGAGGGTCGAAAGATCCGAGTGACACAGGCCGGCAGCCCGCACCTTGACCAGCACCTCACCGGCCCGGGGTCCTTCGAGTTCGAGGGTCTCGATGCTGAGCGGACGGCTCTTCGCGTAGGGGCGCGGCAGCCCCTGCTCGTAAAGTACGGCACCTTTGACTTGCATGGAGGGCTCCGAATGGGTGCGATCGAGGATCGATGTTCGAGGGCAATATACCGGCCTGCGGCATGCCCGCCAGTCGCAATGCCCAACTTTAGGGTTGCGCCGACATCCTGAACCGGCACAATGATCCGACCTGCCAATTCGTAACCATGACAGGGGTTTGCATCATGAGCTTCAAGACAACGACAGTGGCCGCGGGCTTGGCGCTGGCCATCACGGCATTTGCTTTTCCGGCTGCCGCCCGTGACTTCGTCACGCGCGAGGACGGCGTCACGCGCGTCAAGGCACCCACCACCCGCGTGCGCGTCGACGAGGTGACCGGAGCCACCCGCGTCAAGGTACGCGCCCGGGCGAGCCGGGTCGACGTCGACACCGATCGGGGCCACGTCCGTATTCGGGTGCCCTATTATAGCGGCGACATTCGCTGGTAGCAGACGCGTCACCCCACGCGCAACGTGCGGGCGTGGGGTGTCGCGGTATCGCCTGGCGTTGCTCGCATCGACAGTGCGGCGCAATCGCCAAATGACGCCATCGTTTCATTCGAACAATGCCGGCCAGCCCGCTGAGTGGTAAAGTTTGTAGACGGACGAAGCCCCGAACGGTTAGTGTCCGGCTTCAGCCGATACCCGAGCAGAGAGGCTAGCTCTGAATGGATACCCCAGCTCCGGTGGCGACGGAGGACGGTCGACGATCGCTCGGCCTGCCGCTATGGGGGATCATCGCCGCCGCCGGTCTGATCGTCGGCACGACAGCCGGTTTGCGTCAGGTCGTCGGCCTCTACATGCCACCGGTGACGGCAAGCCTGGGCATTGGGCTCGAGCCGTTCTCGACCTCCATTGCCGTCGCCAATTTGCTGTGGGGCGTCGGCGGTTTGATAGCTGGCACCGTCGCCGACCGTTACGGCGCCGGGCGCGTCAGCTTCGGCGGCATCCTTTTCGTGATCATCGGCTACTATCTGCTTTATACGGCTCAGAGCGGCGCCGACCTGATGTGGAGTGGAATAGGCCTCGGCTTCGGCGTCGGCGCGTGCGGACTGACTGTCATGGTCGGCGTCGTCGGACGGGCCGCGTCGCCGGCAAACCGAACGGCGGCCATCGCCTCGCTCGGCATTGCCAACGGGCTCGGCAGCTTCATTGCCTTTCCTTATACGCACCTGCTGATGGAGACCCTGGGCTGGCGGGGGAGCATCCTCGCCGTCATCGCAACTCTGATGGCCCTATTGCCCTGCGTCTGGCTCGTCAGCGGCAAGCCGAGGCCGTCGACCGACCTGAAGCCGCAAAGCCTGAGGGCCGCTTTCAACGAAGCTTTCCGGTTGCCCAGCTACTGGCTGCTGGTCGTCGGCTATTCGGTGTGCGGTTTTCACGTCGCCTTCTATTCGGTTCATCTTCCCGCCTACGTTGCCACGCTCGGCCTGCCCTCATGGGTCGCCGTATGGGCTTTGACGGCGGTCGGCATCGCCAACATCGTCGGCACCTACGTTGCCGGCCAGTCGAGCCGCTACATGGAGAAGCGCGTCGCGCTCACCATCATTTATCTCGTTCGCTGCCTCGTCTTTCTCGGGCTGCTGTACCTGCCGCCGTCCGGCATCGGCATCATCGTCCTCAGCAGCGTTCTCGGCTTTTTCTGGCTGGCGACCATCCCGCTGACGAGCGGCATCGTCGCGACGTTCTTCGGCACCGCATGGCTGTCGATGCTGTTCGGTTTCGTGCTCCTTTCGCATCAGCTCGGGGCGTTCGGCGGCGTCTGGCTGGCCGGCGTGCTGTTCGACATGACCGGCTCCTACGACACGATGTGGTGGATCTCGATTGGGCTGAGCCTGATCGCAGCCCTGTTACATTGGCCCATCCGCGAGCGACCCGTCTCACGCCTTGCGCGGGCCGCCTGAGCGGTTGACCAGGCGGAACGGATTTGAACGGACTGCCGCCGATCGGCTTCGCCTGATACGGCGGGCGTTTGCTGCTGCCGCAGGGTCGGCAGGATCGACATGCGAGGCAAGCGGGTGGGGGCGTGGCTGGGGCGGGAGGGTTCGAACCTCCGCATGGCGGAATCAAAGTCCGCTGCCTTACCACTTGGCTACGCCCCATCGGCGGGCCGGGACCATAGCTTGCAGTTGCCCGGCCTGCAATGGCCGGTCGTCAGCCAATGACCTCTCAAATGATTCACCCAGGCGATCGCGCCGGATTTGCAGCAAACGCTCCTGCTGGTGCCGGTGGTTTTGACTGTGCCACCCGCCGCCTGCACGCCTCGGCTCACGCCACAGTCGAACGGAATGCCATTTTCTTTTGTCGTCAAAGAGTTCTTTGGAAAACTATAAAATTAAAGCGGCTTTCCGCTTGACATGGGCATTTATGCCTCATCAATATAATTGTAGGAATAATTGCCGCATCGAGGATCAAAATCCTGGACGTGGGCGTTAGCACCGCAGCCTGAGGATTTCCGTCGAAGGCAGCTGCTATGAGCATTGAACGACTGACTAAGGCAGCATCGGCAGCGGGTTTCGCAATGGCGACCCCGGACGACGACGCTGTAATCGAAACATCTACCGAGGTGGACGCTGTCAGCGAAGGGCGAGCACTCGTGCTTGCACCGCCGCAGCATCGTTTCTTCCGAACGGAAACGATCACGACCGTTTCAGCCTGGGCAAAGAGTGTATGGCCAGCATGGGGCGGGCGCCAGCCCGCCTGATGTGACGTGCGGCGGAGTTCGCGCGTTTATTCGCGCGCGAAAAATCCGGTCAGGTGTCCTTTCTTTCCGAAGCCGGCTCCCGCCGGCTTTTTTTTCGCGGTCATTTGATATTTTGTACGCCGACTGCACGAACTCCATCGGCCGCCGGGTCGAGTTGCATGCACAGTTAATGGCGGCCGTTCCCGGACCGCACCAAACGCATCGTAGGAAGGTTCGACCGAAGCTAAGTGCGCAACTAAGTTGTTTGCGCCGCAGCCCATTCCAGAACCGTCTCGAAATTGTCGGCGATCCACAAATGCCCCTCCCCCGCGAGCTCCGTGAGCCCACAGTCGGGTAGGCGATCGGCCAACCGTCGCGCGGCGGACCGCGGCACGTTCTGGTCCGCGGAACCGAGCCACATGTGCGCCGGCACGTGCGCCCGGCAGAGGTCGATATCCCATCGCGTGCCAAACAGGCCCAGGTCCGTCACCGGCCCGACGACCCCGGGACGCAGCCCCTCGGCGAATGTCTCACCGAGATGCGTCGCTACTTCCCGGCGCCACAGCACGCGCCGGTCCGCGGCGGCAATACGCAGCATCGCCACACGTACACCGACATCCGGCGACACGTCGAGCATCGCCCTGAACGCTTGAAACACGGCACCGACTGCTTTCGGGCGCTGCGAAAGTGCACCGAAGCACAATCGGTGAAATGGCGTAATCTCGTCGTCAGGCTCGCCTGCGATCGGCCCGACCGGAGCAACCAGCGAGAGTGACGACACACGCTCGGCCATGCTCGCAGCGACCGCCACGGCGAAGGGTCCGCCACCCGAAACGCCGAGTACGCCGAACTTGCCAAGCCCGAGCCTGTCGGCCAGCCGGCAGATATCATCGGCAAATGCTGAAAGGCTCGGGGCATGGTGGGCGGTTGTCGCGCCATAGCCCCAACGGTCGGGGGCGATCAATCGGATACCGAGACGCTTGGCCGATGCGTGAGCCGCAACGAACTTGAGGCGAGACCCTGGCGTGCCGTGAAGCGCGATCAGCGGGTATCCGTCCCGGTCGCCGAGCGATCGATAGGAGAAGCACCGCTTCGCGTCGATCGCGACCAGCCCATCGCCGGCCTCATCCTCGACGGGGGGAACCATTCTTTTCGTGACTGCCGGAATTTCAGCAAGAGAGACGGGCTCTCCCGAAAGGCGCGGCACCGCGACGGTCATAGCGTCGTCCTCAGACTAAGAGCCAAGTCGCCAGCAGAAGTCCGAGAAGAAGCAACGCAATTCTACGATAGCGCCGGCACGTCTCGCATGCCCACGCTTCTCCCAGCCGTTCGGCAAACGTCATGTCGTTGAAGCGCATGGCCGACCCTGAGGTTCCCTGAAGCCCCGTCACATCAAGCATAAAATTCCGGAACGAGGACGTGCCGTCCCACGCTGCCGAACAATCGCCGATCGCCGCTTCGATTTTCCTGAGCGATTGTGCGCTTATCAAACAAACAGCCGCCCGAAAGCAACTTGCGCTTTCGGGCGGCTTGGGAGACGCGTCGTCAGGTCAGCGAAGGTTGCCGCAGAACCGCTGAATGCGCCCGCAGGCCTCCTCGAGGCTCTCGTTGTCGAGGGCATAAGAAACCCGGAAGAAGGGCGCCATGGCGAAGGCTGCGCCATGCACGGTCGCGACACCCTCCTCCTCGAGCAGGGCCGTCACGAAATCCTCGTCCGTGACAAGCTTCGTGCCCTTGGGCGTCGTTTTGCCCAGCGCGCCCTCGCAGGACGGATAGACATAGAAGGCACCTTCCGGCTTGGGGCATTTGATGCCCTTGGCTTGATTGAGCATGGAAACGACCAAGTCGCGCCGCACCTTGAACTTCTCGTTGTTGACCGGAATGAAGTCCTGCGGTCCTGTCAGGGCCTCGACACCCGCCCACTGCGAAATCGACGATGGGTTCGAAGTCGACTGGCTCTGCAGCTTTCCCATGGCTTTGATGAGCGGCTCCGGCCCGCCCGCGTAGCCGATGCGCCAGCCCGTCATGCAATAGGCCTTGGAGAGACCGTTCACTGTCAGCGTGCGGTCGTAGAGGTTCGGCTCGACCTGGGCGACGGTGAAGAACTCGTGGCCGTCGTAGAGCAGATGCTCGTACATGTCGTCGGTCAGCACCCATACGTGCGGATGCTTCATGAGCACGTCCGTGAGCGCCTTGAGCTGTGCTTTGGAGTAGGCGGCGCCGGTCGGGTTCGACGGGGCATTGAACATGAACCATTTCGTCTTCGGCGTAATGGCCCGGTCGAGCGCTTCGGCGTTCAGCCGATAGCCGTCGTCCATCGAGCAGTTGACGAATACGGGCTTGCCGCCCGCAAACTGGACGATGTCGGCATAGCTGACCCAGCACGGCGCCGGAATGACCACTTCGTCGCCCGGATTGACGGTCGCGCAAAGGGCATTGAACAGCACCTGCTTGCCGCCCGAGCCGATGGTGATCTGGCTGCGCTTGTAGTCGAGCCCATTCTCGCGGCGGAATTTGCCCACCACGGCGTCTTTGAGCTCGGGCATGCCGTCCGGATCGGTGTATTTCGTTTTGCCCGACTCGATCGCCTTGATGGCCGCATCCTTGATGTTCCGCGGCGTATCGAAGTCCGGCTCTCCCTGGCTCAGAATGATGATGTTCCGGCCTTCAGCCGCGAGCGCGCGCGCTTTTGCCGAGATGCCCATCGTCGCGGAAGGAGTGATCCGGTTCAGGCTGTCGGCAAGAAAGCCCATGGCACGTTGCCTTTCTGGGTGTCGGGTTGCTTGGGATGCCCGCTATCGGCGAGGCGGCGCGGACCATAGGCGCAGGCGCGGGCAAGAGCAAGAACGAGCCGAGCCGGCCGCGAGACAAATCGTCATCGCTGAGCGGCTGGAACTCAGTGCTTGGCGCTGTGCGGCAGGGGTGGCTAGTCTCAGCCAACGAAGACTGTCGGCAACAACGGAGGAACCGAGATGAAACTCAAGCTGCACCACCTCAACCTGACGACCGGCAATGTCGCAGCCATGGACGAGTTCTATACGAAGGTCCTCGATATGGAGGGCGATCCCACCCGCAATGCGACCCGCGACACGACGCAGGGCTACGCCGGCAAGGTCTCGTTCGTGACCGATGGCCAGTCGGAGCTGCATCTCGCCGAGCGCGACCTCGCAATCGGCTTCAAGACAGGACAGGCCATCAACCCGCTCGAAAAGGGCCACATCGCCTTTCGCACGGACGACATTGCCGCCTTCAAGAAGCGGCTCGAAGAGCGCGGCGTGCCCTATTCGGATTTCGGTGCCTGGGCCATGAAAGGCTGGCAGCAGATCTTCTTTCACGACCCCGACGGCAACGTCATCGAGGTGCATCAAGTGACGGAATAGCCGCCGCAAGGCGGCCCCAAGCTCTCGGACGCTGCCAATATCTTCGCCGGGGCGGCGTATCCTCGCGAAGCACCGGCTTCCCGTGCTCCCGTCTTCCGGATATGGAGGCGGCATGACCCACGGGGCCTTCGAGATTTTCCTCGCCACCGCACCGGGCCTCGAAGCAGCACTATGCGCCGAGGCCCGAAGCCTTGGCTTTGCGCAGCCCAAAGCCAGTCCCGGCGGCGTCACCATTCGCGGCGGCTGGCCGCTCGTCTGGCGCGCCAACCTCGCCCTGCGTGGCGCGGCTCGCGTGCTCGCGCGGATCGACACGTTTCGCGCCATCCATGTCTCGCAACTCGACAAGCGCGCGCGGCGCGTGCCGTGGGCCGACGTGCTGCGCGCCGACGTTGCGTTCCGCGTCGAGGCGACGTGCAAAGCCTCGCGCATCTACCACTCCGGCGCGGCGCGCGAGCGCGTCGAGCGCGCCATCCGCGAGGAGCTTGGCGCACCGGTCTCCGCCGATGCGGAGGTCGTCGTCAAGGTCCGCATCGAGCACGACATCTGCACCATCGCGGTCGACACCACCGGCGAGCCCCTCCACAAGCGCGGCTTCAAGGAGGAGGTTGCCAAGGCTCCGATGCGAGAGACGCTCGCCGCCCTTTTTCTGCGCGAATGCGACTACGACGGCCGCGAGCCCGTCGTCGATCCCATGTGCGGCTCCGGCACGTTCGTCATCGAGGCGGCGGAGATTGCCGCCGGGCTGATGCCCGGGCGCGCCCGCCATTTTGCATTCGAGCAGCTCGCGACCTTCGACGAGGACACGTGGCGCACCCTGCGCGGTGCCGGCAGGCCTGCCACGCCGGCGTTTCGCTTCTACGGCAGCGATCGCGACGCTGGTGCGATCCGGATGAGCCGCGCCAACGCCGAGCGCGCCGGCGTCTCGGCCTTGACGGAATTTGCCCAGACCGCAATCGATGAACTATGCGCCCCCGGCGGGCCACCAGGCCTCGTCATCGTCAATCCACCCTACGGCGACCGGATCGGCGACAGGACGCTTCTGGCCGGGCTCTATCGGACGCTCGGCAGCACCTTGACGAGGCGCTTCTCCGGCTGGCGTGTCGGCATCATCACGAGCGACTCGAATCTCGCCCGCGCAACCGGCCTTCCGTTCGTCGAGCCGTCGCCGCCGGTGCTTCACGGCGGCCTGCGCATCACCCTTTTCAAGACGGCGGCGCTCGCCTGAGGAAATCCGCGCTCAGCGCACGCGCCCGCGACCGCCCTTGCTGCTGCGACCGCTGCCCGCGCCGTTGTCGCTGTCGGTCTCGTCATCGTCGAACAGCGGCAATTCGACGATCGAGGTGCGGGCCGGTCCCGCCACCCCGAGATGCCGGTAGGCCTTCAGCGTCACAATCCGCCCGCGCGGCGTGCGGCCGATGAAGCCTTGCTGCAAGAGATAGGGCTCGACGATCTCTTCCAGCGCATCGCGCGGCTCCGACAAGGCTGCCGCGATCGTTTCGATGCCGACCGGCCCGCCGTCGTAGTGCTTGACGATGCAGGCGAGGTACCGGTGGTCGAGCGCATCGAGACCTTCGTTATCGACCTCCAGCATGCGCAGCGCCCTGTCGGCAACCGCGGCGTCGATGACCGGCGCGCCATCGACCGACGCGAAATCGCGCACGCGCCTGAGGAGACGCCCCGCGATGCGCGGCGTGCCGCGCGATCGACGCGCGATCTCCATGGCACCGTCCTTCGCCATCGGAGCGCCGAGAACGCGGGCGCCGCGTGACACGATCGATTCGAGTTCATCGTGCGTGTAGAAATTCAGCCGCACGGGAATGCCGAAGCGATCGCGTAGCGGGTTTGTCAGCAGCCCGGCCCGCGTCGTTGCGCCGACGAGTGTGAATTTCGCCAGATCGATTTTCACCGAGCGCGCCGCCGGCCCCTCACCGATGATCAGATCGAGCTGGAAATCCTCCATCGCCGGATAAAGGATCTCCTCGACAGCAGGGTTCAACCGGTGGATCTCGTCGATGAAGAGCACGTCGCGCTCTTCCAGATTCGTCAGCAGTGCTGCCAGATCGCCGGCTTTGGCAATCACCGGTCCCGAAGTCGAGCGAAACCCGACGCCCATCTCCTTCGCCATGATTTGCGCGAGCGTCGTCTTGCCAAGGCCAGGTGGCCCGGCGAACAGCACGTGATCGAGTGCATCGCCACGGCTTCGTGCGGCCTGGATAAACACCTTGAGATTGGCGCGCGCCTGCTCCTGCCCCACGAAATCGTCGAGCACCTGAGGACGGATCGAGGTCTCGAAGGCGTCCGCCTCCCTGCGCTCCCCCGTGACGAGCCGATCAGCCGTCATCGCGCCTGCCTCCGATTCGGCGTAATTTCCATACCCTCATTCTAGGACAGATCAGCGGTTTGCAACACTCGTGGTCGAAAGCGGCAGAGACTGTCACGTCGCCGCCACGCCATTGGTGTTCACGGCCGGTTCAGTCGCGATCGGTTTACGTGCACAGCCTGCGCGACGCGCGGTGAAAGCCTCCGCGACGCTGCGACGGCTGGCGGCCATCATGGGAGTTGCCAATGAAGACCAAGACACTGGCCCTGGGTTTCGCGCTCGGGCTGGCGGCCATTGCTCCCGCTCAGGCGCAACGGGGAGGCGGCGGCAATTGGGAGTTGCTGGCCGAGGAACGCGTCAGCCTCGGCAGCGAGCGCGACGTCATCCGTCTCAACCACGACGAAAGCTACTTTCGTACGCGCGCCTATCGCAAGCTCCGCTTCGTTGCATCCGGCGGAGAGGTGCGGATGAAGACCGTGCGCCTCGTCTATCTCAACGGCCATGCCGAGACGATCGACTTCAGCCAGACGCTGAGGCCCGGCCAGGACGTCGATCTGGATCTCCGCGGAGAGCGTAGCTACCTGCGCCACATCGAGATGAACTACCGCTCGAAGCTGGGCATCTCCATCGGTGGCGGCGGCATCAAGCTCAATCAGCCGTCCATCCGGGTTTTCGGCGAGAATGTGCGTTTCGCTCCCCCTCCTCCACCGCCCGGCCCGCCTCCGGCCCGTGGCTTCGACGAGATCGCACGTGAGCGCTTCGACCGCCGCGACAACCGCGTCGTCGTGCGGGTTGGCCGACGCGAAGGCCGGTTCGGCCGGATCAAGCTGCGCAACACCTCGAACGACACTTTCGAGATCATCGGCGTGGTCGCAGAGTTCGGCAATGGCGAGCGCCAGCCCGTGCGGGTGCGCCAGAACCTGCGTCCCGGCGAGGAGACGGCGACGATCGACCTCGCGGGCGAACAGCGCTTCCTGCGCAGCGTGACGATCGACCTCGATCCACGCCGCCGGCCGGGTGGGGTCGAGATCATGTTGCTCGGCTCCGAGCGGCCCGGCGGGCGTCCGGGCCTTCCACCGGGGCCGCCCCCTCGGCGGTGAGCGAGCGACACGGTGAGCGAGCGACACCATGACAATCAGGGCGGGCACGCGAGTTCCCGCCCTTATCCGTCTCCGCGTACCGCTGGCGACTGCCCTCAGATCTCGAAAACCTGCCCCGGCCGCATCGCCTGAAAGCGGTCGTTCGACATGCCAGCGCGCGCGCGGGCCGTTTGGAGGTCCGCCAGCGGCTGATCGTGCGGCTCGGTCGTGAGCTGGAAGGTACCCCAGTGGTGCCCTAGCGCCATCTCGGCGCCGCACAACCGCAAGGCTTCGACGGCATCGGCCGGGTTCATGTGCTGCCCTTGCATGAACCATCTCGGCTCGTAGGCGCCGATCGGAATGAGCGCGAGTCTGGTGCCGGGATGATGCTCGGCGACATGTCGGAACGTGCCGCCGTCGCCAAAGCCGGTATCGCCAATCGCGTAGATCTTGCCTGCCGGGCTCTCGATCAGGAAGCTGGCCCAGAGCGCGTGCCGGCGATCCCGAGCGCCCCGCGCGGACCAGTGCTGTGTCGGCAGCGTGTGCACGCGCAGACCGGCGACCTCGGCCAGATCACCCCAGTCCACGGCCTGCGCCTCCAGTCCGGGCATGTCCGAGCGCATGATCGCGTCGTTGCCCAGCGGCGTCACGATCTGCGGCCGGTGCCGTTGCCACAGACGGCTCAGCGTGGCGCTGTCCATATGGTCGTAGTGGTTATGCGTCACCAGAACCGCGTCGATCGGCGGGAGATCATCGAACGCAATGCCCGGAGGATTGGCGCGTATCGGCCCTGCGAACGAGACAGGACTGGCGCGTTCGGCCCACACAGGGTCGATCAGGATGTTGCGACCGCCGGTCTGGATCAGCCAGCTCGCATGTCCCACGAGCACGATGCGCGCACGCGATCCTGCCACCCGGACCGGCGGCTTGTCGGGGGGAAACGGGCTCGGAAAGTAGGACGGCCAGACCGCCCATGTCTCGGCCGCATAGAGCCGGGCCACCTGCCAAGGCCCTCGTGGCGACTGCCCGACCGGATTGAAGAATTGCTCGCCGTTGAAGTGATCGGTGATCGGGCCCGAATAGTAGGCGTTGGCCTTGCGCGGGAGCAGCGTTGCAACACCGCCCGCGATCAGCATGCCCGTTGCAGCAAGGCTTCGCTTGAGGAAGCGGCGGCGCGTCGTCATTGGTCGCCTTCCGGCTGGTTCTTATTCTGCGTTTCTCCAGTTATGCAGCGGCAGCAACAATCTCAAGCGGCAAGCAACGAAAAATGACCGCCCCGGCTGTGGTGCCGGAGCGGCCATTCCCGTGGCAACGGTGATGCGGGCTGGCCCCGGATTACATCATGCCGCCCATGCCGCCCATGCCGCCGTGGTCGTGTCCGGCATGGCCATCCTTCTTCTTCGGAGCCTCGGCGACGCCAGCCTCCGTCGTGATCATGAGGCCGGCGATGGACGCGGCGTCCTGCAGCGCTGTGCGCACGACCTTCGCGGGATCGATGATACCCTTTTCGATCATGTCGCCGTATTCGCTGTTCTGGGCGTCGTAGCCGAAGGTCGCGCCCTTCGCCTCGAGCACCTTGCCGACAACGATCGATCCCTCGACGCCGGCATTCTCGGCGATCTGGCGGATCGGCGCCTGCAAGGCGCGCCGGACGATCTGGATGCCAGCGTCCTGGTCCTCGTTCTCACCTTTGACAGTGATGGCCATCGTGGCCTTGGCGAGGCAAACGCCGCCACCGGCGACCACCCCTTCCTCGACCGCGGCGCGGGTGGCATTGAGCGCGTCGTCGACGCGGTCCTTGCGCTCCTTCACCTCGACCTCGGTGGCGCCACCGACCTTGATAACCGCCACGCCACCTGCCAGCTTGGCTAGGCGCTCCTGCAGCTTCTCGCGGTCATAATCGGAGGTCGTCTCGTCGATCTGCACCTTGATCTGGGCGACGCGGCCTTCGATGTCTTTCTTCTTGCCGGAACCATCGACAATGGTCGTGTTGTCCTTGTCGATGCGCACGCGCTTGGCTTTGCCGAGCATCTCGACCGTGACGGTCTCGAGCTTGATGCCGATATCCTCGGAGATCACCGTGCCGCCGGTCAGGACGGCGATGTCCTCCAGCATGGCCTTGCGGCGGTCACCGAAGCCCGGCGCCTTCACGGCCGCAACCTTGAGACCGCCGCGCAGCTTGTTGACGACCAGCGTCGCCAGCGCCTCGCCCTCGACCTCTTCGGCAATGATCAGCAGCGGGCGCCCCGTCTGCACGACCGCCTCGAGCAGCGGCAGCATGGGCTGCAGGCCCGACAGCTTTTTCTCGTGGATCAGGATGTAAGGGTCATCCAGCTCCGCGATCATCTTGTCGGCGTTGGTGATGAAGTAGGGCGACAGGTAGCCGCGGTCGAACTGCATGCCCTCGACGACGTCGAGCTCGGTCTCGAGGCTCTTGGCTTCCTCGACCGTGATCACGCCCTCGTTGCCAACCTTCTGCATCGCCTTGGCGATCATCTGGCCGATCGAGGCTTCGCCGTTCGACGAGATCGTTCCGACCTGGGCGATCTCTTCCGAGTTCTTGACCTTCTTGGCCTTCTTCTTGATCTCCTCGACGACCTGGGCAACGGCCTTGTCGATACCGCGCTTCAGATCCATCGGGTTCATGCCGGCCGCAACCGACTTGAGGCCCTCGCGAACGATCGCCTGGGCGAGAACTGTCGCGGTGGTGGTGCCGTCGCCGGCCGCGTCGTTGGTTTTCGAGGCCACCTCGCGCACCATCTGCGCGCCCATGTTCTCGAACTTGTCCTCGAGTTCGATCTCCTTTGCGACCGTCACGCCGTCCTTCGTCGTGCGCGGTGCACCGAAGCTCTTCTCGATGATGACGTTACGGCCCTTCGGACCGAGGGTCACCTTCACGGCGTTGGCGAGGATATCGACGCCGCGCATCATGCGATCGCGCGCGTCGATTGAGAATTTGACGTCCTTGGCTGACATAGTCGGATAGTCCTGATGTTGGGCTGTCGGGGGGAGACGTCTGGCTTACTTGTCGAGAACGCCCATGATGTCGCTCTCTTTCATGATCAACAGCTCCTGGCCGTCGATCTTGACCTCGGTGCCGGACCACTTGCCAAACAGCACCTTGTCGCCCTTCTTGACGTCGAGGGCGACCAGCTTGCCTGCCTCGTCGCGTGCACCGGGGCCGACCGCGATGACGTCGCCCTGCTGGGGCTTCTCGCCGGCCGTGTCGGGGATGATGATCCCGCCGGATGTCTTGGTTTCGCTGTCGGCGCGCTTGACGACGACGCGGTCATGGAGGGGACGGAACTTCATTCGTAGGGTGCTCCGGATATCAGGGGCCGGGCAGGCCCCGCAATTGAGTTGCACATGGCTCTTGTTAGCACTCGATGATTTCGAGTGCCAAGACGGCGCTCACATAACTCTGCTTTCGCGACAAGTCAACTGCTGGACCTGCTGGAGGGGCGGCACGAGAATGGACATGCGCGGCACCGATTGAACGGTTGCGGGTGCCATGCAGCATCGCCTTAGCTGATCCCCAGCGAGCCGTCGAGGAGAGTCCGATGTCGCAATCGGTCGAGTGGCCCCCGTCCTTGTGGGCCGCCGTCACCCCGGAAGGACCGGTGCTGCCGGCTGTCGACGGCGAAGTGACGGCCGATGTGACGGTCGTCGGCGCCGGCTTCACCGGCCTGTCGACGGCGTTGTCGCTGGCGCGAGCGGGGGTCGATGTGGCGGTGATCGAAGCGGCCGAGCCCGGATGGGGCGCGTCGGGCCGCAACAATGGGCAAGTCATACCGACCCTGACACGCCCCGAGCCGGACGACATCGTGCGGCGGCATGGCGAGACTGGCGAGCGCCTAGTGCATCTGATCCGGGACTGCGCCCAAACGCTGTTCGATACGTCGCGAGAAGAGGGCATCGACTGCGAAGGTGAGCAGAATGGCTGGCTGCAACCCGTGCATTCTCCCGGCCGAATGAGGATCGCCGAGCGCCGCGTTGCACAGTGGTCGAAGGTCGGGGCCTCGGTCTCGCTGAAGTCGCGAGAGGAAATGAGGGACCTGACGGGATCGGACAACTGGTTCGGCGGTTGGGGAAATACAACAGGCGGCCACATCAACCCGCTGGCCCTGGCCCGCGGCCTCGGCCGCGCTGTCCTGCGACACAATGGCCGCATCTATGCCCGTTCGCCCGTCGCGACGGTCGAACAGACCGGCGCCTACTGGACCGCCCGGACATCGGGGGGCACTGTGAGGTCGCGTGCGCTCGTACTCGCAACCAACGCCTACACCGGCGAGTTCTCCGACAAACTGGTACCCGGCATCGCACGCGAGGTGGTTCCGGTATATTCGTGGCAACTCGCCACCAGGCCGCTATCGGACAACGTCCGTAAAACCATCATTCCCGGTCGCCAGGCGGTTTCGGATACGCACCGGGAACTCTATTTCGCACGATATGATGCGCGCAACCGGCTGGTGACCGGCGGCGCCATCCTCTTGCCCGTCATGCGGCGCGAGCGAATGCAGTCGTATATCGCCAACCGTCTCGCCCGGCTTTTTCCGCAGATCGGCAACGTCGGTTTCGATTATGTATGGAATGGTTATGTCGGCATTACGCGCGATTTTTTCCCGCGCTTCCATCAACTCGGTCGCGACGGCTTCGCCTGGGTCGGCTGCAATGGCCGGGCAGTCGGACTGTCGGTTGCTCTCGGGCGGGAGTTGGCGCGTGCGGTGACGGGGACGCCGCTGTCCGAACTTGCGTTGCCGATCAGCGAGCCGGCTCCCTTGCCCGGCCACGCGCTGATCCGCAATCTCGCTCCGGCGATGCTGCTGCCGTATCGGATTCAGGATGCACGCGAGATCTGACGAGGGGTCTAGTGTACCGGCTCCATCCGCACGAGCGCGCTGCCATCCACGTCGAAGCCAAAACGCTTGAGAAAATTCGTTGCCGCCAAATAGGTGGCTTGCGAAAGTGTCGCTTCACGCAGCTCCACCATCAGCCGCGACAGGATTTCAACGTCCTCGACGGACAGTTGAACGGTCGAACTCGACGTCTTTTGCCGCTCCCTTAAAAACTCATTGGTGTCCATGTTACTCTCCTGGTGGGCTTAGCCCAGCTAACTCGTCATTCTGATTTCCGTTCCGTCATTTTTATTGCTCACTGCCATAGGTATGATTATTGAACGGCATTACAATCGATTTTCCGTCGCTCACCGCAAAAGTCATCTTTCGTGAATTACCGTGATTTTTTGCGCCTACTCTTACTCCCATATCTGGCGGTCCGGCCGGCCACGCTCGCTTTGGCAAGACCCTGACGGGACGCCTGCCATCGTTCGCCTGCGGCCATCGGCCCCATCGTCTGACCGGCTGCCCCAGACTTGATCCCCAGCCGAATGAACCGCCCGCTCCGTGCCCCGTTGACGGACCTTGCAACAGCGGTTAAACGGCGCTCTAAGAGAACGAACGTTCGTTTTGTAGGACCGATGATGGTCGGGATGCGCGATTGCCCGGCAGGGGGACGGGCGTCTACCCCGGCGAGCGGTCTTGCGTCTCCCGGGTTCATGCTCAGCTCCACGATCGGGCGGGAACCGGGGCGAACATCGACACAGCGCGAGGCCGTAAACGAGGACATCCATGCCACGCCTCACACCCGACACCCAGAGCCAGCGCCGCGAGCACATCTTGGATGCCGCCGAGCGTTGCTTTGCCAGAGCCGGCTTTCACCGCACCACGATGCAGGCGATCTGCCGTGAGGCCGGGATCAGCCCGGGTGCGCTCTATATCTACTTCGATAGCAAGGAAGCCTTGATCGCCGGCCTCGCCGAGCGCGACCGGGCCGCCTTCCAGGACCGGTTCGCGGCGCTCGGCGATGCAACCGACGTGGTCGAGGCACTCCGCGAGCTGGCCAACCATTACTTCGTCACGGAGCCCGCCCATAAGCGCCTCATGTGCGTCGAGATCGGCCTCGAGGCGACCCGAAATCCCCGCGTCGGCGAAATCCATCATGCCGTCGACATTCATGTGCGCGAGTGTTTCGCGGCTCTCTTCCAGCGTCTTGCCGATGAAGGCCGCATTCGCCCGGTACTCGACATCCCGGCCCTGGTCCAGGTCTTCGTCACCATCGGCGACGGCCTCTTCTGGCGCCGTGCTACCGACCCCGCCTTCGACGTCGGGACGGTGCTGCCAGCGGCCCTCTCGGTGATCCGCGACCTGCTCAATCCGGTTTCTGCAGCCGATGCTCCGAAAGCGCGGCGCACCAGGGAGACGACACGATGAGTTGGATCAGAACTGGCCTGGTGCTGGTCGCCGCCAGCGCCGCTGGTGCCGGGGCGCTGATGGCGACCGGCCATCTCCCGGTGCCGGCACGGCTGGCCGCGCTTGTTCCGGCTCGCAAGGCGGCGCAGAAGGAGCCGGCCAGCGCGGCCGTGCCGGCACTATCCGTCAGTGTCGTGCGTGCCGAGAGCGCGCCGTTCGTCGAAACCGTTCTCGTGACGGGCTCGCTCGTCGCGCGCGAGGAGATCCTGGTCGGTCCTGAAATCGAAGGGCTGCGCGTCACCGAGGTTCTGGCCGACGAAGGCGATCGCGTAAAGAAGGGCCAGGTTCTCGCCCGCCTCGTCTCGGCAACACTTGAAGCCCAGCTTGCCCAGAACAAGGCCTCGCTCGCTCGCGCCGAAGCCGCTATTGCCCAGGCCAAGAGTGCTATCACGTCGGCCGAAGCGCGCCTGCAGGAGGCCGCCAACGCCTACGCCCGCGCCAAGCCGTTGAGCCAGTCCGGCGTCCTTTCCGACAGCGGCATGGATCAGCGCGAAAGCGCCCGCCGCACCAGCGAGGCCGCTGTCGCCTCGGCCCGTGACGGCCTGAAAGTCGCCGAGGCCGAGAAAGCCCAGATCGAGGCCCAGGGTCGCGAAATCGCCTGGCGGCGGACGCGCACAGACGTTCGAAGCCCGTCTGACGGCATCGTCAGTCGCCGAAACGCGCGCATCGGCAGCTACGCCTCCGGCGTTGCCGATCCGATGTTCCGCGTCATCGCCCGGGGCGAGATCGAGCTCGACGGCGAAGTGCCGGAGTCCCGGCTCTCGGCGATCCGCGAAGGCCAGACCGCGATCATCGAGACGACCGGTCAAACCGGCGTCACGGGCACGGTGCGGCTGCTCTCCCCCGAAGTCGATCGGCAGACCCGGCTCGGCCGTGTCCGCATTTTCATCGGCGACAAGCCGGGCCTCTTCGTCGGGGCTTTCGCGCGGGCACGCATCCAGACAGACGAAAGCCGCGGCCTGGCGGTGCCGGCGACAGCCGTTCTCTATGGCCCGGACGGCCCCGTCGTGCAGGTTGTGACCGACGGCAAGATTGCGACCCGACGCGTCAAGATCGGACTGGCCCAGGGCCGCCTGATCGAAATTCGCGAGGGTCTCCGGCCGGGCGATGCCGTGGTGGCGCGCTCAGGCACGTTCCTGCGTGATGGCGACGCGGTGCGCCCCGTGCCGGTCGCCGACCGCCTCCTCAGCGAAGCCGGCTGACGCCCGCCAGGGAGTGAGTGACAACGATGAATATCTCTGCCTGGGCCATTCGGCGGCCGGTTCCGTCACTGGTCCTGTTCATGGTCCTCCTGACCCTGGGCCTCGTGAGCTTCCGCGGGCTGGCGATCACGCGCTTCCCGAATATCGACGTGCCGCTCGTGCAGGTGATGATCGCGCAACTCGGCGCGGCGCCATCCGAGCTCGAGAGCCAGGTCACGAAGAAGGTCGAGGATGCCATCGCCGGCGTCTCCGGCGTGAAACACATTACCTCGACACTGACCGAAGGCACATCGCTGACCATGGTCGAGTTTCGCCTCGAAACCAACCAGGACCGCGCGCTCAACGACGTCAAGGATGCCATCGCGCGCGTCCGATCGGAGCTGCCGCGCACGATCGAAGAGCCGATCGTGCAGCGCATCGAGATCGAGGGCCTTCCGATCCTCACGTTCGCCGCACGCGCGCCCGCCATGACCATCGAGCAGCTCTCGTGGTTCGTCGACGACACGATCGTGCGCGCACTTCAGAACGTCGCCGGCGTGTCCCAGATCCAGCGCATCGGCGGAGTGAACCGCGAAGTCCGCGTGGCGCTCGACCCGAACCGACTGCTGTCGTTCGGCGTCACCGCGGGCGACGTCAACCGGCAGATCCGGGCGACCAACGTCGACCTGGCGGGCGGACGCGGTGAAATCGCCGACAGCGAGCAAGCCATCCGGACGCTCGGCTCGAAGCCGTCGGTCGGCGATCTCGCCGGCTCGATGATCGCGCTGCCAGGCGGCCGCAAGGTGCGCCTCGACGAACTCGGAACGGTGATCGACTCGCATGCGGAGCTTCGCACCTTCGCGTCGCTCGACGGCACGGATGTCGTCGCCTTCGCCATTTCGCGAGCCAAGGGGGCGAGTGACGTCACCGTCTCGGCCGCGGTCGATTCAGCGCTCGCAACGCTCAAGGCTCAGCATCCTGGCGTCGAGATTTCACTGATCGATTCGACCACCCAGTACGCGATCGGCTCCTACCACTCGACCATGACGACCCTGATCGAAGGCGCCATCCTGGCCATCGTCGTGATCATCATCTTCCTGCGGGACTGGCGCGCGACACTCATCGCGGCCATTGCGCTGCCGCTGTCGATCCTACCCACCTTCTGGGCAATGAGCGCGCTCGGCTTCTCGCTCAACCTGGTCAGCCTGCTCGCCATCACGATCGTGACCGGCATCCTGGTCGACGACGCGATCGTCGAGATCGAAAACATCGTGCGCCACATGCGCATGGGCAAGTCAGCCTATCGCGCTTCACTCGAGGCGGCCGACGAGATCGGTCTTGCCGTGATCGCCATCACGACGACGATCATCGCCGTTTTCGCGCCCGTGAGTTTCATGGGAGGAATAGCCGGACAGTACTTCAAGCAGTTCGGGCTTACGGTTGCCTTTGCCGTGTTCTTCTCTCTTCTCGTCGCCCGGCTCATCACACCCATGCTCTCGGCCTATTTTCTACGCAACCCCGGCCACGCCGAGCATGAAGGCCGGATTTTGCGCATCTACACTCACCTCGTCGGCTGGTCGGTCCATCACCGGTTCAAAACGCTTGCGCTGGGCCTTCTTGTTTTTGCCGCCTCCATCGGCTCGTTCTATCTGGTTCCCGCGGGTTTCCTTCCTCCAGAAGACTCGGGTCGCATGCTGCTCGCCGTCGAGCTGCCGCCGGGCTCGCGCCTCGACGATACGCGCCAGCTCGCGGAAGAGGTCGCCCGGCGCGTCCGCGGGCGGGCCGAGGTCAAAAGTGTCTTCATCAACGGCGGCAACCTGCTTGGCTCGGGCGCCGAGGTCCGCAAGGCGACACTGATCATCAATCTCCTGCCGAAGAAGCAGCGGACCGTTACTCAGGAGCAGGCCAAGCAGGCCATCAGCCGCGATCTGGCCGGCCTGCCCGACATGCGGTTCTGGTTTCTGCAGGACAATGGCCAGCGACAGTTCTCCCTGGTCGTCTCCGGACGCGACGGAGAGGCCGTGAACAAGGCCGCGGCGGCCATCGCCAGCGAGGCCAAGCGCGTTGCGTCGCCTTCGGGGAAGCCCTACCTCGCCAACGTCGTCTCGACCGCGGAACTCGATCGGCCCGAGTTGCTCGTCAGACCCCGGTCGGATCTTGCTGCCGACCTCGGTGTCTCGACCGACCAGATCTCGGAAGCGGTGCGCATCGCTACGATCGGCGACGCAAGCGCCAATCTCGCCAGGATCGATCTTGCCGGCCGCCAGATTCCGATCCGCGTCCAGCTCGACGAGGCGGCGCGCGGCAATCGCGGCATCCTGGAGGCGCTGAAGGTGCCAACCGCGCGCGGTGGCGCTGTCCCTCTCGCGTCGGTGGCGACCTTCGAGATGAGCCAGGGGCCAACCTCGATCGACCGTTACGATCGCACGCGCCGGGTGCTGATCGGCGCCGATCTGGTCGACCGAACCCCGCTTGGCGAAGCCATCGCCGCCGTCAAGAAGACCAACGCCGCGCAAGCCCTGCCACCCGGCGTCGTGCTGAAGGAGTTCGGCGACGCGGAAGTCATGGCAGAGGTGTTTGCCAGCTTCGGCCAGGCCATGGGGGCCGGGTTGATGATGGTCTACGCGGTGCTCGTGCTCCTGTTCGGGTCATTCCTGCATCCCATCACCATCCTCTTCTCGCTGCCGCTTTCCATCGGCGGGGCCATCGTCGCCCTGGCCGTCACCTCGAACCCGATGAGCCTGCCGGTGGTGATCGGCATCCTGATGCTGATGGGCATCGTCACCAAGAACGCCATCATGCTGGTCGACTTCGCCGTCGAGGAAATAGCGCGCGGCGTGCCTCGCGCCGAAGCGATCATCGATGCCGGCCGCAAGCGCGCGCGGCCCATCGTCATGACCACCATCGCCATGGTCGGCGGCATGCTGCCATCCGCGCTTGGCACGGGCGAAGGCGGAGAGTTCCGGGCACCGATGGCCATCGCGGTGATCGGCGGGCTGTTGTCGTCGACGTTCCTGAGCCTCGTCTTCGTGCCAGCCGTGTTCGTCGTGCTCGATGACGTGGCGCGCCTGATGTGGAGCATTTTCGGCCGCATCGTAGGCCCGGTGGACGAGCCGCCAGCGCACGAGACGCCGGATGGATCGGCGAGCGGCATGCGAAGAGCGGACGATAACGGGCGGGTTCAGCCGGCCGAATAGAAGTTCCGCGCACGCTCATTGTTCTCGGGGCCCGGCGATACTACGTTGGTTGCGGGGCGGACGAGCGCAGCCATGTCGTTGAGGAGCTTCCCAATGTTCGACGCACGCAGCCTTCTCGAGCAACTCGTTCGCGGCGGCCAGCCTCAGCAGCCATCGCAAGCGCAATCCGGCAGCTTTGGCGGCATTGGCGATATTCTCGGCCAGTTGGGCCAGGCCATGGGTCAGCAGGGCCGGCCTGCATCCGCCGGGCAGGGTGGTGCCCAGGCAGGCGGCGGGGGCCTCGCCGATATCCTTGGCCAACTCGGCCAAGCCATGGGTCAGCAGGGACGCCAGGCTCCTCCGTCGGACGGCGCTCAGCCCCCCGCATCGGGTGGCGGCCTCGAGGACATCTTGCGCAATATGCTTCCAGGTGGCAGCGCGGGCGGCGACGTACGCCAAGCGGCACCGACCGCGGCCCCCAGCGGCAGTGGCGGTGGTCTCGGCGATATCCTTGGTCGCATTCAGGAAGGTCTCGCCAAGCAGAGTGGCGGCGCCGGAGGACAAGGTGGCGGCCTCATCGATATTCTCGGCCAGGTGCTGGGCCAGGCCACACAGGGCGTGCGCGAAGGAGCCGGTCGTGTCGATGGAGCCACGGGTGCATCCGGCCACATGCGCGACGCGATCGGCCGCGCCACCGGAAAGTCGCCGGACGAGCTTCTCAACCAACTGAAGGACCTGATCCAGAACAACCAACTCGGTGCGGGCGCAATCGCGGGCGGCCTGGGCTCTATCCTGCTCGGGACCGCCACCGGCCGCTCGATCGCCGGGAGCGCCGTCAAGATCGGCGCCCTCGCGCTGATCGGCGGGCTCGCCTACAAGGCATTACAGAATTACCAGCAGGGACGTCCGCTGATTTCCGGCCCGGACGGCGACGTCGAGGCAGCGCCAAGCGGATCGGGCTTCGAGGCGGATGCCGTCACCCAGGATGCAGCCCAGCTCTACATCCGGGCCATGATCGCGGCTGCCGCCGCCGACGGCCGCATCGATGCCAGCGAGCAGCAGAAGATCATCGGCAGCCTGAAGCAGGGTGGCCTCGACGCCGAGGCGGAGGCGTTTCTCGCCGGTGAATTGAACAATCCCGCGTCGATTGCCGATCTGGTCGCAGCGGCGCGCTCGCCTGCCGAAGCCGTGCAGGTCTATACGGCAGCCCGCATCGCCATCGATCTCGACACCGCGGAGGAACACGAGTTCCTGTCCGCACTCGCACAAGGCCTCGGCCTCGACGAGACGCTGACGGGCCACATCGACGCCCAGGCGCGCGCCGCCGCCTGACGCGCCACGTCTTACGTATCGAGGCGCGCGCATCTTGCGGGCGCCGCCTTTTCCAGCGTGGAGCCACATTGACGATGGAAGCATCCCTCGCCGACGGCAATCCTCTCCTCGCGGCGTGGAGCACGCCATTCCGCATGCCGCCCTTCGAGGCAATCGAACCGGCGCACTTCGAACCCGCATTAACCCGGAGTTTCGCCACCCACTCCGCCGAGATCGACGCCATTGCCGACAATCCCGAGCGGCCTACCTGCTCGAATACGCTCGATGCGCTCGAGCTTTCCGGGCGCGACCTCATCCGCGTTGCCCGCGTGTTCTACAATCTGACCGGCAGCCACACGAACCCGGCGCTCCAGGCGGTCGAGCGCGAGATGGCCCCGCGCCTTGCCGATCACTGGACGGCGATCTCGCTCAACGAGAGGCTCTTCGAGCGCATCGACGCGCTCTGGCAGAGCCGCGCCACGCTTGGTCTCGACGACGAGCAGTTGCGGGTTCTGGAGCGCACCCATACGAGCTTCGTTCGCGCCGGCGCCAATCTCGGCGCCGAGGCGAAGGCGCGCATTGCCGCCATCAATCAGCGGCTGGCGACGCTCGGGACCGAGTTCGCACAGAACGTGCTTGCCGAGGAGCAGGCCTACCGGCTCGTGCTCGACGGCGACGACGATCTCGCCGGCCTGCCGGATTTCGTGCGTCAGGCCGCGGCGCAGACAGCGCGCGATCTCGGGCTTGACGGCAAGCATGTCATCACGCTCAGCCGATCGTCCATCGAGCCGTTCCTGCAGTTCTCCGCGCGTCGCGATCTGCGCGAGGCCACGTTCAAGGCATGGGCCAGCCGGGGCGCGAACGGCAACGATCACGACAACCGCGGCATTGCGGCGGAGACCGTGCGCCTCAGGGCCGAGCGCGCGCGTCTGCTCGGCTTCAATACGTTTTCTTCCTTCCGCCTCGACGATGCCATGGCCAAGACGCCCGCCGCCGTCCGAGGCCTTCTCGACGAGGTGTGGCGGGCGGCGACGACGAAAGCGGATGGTGAGCGCGAACGCCTGTCACAAGTCGCCCAATCCGAGGGGCGCAACATCGAAATCGAGCCGTGGGACTGGCGCTACTACGCAGAGAAGGTGCGCAAGGCCGAGCACGACCTCGACGAGGCCGAGATCAAGCCCTACCTCCAGCTCGACAGCATGATCGAAGCGGCCTTCGACACGGCAGGCCGTCTGTTCGGCCTTTCCTTCGAGGAGCGCACCGACCTGCCGCGCTATCACCCGGATGTGCGCACGTTCGAGGTGACGGACGCCGCCGGCGCCCATGTCGGCGTCTTCGTCGGCGACTATTTCGCGCGGCCATCGAAGCGCTCCGGCGCCTGGATGAGTGCCTTCCGCGGCCAGCGAAAGCTGGGCGGTGCGGAGCGACCGATCATCGTCAACGTGCTCAATCTGAACCGCAGCGCCGACGGCCAGCCGACACTCCTGTCGTTCGACGATGCGCGCACGCTGTTTCACGAGTTTGGCCATGCCTTGCACGGCCTGCTGTCGGACGTGACCTATCCGTCGATCGCCGGCACGTCCGTCTCGACCGATTTCGTCGAGCTTCCATCGCAACTTTACGAGCACTGGCTGACCACGCCCGACGTTCTCGGCAAATACGCCCGTCACTATGTCACCGGCGACGCCATGCCGACGGACCTCATTCGGCGCATCAAGGACGCCCAGACGTTCAACCAAGGGCACGCCACCTGCGAGTACGTCGCCTCCGCCCTCGCAGACCTCGAGCTACACTCGCTCGACGACGTCTCGAGTCTCGACATTGCCCGTTTCGAGGCCGAGTTGCTCAGCCGCCGCGGCATGCCCAAAGGCGTCGCCATGCGTCATCGCCTGCCACACTTCACGCACGTTTTCTCGGGCGGGGGCTATGCGTCCGCTTACTATAGCTATATGTGGTCCGAGGTGCTCGACGCCGATGCGTTCGACGCCTTTGTCGAGGCCGGCAGCGTCTTCGATGCAGAGACCGCCCGACGATTGCGTGACTACATTTATGCAGCCGGCAACCGCCGCGATCCGCGCGAGGCCTATGTCGGCTTCCGTGGACGCCTGCCGACCAGCGCCTCGATGCTGAAGAAGCGCGGCCTCGCCGCGTAAGCCGCGGGCGATCGGCCGGCACTCACGCAAGACCTGAAGCGCGGCCCCATCCTTTGCCGGCCCCATCCTTCGCCGGCTGAGGCGCGCGGTAGTGCTCGTGAAAGAATAGACGGACGCCTGATCAGTTCGACTTGACCGAGGTGGCGGCGGGCGCCTCCGCCCGCGGCTCGGAGTCGGGCGAATTGATCTTGAAGTACGTGTCGACGCGCATGCCCGGCATCAAGGCGGAGCCCGGCGCAACGTCGATCAGCACCTCGAGCGCATCGAGATCATTTGGACGGCGCGGTCCACGCTGCACGAGCTTCGGCGGCCGCATGGCGTGCGCCACCTTGACGACTTTTCCGGCAAACTCGCGATCCGGATAGGCGTCCGTCTTCAGGACGACCTCCTGCCCGACGCGCACTTTGCTGGCGTCCCGCTCCTGCACCTCGGCGCGCACGGTCAGGTCGGCAAGATCGGCAACGATGAGCATGGCCTGCTCGGGCGACGCCGCCGCCAACTCGCCCACCCGGGCGAACACCTGCAAGACGGTGCCATCGCGCGGCGCGCGAATACGGGTTCGTTCGAGCGCAGCCTCGGCAGCCGAGAGCTCCGCCCGCGACGAGGTAAGCCCGGCTTCGAGGCGCGTCGGCAGAGGCGCCCCGGCGGCGACCTGCGCCTGTCGCAGCGCCTCGCGATCGGCTGGCAGCTTCGCGCGCGCCGTTTCAATCGCCTTCCGTGCCGTATCGATCTCGGCCTCGGTCACAGATGCGGGCTCCCGATATTTCTTGAGCTGCAGCTGGTCGAACACCGCCAGCGCACGCGCTATGGCCCGCTCGGTCTCGTTGACCTGATCTTCCGCCGTGCGCCGATCCTGCGCGAGCTTTGGAACGCCCGTCTCGCCGTCACGTTCGCGCTTCCTGACGCCGGCCTCGGCATCGGCGCCGGCGACGCGCGCCAGGGCGTCGGTGTCATCGATGCGCACCAGGAGATCACCCGCCTGCACTTTGTCGTTGAGCGACACGAGCACGTTGGCGATCCGCCCGGCGGTCAGCGCACTCAGCTTGATCTCGCCGGACTTCGGCTCCACACGCCCGTCCGCCGTCGCAGCCCAGCGCGGCGCGACCGGCGTCGCCTTCTTCTCATCGCTTGCGAGACTGACCTTGTCTCCCAGCTTGCTGATACCCACCGCCACCCCGATCGAGGCGATCAGGGCCAGCACCAGCGGAACGAGAGGGGACGATTTGCTCGACATGAATCTCAAGCCTTTTCCTTGACCGATCGCGCCCGAGCTTTCGGGCGCTTGCGCCCTTTGGGCGTCTGGCGTTCTTCACCGACGATACGCCCATCCTCGATGCGGATGATGCGGTCGGCGTAGGGAAGCGTGCGGCTGTCGTGCGTCACAGCGAGAATGGCCCGGCTGTTGTCGCTTGCGAGCTCGGCAAGCAGTGCCATCACGGCTTGTCCGTTCTCGGAGTCGAGGGCGGCCGTAGGCTCGTCCGCCAGCAGCAAGGCCGGCGAGCCAGCCAGGGCGCGCGCGACGGCAACGCGCTGTTGCTCGCCGCCCGACATGTTGCGCGGATAGCTGCGCAGGCGATGCGACAACCCGACGGCGGTGAGCGCCGCCGTTGCGGCCTCCGTCGCCGCTTTGCCGCGGATGCCGCGCACGTCGAGCGCCAGCTTGACGTTCTCGACCGCATTCAGCGTCGGAAAGAGGTTGTAGGACTGAAACACGAAGCCGATATGTCGGCGCCGGAGCCGCGCCAATTCCTCGGCGTCGAGACCCTTGGTAGATTCGCCGAGGATCGATAGCTCGCCTTCCGTCGGTGAAAGAATGCAGCCCATGATCGAAAGAAGCGTCGTCTTGCCGGAGCCGGACGGCCCCATCAACAGGGTCAGCTCGCCGGGATTGAGCGTGACATTCACCCCTTTGAGCGCCCGCACCTTGCCCGCGCCCTGACCGAGCTCCTTCACGATGCCTTTCGCCTGCAAGACCGGTTGCTTGTTCATCGCGCGAATACCATTGCCGGATCGATACGGGTCACCTTCATGATCGCGGCCAGCGCCGAGATGGCACACATGAAAACGGTGAGCGCGAGGAGGCCCGCGGCCAGTCCGGGCGTCATGATGATGGGAAGGGCCGTATTCTGGCTGAAGTAGATGATCGTCATCGCGATGATCATGCCGAGCGCATAACCGATCGCGGCGGAAAGGGCCGCCTGCAGCAGGATGACGCGGTGGATATAGCCTGCGGACGAGCCGAGCGCCCTCAGCGTTGCGAACTCGTTGAGGTGATCCTTGGTGCTCGAGTAGAGTGTCTGCGCCACGATCACGGTTCCGACCAGGAGGCCGAGCAGGGCCCCGCCGATCAGCGCCACGCCGGCACCCGTCGAAAACAGCCAGTGCGCGAGGCTTCGGTCTCGGAACGTCGCAGTGGTCAGCACTTCGATCGACGGCAGGCGCTCTTTCAGCGCCTTTTGGACCGTCGCCACGTCCGTACCGGGCTCGAGCTTCACCAGCAGGAATGTGGTCTGGTTGCCCGTCATGCCGGTCATGGAGCGGGCTCTCGCCAGCGGCATGAACACATAAGGCGCCGTCGTGAACGAGCGGATGCCCTCGGTCAATGCCGTGATCTTGACCCGATGCGCCTCGATCTGCGCGGTATCACCGAGACCCTTCACACCGAGATTGTCCAGATACGACCGGTCGACGGCCACGCCGTTCGGATCGAAGATCGCGCTCGCCTGCCCCTCGACCACGTTCCAGGGCTTCAGACCGCCCGCCGTCATGTCGGTCCCGACAATGACGGTGAGCGTCGCGCCGCCGTCGGGCTTGCGCCATTCGTTGAACGACGCGACCAACGGCTCGACCGAGGCAACACCCGGCACGGAGAGCGCAATGAAGCGTTCGCGTCCATCCAGGCTTCCGGCTTCCTCGAAGCTCTTGGCGCCGTAGGCGGTGATCCAAAGCTCGGCGTTGGCATGGTCGATCATGCCAATGATCATCTTGCGGGCGCCGAGATAGAGGCCGAGCTGCACAGCCACGAGCACGATCGAAAACAGGATGCCGACCAGCGTCACGATCAGCCGGATGCGGTCGTGAAACAAATTTCGGAAGGCGAGGGTTAGGACCATGTGATACGCGCGCTACCTTCGTGGTGATGCTGGCCCCGCCAGCTCGTCGTAGGAACCGGCGCCCCACGGTACGCTCGATCCAGAAATCCCGGCCCACGTCAGTCCCTGACGACAGTGATGGTCGAACTCGAACCGCGGTGACGGTTCAGCCTCGGCACTTATATAGGGCACAACGTCGAGGGCGCCGAGACCGTGTCGATCAAGGTAAAGGGGCAGAGTGATGGCGGCTCGTCCGCGTTGCCGCCGCATTGCTGCCCCATCCGCCCCGCCGCAATCGATTAACCAAGGCTGGGGCCGCCTTGCCGGCGCCAAGTTTTGAGGCGTATTGGAGACCTCGATGACTTTTGTCAACCCGTCTGAACCAGACTCAGCTTGCCCGATGGGTGTCATGATCGAATATCCGTATCCCACCCGTAGACGCGTCGTCGCCCACCGCATTCTGGCCTGGGCGTGCGTTGCGTCGGTGCTCGTCCTCGGCTCCGCCGTGGCGCAGCAGGCCCCCCGTGGCATCGCACCTAGTGCCCCTCCCGCTCCGGCACCTGGCGCGCCTGGGGCGCCTGCGCCCCCCTCAGGACCGGTCGGCGTGTGGATCGATCATACCGGTCGGGGCGCCGTCGAGATTTCGTCGTGTGGCGTGGGCCTATGCGGACGGATCATCTGGATGAAGCAGCCCTTCGACAAGAGCGGTCACCCCTTGCTCGATCAACTTAACGAGAACCGGCGATTGCGGGGGCGACCAATCTGCGGGCTGCAAATCATCGGCGACCTGAAGCCGATGCGCGACGGGTCGTGGGATCAGGGCTGGATCTACGATCCGGAGCAGGGCGAGCGGTTCGATGTGGAGTTGCGCTTGCGCGAGCCGAACGTGCTACAGGTGACGGGCTACAAGGGGCTGAAATTCCTGAGCGAAACCTACCGTTGGCGTCGCGCTGCCGAATTGCCGGCGCCGGCCTGCGCCCCGACGTCCAACCCTGCATGATGCGGCTTCGGAAATCGGGAACCGTGCAGATCTCCATCCCGGACGGCGCCGCGAGGCCGATCGTCGCATGACGGCACGATGCCGGACTGTCCGGACCGATCTGAGGCCCTTGGTGCACGAGGATCGCAGACTCGTGCGGACCTGGCTCTCGGAGCCCGCCATTCGAACGTGGTGGGGCTCACCGGCGGCTGTCGAGGCCGAGATCGCGATCGCCCTTGAAAGTGAAAGCGCCATTTGTCGGATGATCGAGGTCGACGGGACTGCCGTCGGCTATGCGCATGCCTTCGATAACGGGCTCATGGATATGCAAGAGAACGCGCGTTGCGAGCCCGGGATCTGGCAATGCACGTACTTCATCGGCTGCGCGGCGTATCGTGGCAGAGGGCACGGCGCCGACGGCTTGGCTCTTCTTGCCGACGCCGTGCTCTCGACGACTTTGGCGATCGGCTGCGAAACGCGGGTTCCGGTCGGAATCGAGGCGGCGATCCGCGCCGTCGAGGCCAAGGGCTTTCGCTGGCGACGTATTGAGAGTGATCCCCAGTTCGGCCCTTTCTGGATCATGCGGCGGGACCGCGGCGGCTGACCGGCTTCAGTGCCGCATGTCGGCAGAGCTGCCGTGAGCGGCGAGATATGCCGTCGTTATTGCGAGCAAACTCGCATAACTCGTTCCGAGCCCTTGCGACGCGACGCAAAGGCCGTCGGCCCCGAGCAGTCGGTTGGCATCGTGGGTCATGCGCGCGATCGCCGAGAGGCCAAGCCCGGCCTCGATCTTCGGGTCGACGTCGAGGACCATGATCTTTTGGCCCTGGAAGGCCCATGTCGAGATTCCTCGGATAGCGGACCATGGTATTTCCTCGGACGCGACCCGGACATCGCGTAGCCCGGTCGGACTGAGCGTCACGACCGCTCCTGTCGAAGTTATTGCCCGCCAGAAGATCAGCACCGTGCACAGGCCGAAGAAAAGCGCGCCGATCACTCCGAATGTGCGCCCGAACAGGCCAACCGACGCCAAGAACGGGGGCGCGACGGCAATCACCGCCGAGAGAGCCGTCATGCCGATGCCGAGCACCCCGAGACCCAGCATTTTCCAGGGAGAACCGTGAATCGCGGTCGTCGCGTCGGTGCCCATGTCGCCCTCACATCGCGCCTGTCAGGCCCGTCAGCGCTACATTCAGCAGGAGGCCGAGGCAGGGCCGTCAAGCAGCCAGGCTGGCGATGGCGCTCTCGAACACGCGTCGCCCGTCGGCCGATCCAAGGATCTTGTCGAAGTGCCGCTCGGGATGCGGCATCAACCCGACGATGCGCCGCGTCGCGTCGCAGATACCCGCGATATTTCGCTGCGCGCCGTTCGGATTGGCTGCGGGGGTCGGTAAGCCGCTCTTCGGATCAACGTAACGAAACACCACCCGCCCGTCCCCCTCGAGGCGATCGAGCGTCGCTGTGTCGGCGAAGAAGTTGCCGTCGCCGTGAGCCACCGGAAGGTTGATGATTTCGCCTTGCGCATAAGCCCGCGAGAACACCGTATCCGCGCGTTCTACCTTGAGGAAGGTATCCCGACACACGAACCTCAATGAGGCATTGCGTTGCAGAACGCCCGGCAGAAGGCCCGTCTCGCAGAGGATCTGGAATCCGTTGCAAATGCCGAGCACAGGCGTTCCCGCCTTGGCGCGCGCCACGACCTCGCGCATCACATTCGAGTGCGCCGCCATGGCCCCGCATCGAAGATAGTCGCCGAACGAGAAGCCTCCCGGCAGCACGATCACATCGACGTCGGGCAAAGTCCTGTCGCCGTGCCAGACCATGTCCGCCGGACGGCCTGTGATCGCCTCCAGCGCCACTTTGACGTCGCGATCGCAATTCGAGCCTGGGAAGACGATGACTGCCGAGCGCATGGGTCGTAGTCCTGCCTGGGTTGCATCTAACTGGGTCATTCTCGACGGAGCGATGCGCTGGCGCCGCCTCAGCCGAGGCGCCACCAAATCGCGAGGAGCGCCGCAAGCACCGGCACGACGACAATCATCGCTGCCTTGGT
Organism: Hyphomicrobiaceae bacterium; assembly: GCA_050187415.1. Classification (GTDB taxonomy): domain Bacteria; phylum Pseudomonadota; class Alphaproteobacteria; order Rhizobiales; family Hyphomicrobiaceae. The sequence goes on along the minus strand of JBFWXN010000006.1, from coordinate 14,081 downwards.
CGCCAGAACTTTGAACGCGCGGACGGCATCCTCGTGAACGTCCGATTGCTCGATGCGCTCAGGCGGCGAGTTCATAGCTGTAGTTCTCGATCACCATGTTCGCGAGCAGCTCGCGGCACATCCGGTCGATCTCGACGCGGGCCTTCGCCTCGTCGGTCTCCTTGAGGTCGACCTCTATGTATTTGCCCTGGCGCACGTCCTCGACGCCCGAAAAACCGAGACTGGCAAGCGCAGTCTGTATCGCCTTGCCTTGAGGGTCGAGAACGCCTGTCTTGAAGGTAATCTTGATACGGGCTTTCATGTGCTGGAACGAGCCTCGGGAGTTGGCACGACCCGTGCGCGAGCGACTGCTCCGCAACGGCTGGAGACACTCCCTACTCTCTGCGGGCTCCCTGTCAATTCGGCTTTTGTCCGTTCGTCGACACGAGCACAGGGCCCACGCCCTTCGGCCGCGGATTCTCGGTCAGTACGCCAAGCCTGCGCGCGACCTCGGTGTAGGCCTCCAGCACACCGCCGAGATCTCGACGGAAGCGATCCTTGTCCATCTTGTCGCCCGACGAGACGTCCCACAGGCGGCAGCAATCGGGGCTGATCTCGTCGGCCAGCACGATGCGCATCTGGTCGTTCTGCTCCCACAGGCGGCCGAACTCCACCTTGAAGTCGATCAAGCGGATGCCGATGCCGAGGAACAACCCGACGAGGAAGTCGTTGATGCGGATCGCGAGGCTCATCACCTCGTCGATTTCTTGCGGACTGGCCCACCCGAACGCCGTGATGTGCTCCTCCGAGACCATCGGATCGTTCAGCTTGTCGTTCTTGTAATAGAACTCGATGATCGAGCGCGGGAGCTGCGCGCCTTCTTCGAGGCCGAGACGCTGAGACAGCGATCCCGCAGCGACATTGCGTACCACCACCTCGAGCGGAATAATTTCCACCTCGCGGATCAGTTGCTCACGCATGTTGATACGCTTGAGGAAGTGCGTCGGCACGCCGATCTCGCCGAGGCGCTGAAAAACGAATTCGGAAATGCGGTTGTTGAGCACGCCCTTGCCATCGATCTGAGCGTGCTTCTTGCCGTTGAGGGCCGTTGCATCGTCCTTGAAGTGCTGGATCAGCGTTCCGGGCTCCGGGCCCTCGTAGAGGACCTTCGCCTTGCCCTCGTAAACGCGACGCCGCCTGTTCATCTCGTCGATCCTCGTAAGGAGCTCAGTCGTTCTTATTGCCCGGGGAGCCGGTTCGGCGATGCCAGGTTGGACGCCTTTCGCTGCGGCGCAGTTGACGCTGCGCACATCAGTAGCGGGCGCCGGTACCGAGCCGCCTCGATCGGGCCCGGACTCTAGCCGAACCGGGGTAGAGAAACAATGTCAGCTCTCGGTCCGCCACTATGATGGTAAGGATCGCCGCCTCGGCAGAGTTGATTTCAACGGCCGGGGCAGGCTATTCGGAGAGCGGATCGTTAACGCGGCCCGGCCACGCGATCAACGCGTATCGGATCGACCATGCAACCCTTGATGGCGAGGACCCAATGACGACCTTTGACGAGCGCCAAAAGAGCTTTGAGAAGAAATTCGCGCATGATCAAGATCTTAAGTTCAAGGCTGAGTCCCGCCGCAACAAGATGATCGCGGAGTGGGCGGCTGCCAAGCTTGGCTTGACCGGTACCGATGTCGACGACTACGTCAGGGCTGTACGCAAGGCCGATCTGGCCGAAAAAGGGGATGATGACGTCGTCCGAAAGGTCTCGAAGGACCTGTCGGACAAGGGCGTCGCGGTTGCAGAAGCCGACATTCGCAACCAGATGGCGGAATTCCTGGCCAAGGCCGTCGGCGATATCGAAGCCGGTCGCTGAGGCGCGACCGTTGCCTTAGCCGAGCGACCTGAGGAAGAGCCCGAGGGTTAGCAAGCCTTCGGGCCATGGGCCGTGGCCTGAGGCCGAATTGATGTGGCCGGCGCCGGCAACGATCGAGACGTCGGAGCCCCAGGCCGCGCCCAGCTCTTGCGTGCGCTCGACCGAGCAATAAGGATCAGTGGAGCTGCCGATCAGCTTCGACGGGAATGGCAGCGGCTCGGTCGGGATCGGCAGGAAGGTGTCGGGATATGCGACGTCGGGCCCCGCCTCCTGCATGAATGCTTCGATGGGCTCTCGACGTTCGAGATCGGGCGGCGCGACCAAGAACGCGCCAACCGCACCCGAGCGCGCCAAAGCCGGCGCTGCATGGGCGACGGCCAACACTCCGCAACTGTGGCCGACGAGGACGATCGGGCGCGTCGCCGCCTCAGCCGCCGCAACGATGCGCGATACCCATGCCTCGCGGACGGGGCGGTCCCAGTCATCCTGTTCTACGATCCGGGCCGTGCTGAGATTTCGTGCCCATCGCGATTGCCAGTGGTCTTCGCTATTGCGTCCCCAGCCCGGCACGATCAGCATATCGATATCGCGTATGCGCATTGAATACCTCTGCCACCGGCCGACGCGACCGGACGAATGAGATCGGCCCGCGGTTACAGCCTGCCAACCCGGCTCACGCTTCGCCGAACACGCGGCGGAAGATCGTGTCGACGTGCTTGGTGTGGTAGCCGAGATCGAAAAGCGCCTCGAGCTCGGCTGGCGACAACGCCTTCGAAACGTCCTTGTCCGCCTTGAGCAGGGCTAGAAAATCCCCCTGCCCCCGCCACACCGGCATCGCATTGCGTTGAACCCAGGCATAGCTGTCCTCGCGGCTGACGCCTTTCTGCGTCAACGCCAGCAGAACGCGCTGAGAGTGGATCAGCCCCCCAAGCCGGTCGAGGTTGGCCTTCATGTTCTCCGGATAGACAATCAGCTTCTCGATGACGCCCGCCAGCCGGTTCAGGGCAAAATCGAGCGTTACAGTGGCATCGGGCCCAATCATGCGCTCGACCGACGAGTGCGAGATGTCCCGCTCGTGCCAGAGCGCCACGTTTTCCATGGCCGGCAATGCGTAGCTGCGCACCATGCGCGCCAGGCCGGTGAGATTTTCGGTCAGAACGGGATTGCGCTTGTGCGGCATGGCCGACGAGCCCTTCTGCCCCTCGGAGAAGAACTCCTCGGCCTCGAGCACCTCCGTCCGCTGCAGGTGACGGATCTCGATCGAGAGCCGCTCGATCGACGAGGCCACCACGGCGAGCGTGGCGAAGAACATGGCGTGGCGATCGCGCGGAATGACCTGCGTCGAGACAGGCTCGGGAACCAGCCCCATCTTTGCGGCGACGTGCTCCTCGACGCGGGGATCGATATTGGCAAACGAGCCGATCGCGCCTGAAATGGCGCATGTCGCAACCTCGCGACGGGCCGCCTGTAGTCTTTCTTTTGCCCGGGAGAATTCTGCGTAGGCCTGCGCCAGCTTCACGCCGAACGTCGTCGGCTCGGCGTGAATGGCGTGACTGCGGCCGATCGTGATCGTCATCTTGTGCTCGAAGGCCCGCGCCTTGAGCGCGGTGAGCAGCCGGTCGACATCGGCAAGCAGCAGGTCCGAGGCGCGCACGAGTTGCACACTCAGGCAGGTGTCGAGCACGTCTGAAGAGGTCATGCCCTGGTGCACGAAGCGCGCCTCCGGCCCCACATGCTCGGCGAGGTGCGTGAGAAACGCGATCACGTCGTGCTTCGTCACACGCTCGATCTCGTCGATGCGCGCCACATCGAACGTGGCAGCCGAGCCTTTCTCCCAGATAATCTTCGAGGCTTCCTTGGGTACGATACCGAGTTCCGCCATCGCCTCGACCGCGTGCGCCTCGATCTCGAACCAGATGCGGAATCGAGTCTGCGGTTCCCAGACCTTCACCATTTCGGGGCGGGCATAGCGCGGAATCATTTGGGCCTCGGGTCACATGCCAGTCGACAGGCGACGCCTACCAGAGCCCGGCCCCGATCGCAACGCAGGCTCGTTCGTCAGCAGCCGTTGATTGGGCCGGCCGGCGTTGCTGCACCCACCCCTACTGGGGCGTGAGCATCTTGATGGCCGCCGACGAAGCCGCCCCGCCCACGACGCACGGCACCGCGATCTCGACATGTCCCATGGCGCCCGCCACGACGCACCCGAGAGCAAGAGCGGTCTGACCCGCCATGCCCCAATAGGACATCTTGCGAGCGCTCTCGGGGCCTTTTCGTTTCAGGTCCTCGATCGCAGCCAGGGCACGCTTACGGATCTGAGACGTTTCGTAGGTCTCGGCTGCCTCGATCACTTCGGCCAGTTGATCCGCCACCGCCTTCGGCCGCCGCCGCTTTTCCGCCTTCAGATGATCAAGCAGATCCTTACGCTGAAGCGCGTTGTTGGCGAGCGTCCATTTCGCCATGCTGCCGGCGGTCAGCTTGTCGACGCTATTGCCCTCGGTGGCCCATTGCAGCGCGTCTATGATGCGGTCGACCGGCTCTTTGCGGCCGCTCGCGAAGTAGTAACCCCAAAGCGTATCCAGGGCAGCGGGACTGGTGTCGAGCGGCAGCTTCTCAAGGGTCGGCAGCTTGCCGTCGATGAGGCGCTTGATCAGGATCGCCCGCGCAGGCATGCGTTCGGAAAAACGTTGAAGGACGGCCCGCCAGTCCGGCAGCCCCGAATAGGCAATGCCCCTGACGACGGCGACCTGGTCCTCTGGCGGCATGGGAAACATCGCCGTGATGAGCCGGTCGGCCTTCTGCGGATTGGCTCCGAGCACGCCAGCCATAAACCCGATGTAGACGCCGCTCCCATCGAGATCGCGAAACACGCCGAGCGCACTCATGGCCTTGACGGCCAGCGGCAGCCGCATAGGCTCCGGCCGGCTCCGGTATTGATTGATCCAGCCGAGGATCGCCTGCGGGCTGGTAAACGCCATCTCCTGCTTCGGAGGCGAGGCGAAAGCCGACTGAGGGCGCCACGGCAGAATGGCGAGCAGCATCGATGACAGAACAAGCAACGCAAGACGCAGCATCGGAGGCCCCTTTCGCGACCATTCTGGCGCCGATGCCTGTGTCCTGAGTATGGCAAGGGTGGTAATAAGACACCGTTCCACGGTTTGTTAGGCATGACCCCAAACGCCGCACCCCGGTCGCGCCTATAGCAAGCAGTTTAGGTTCTACTTCAATCATTTGGCAACGTCGGTACCTTCCAATCGCGGATGGCCCAGCAGGCCGCGTACCAACCGAAAGATCGAGGCGATGTTGCTGCTTCTGATTGATGACCAGGGAGAAATCTGGAGGGGAGACTCCAGGGAGCTGCGCGCTGCGTTCGATTCCCCCTACTCGGGCGGCGAATTCATCGATTACGCCGTCAAGAATCTGGGCTTCATCGCCATCAACGTCTTCGGAGCATCCTGCCAGACGCGCCTGCGCCCCGATCTCGTGACCGAGCGCGCGACATTCACTTTACTTGATTGGATCGGTAACACCCGCTTCGAACGCATGGTGGTATCGGCATTCGACAAGGATTGGAGCAACGAGCTGGTCCGCATGTCGGACGTCCCCGACCGGCTCGCCCAGATGCTCACGCAAGGCGGCCGGGCCCGGCCGAACGATTTCCTGTCGCGCACCCTCGATGCCTCAGCGATCGCCAATCGGCCGCTGTTGCGAGACATCATCAACGGCTGGCCTCATATCGTCGATCAGTTCGAGTTCGAAGCGCTCATCGCGATGCTGAAGGGCGTCTTCAACGATCGTCTCGTGGTCGTCAAACGTTCGGCTGAAGCCCCCAAGATGCTCTTTCACGAGGTGGGCGACGGACTGCTCTATTCGGCCTACGACACCTGGAAAGCGTGCGCGGTGGGGGCTCCGGTCGAAGAGCAGCCCGACCGGCATTTCGGCAAATGGGTGGCCCGCATCTACGAAGACGCATCAACCAGCAAAGCGCCACGCATCGAGGCCGTCGATGCCATCATGCGCTGGCCTCATGCCGGCCGCTCGCGCCACCGCTACAAGCGGCTCATTTTTCCGTTCCAGTCGAGCGACACGCCGAAATTCCTAATCGGCGGAACGATCGTTGACGACACGATCGACCTTCGCATCGCCGGAAACTGACTGCTCCGCCAGGAAGTCGCGGATGAACTGCAGTTGAGTGGCCCAATCGGTCCACACCAGCGCCGCGTGGATGGTGTCCCCGCGAAGCACCGGCGTGTTGATCATCTCCACCTTCCAGTCGGCGTGCATCCGGCATTCGCGAGCGATGCCCCCCCGCACGACGTCGGGCGCCATGAAGCTGAACAGGAAGTCCCATCCCCACAGCGTATGCGACAGCCCGCGTGTGAGCGGCGTGGTCACGTGAACGAGATTTGCCTTCCGGTAGTCCGGCCGCGCCCATGCCGCGCCGGTAAACGCCACCGAACCCTGTCGCGTCGTGGCGACCGGGGCCGTGACGATCATGGCTTCGCCTGGCGCCCTGCTACGCTCGGGGTCTCGGTAAAAAATGCGCAAGCTCTCGATCTCGTCCTTGAGCGTCGTCTCGCCCAACTCGTAGTGGCGGGAGCCATAAGTGAAGACCACGTCGCCTCTGGCATCCCGGCCAATCAAGGCGTAACCATTGCGCTCGCCGATGTCGCTCATGGCCGGGTCGAACAGCGGCAGAATGGGCCGCCACGTCTTGCCGTTTCGCCGATTGACCGCCACGAGTTCGTCGAACGAGGCGAAGGAGAGCCGGATGCCTCGTTCGCGCATTCGCGAGTCGGCCGCGAGGAAGAGACGGCTGAGTTCCTTCTCTGGGCCATAGTCGATTGCGATGTCGGCCAGGAAGCTACGATGAGGGCCACGATCCAGCGAAATGGATCGAACGACTGCCGGCGTACTCTCACTCTGTTCGCGGGCCATCTCCAAGGTCCTTCTGATAATGTAGTCACCTCGTGAAACGATCGCTTACTTTTCGTTAATGCACAAGGACAGGTTGCGTGACGCTTGTCCGCTCGCTTTCCACTTGGTGCGTGCTTGACCGCCCGCCGACCGATTGAAAAAGAAGGAGATGATGACCGAGCCCGCCGACAAGCCAGCGCCAGACGACGCGCGCAGCGACTGTGCCGCCGCAAACGACGCCGCGGCGGCCGATCGCGGTCCCGCTTCGCGCCCTCCCCGGACGGGGCCGGAGGTTATTGCCGGCTACCTGCGCACGCTTGCGTCGCAACCGGGCGTCTACCGGATGCTCGATGCCGACGGCACGGTGATCTACGTCGGGAAGGCTCACAGCCTCAAAGCACGTGTGGCGAACTACGCGCGCATGGGCGGCCACACCAACCGCATCGCCCGGATGATCCAGGCGACGGCCTCCATGGAATTCGTCACGGTCCGCACCGAGGCCGAGGCGCTGCTGCTCGAAGCAAACCTCATCAAACGCTTCAAGCCGCGCTTCAACGTGCTGATGCGGGACGACAAGTCGTTTCCATTCATCCTCATCCGTCGCGACCACGCAGCCCCCCAAATTCTCAAGCACCGCGGCGCCCGCACGGGCAAAGGCACCTATTTCGGCCCCTTCGCGTCGGCCGGCGCCGTCAATCGCGCCATCAACACCCTGCAACGCGCTTTTCTCCTGCGGTCCTGTTCCGACAGTGTGTTCGAAAGCCGTACCCGACCCTGCCTGCTGCACCAGATCAAACGGTGCTCGGCCCCCTGCACGGGTGAGATCAGCGAGGCCGACTATGCGCTCCTGGTCGACGAGGCGATCAAGTTCCTGCGCGGCGAGAGCCAAGCCGTGCGAACCGAGTTGCAGGCTCTGATGCTCGACGCCGCCGACAAGTTGGAGTTCGAGCGTGCGGCCGGTTATCGCAACCGGCTGCAGGCCTTGGCGCACGTGACAGCGGACCAGTCGATCAATAGCGACGGAGTCGAGGAAGCCGACATCTTCGCCGCCTACAGCGAGGCCGGGCAGACCTGCATTCAGGTCTTCTTTTTCCGCAGCGGCCAGAATTGGGGCAATCGCGCCTACTTTCCCAAGGCCGACCGCTCGCTCGCGACCGAGGAGGTGCTCGAGAGCTTCATCGCACAATTCTATGACGACAAGCCCGTGCCTCGCCTGATCCTGCTGTCGCACGACCTGCCATCGCGCGCCCTGCTCGAGGAAGCCTTGACGCTCAAGGCCGAGAGGCGAGCCGAAATCCGCGTTCCCCAGCGGGGCGCCAAGATCGAGCTTGTCGAGCACGCCCTCGCCAATGCGCGCGAGGCGCTCGGCCGTCGCCTCGCCGAAAGCTCGTCGCAGCGTCGCCTGCTCGAGGGCGTCGCGGAGCGCTTCGGTCTGGCGAAAGTGCCGCGCCGCATCGAAGTGTTCGATAACAGCCACATCATGGGCACGAACGCCGTCGGCGCGATGATCGTCGCGGGCCCGCAAGGCTTCGCGAAGGCTCACTACCGAAAGTTCAACATCAAGGATAAGGCGACGGCACCCGGCGACGACTATGCCATGATGCGCGAGGTGCTGACGCGACGATTCAAGCGCCTTGCAACCGGCGCAGGTCACGCAGTGCACCGCGCCGAGCCGCCCGAAGAGACGAAGCCCATTGCCGCGGAAGTGGTCTCGCGGATCACCGCGCCTGCACCGCCACCTCGTGGCGAACGTGGTGCCGATGCCATAGCCTTCGGCGTGCTGCGCCAGGACCCCGTGCTCCGGGGCCGGAATATCGAGCCTCCCTTGCCCGAAGACGAGGACGGCCAGGACGACGACGCCGCGCCCGGCAGCGAGGAGCTTCCCGATCGCCCGGATCTCGTTCTGATCGACGGCGGCGGAGGGCAACTGGGCATCGCGCGGCAGGTGCTGGCCGACCTCGGTATCGACGACATCGCCCTGATCGGCGTCGCCAAGGGTCCCGACCGCGACGCCGGACGGGAACATTTCCATGTCCCTGGTCGGCCCCAGTCGATGATGCTCGAGCCGCGCGACCCGGTGCTCTATTTTGTCCAGCGGCTACGCGACGAGGCGCACCGCTTCGCCATCGGCACCCATCGAGCGAAGCGGGCCAAAGCCATTGCCGCCAATCCCCTGGACGAGATCGCCGGCATCGGGCCGACGCGCAAGCGGGCGCTACTCACGCATTTCGGGTCCGCAAAAGGGGTATCGCGCGCCGGCATCGACGATCTCGCGGCGGTCGAGGGCATTTCTGGCGAAATGGCCCAACGCATCTACAATTTCTTTCACGAACGGGGCTAACCTGTCCCGGCGACTGTCCTTGATCTGGCCGCGACGAGTTCGGGCGCCGAGCGCCGTTACGTTGCCGTCTGGCCACATTTGACGGGCGGCCCAATTTGGCCACAAGTTGTTGCGGCAAGCGCCACATTCGCAGGTTAGGCTTTCAGCGTCGAAATCGGGGACGCGTTTTGTTCAGCGGCCACCGGATCGCTCGCGGGGACGATGCGGGAGAAGCGGGATGCGGAAAAGAACATCGAGACTACTGCGCAACTGGCTGAAGGACACGGGGATCGGGGCCCTCCTGTTTTTAGTGCTTCCCTTGCTCGCGGCGGCGGCGGCCAATCCCGCGCGGACGCTAAGCTTCGATGAAGCGTTCGCGGGCGAAGTCATCGCGTCACGCGCCGTCGAGGTTACCTCGCCACCGGGTCCGGCCGCCGAGAATGCGATTGTTGCCGTCGCCCAGCTCCGACCGGCCGCCACGCCGCTGCTGACGAAGCGCATGCACGAGCTGATCATCCTCGGCTTCACTTTCTCGTTACTCGTTGGCTGCAATCTCGCGTTTTGGCGGCATTTGCGCCGAATTAACGCCGCTCAACGACGTATCGTGGGGAGAACGCGGTCGTAGCGCATCCAGAGGCTTTCGCGCGTCCGTCCATGCACCCATATGCACTGAGGGTTTCCAAGCAGGAGATGTCATTCATGCTTCGCCAGCGCGCCGCAGCCATCATCATGTTTGGCATCACCGGAGCCTTCGCCGGTGGGATCGGGCTTGGCACCGTCTCGAGACACGCCGCACCAGATGCAGTTCTTGCCGGCAACTACGGCTCAGCGCTGGCCGATGCCGACACGTCATGGACCTCTCTGCCGCGCAATATCTGGTTGAGCGGCCTCGGCGGCGCGGATGCGCAAACCGACCGCCTCCTGGTCGCTGGTGACACGATAACCATCGACGGCAAGGACGGTAGCCCGGAGGTGATCGAGGTGACTGCCCGCGAGGTGATCGGCGGCGAGCATCTCGGCGTACCCGGTGTGCGCTTTCAACTCGTCACCGGACACTCGACGGGACCGGATCGGCGGACGGTGCGCTTCATGTTTGCGACCGAGACACCACCCGCCCCTCTTCCCGAGAAGCGCACTTCTAATCGCGTTCTGTAGTGTCGATCCCAGCGATGGTCGGCAGCGCGCTGCCAAGGATCCGATTCTACCGGCTGGTATCCGTTCGACCGGCACGGACGTGTTGACGCTCCGCCTCAGCCTTGCAACGGTTCGACCCTCTGAACCGGAGCAGGCATCATGACAATGCGATCCATTATCGGTCTCGATCACGTCGTCCTCATGGTTCGCCGCCTCGACGAGGGGGCGAACCGATGGGCAGAGCTGGGCTTCACGGTCTCACCGCGTGGCCTGCATACGGCGGTAATGGGTACCGCCAACCACACCATCATGCTGCGGCACGACTATATCGAGTTGATCGGCGTGGTGGCCGAGACCGAGCGCAACCTCCCCGGCCGGCAGTTCCTCGCCAAGCGCGGCGAAGGCATGGAGCGCGCGGCTTTCACGGGGACCGATGCGGACGATGGGGTCGCCGAGCTCAAGGAGCGCGGCTTCGCCGCCCTCGGCCCTTACGACTTCGGCCGACCTGTGGACCTGCCCGATGGACGCAAGGTCGAAGCGACGTTTCGAACGTTCGTCTGGCCGGTCGAGGAGCGCCCCGGCGGACTGCGTGTGTTTGCCTGCCAGCATCTGACACGCGAGCACGTGTGGATCCCGGAGCTGACGCGTCATGCCAATACGGCTTATCGCATCGACCGAGTCGAAATGCTCTCGCCGGACCCGGCCAAGGCGGCAGCGCATATGGGACGCCTGATCGACCGCAAACCCGAGCCGCTGTCGGATGGCGCACTGCGCGTCGCGACCGGCTCCGGCCGCGGCGATTTCGTCTTCCTCGACCGCGCCACCTTGGAACGCCGCCATCCGGGGGTACCGCTCGACGGCATTCCGGACGAGACGCCCATTACACTGGCGCTGACCGTGACGAGCGCCGATGCCGCTGCCCGGGCGGTGGGGAAGAAAGCCGCGGTCGTGACGCCGAGAATGGTGAAGGTGGCTCCGGCCGAAGCGAGCGGTATTCTATTGGAGCTGGCCGAAGGCTGAGGCACGACAAGCGCAGGGTCGACCAGGGGGCGGGATGGGCCCGGGCCTTCACGGCAGGCGTTTCCGGGCCAATGACCACATCACGTTCGCGGGACGGGCAGCAGCACGCAGCACGCGGTTATCGTCCGCATGCCACAGCGCACCTGCCGCGACCGTCAAACTCGATAGACGTTGAGGCCGTTCTCCGCGCAGATGGCGCGGTGCTGTTCGGGCGTCACGCCGGCCGGGAACGCGCGGAACGGATCGTCGAAGTCCCAGTGCGGATAGTCGGACGCGAACAGCAGGCGATCGTGTCCGATCCAGCGCATCGTATCGAGCAGATGCTGGCGATTCTCCGGCTCTTCCATCGGCTGCGTCGAGACCCAGATGTGCTGACGGATATAGTCCGACGGGCGGCGCGTCAGGTGCGAGAGCTCCTCGCGGTTGCGCTCGAAGACCTTGTCGAGGCGCCACATCAGCGGGGCGAGCCAGCCGAACCCGCCTTCGACGATGACCACCTTCAGCTTCGAGAACTGCTCGAAGACCCCCTCCATGACGAGGCTTGTCACGACGGTTTGCGCCGAGGTCGAATGGCCGCCCGAGCCCTCTTCGATATAATAGGATGGCCAGCCGGCACCCGTGACGGGATGCCCGCTCGTACCGAACACATGAAAGCCGATCGGCAGATTGTGCTCCTGCGCCGCCGCATAGATCGGCCAATAGCGTCGGTTGCCGAGGGGATCGGACGAACGCGTCAGGCAGAACACCTGCGCGTAGTCCTTCATGTGGCCGACGCGCTCGATCTCCTTGGCCGACGCCATGCCGTCCTCATAGGGCACGACGACGGCGGCCTTGAGCCGGCGATCTTTTGACGTCCACGCCTCGCGCTGCCACTCGTTCGTCGCCCGGCAAAAGGCGGCGCCGAACGCAAGATTGAGCTCGCCCTGTCCCGTATTGCCGAGAGGTCCGAGTACGCCGAGCTCGACGCCGGTCGGATCGAGATACTGCTTCTGCATCAGCTCGAGTGACGAGCCTGGCCGACCCGAGCCGTCTTCCGGCCACGCATCACGGCGCGACGCGAGCGGCGCCGACTTCGGGTAGGGCTCTACCGATGGACTCCCGTGACGACGCCGGAAGCCGTAGGTCACGGCATGATCCCACCACTTTTTCTCCACGTAGGGCTTCAGGCAATTCAACGACTTCACGGCGGGGTGGATGTCGCTGTCGACGATTGCGAGCCGGTTGCTGGCGCTGGTGGATGCTTCGCCGAGGGGTGGTGAATCGAGTGGCATGGCGACCTCCGGAGGTCAGGACGTTGTCAATTGGGGATACGTGGCGCGCGGATTATCGATCAGAATCTTTTTGACCAGTGCATCATCCAATCCTCGTGGCAGCATAGCATCGCCGTCGTGCTGCCAGTGAGGAAAATCCGACGCGAAGATGAGCATGTCCCGCGACGGCAGTTGATCGACGATGCGCGCCACCATGTCGGGATCGTTCGGGGCGTCGAAGGGTGCCGTGGTCAAGCGGATGTGATCCTTCACGATCTCGCTCGGCAGCCGATCGATCCAGGGCACCTCCAGCCTGACGCCTCGCCAGAACTTCGACAGCCGCCAGAGATAGGGCGGCAGCCACGTCACGCCGGATTCGATCAGCACCGCTTTCAGCTTCGGAAATTTAACGAACACGCCTTCGGCCACGAGACTGCCCACCTGCGCGTGCATGGCAAGCGACGCGGCGGCATAGTCCTCCGCCCAGTAGCTCGGCCATCCCGATCCGGTGACGGCGTGGTGGTAGCTGGAGCCTGCGTGCACGCCGATGGTGAGGCCATGGCGTTCGCAAGCCTCGTAGATCGGCCAGTACCGGCTCTTTCCGAGCGGTTCCTCGGTTCCCGCGATGAACAGTGCCTGCACGAAGCGCCGATCCGTCGCACACCGCTCGATCTCGGCAATCGCGCGATCGGTCGACTGATAGGGCACCACGATCGAGGCCCGATAGCGCGGATCGCGGTCGAGCCACTCGTGACGCAGCCAGTCGTTGACGGCCCGAGCGAATGCGGCGGCCATATGTTCGTCGCGGATCATCTGGACGGCGTAAAGGCAATTCAGGATGGCGATGTCGAAGCCATGTTTGTCGAGCAGCGCGTCGCGCGTGCCTCCCGCATCTTGGTCGGCCTTCGCCTCCCCCCAGTCCGGCCGGGCCGTGAGAGGCGCCGACTTGGGGTAGGAAATCGTTTCGAACGCTTCGATGCCTCGGATTTCGACCGTCTCGCTCCAGTAACTGTCCATGTATCGCCGCAACGCACCGATGTTCGGCACGCGTGGATGCACGTCGCAGTCGATGGCGCCAGCCCACGTCTGGTCGGTCGTCACGTCTCACTCCCGATCGGTTGCTCGGGCATCCTTCCACGGCTCGCAGCCTGTTGCCAGCCCCGATGAGAGGTTTGCAGGCAGGGCGCCGCGACCCTCACCATTCGCATGCGCTGCACACACGCACTCGTGATATAAAACGGATCGATCCGGATTTGACTTTGTTATTAAACGGCGTTTATATTCACTTCATCGGACGGCGAACACGACTGCTGATCCGGAACAAAACGTCACCAGAGACTTTACGGAGACTTCCCATGAAGACGATCCTTGCCTCGATCCTCGCCCTCGGCCTCTTCGCCGGTGCGGCATCCGCCTCCACCACGACCACGCCGACACCCGACAACTCGGTGACCGGCTACTGCGCCCCCTCCTACGGCGAGTGACCAGCCCGGCTCGAACGAGCCGGACCTCCCCGGAACAAACAGCCACCAGAGATTTTACGGAGACTTCCCATGAAGACGATCCTCGCCTCGATCCTCGCCCTCGGCCT
>JBFWXN010000005.1:0-132502 GCA_050187415.1 Hyphomicrobiaceae bacterium | reverse complement strand
GGCCCGAACCGTTGACGCCATCCACGAACACATCGCCAAGCTCGTCGCCGCCATCTCACACAGCGAGTGCGAAAGCTACCTCAGGAACGCAGGATATGCTTCCAGCTAAACCTGAAGGACTCTAGTGTCGTGGAGCGATCGACATTTGCCGCATGCCTGGAAGCGAACCTCGCGGACAAAAGTCTCGGTTCATCGGCGCAATGTCCAATGAACCGAGACCATCTTGCGCCTAGTTCTTCGCCTTGTCGACCAGGGCGCCGGCCTTGATCCAGGGCATCATGGCGCGCAGCTTGGCGCCGACTTCCTCGATCGGATGGGCGTCGTTCATGCGCCGCGTGGCCTTGAACTTCGGCTGGCCGGCCTTGCACTCGCGGATCCACTCGGACGTGAAGGCACCGGACTGGATGTCCTTCAGGACGCGCCGCATCTCTGCGCGGGTCGCATCCGTGATGATACGCGGGCCCGATGCGTACTCGCCGAACTCGGCGGTGTTCGAGATCGAGTAGTTCATGTTGGCGATGCCGCCCTCGTAGATGAGGTCGACGATCAGCTTCACCTCGTGCAGGCACTCGAAATAGGCCATTTCCGGCGCGTACCCGGCCTCGACCAGGGTCTCGTAGCCGGCGCGGATCAACTCGACGAGGCCGCCGCACAGCACCACCTGCTCGCCGAAGAGGTCGGTTTCGCACTCCTCCTTGAACGTCGTCTCGATGACGCCCGCGCGGCCGCCGCCGATGGCCGTGGCATAGGACAGGAAGAGGTCGTGCGCATTGCCGCTCTTGTCCTGATGGATGGCGACGAGGCAGGGGACGCCACCACCGCGCTGGTACTCGGAGCGAACCGTGTGCCCCGGTCCCTTCGGGGCCACCATGCCGACGTCGAGGTCCTCGCGCGGCTCGATCAGCGCGAAATGGATGCTCAGGCCGTGTGCGAACAGGATGGCTGCATTCTGCTTCATGTTGGCGTGCAGGTGATCGCGGTAGATGTCGGCCTGCAACTCGTCTGGCGTGCACATCATGATGACGTCGGCCCACTTGGCGGCCTCGGCGACCTCCATCACCTTGAAGCCTGCGGCTTCTGCCTTCTTGACGCCAGCCGATGTCTTGCGAAGCGCGATGGCAACGTCCTTGACGCCGGAATCGCGCATGTTCTGCGCATGGGCATGACCCTGGCTGCCGTAGCCGACGACGACCACCTTCTTGGATTTGATCAAGTTCACGTCGGCATCGCGATCGTAATAGACGCGCATGTTACTTCCTTCCCTAGTTGAGCCTCTACTACCGGCGTGAAGCCGGCATCTTCTTCGCCCCGAAGAGCGCAAGAAACTGTTGCGTCGCAAGTCTTGCATCGTGTGCGATTTCGGCGTCGCCCATCTTCAGCTTGTCGCCGAGCAAGAGCCTGATTTGTACATCGCGTCCCACAAGTCCGAAAAAGGTGCGAAACGCCGTTTCAGTATCGTCGAAGGCCAGCAGGCCTGCATCCCGCGCCGCCTCCAGCAGCGGCTTCAGCCGCTCGCCGATGGCAAAGCGCCCGTTCGCCAGCACGATCCGGCCGAGATTGCTCTTGCCTGAGCCCGCATGGCCAACCGCCACCCGGTTGAGGGCGATCGACGTGCGCGACGAGATCACCGCGAGCCACGCAGCGCCGAAAGCCTCGAGAGCCGCCCTGAGCGCCAGGGCGTCGAGCCGGCCGTTGTCATAGGCGCCGACCCGTACCTTCGAGGCTTGCCACTGGACGGTTGCGGTCAGCAGCCCATCGCGATCGCCAAACCATTTGTAGAGCGTTTCCTTCGAGCAGCTCGCCCGGCGCGCCACCGCCGACATCGTCAAGGCGTCGCCCCCCTCGGCCAGCAACTCCAGCACCACGTCGAGCACCTCGCCGCGCCGGGCTGCGGGGTCACGCCCCCCGCGTGTCGCCGATTCTGTCTGCGCCGTGCTCGACACTGTACCTATCCTCGCCGCATGCACCGATGCTGCGTACCGTACCGTACGTTACGGATGAGTACGTAGCCGACCGCGATGGGCATTGGCAAGGTGAAAGGTTGAGACGGCCGGCCGCTCAGCCCGCACTGGGCAATCGTGCAGCAGAGGCAATTGCGGCTTCGTCGTCGATCGCGACCCCCAGCAGCGCCACCACATAGGGCGCGAAACTGCGCGCGACCTCGAGCTGAAACCGATCGACACCGCGCCTCCACAGCACGATCTCCGCTTTCGCGAGCACTGTCCGCGTGGCACGTCCGACCGGAAAGGAGGCCACGTCCAGCGGCAGCGGACAACCCACCGCCAGCACGGCTTCGACCGCAGGCCCCGAGAGCAGGATCGCCGCGTTGCGGTGGCTGACATCGACGAGCGAAACCGGCAGATCCTTGGCGGCGTCTATGATACGGGCCGCAAGCCAGGGGTCGGAATCGGCCTCGGCAAGCAGCAGCCACTCGTCCGGACCGAGCCTGAGCGTCGTGCAACCCTCGGCAACGGTCGCCGTGTTGATCCGCCCCGTCAATCCCGCGCCGAGCGTCTGGCGGAGCGCGTCGATGGTTCGCGGCCCGGCCCTGAGCACGAGCCTGCCGACGGTTCCCGCCTCGCTGATCTCCGCGATGCCGTCGACCGACGGCAACGCCGGTCCGCCGAGCGGCGAGTCGAGTGCGGCTGTCGCCGGCGTCTCGGCCAGTAGATCAGTCATGGAGGCGCACACCTTCTGGATCGTAGAACACGGGCGACACGATGCGCACCCGGCGCGCGCCCCTGGAGAGCGGCGCATAGATGGTGTCGCCGAGGCGGGCCCGACCGCCGTTGACCAGCGCAAGGGCGATCGGCCGTCCCGTCGCGGGGCTGTGATAGGACGACGTGACGTAGCCGGACGCCGGCGTGCCCGGCGGCGGATCGGGACGCTGCGTCAGTTGCAGGCCTTCCTCGAGCGGTCCGCCGCCATCGACGCACTCGAGGCCGACGAATTCGCGCCGTCCCGATTTGGTCATGTCCGGGCGCGCCAGTGCTCGCTTGCCGACGAAATCGCGTTTGGCGCCGCCGGCCGGCAGACCCAGATCGGCCGGCGTGACGGTGCCGTCGCTCTCCTGACCGACGATGATGTAGCCCTTTTCGGCCCTGAGGACGTGCATGGCCTCGGTACCGTAGGGACCGCCACCCAGCGCTTCGGCGCGCTTCAAGATCTCGTCCCAGACCGCGCGGGCATGGCCGGCCGGAACGTTGACCTCGTAGCCGAGCTCGCCCGTGAAACTGACGCGAAAAAGCCTTGAGGGTACGCCGAGGATGCGCCCTTCGGCGAGCCCCATGTGCGGCAGCGCGGCGGGCGAAAGGTCCACGTGCTCGACGATCGGTGCCAGCACGTCACGCGCCCTCGGTCCCTGGACGGCGATCACGCCCCACTGCTCCGTGACCGACGTCAGCCAGCACTCGAGATCGGTGAACTCGGTCTGAAGGTAATCCTCCATGTGCGCGAGTACGCCGGCCGCGCCCCCCGTCGTGGTCGTAACGTGGAAGCGGTCGGGCGCCAGGCGCGCGACGATGCCGTCGTCCATCACGTAGCCGGCTTCGCTCAACATGATCGCGTAGCGGCAGCGGCCGACGGGAAGGTTTACCAGTTTGTTGACATAAAGGCGGTCGAGAAATTCGGCCGCGCCCGGCCCCGCGACCTCGATCTTGCCGAGCGTCGAGCCGTCGAAGACACCGACGCTCCCGCGTACCGCCTGGCATTCGCGAGCCACGGCCGTGTGCATGCTCTCGCCGGTGCGCGGGAAATAGCGCGCCCGTTGCCATTGGCCGACCGCCTCGAAGGCGGCACCGCGAGCGCGTGCCGAGCTGTCGATCGGCGTCACGCGCACCGGATCGAACAGCGCACCACGGCACTCGCCGGCAAGGGCGCCGAACGTGACCGGCGTGAACGGCGGGCGAAAGGTCGTGTGCCCGAGCGCGGCAATGTCGGTGTCGAGATTGCCCGCCACGACGCCGAGCGTGTTGACGCTGCTGGTCTTGCCCTGGTCGGTCGCCATTCCTGTTGTCGTGTAGCGCTTGACGTGCTCGATCGACCGGAACCCTTCGCGCGTGGCGATGCGAATGTCTTTGGCCGTGACGTCGTTCTGAAAATCGACGAAGGCCCGGCCCTTCGCCACGCGCACGGATCGCGGAGTTGCCAGCGTCTCCGCCAGGGCCGAAGTCTCCTTGCCAACGACCGGGCCGGGAGAAACGCCCGCCGTGGCGCCGACAGCCCTCGCCGCAGCCTCCCCGGCGGCGCGGCCGCTTTCGAACGCCGTCCCGAGCGACCGCCCGGACATGGCGGCGGCACCGGCCAGATGCACATGATCGAGCGATGCGACCGGCAGCAGCGCCTGCCCCTCGTCGTGCCACTCCAGCTTGCCGCGCAGTTGCGAGAAGAGGTGCAGCGTCGGCTGCCGGCCCGCGGACATCAGCACCACGTCGCACGCGATGCTCTCTCGCCGGGCCTCGGCGTGAGACACGTCCACCGCCGAGACGCGCAATCGACCCTGGGTACCGAGCACGACCGCACCCGTCGTGACCTTGATGCCGGCCGCTTCGGCGAGTTGGCGTGCCCCGCCGCCCGCCGTCGCGCGGACATCGACAATGCGCTCGATAGGGACGCCATGCCCGGCCAGGTCGGCGGCGACGACATAGGCCTCGTCCGACGCCGTGACGACAACGGCGCGCGTGCCCGCGATCACGGCGTAACGATGCAGGTATGTGGCGACGCTTCCCGCCAGCATGATGCCCGGCCGGTCGTTGTCGGGAAACACCAGGGGCCGTTCGATTGCCCCGCTCGCAAGCACGATCTCCTTCGCCCGGACTTGCCACAAGCGTTCGCGCGGCAATGCGGCGTCGGGCTCCGCGAGATGATCGCTCAGGCGCTCGACGAGACCCAGCATCCGGTCGGGATAGGCGCCGAACACCGTCGTGCGCGGCAGAATGCGCACGCGATCGAAGCGCGAGAGCCGCGCCAGCGCATCAGCGAGCCAGTCCGCAGCGATCATGCCCTCGATCGCCACGTGCGTTTCGGCAAGCAACGAGCCACCCGGCTCCGACTGCTCGTCGGCGAGGAGGACCTTGGCGCCGGCTTCGGCCGCGGCCAACGCCGCGGCAAGTCCCGCCGGTCCAGCACCGACAACCAGCACATCGCAGTGCGCATAGCGGCTCGCGTAGCGATCGGGATCGGCGTCGATGGGCGCGCGGCCGAGACCGGCCATGCGACGGATTGCCGGCTCGTAGACGCGCTTCCAGACCGACCTTCCTGCTCGGCCGAGGCGCTTCGGCCCCATGAACGTCTTGTAGTAGAAGCCCGCCGGAAAAAGACCACTCAGGCGATCGTTGACGCTGGCCGCGTCCCGCTCGAGCGACGGCCATCGGTTCTGGCTGTCGGCAGCCAGGCCCTCGTAGATCTCGACTTCCGTCGCGCGCAGATTGGGCGTCGTGCGCCGCCAGTCTCGACGCACCGTCACCAGAGCATTCGGCTCCTCCGAGCCCGCCGAAAGTATTCCGCGCGGCCGGTGATACTTGAACGATCGGCCGACCAGATGCACGCCGTTGGCGAGCAATGCCGAGGCGAGCGTATCCCCCGGCCTGCCGGAATAGGCCCGTCCGTCGAATGTGAAGTTGACTCGCTCCGTCCGATCGATGCGTCCGCCGGACGCCATGCGGAACTGCTCTTCCGTCGCCGACAACCGCTCGCGCTTCACCGCTGCTTCTCCTCGACGCCACGTTCCGGATCGGGACGCGCTTCGCCAGGCTTGTAGGTCGCGGCAATGCGGTCGGTCACGGTGTGGCGCACGGCGTTGAAAAAGCGCCCGCAGCCATGCACGTGGTGCCACCGCTCGGCGTGCCAGCCTTTGGGATTGGTGCGCATGTAGAGGAACTCGGCCCAGGCTTCGTCACTTTCGCCCATCGGATCGGCAGCACGCGCGATATGCGCTTCGCCGGCATAGCGAAACTCGACCGCGGGACGCTCCTCCTCGCAGAACGGGCAGCGGATCAGCAGCATCGGCGCACGTCTCTCATCGGTTGGCTGTCCTATTCGTCCGGTCATGGCGAAACGAGCCACGTGCCATGCCGCCCTCCCTCAATGCGATACAGCCGCGGCCGCGGCCTCGTCGATCAGGCGCCCGGTGGAGAAGCGCTCCAGCGCAAAGGGCGCCGCGACGGGATGTGGCTCGTCGCGGGCAAGGGTGGCGGCGAAAACGTGCCCCGATCCCGGCGTCGCCTTGAATCCACCAGTGCCCCATCCGCAATTGACATAGAGCCCCGTCACCGGCGTCGTCCCGATGATCGGCGAGCGATCGGGCGTCACGTCGACGATGCCCGCCCAGCTTCGCAGCATGCGCAGCCGGCGCGTGACCGGAAACAGCTCGGTGATCGCCTCCAGGGTGTGCCGCCCGACATGCAGGCCGCCCATCTGCGAGTACGACGTGTAGGCATCGGTCGCCGCGCCGATGACCAACTCGCCCTTGTCGGATTGCGACATGTAGGCGTGCACCGAGTTCGACATCACGACGCACGGCATCACCGGCTTCACCGGCTCTGACACGAGTGCCTGCAGCGGGAAGCTTTCGAGCGGCATGCGCACGCCCGCCATCTCCATCAGCACCGAGGTGTGCCCTGCCGCGACGACGCCGACACGCCTCGCCGCGATCATTCCTCGCGTCGTCTCGAGGCCGGTGACGCGGCCGGCGAAATTGCGCTGGATCCCCGTCACCTCGCAGTTCTGGATGATGTCCACGCCCAACCGATCGGCGCCCCGCGCATAGCCCCAGGCGACAGCATCGTGGCGCGCGACACCGCCGCGGCGCTGCAGGGCGGCACCGAGCACCGGATAGCGCAGCCGCGCATCGATATTCAGGATCGGACAGAAGGCTTTCGCCTCGGCCGGGTCGAGCCACTCGTTGTCGATTCCGGCGAGACGGTTGGCGTGCACGTGCCGCTTGGAGACCCGCACGTCGTGCTCGTTGTGAGCGAGCATCATCACCCCGCGCGGGGAATACATGACGTTGTAGTTCAGTTCGTGCGAGAGGCCGTCCCAGAGCTTCATCGCGTGCTCGTAGAGCGCCTCGGATTCCTCGCAAAGATAGTTCGAGCGAATGATTGTCGTATTGCGTCCCGTATTGCCGCCGCCGAGCCAGCCTTTCTCCAGCACCGCGATATTCCGGACACCGTGCTCCTTGGCCAGATAGTAGGCGGTCGCGAGCCCGTGCCCCCCGGCGCCGACGATCACGACCTCGTAAGACGCCTTCGGGTCCGGATCGCGCCACTGCCGCGGCCAATTGCGATGTCCGCCGAGAGCCTTTCCGACCAGGGCTGGGAACGAGAAACGCATCCACTCACACCGTCAGCTTGAAATAGGTCGTCGTCTCCATGTCCTCACCGTACCAGCACGTGATCCCTGCCTCGCGCGTGCCGAGATAGGTGGTCTCGCCGTTCTCCTGCGTCATCGGCAGGTCGTGGCCCGGGACAAGAATACTACCGGACTTCTTGCGCCAATGCTCCCAGATCATGTCGATTGTCTCGCGGCTGACCTGCGGATCATAGGTCATGTCGGTGTTGCGCGACCGCAGCTCGGCCCGGTTCTTGGCCGCATCGCCGGTGAAGATGACATCCTTTTCGAGGCCGCTCAGCACGAAGACCAGACAGCCCGGCGTGTGACCCGGCGCGATATGAGCCGTGACACCCGGCAGGACTTCCTCGCCATGTTGTGCGGTGACCAGCGTCGGCCACTTCTCCAGCCGCTCGACGTAGAGCTCCGGCACCGGCGTCTCGCCCCACGGCTGCTTCAGTGCCCAATCGAGCTCCACCTTGCCGAGCACGATGCGCGCGTGGCGAAACAGCGGCCAGTTGACCGAGTGATCCCAGTGCGAATGCGTCAGCAGCAGATCGGTGACGTCCGACGGCTTGAGGCCGTGGCGCGCCAATCCGTCGATCACCAGAGAGCGCATGGAGAACGTGCCGGCATCGATCAGGGCCACGCGGCACTGCCTGCGCAGCAGCACCACAGTGCTCCAGCCGAGCCCGCCGTGGCAGACACTCTTGCCGGGAAAGCCTTGGACGAGGATGTCGAGGTCCCAGCCGTCGATGCGCATCATGTCCTCCGCACTCTTGCCCTCAGGCTGCGCAAACTAGACGACAGCCCGTCGCAGGAGCCAGAGCCAATTCCTGGCTTTTCGTCGCGGGGGACTGAGCAACGGGCAGTCCTGCAGACCGGTGATCGCTGGACCGGCGCCCGCTTGGCCCCGGCTGCATCCCGTGCCTATGCTCATGTCCGGTGCATTATCCGGGAGACCGCCCCATGTCCGCCACGCCGACCGCTGCGACGCTGACCAACCCTGTCCTCGAGGCGATGCGCGCCGGAAAACCGGCATTCGGCCTGTCGGTCCGCGTGGTCCGCGGGCCCGAGATCGCACGCATCGCCCGGGCGAGCGGCCATCAATTCCTGTTTATCGACGGCCAGCATGGCGTCTTCAACGCCGAGACCGTCTGCAACATCGCCAACGCGGCGCTTGCTGTCGGCGTCGCCCCGCTGGCGCGCGTCAAGAGCCTCGCCGACCCCGATACGCCGATCCTGCTCGACAACGGCGTCTCGGGCATCATATTTCCGGACATCAACACGCCCGAGGAGGCCCGCCGCGCCGTCGAGATCTGCCGCTTCGCGCCGATCGGCAAGCGCTCCGTAGGCGGCAACTTCCCGCAGTTCGACGGCCGCGCCGTGCCGGCCTCAGAGGCGGTTCCGGCGATCAACGGCTCGACCGTCGTCGTGCTCATGGTCGAGACGGCGCGCGGTCTCGACAACATCGAGAAGATCGCGGCCGTACCCGGTGTCGATGTCGTGCACATCGGCACCAACGACCTGATGAGCGATCTCGGCAAGCCCGGCCAACTCGACGATCCGGCCGTCGCGAACGCGCTCGACCGGGCGATTGCGGCGTGCAGGTCGGCCGGCAACTTCGCTGGCTGCGGCGGCATTCGCGACACCGGCAAGCAGGCCCATTGGATCCGCCGCGGCATCCGCTTCCTGTCGACCCAGACCGATGTCGCACTCCTCCATGCGGGCTCCAAAGCCTGGATCGACGCCGTCAACGGCGAATTGGGCAAGGCATGACGGAGCGTCGATGCCCGTGATCGGCGCGGGGTGAGCGGGCGATCGCGGGACGGCCACATCACCGCGCACCGCACGATCGGTCGTTCCCGGTGCCCGCGACCGGCTGGTGCCTACCCGATCACCCGCACGGGCTTACCGGCGAGCCAGGCCTCGATGGCCTCGACCAGGCCGGGAAAGAACAGCTTGTAAGATTCGGCCGTGACATAGCCGATGTGCGGCGTGAGCAGCGCGCGCGGCTCTTTCCTCAAGGCATCCGCGGCCGGCAACGGCTCGACGTCGTAGACATCAAGTCCCGCGCCCGCGATACGCCCTTCCTTCAAGGCCGAGCTCAGCGCCGCGCCATCGATGATCGGACCGCGCGACGTGTTGACGATGAAGGCGCTCGGCTTCATCAGCCCCAGTTCGCGCGCACCCACAAGGCCGCGGCTCCGGTCCGACAGCACCAGATGCACGGACAGGAAATCCGACTGCCGGAACAGATCGTCTTTGTCGACGCGCTTGGCTCCGACCTCGGCGGCGCGCGCGTCCGTGAGGTTCTGGCTCCATGCGATGAGGTTCATGCCGAACGCTTTGGCGTATGTTGCGAGCTGGCCGCCGAGCCTGCCGGCGCCAAGCAGGCCGAGCGTTTTGCCAGCCAGTTCCTGCCCGACCGTCGTCTGCCAGCGCCCCTCACGCATATTCGTGAGCTCGACATGAAAATTCCGCGCGAGGCCGAGGATGATGGCCATCGCAAGCTCCGAGGTCGCGTGCCCACCGCTGGGCGTGCCGCACACCGTGATGCCTTTTTCCTTGCATGCGGCCACATCGATCGAGGCATTCCGCATGGCCGTCGTGACGAGCAGCTTGAGGTTCGGCAGGCGGTCCAGGAGCGCTCGCGGGAACGGCGTGCGCTCCCGCATGATGGCAATGGCATCGAAGCCGGCGAGCGCACTTGCGGCTGCGTCTCGGCTGGCAAACGGCTTGTCGAACACCACGACCTCGTGCGCGGCTTTGAGCCGCGACCAGTCGGCATAAGAGAACGCAACGTTCTGATAGTCGTCCGTGATGGCAATGCGGGCCATGGCAACGTCTCCCGAGCGGCAGATGAATGAAGAGGGCATCGCGCCCCGATGCGGGACGTTCCCTGCGACTTCACCACTTTCGACCTCACTCGGCAATTGCTGCGAATCGCGGCCTCCCGCTATTGCGCGCGGTTCAGCAATACCTATGTGATCAACCTAGGTCGCACGGAGGAAGCATTGGCCGTCATCGACAGACAAGTCCCCTGGCAGTCCCCACGCCGTCAGGCCGAGCGTATGCCGCTCGGCATGGCCGAGGCCGATGCGGCCTATGCCCGCGTCGAGGCGCTGGCTCGCGTCATGGATTCGATGGTCGCCCTTCCCGGCACCAACATCCGTCTCGGCGTCGACGCGGTCCTCGGCCTCATACCCGTCGTCGGTGACGTGATCTCGCACGTCATCTCCAGCTACATCATTTGGGAAGCCCGTCGCCTCGGCGTCTCACGCTGGACCATGACGCGCATGATCGGCAATTCCGTAACCGATTTCGCCATTGGCATCGTGCCGCTCGTCGGCGATGCCTTCGACGTCGCCTTCCGCGCCAATATGCGCAATCTTGCGCTCCTGAAGGCAGAAATGGAGCGGAAGGGCCTCGGCCGCCGCACCATCGATCTCTGACCTTCCCCTCGCGCCCGGCGGCCGGCTCGCCCGCCCCTATTTCGTGATTTCGAGGCGGGTCCCGACCGCCCTCGCGCCGGGCGGCCGGCTCCCCGCAGGGGAGTCGCCCGGCGCCACATGATGAGAGCGGCCCGCCGCCGCGGATATGTGCGGACATGTTGACACCCCCTCCCCTGCCTGCGACCGTTCACGATAACCAATTGCAACGGGAGCGAACGACATGGCCAATGGAGAGGGCTGGGCCGAGCACACCGTCGAGGTGTCCGGCGCCAAGCTGCATGTGAGGCGCGCCGGCAAGGGTTCTCCCGTGCTGGTTCTGCATCACGATATCGGCACGCTCGACAAGCTGGCGTTCTACGACACACTCGCCGCCAATCACGACGTCATCATCCCGGACTATCCCGGATGGGGCCGTTCGCCCCGTCTCGAATGGATGCGCCACCCCCGCGACGTCGCGATCATCATACAAGGTCTCAAGTCGGAGCTCGGGCTTGCGCAGACGGCGCTCGTCGGTTTGGGCTTCGGGGGCTGGGTCGCCGCCGAAATGGCATCGATGGCGCCCCGCGAGGTCTCAAAGCTTGTCCTCGTCGGCGCGATGGGCATCAAGCCGCCCGAAGGCGACATTCTCGATCAGGCGATCATCTCCTACATCGACTACCCACAAGCCTTCTTCCACGAGCGAAAGTCGTTCGAGGCCCATTACGGCAACGTCACGACAGACCAACTCGAGGCGTGGGACATCGCGCGCGAGATGAGCTTCCGCATCGCCTGGAAGCCCTACATGTACAGTCAGTCGCTGCCGCATCTCCTTGGCGCCGTCAAAGCGCCCGCCCTGCTCGTCTGGGGTAGCGAGGAAAAGGTCGTGCCCCTATCGGCGGCACATCGGTTCAAGACCGCGCTGCCCAACGCGCGCCTCGAAATCATGAAGGGGGCCGGCCACGCGGTGGAGATGGAAAAGTCGGCCGAGCTCGCAAAACTGGTCACCCCATTCCTTGCTGCCTAGCAGCAACGGCAGTCTCGACGTCCTTTAACGGAGGAACCCTCCATGCACCTGATGTATTTCACCGAGCAGCCGATGTCGGCCTACGACGAAAAGGCAGGCCTCGAGTATGGCGCTACCGCACTCACCTTCTCGAACAAGCATTTCGATCCGGTCGAGGGCAGCCGCCTCTATAACAACTATCTCGAGCAGTATCTGAAGGTCGAAGAAGTCGGCATCGACGGCATCATGCTGAACGAGCACCACAACGCTCCGTTCTGCATGCAGGCCAAGACCAACATGTTCGCGGCCATTCTCGCCGCCGTGACCAAAAAGGTGAAGATCGTCATCCTTGGCAATCCGCTGCCGCTCGCGGAAAATCCGATCCGTCTGGCCGAAGAGCTGGCCATGATCGACATGATCTCGAAAGGCCGCCTTGTCTCGGGCTTTGTCCGCGGCGGCGGCCAGGAGCAGCTCTCGGCCGGCGTCAATCCTGCCTTCAATCGCGAGCGGTTCGTCGAGGCACACGATCTGGTCGTCAAGGCCTGGACGCAACCGGGCCCCTTCCGCTTCGAGGGCACGCACTATCAGCACCGCGTCGTCAATCCGTGGGCGGTGCCGCTGCAGAAGCCTTACCCGCGCGTCTGGATTCCCGGCGTCATCTCGAAGGAAACGGTCATCTGGACGGCACAGCAGCGATATCCCTACATCGCGCTGAATACCTCGATCGAGGATACGAAGAAGATCTGGGCCCTCTACGATCAGACGGCTGCCGAATGCGGCTACGAGTCCGGACCGGAAAACCGCGGCTATCTCGCACGCATCCACGTTGCCGACGACGAGGCGACGGCCATCAAGAACGCACGCGAGTTCACCTGGATGCAGGGCGAGTTCACAGGCCTCGCACATCCG
Organism: Hyphomicrobiaceae bacterium; assembly: GCA_050187415.1. GTDB lineage: Bacteria > Pseudomonadota > Alphaproteobacteria > Rhizobiales > Hyphomicrobiaceae. The sequence continues at coordinate 119,827 of JBFWXN010000005.1, read as the reverse complement.
GTCTGGGCCAATCCAGCCGGCTACTTCTCACCGTCCAGCCGCCGCTCGTTCGTCGAGTTCGCGGTCGGCCGGTCGGAGAACCCGCGCGGCGCCATGACGTTCGAGCAGCAGCTCGAGTCCGGCATGATCTTCGCCGGCACGCCGAAGCAGGTCTTGCCGCGCATCCGCCATCTCCTCGAGGAGACGCGGCCCGGCATCATGGCGGTCTGGGCGCAGGACGGGAAGGTGACGCAGAAGGACAGCCTGCGCTGCATCGAGCTGCTCGGGACGGAGGTTTTCCCGCAGGTGCGCGAGTGGGCGAAGGAGCTGGGCCTCAACAGCCCGTTCGAGTCGAACGCGCCGGTTCATCTCAAGTACTCGACCGACCTCAAGGCCGGTTCCGTCGCGGCCGAATAACCCTGGCGAAGTCAGCCCGGCATGATGTGCATGAGGAAAGGGCCCGGCGACAATCGCCGGGCCCTCTGCCATTTCCGACCGTTCCGCGTGCCGGGCACGTGCGTTACGACGCCGGCGTCGGCAACGGCAGCGGGAACCACTTCGGCTGCCACCAGTGCAGCGCCACACGCACGGTGTCCGGCGCGACGAGATAGGCGATGCCGAAGATCACCACGGCTGCCACGATCAGCATCACGATCGCGCCCGTAATTGGCGCCCGATAGCTGAGCCCCGTTCCGGGAATACCGAATGTCACCATCCTGCGGCCCGTCGAGCCGACGTTGACCGTCGCACCCTTCCCCCCCAAACTCGCGCTGACACCCGACTTCGACAGGTTGATGTAGACGCCAGGAAAGATCCTGATGCGCTTTTGGAAACGAACGCCCATGGCTCACCCTTTCCGGTGCAGTGGTGGAAAGACGCCTACCCCGTTTCTACTCGCACATTTAATGCGCCGGGACCGTTGGCGCAACTCATAGCCCGCCGCTTAACCCTTGGACGGGAACAGATTTCCGAAGCGACGCTTGGCTTGGTTCACCAGATCGCTCACCTTGCCGTGCAGGGTATCGCGCGCCGCAAGCCTTTCCGCTGCGGACTCCCCGTCGAGCGTCTTCGCGTACTTGGCGAAGTTGGCCGCATCGGCTGCGATCAGCTCGCGGCGTTCGTCCTCCGTCAACGGACCGACCCGAGACATCGGAGGCCGGATCAGCGTCCGCTGCACGACCGACGGCTCGCCCTTGTTGTGTAGCACCGAGACAAGCGCCTCCCCGACTTTCAGCTCCTGGATCACCCGCTCCGTATCGAGGGCGGGGTTCTTGCGGAATGTCTCGGCAGCGGCACGAACGGCGCGCTGCTCGCGAGGCGTGAAGGCCCGCAGCGCGTGCTGGATGCGGTTGCCGAGCTGTGCCGACACGCGGTCCGGAACATCGGCCGGGCTCTGCGTCACGTAATAGACGCCAACGCCCTTCGAGCGGATCAGCCGTGTCACGCGCTCGATCTGGTCGAGCACTGCCTGAGAGGCTCCATTGAAAAGAAGATGCGCCTCATCGAACAGGAAAACGAGCTTCGGCTTGTCCGGATCGCCGATCTCCGGCAGCTTCTCGAACAGCTCCGAGAGCATCCACAGCAGGAACGTCGAATAAAGCTTCGGCGTATCCATCAGCTTCTCGGCGGCCAGCAGATTGATCACGCCGCGACCGTCGGGCGTAACTTGCATCAGGTCGTCGATGTCGAGCGCAGGCTCGCCGAAGAATTTTTCCGCCCCCTGCTGTTCCAGAACGAGCAATCGGCGTTGGATCACACCCACCGTCTGGGGCGCTATGTTGCCGTACTTCGAACGCAGCTCGCCCGCGCGCCGGCCGACCTCGTCGATCACCGCGCGCAGGTCCTTCAGGTCGCGGATGTTCATGTTGCCGTCGCCGGCCTCGCGCTCGTCGGCGGCCCAGCGGAACGCGATGTTGAGAACGCCCTCCTGCGGTTCGGTCAGCTCGAGCAGGCGCGAGAGCAGCACTGGTCCCATGCCATCGATGGTCGCCCGCACGGGATGCCCGCGCTCGCCGAGCACGTCCCAGAACGCAATAGGAAAGGCGGCGTTGCCGTAGCCGGCCAGACCGATCTCCTCGGCGCGGGCCACCAAGCCGGCTTTGCGCGTCCCCTCCGCGGCAAGGCCCGAGAGATCGCCTTTGATATCCGAGGCGAACACCGGCACGCCGGCTGCCGAGAAGCCTTCGGCGAGCACCTGCAATGTCACCGTCTTGCCCGTACCCGTGGCGCCTGTAATGAGCCCATGCCGGTTGGCGAGTTTCAGCTCGATCATCTCCGGCACGACATCGCGGCCCTGATGGCTACATCCGAGCAGGATCGCGCCGTCCTGGACGTAGTCCTTCGGATCGGAGCCCGGGGCGCGGTTCTCGTCGCTGCTCGTCTCGGACATCGCGCTCACTCTCCTAGGCGTCCTCGTCCCGGGCGCGTGCTCGCAAGCCTCGGGACCACGTCGCTGATGGCGCTTCGGCGGGCACCCCGTGTCTCGCAGGGGTCTCGCCGAAGGTCCTGGCGAAAGCCCCGCGATACCGATGATCGGATCACGAATCGCCTTTCCGTCTCAAAGTTGTGTCTGCCCCGAATGCGGTCGACGTGCAAACACCTCAGGCCCGAAAGCCCGGGAGAAACACTTATCACCGGACCGAGCGACCCTCCAGCGGCGCCGCACCCGACGCCCCGGCAGTCTCGCACCCGAACGCGGACGATGTGGATCCGGCATTTGCGATCTATCGCAATCAAAGATCATACAGCGTCAGGATCTCCATCGTCGGCGCGGCAATTGACCAGCGCGCAGTCGATACTTCCGCAGAGCGCGCGTGCATGCGATGACACGTTCGCCGCGCGCAACGATGCGGCCACCAATCGCTTCGGTTGAGGATTGCCCAATGACGCACGATACCTTGCGCGTCGCCGCATTGTTGGTCGCCTGTCTCCTCAGCATTTGGACTGCCGTTGCATGTCGACGCGCGCACGTGCACGGATTGCCGTGTTCCGACGCATGGGTCTGGGCAGCGCTTTCGGCCGTGTTTTTGGCGCTTTCGCTGGCGAAAACGGCGCGCAGCCTCGGATGGCTTCACGGTCTCGGAACATTCCTGCGAGACGTCTTCAGGCATAGGGGCTGGTACGAAGGCCGGCGCAGCTTGCAGATAGCGGCGAGCATTGCAGTCGTGGTGATGGTCCTGGTCTTGCTCGCCTGGGGCCTGCTTTGGGTCTGGCACTACATCAAGCGTTATCGTCTCGCCATCGGCCTGGCATGCCTGATCGTGGGCTTCGGGCTGATACGCTTCATTTCGTTGCACGAGGTGGACGCATGGAACGCGAGCGTTCCGTGGGCAAGCACCGTCGTCGATCTCGTGGCCGCTGCCGGGGTGTCGGGACTGGCCATCGCGAGACTGCGCCACCTCGCCGATTTTGCGGGTTTCCATTACCGGCCCTGACCGGCAGGCACGAAAAGCTCGGCCGCCCCTACGGGCGAACGGCTGGCGCCATGAATGCGCCCGCACTAGGATGCCGCGCAAAGCGAGAGACACCCCGGAGAAGGCGATGGCCAACATCAACTCAGGCGCGTTCACCACTCGGCCCGAGATCGACGGCACGTTCGGCGTGGTGGCGACGACGCACTGGATCGCGACCGCCGTCGCCATGGGCATTCTCGAAAAGGGCGGCAACGCGTTCGATGCGGGCGTCGCCGCGGCTTTCACGCTGCAGGTGGTCGAACCGCATCTGTGCGGGCCGGGCGGTGACGTCCCGGTGATGGTGTGGGATCAGCGCAAGGGCCGGCCCGAGGTGATCTGCGGCCAGGGCCCAGCGCCAGCCGGCGCCACGATCGCCCATTACCGCGATCATCTTGGCCTAGACATCATTCCCGGCACCGGTCTGCTCGCACCATGCATCCCAGGCACGTTCGAGACCTACATGATGGTGTTGCGCGACTATGGCACCATGCGCCTTCGCGACGTGCTGGAGCCCTCCATCGGCTACGCCGTCGGCGGTCATCCGATCGTCGAGCGCGCCTGCGCCACCATCGAGACCGTGCGCAGCCTGTTCACCGACCACTGGCCGACGTCGGCCGCCGTCTATCTCCCTGGCGGCAAAGTACCCGTGGCCGGCTCGCACTTCCGCAATCCGCAGCACGCCGAAACCTACGTGCGGATACTGGCCGAGGCCGAAGCGGGCGGCGGCGGGCGCGAGGCCCAGATCGAACGCGCACGCCGTGCCTGGAGCCAGGGCTTCGTCGCCGAGGCCGTCGATAAATTCTGCCGGACCGAAGAGGTGATGGACGTGTCGGGGCGACGCCACAGGGGCGTGCTGACCGGTGCCGACATGGCGGGCTGGCTGCCTACCGTCGAAGACCCCCTCGCGCTCGAATACGGCCCCTACAGCGTTCTGAAGCCAGGTCCTTGGACGCAGTCGCCGACCATGCTTCAGATCCTGGCCATTCTCAAAGGCTTCGAGATCGAGCGCTTGTCGGCCACCGATCCGGATTTCATCCATCTGTGGATCGAAGCCGCGAAACTCGCCTACGCCGACCGCGAGGCATTTTATGGCGACCCCAAATTCGCCGCCGTACCGATGGAGACACTTCTTTCCGAGCGCTACAACAACGACCGTCGGCGCCAGATCACGCAATGGGCCAACATGGAGCAGCGTCCTGGTGTGATCGACGGCTACGGCGGCAAAGTGATCGTGAGGGGAGCCCCGAAGGGATCGTTCGCCGGTGCCGGCGAGCCGACGGTCGGCAAAATGGGCGAGAGCAAGGGCGATACCGTCCACATCGACGTCATCGACAAGGCCGGCAACATGTTTACGGCCACGCCCTCGGGCGGATGGCTGCAATCGTCGCCGGTGATCCCGCAACTCGGCTGGCCGCTCGGCTCGCGAGCGCAGATGTTCTGGCTCGACGAGAGCCACCCCGGTGCCCTCATGCCGGGCAAGCGCCCGCGCTCGACGCTTTCTGTCGGCATGGCGCTGCGTGATGGCAAACCGTACATGATCTGGGGCACACCGGGCGGCGACCAGCAGGACCAGTGGAATGCGCAGCTGTTCTTGCGGCACGCCCACTTCAGCATGAACCTCCAGGAGGCGATCGACGCGCCGGCGTGGCATATCGAGCATTTTCCGGGGTCTTTCTGGCCGCGCAGCTCGCGCCCGGGCGTGGTGGTGGTGGAAAGCCGCTTGCCCGCAGCGACGATCAAAGAGCTCGAGCGCCGCGGACACAAGGTGGAGATCGGATCGGATTGGTCGGAGGGCCGTCTCACCGCCGCCTCCCAGGACGGTGTCCGCCGCAAAGCCGCCGCCAATCCGCGCGGCATGCAGGGTTACGCCGCTGGGCGCTGACAGGGCTGGCGCATCCACTGAGTTCCGTTGCCGTTGGCCCGCATCCACAGGCGGCTCGGACCATGGCGCGAGTGAAGTTGGCTATGCGATGAGGGTTGGGCTACTATCGCCGCGCGTAGTGGCATGGTCGCCCGCCACATTTCGTACACGTTGGAGCCATAGAGGCGGCATGGGGCGCACCGGGCCGCCGGGGACCAGATCATGAATCAGAAGAGCACGATCGCGCTCGTCGACGACGAGCGCAACATTCTCGCCTCCCTGCGCATGGCTCTCGAGGCAGAGGGCTTCAAGGTGCGCACGTATGGCGACGGCGCCGCAGCTTTGGAAGCACTCACCGACGAGCCCGCCGATCTGGGTATCTTCGATATCAAGATGCCGAAGATGGACGGCATGGAGTTGCTCCGGCGGATGCGCCAGCAATCCGACATGCCGGTGATTTTTCTCACGTCCAAGGACGAGGAAATCGACGAGTTGTTCGGCCTGAAGATGGGCGCCGACGACTACATCGCCAAACCCTTCTCGCAGCGCCTCGTCGTCGAGCGCGTCAAGGCGGTGTTGCGCCGCTTCCAGCCGAAGGAGGGACAGGCCCCGCAAAGCGAGGCCGCTCGCATCGTCGAGCGCGGCAAGCTGAAGCTCGACCCGGAGCGCCACACCTGCCATTGGGACCTCAAGCCCGTCACCCTCACCGTGACAGAGTTCCTGATCCTCCAGGCGCTCGCCCAGCGGCCGGGCGTCGTCAAGACCCGCGACGCCCTGATGGACGCCGCCTACGACGATCAGGTCTACGTCGACGACCGCACGATCGATAGCCACATCAAGCGCTTGCGCAAGAAATTCAAGGCCGTCGACGACGATTTCGACGTCATCGAGACCCTGTACGGGGTGGGCTACCGGTTCAAGGAGAGCTGAACCGCGGAGCCGGCCGATGGCGCTCGACTGGAATCACGTAGCAACTTTGCGCGAAAAGGCGGGTGCACGCCTTACCGGCGCGAGAACCGCGCGTGCCGTCGCCTGGCTCGAGCAGGGCTACGGCTTGGCTTCGGTATGGTTGGCGCGCTCGCCCGTGGCCCGCTTCTTCGGGCAATCGCTGGCGCGGCGCATCTTCTTCTCGAACGTGGTCGGCCTCGTCGTCCTGCTGACTGGCATCTTCTGGGTTTCCCAGCAGCATGCGCTCCTGATCACGGCCAAGCGCGAAAGCCTTCGCGTGCAGGCCGAGATCATCGCTGCGGCCATTGCGGCAAATGCCTCCGTGTCGACCAATGTCATCACCTTCGATCCGGGTCGTCAGCCAGAGGTCGAAGCCGTCAGGGCGCCATTCCGCGACGATGGCTTCGCGGCACTCGACGACCTCGAGCTGTCGATCCGGCCCGATCAGGTCGGCCCCGTCATCCGCAAGCTGATCCAGCCCGTGCACAACACGCGGGCCCGCATCTACGACCGCGAGGGAGAACTCGTGGTCGATACGCATCGTGTGCTCGCCAAAAGCCCGCCGCCGAAGCTTGATGCCAATGGCGAGCCAATCCGCGAGAAACTGCGCGTCAAGACCAACTGGCTGCGCGTGCTCTCGTATTTCGACGCGACCGATCTCCCGATCTATTACGAGATCGGCGCGGCAAACGGGAACTATTACCCGGAGGTGCGTCAGGCGCTGAGAGGGGCCAAGCCTCTTCCCATGCTGCTCATCGACGAGGACGACCAGCAGATCGTCTCGCTCGCGGTCCCGATCAAGCGCCGCAATTCGACGCTGGGCGCACTGCTGCTGTCGACGCGGCCCGGCGAGATCGATCAGATCCTGACACGCGAGCGCTGGATCTTCGTCTCGGTGGCCACCATGGCACTGCTGACGACGCTCGCTGCCTCCGTCCAGCTCACGCGCTCGATCGCCGAGCCCGTGCGACGTCTTTCCGCGGCCGCCGATCACGTCAGCCGCAGCATCAGCGCCCGGGCCGAGCTTCCCGACTATTCGCTTCGGCGAGACGAGGTTGGAAAGATGGCGAGTGCCTTCCGCCAGATGACGAGTGCACTCTACCGGCGCATCGAAGCGAGCGAAAAATTCGCGGCCGATGTGGCGCACGAACTCAAGAACCCGCTGACCGCGGCACGCTCGACCGCCGAATCCATGAGCTATGCGCGCACCCCCCAGCAGCGCGAAGAGCTGGCGCGGCAGATCCAGGAGGAGCTCAAGCGTCTCAACCGCCTCATCACGGACGTTGCCAACGCCTCACGACTCGACGCCGAATTGGCGCGCCAGGAGACCGAACTGCTCGACCTCGGTGTTAGCCTGAAGGGACTGATCGAGGTGCTCGGCGATATTCACGGCCAGCATGGCCGCACGGTTTGCCTGGAGGTCGTTGCCAAACCCAATGGCGACAACAGACACCTGGTGCTGGGGCACGAAGGACGGCTCGGACAGGTGGTCACGAACCTGATCGACAACGCGGCGTCATTCTCGCCGCCGGGCGGAAACGTCTGCGCGCGGCTTCGCACGATCGACAATGAGGTCGAGCTGTCGGTCGATGATGACGGTCCGGGCATGCCCGAGGACAAGCTCGAAGCCGTTTTCGAGCGCTTCTATTCGGATCGCCCGCAAAGCGACAGTACCGTCGGCAAGAATTCAGGACTGGGCTTGAGCATCTCGCGTGAGATCGTAAGGGCCCACGGTGGACGCATCTGGGCGGAGAACAGGCGCGCTCCGTCGACCAGGGCAGGGGCGCCCGGCGCGATCATCGGCGCGCGTTTCGTCGTTCGTCTGCCGGCAGCAGCAGCCCCCCCACGCGTCGTAACCGGCCGCGCGGAGGCCTAGCATGACGCGCGGCACAAGCATGCTCGTGCATGCGACTGCCCTCGCGGTATCCGGTCGGGGAGTGCTGATTTTCGGCGCGTCGGGCGCAGGCAAGTCGGACTTGGCCCTCCGCCTCATCACCACGCCGCTTGTCTACGACGGCAAGCCGGTCGAAACGCGCCTCATCGCCGACGATCAGGTGCTCATCGAGCGTATCGGCGACCGGCTATTTGCCTCCCCACCGGCAACCATCGCCGGCAAGCTCGAAGTCAGGGGGCTCGGCATCCTCCCGTTTCCGTTCGTCCCGCGAGCCGAGGTCGACCTTGCGGTCGTTCTGGGTGCAGCCGCTGAAATCGATCGGCTGCCGGAGCCCCGTCAAGTATATCCTCTGTTAGGGTTGGACTTGGCCCTCGTTCGCGTTGAAGGCTCCGCGCCGAGCGCTCCGTCGAAACTGGTGCTCGCGGCAATGACGTTGCCGAAGAAATAAAGGGTCGCAACCCGTTGCCCCGGTGCCGCGGCTCGTCGCAGACTGGCACGTCGGGAACAAATTGGTTCGAATGATGGTGGTCAAAGGTCGCGATTCGGCTACAAATCGAACGTGCAACTTCAAACCGCCAGCCGATCCGGCGTTTTGGGTTTCGACCCGTTATTGACGCCCCGTTGGCGGCGCGGCGAGAAGCACGTCCCAAGGCGAAAGGCTGATTGATGATCGGCATCGTGATCATCACACACGGAGGACTTGCCACCGAGTTTCGGGCCGCCATGGAGCATGTGGTTGGCGCTCAGGACGGCCTGGAGACACTCTCCATCGGCCCGGATGACGACATCGAGGCTCGCCGCAGCGAGCTGATCGAAGCCGTGCGGCGCGCCGACAGGGGCCGCGGCGTCGTGGTTCTTACCGACATGTTCGGGGGGACACCCTCCAATCTTGCCATCTCGGTCATGGACGATACGGGGGCCGAAGTGATTGCCGGCGTCAATCTGCCGATGCTCGTCAGGCTGGCAAGCGTGCGCCGCGACAAGTCTCTGGTGGAGGCCGTCGACCTCGCGAAGGAAGCCGGCCGCAAATACATCTCCGTTGCGAGCCAGGTCCTCTCGGGCGAAACTTGAGACGAAAACGTCTCCAAAGGGCCTTCCATGATGACTGCCACGCGGCGGGTTGAGCTTCTGATCCGCAACAAGAAGGGCTTGCATGCCCGCGCGTCCGCGAAGTTCGTCAAATGCGCCGAGACATTTCAAGCCACCGTTTCCGTCTCGCGTGAAGGGCAGACGGTCGGCGGATCGTCGATCATGGGATTGATGATGCTTGCCGCCGGGCAGGGCACCACGATCACCGTCGAAGCCCAAGGCGAGGACGCTGCTGCCGCAATCGACGCCTTGAGCGCCCTGGTGGAGGACGGCTTCGGCGAAGAGGACTGATTTTCTTGCGCCGGACTATACCTGCACGCGAAAACGGCCGAGCCTCGCGAGAGACCCGACCGCTTCGTGCAGGAGGCGATGCCAGCGTCAGTGCGAGAGCCTGAGCTTGGCAACCTGGAGGGCGATGTCGCGGAATGCCATCCGCAGCTGATCGCCATCCTCGGCATTGTAGAACTTCGACTCGTCCGAAGCGCATCCCTTGAGGGTTTTGATGGCCGTCTTGTTGCCACCGAGCGCAAAGCCGACTGTGTAAACGGTGATGCCAGTGTTGTTCTTCATCTGCTCACACAACCGCGTGGCCTGATCGTTGGACGACCCGTTCGTGGCGTTGCAGTTGATATGGTCGCTGTTGCTGCCGCTGCCGGAACCGCTGTCCTTGGCGACGATACCGTTGCAGTGACCCGTGTTGTACTCACCGTCCGTCATCAGGATGGCGATCTTCTCCGTCTTCTCGGTCTTATAAGCGACCGGCCGGTTTGCGCTCGGCCACAGGTAGGCCCAATTCGGCGACAGCATGTACCAGGCCCAGGCTGTTCCCATCTGTCCGCCCGTCGAGCCTGCCTCGTCCAGCTTGTCGATCCGGCGCTTCAACAGCACCTTGTCGTTCGTCAGAGGCTGCACGGTATTGACCTCGAGATCGCCCGTGTTGATCGACATGAAGCCGCAGCTCGATGACGATGACGAGCCGTAAAGCGGGGCGACCTTCGTGCTGCTCGAGTTGGGCGCAGCATCGGTATCCCAGTCAGCACCCACGCGCTCGGTCACGCAATAGGACGATGCCTGCCAAGTCTGCGTGTTGCCGCTGGCGTTCGTGAACTTGAAGTACTGAGCAGGAGAGCCGGTGGAGTAGGATGTGCAGGGAGAGTTTTTCTTGCAGCTCGTCTTCACGTTGCCGCGTACGTCGTTGACCAGAGCCGTCGAGCCCAGATTGACGGCATCCGCGAACGGGACGAGCGCGATGCGAGAGGTGTGCTCGCTCTGATCCTGCCATACGACGATGTCCACCAGGTCCTTGGCAGCCTCCTTCAGATCCTTGATCTTGCTGCCACCCATCGATCCCGTGACATCGAGCATCATCGCGATCTCGAGGTTCGAATCGCCATTGCCACCCGCTGCCAGGAGCGCCTCGGCGGTCACCACCAGCGTAAGCTCATTACCGGGTGTGCCTTTTCCCGTCAGCGTTTTGCCGATCGCGGCAGCCGCCGCAAGGAACGGGGTTGCCAGTTTCCCGCTCGCGGTCAGGGTGATCGCGCTTCGCTGCAGATCGGCATTGAACGCGGTAACGCTGCTTTCCACGCTCTTTGGCTGGTTGTTGGTGTAATAGTCCTTCGCCTTTTGCTCGGCCAGCGCCAGGTCGTGGTCCGTCTGCCAAACGCGCGCCGCAGCCAGCACGGCCGCGTCAATCGAGTTCTGCATCTGGTTCCGGGCCGTTACGGCACGGCCGTAATCCACGGCGCCGCCGACCAAGGCCATGACGATGAAGCTCGTCAGACCGAAGAGAATGGCAATCGAGCCCTTCTCGTTCCGCCCGAAAGCCCGAACGCCCCGAAGCAATCGCTTGGACGGGGCGGTCGTTTCGGCCCTCCCCGTCGTCAGTGTGGGCCGGCCGGCCCACCCACTCATTCGCAACATGATACGCCTCCCGCATGATATGCGTATTCCCCAGCCATATTGCGCGATGAGGTATTTAAGAACCCCTAATTGGATCATAACTAGCATGTTTTCTATGCATTCCAATTCATATCGAATGCGGCTTCATTTATATGCGTCTTTTATTCAAATCTTCGCGGCGGAAATAATTATTCAGAAAGCATGATCCGGGTTGGCATCACGCCACCTGCAGGCACGGTCCATGCCACTTTCCGTAGCCTCGCCAGCCGCTGCCAGGGACAGCTCATTTTCATTATAAACGATTGAATATATGCATCAATCATCACTTCAGGTCGATGCTTTCGCAGCCCGAGCCCCCTCGTGCGCCTGGGCGCAATGGTCAAAAAACAAAATTCGCCGCCGCTTCAGACGAAGCAATGGATATTCTATGCTGGCACTTGCTTTGATCGGAGATCATTCAAACGCCGGCTGCGCGAGGCTCATTCGCGATCGTTCTCGGCGATCGGATCAATCGACTATTAATCTCAGATCGAGGATCGCCGGGAACGAACTTGCAATTTCGCAGTTTGGCGGGACGTGGGCGCTCGTCATCCCCTCGCTACCAGATCAGGTGCCCGCAATCGGTACGGCGATCACCTAACGGCGGAGACCATCGGATCGTCTGCGGCTCGGCATATCGAGACATAAGAATATCTTTATATCTCCGTTGCGCTCGTCATGCGGGACGGGTATAGACCGTCCGCGCCGGGGCGGCAGAGCCTGCCCCCTCATCCGTGTGCGACCGCCCGATCGGCCACGATCGGCCAACGCCGCTCGCGGATCGGCATCGATTTCGTAACGGGAAGGACTGTCAGTCATATGACCCGCGCCAACGACTATATCGTGAAGGACATCTCTCTCGCCGACTGGGGCCGCAAGGAGATCTCCATCGCCGAGACCGAGATGCCGGGCCTGATGGCGACGCGCGCCGAGTACGGACCGACCCAGCCGCTGAAGGGCGCACGGATTGCCGGCTCGCTGCACATGACGATCCAGACGGCGGTTCTCATCGAGACGCTGGCCGCGCTCGGGGCCGACATTCGCTGGGTCTCGTGCAATATCTACTCGACACAGGACCACGCTGCAGCGGCCATCGCAGCGGCCGGCGTGCCCGTCTTCGCCTGGAAAGGCGAGAGCCTGACGGACTATTGGGACTACACGCTCAAGCTCTTCGAGTGGAGCGACGGTGGCATGCCCAACATGATCCTCGACGACGGCGGCGACGCGACGCTGTTCGTGCATCTCGGCGTGCGCGCCGAAGGCGGCGACACGGCCTTCCTCGACAAGCCGGGCTCCGAGGAGGAAGAGGTGCTGTTTGCTCTTCTGAAGAGGACGCTGAAGGAGAAGCCCAAAGGCTGGTTCGCAGCACTGGCCAAATCGATCAAGGGCGTCTCGGAGGAGACGACGACCGGCGTGCATCGCCTCTACGAGATGCAGAAGCAGGGCAAGTTGCTGTTCCCGGCCATCAACGTCAACGATTCGGTCACCAAGTCCAAGTTCGACAATCTTTATGGCTGCCGCGAAAGCCTCGTCGACGGCATCCGCCGCGGTACGGACGTGATGATGGCCGGCAAGGTTGCCATGGTCGCTGGCTACGGCGACGTGGGCAAGGGCTCCGCCGCGTCCCTGCGGCAGGCCGGCTGCCGCGTCCTCGTCTCCGAGATCGACCCGATCTGCGCGCTGCAGGCGGCCATGGAAGGCTACGAGGTCGTCACCATGGAGGACGCGATCCCGCGTTCCGACATCTTCGTGACGGCCACGGGCAACAAGGACGTCATCACGGTCGACCACATGCGCGCCATGAAAGACCGCGCGATCGTGTGCAACATCGGCCACTTCGACAACGAGATCCAGGTGGCCGGCCTGAAGAACTACAAGTGGGTCAATATCAAGCCGCAGGTCGACGAGATCGAGATGCCATCCGGAAACCGGATCATCCTGCTGTCGGAAGGCCGCCTTGTGAACCTCGGCAATGCGATGGGTCATCCCTCCTTCGTCATGTCGGCCTCGTTCACGAACCAGACGCTGGCCCAGATCGAGCTTTTCACGAACCAGGGCACTTACGAGCGGAAGGTCTACACCTTGCCGAAGCACCTCGACGAGAAGGTCGCGCTCCTGCACCTGGAGAAGGTCGGGGCCAAGCTGACCAAGCTGCGCCCGGATCAGGCCGAGTACATTGGCGTGAAGTCGGAAGGCCCCTTCAAATCGGATCACTACCGCTACTGATGGCAGAGACCGGCGCCGGGCAACCTGCGGGCTGCGGCCCCGCACGGATGTTCCGCCCCGGTGGCTCTTCGACCCGGCTTGGTCCGTCGGTCGCCGCGGCACATTAGGGCAACAGCCTGTCACCGAGATGCCATCGAGGCGCCTTCGTGGCTAGCCAGCGGCAGGTCGCGTCCGCATAGTCCTTAACGAACAATTAATGATTCGTGGCTGGGCCCGGCCCCGGCACCCTTGCCTGATTGTCTTGTCTCGCGTCAGTCCGTCAAAGCGCCGGCCGGCCTGATATGAGATTCAATGCAGGCGAAGAGCGAGACAGGCGGCGGAACCGGGCAGCGGAGCATCAATGCGCGGGCCGAGCTTATGCTCTTGCTCGTCGCAAGCGTCGCCTGTGCCGTCGTGCTGACGGCGGCCATCGCGGACCGCAGTGCGCACGGGGCGGCCAACTTCAAGCTTGCGCACGTCCTCGCACTCGCGGTCACGAGCGGCGCCATGGCCGTCGCGCTCGGCCTGCTCTGGCGCTCGACGCGAACCGCACGGCGTCTCGGGCGAAAGCGCGAGGACGAGGCGGCCGCGTTGCGGCGCAACCTGGCGGCGGCCGAAGCCATCCTCCGGGCTGAGCCGCAAGTCCTGATCTACTGGCAGCATGGCGAGCGCGTCAGGATCGCCGTCAATACGCTGACCACGGTGCCCGGACTGCCCGAGAACCCGCAGCAGCTTCTGCGCTTCGGACAATGGCTCGAATCGCAGGGCGCGCATGACCTGAAGGCAGGCCTCGACACGCTCTTCACATTGGGCCGGCCCTTCAATCTTCTGATCCGGACCGCTGCCGGCGGATATGTCGAAGCCGACGGTCGCGTCGCCGGTAGCCGCGCAATTCTGCGGTTGCGGGATGTCGCAGGCTCGCGCCGCGACCTCGCCCGGATCATGGACCAGCATCGCCAGTTGGCGCGCGATATCTCGCTGTCACGCGCGCTGATGAATGTGCTCCCCATGCCCGTATGGCTGCGGGGCTCCGACAATCGCATCGCGTGGGTGAACAAAGCCTATGTGACCGCCGTCGAGGGCTCCGACGAGGCAGAGGTTCGCGAGCGGCAGATCGAGCTGCTCGAGTCGCGCCAGCGCAAGGAACTCGCCGAGGCCGCCGGCGGCGGCAAATCTTTCGGCAAGCGCCTCCCGCTCAACATCGCCGGCGAGCGGCGCATGCACGACGTAATCGGATTTCCGATTGGCGAAGCGCTGGCCGTCGCAGCCATCGACGTCACGGCGGCGGAAAGCGCCCGCGGCGAGCTCGACCGCCAGATCATCGCCTACGATCGAACCCTCGATCGTGTCGCAACCGCGGTCGCGATCTTCGGCGGCGATCGCCGCCTGTCGTTTGCCAATGCCGCCTACCAGCGTCTGTGGTGCCTCGATCCGAAGTGGCTTGCCACAGCGCCGACCGACGCCGAGGTGCTCGATCGGTTGCGCAAGGCGGGCAAGCTCCCAGAGGTTGTCAGTCGACCCGAACTTGCTCCGGACGGCACGGGCGAGACGGCGGCGTCCGAGACGGTGAACTATAGAACGTGGAAAGCACGCGTTCTCGCCGCAGCCCGGGGCGATACGGTGCAAGAGGAGGGCTGGTATCTGCCGGACGGCCGAACGCTGCATGTCACCATCGAGCCGCGACCGGATGGCGGCGCAACGCACTTTTTCGACGACGTGACCGAGCGGATCGGCATGGAGAGCCGCTACAATGCTCTCATAGACGTGCAGCGTGAAACGCTCGATCATCTCAAGGAAGGCATCGCCGTGTTCGGCACGAATGGCCGGCTGAGGCTGTCGAACCACGCTTTTGGGCAGATCTGGAGATTGTCGCCCGGCGCGCTGACCAACGAGCCGCACATCGACGAAATCGTCGAGCTGGGACGGGAGCTGTCCGGCGATTCGGCCGCCTGGATCACGATCGCGAACACCGTGACCGGAATTTCCGACAGCCGGCAATCGGTCGAAGGTCAGATGGCGCGCACCGACCAAAGCGTCATCGAATTCGCGGCCCTGCCCCTTCCCGATGGGGGAACGCTCGTCTCGTTCGCCGACGTGACCGATGCCAAGCACTACGAGCGCGCCCTGGTCGAGCGAAACGAGGCGCTGATCGCGGCGGATCGGCTGAAGAGCCAGTTTATCAGCCACGTATCCTACGAGTTGCGCACGCCGTTGACGAACATCATCGGATTCTCCGAGCTTCTCGAAAGCCCGCGCACCGGCGCGCTCAACGACAAGCAGCGCGAATACCTGAACGACGTTGGCGCATCGTCGCGTCAGCTCTTGTCGATCATCGACGACATTCTGGATCTCACCAACATCGACGCTGGCGCGCTCGAGCTGAAGGTCGCGCCGGCAAAGGTGCGACCCATGATCGAAAGCGCGCTCAAGGCGGTGAGCGACCGCGCCGCGCGGGCGCGCATTAGGCTCGACGTCACGATTGCGCCCGAAGTCGACAGCATCGTCGCCGACGAGGCGCGCGTGCGCCAGATTTTCTATAATATCCTCTCGAACGCCATAGGGTTTTCCCCGCAGGGCGGGACCGTGAGGGTCGTGTCGGAGCTTCAACAGGGTATGCTTCAATTCAGAGTTAGCGACGAGGGTGTCGGCATCCCGAAGAGCGAGCAGCACTCGGTACTGGAGCGCTTCGTCTCGCGCAGCCAGGGCTCGAAGCATCGCGGCGCGGGCCTTGGATTACCGGTGGCCAAAAGCCTCGCAGAACTTCACGGCGGCAGCTTGCTCCTTGAATCGGAACCGGGAAACGGCACCACCGCAATCGTGCTTCTGCCAGTTGCCGGCCCGTCCGAGCTTTCCGCAGACGCCGCCCGCGACAGAAGGGCAACGGCATGAGCGAAGCCTGGCGGCTGGCCGGGCTCGATCTCACCGGGATCACCCGCATCGCCGAGTTGATCGCCCTGAAACTGAGACCGGGCGATGCGGTGCTGCTGACGGGCGATCTCGGCGCCGGAAAGACAACCCTGGCGCGGGCTTTGATCCGAGCCCTGCTCTCGGATCCGGGGGCCGACGTTCCAAGCCCTACCTTTTCCATCGTGCAGCCGTATCGCGCCGAGCGCCTCGGCGTCGCCCATTTTGACCTCTACCGCCTCGCGAATCCCGGCGAGCTTGACGAAATCGGCTTCGACGACGCCCTCGCGCACGGCGCGGTGATCGTCGAATGGCCGGAGCGGGCGGCGGAAGCGATGCCGGGAGACCGCGTCGAGATCTCCATCGAGGCCGGGGAGGCGCCGGAGTTGCGCTCGCTCGTCCTCGTCGCAACGGGAAGCTGGATACCGCGGCTGGCGCGGCTCGAGGCGATCGATCGATTTCTGGCGCAGGCCATACCGTCGAGCGAATCTGTCCGGCAGATTGCTTATCTGCAAGGTGATGCATCCGCGCGCGCCTACGCCCGCATCCATGTCGAGCGCGCGGGTGGGCAGACGAGCTACGTCCTGATGGACGCGCCCCGGATGCCCGACGGTCCGCCGATCGCCAACGGCCTGCCATACAGTCGCGTCGCGCATCTGGCGGAAGACGTTCGGCCGTTCGTCGCCATCGGGCGTGGACTTTCGGCAAACGGGATCACCGCGCCCACCATTCATGCCGCCGATCTCGAGCGCGGATTGCTGCTTCTGGAGGATATGGGCGACCTGACCTTCGGTCGCGCGCTCGATAGTGGCGTCTCTCAGGCTCGGATGTGGAGCGCCGCAGTCGATCTGCTGCTGCGGCTGCGGCAGTCCCCCCTCCCCGCGCTCCTGCCACTACCCGACGACACGACCTATCGGCTGCCTCGCTTCGATCGGGCGGCGCTGGAAATCGAACTCGATTTGATCCTCGACTGGTATTGGCCCGAGATCAACGGAGCACCCGCACCCGACGCCATGCGTGAGGAATTCCGGTCACTCTGGTCGCCTCTCATCGACCGTCTGCTCGCCGAGCCGGCCGGCATATTCCTGCGCGACTTCCATTCGCCCAATTTGTTCTGGCTGCCGGATCGCCCCGTGGGCTCCAACGTCGGCGTCATCGACTTCCAGGATGCGCTCGCGGAATCGTGGGCCCTGGACCTTGTCTCGTTGCTGCAGGACGCGCGTGTCGACGTTCCGGCTTCCCTGGAAACCGCCGAGCTCGAGCGCTATATCCGCCAGGTCGAACGTGTGGACTTTGATTTCGACCCTGATCGGTTCCGCGCGACCTACGCCGCCTTCGGCGCCCAGCGTAACACGCGCCTGATCGGACTTTGGGTGCGCCTGCTGCGACGCGACGGCAAGCCCGGCTATCTGCGTCACATGCCGCGCACCTGGGACTATCTCGAGCGCAATCTCGCCCACCCCGATCTCGCGACGCTCCGGGCATGGTATGATCGCCACTTTCCGGCGGAGATTCGTCGCAAGCTCGTCACGCCCTGACGCCGCGACGGGAGCGGGGACGAGAGCTGGAACGGGCGTCGCGACCGCTGACGGCCAGGGGGGACTGCCGCCATGGGTATCAGCCTCGAAAAGGCTTTCGTGTTGGCTGCCGGCCTCGGCACCCGCATGCGACCGCTGACGGAACACGTGCCCAAGCCGCTGGTGCGGCTCGCCGGTCGCGCTCTCCTCGATCACGTGCTCGACCGCATAGAGGACGCCCGCATCGCCGACGCTGTGGTCAACGTTCACTACCTCGCCGACATGGTTGAGCAGCACCTCGCCAGCCGGATCATGCCGCATATCACGATTTCCGACGAACGCGACGAACTCCTCGACACAGGCGGCGGCGTCGCCAAAGCCCTGCCGCTGCTCGGCGATGGACCGTTCCTCGTACACAATTCCGACTCAGTCTGGATCGAGCGCGCGACCGCCAATCTGCCGGCCCTTGGGGCCGCATTCGACGAGCGCCGGATGGACGGCCTGCTGCTCGTAGCCGACCGTATAACCAGTCTCGGTTACGACGGGCGCGGCGATTTCCATCTCGAGGCGGATGGCCGCTTGCGCCGCGTCGCCAGAGGCGAGACCGCCGAGTTCGTTTTCGCCGGTGTCTCGATCGCCACACCGCGCCTGATCCGCGACGCGCCGGCCGCGGCCTTCTCGCTCAACCGGGTCTGGGATCGCGCGCTGGCCGAGCAGCGTCTTTTTGGCCTCCGCCTCGACGGCACGTGGATGCACGTGGGTGATCCCGCAGCCTTGTCGGCGGCCGAAGCACGGCTGGCGGGCCACGCGACCGGAGCGGAGAAGTCGAGATGAGCCTCGTTGAGGCAACGCGCGCGCCGAACGTCTACACGGTATCGCCGGGACGCCCCTTTCTGGCAGCGCTCGCGCAAGCGATCCTTGCGGGCGATCTCCCCGTGACCGGCGGCGTTCCGCCATCGCCGTTCGATCTTCCGGCCTGGACTATTCTGATGCCCACGCGCCGCGCCGCACGGACGCTGCAAGACGCATTTCTCGATGCGGCGGGTGCCGATGCCATGCTGCTGCCCGCCATCCGTCCGATCGCCGAGGGCCAGGAGGACCTGGGCCTGATCGAGAACGCCATCGCTCCCGTGGCACCCGGCGGCAACGAGCTTGGCATCCCGCCCGCCATCGGCGCGCTTGAACGCACGCTTTTGCTGACCGAGCTGGTCCTTCTCTGGTCACGCACGATGCGCGCCCCGCCCCCCGGCGTCGACACCGATCTTGCCGCTATGCTGCCGGTGGCCGGCGCCACCACGCCCGCGCAGGCCGTACGCCTGGCGTCCGAACTCGCGCGCCTGATCGACATGATCGAGACCGAGAACGTGGCCCTCGATGCGCTCGCCGGGCTTGTTCCCGCCGAATACGCGGAGCACTGGCAGCAAACGCTCGATTTCCTCAGGATCGCCACCGAAATGTGGCCTGCATACCTTGCCGAGCAGAACCTGATTTCGCCGGCCGACCGCCGCAATCGCCTGATCAGGGCCGAGGCTCGTCGGCTTGCCACGACGCAGTCCCCTCACCCGGTCATCGTTGCCGGCGTAACCGGATCGGTGCCGGCGACGACGGAGTTGATCCAGGCTGTCGCCCACCTTCCGAACGGCGCCATCGTGTTGCCGGGCCTCGACCTCGATCTCGAGGAGGAGAGGTTCTCGCAACTGGCGGACGAGCACCCCGAGCACCCCCATCATGGGCTCGCCCGTCTGCTGCAACGTCTCGGCGTCGCCCGCGCCGGCGTGCGCGAGTTGCCGGGCGCGCCTCTCCCTCCCGATCGCCGTGCGCGCAATGTGATCGCCAGCGAGATGATGCGGCCGACCGGCTCGATGACCGGCTGGCGTAAACTCATGATGACGGGGGATCGCGACGCGCTCCGGCACGGCCTGGCCGACGTCCACCTGATCGAGGCGCCGACCGCCGAGGACGAGGCGGAGGTCGTCTCGCTCGTGCTGCGCGAGGCGCTCGAAACGCCGGGACGCACCGCTGCACTTGTCTCGCCCGACCGGATGCTCGCCCGCCGCGTCGCGACGCGTCTCGAAAGCTGGGGCATCCGCGTCGATGATTCGGCTGGCCGGCCGTTCGCGAAGACCGTACCCGGCACGTTTCTCGACCTCGTCGCCAACGCGCTCAAATCCGCATTTGCCCCGGCGGAGCTGATGGCTCTGCTCAAGCATCCGCTGACACGCCTCGGTCTGCCGGCGGGCGACGTGCGCCGCCGCGCCCGCAATCTCGAACTCGCGGCCCTGCGCACCACGTATCTCGGCCGCGGGCTCGCCAGCCTGGAGGACGCGGTCGATCGCGCCCGCGCTGAAACGGCGTCCGGCACCAGACGGCATCGCTCGGTGACGCGTCTCAAGCATGAAAGTTGGGACGAGATCCACGACCTGGTCGTGCGTCTGAGATCGGCCTTCGAGCCGCTCGCCATCCTCGGTGAGGACGCGTCTGCTCATCCACTCGCCGCGATCGTGACGGCGCATGTCGCAGTATCCGAGGCTATCGCCAAGCCACCGCCAGTCGGCGAAGCGTCGCCCGACGACGCCTCGCGCGACGCGACCGCCGGCGAAGCGCAGGACGCGTCCCCGCTGTGGGCGCGCGACGAAGGCGCCGCTGCGTCGCTGCTTCTCGCCAAGCTGATGCACGGCCCCACGACGCAGCCTTCACTGAGGCTTGCCGACTATCCCGATTTCTTCCGCGCGCTCGTCGGTAGCGAGAGCATTCGCACGAGCGTACCGCGCCATCCGCGATTGTTCATCTGGGGGCCGTATGAAGCGCGGCTGCACCAGCCCGACGTCGTGGTGCTCGGTTCGCTCAACGAGGGCGTATGGCCGAAGGTCGCCGACCCCGGCCCGTGGCTCAATCGCAGCATGCGCGCAGCGCTCGGGCTGCCCAGTCCCGAGGAGGAGACGGGACGCTCGGCCCACGACATCGTGACGCTGCTCGGCGCGCAAACCGTCTACCTCACGCGCGCCAACAAGGTTGCCGGCGAGCCGATGGTGCCATCACGCTGGCTGCTGCGGCTCAATGCGCTTCTCGCCGGCCTCGGCCTCGAGGCCGCGCTCGCGCCGACTGCCTCGAAGCCGTGGGCCGCGTGGGCGCGGGCGCGCGATCTCCCTGCGGAGCTGAAAGCCGTCCCGCAGCCGGCCCCGACGCCCCCCGTCGCAACGCGGCCCCGACGCGCCTCGGTCTCCGACGTCGAGGCGTGGTTGGCAAACCCCTACGCGATCTTTGCCAAGCGCATCCTGGTACTCGAGGCGCTGCCCCCGCTCGGCCAGGAGCCCGGCCCTTCCGAGAGAGGCCAGATCGTTCACGAAACACTGGCACGCTTTACCAGGCGGTACGCCAATGAATTGCCGCCGGATGTCGTCCATGCCTTCATGGACATTGCCGACGATGTCATCGGCGCACTCGGCCGCGAGCCGCGCGTTCGGGCTTTCTGGCGCCCACGTCTCGAACGCTTCGCGCACTGGTTCGCGGAGACCGAGGCAGGGCGTCGCGAGCCGGACTCGCGCCGCCTCGTCGAAATCGACGGCCAGCTCGTTTTCGATGCTCCCGGGGGATCGTTCAAGCTGACGGCACGAGCCGACCGCATCGACCTCGCCGCCAGCGGCATCGCGATCACGGACTATAAAACCGGCGGGCCGCCCAAAGCGGCCAAGGTCATTGCGGGCGAGGCGCCTCAGCTCCCGCTGGAAGCCGCGATGGTTGCGGCGGGCGTGTTTCCGCAAGTCACGACGAGCATCGTGACCGCGCTTCGCTACATCCGCGCCAGCGGCGGCGAGCCGCCCGGCGATGAATGTCTCGTCATACCGAAAGGCGAGAGCATCGCCGACTTTGCCGCCCGAACGCTCACCGAGTTCCAGCGGCTCGTCGCCCGGTTCGATCACCCCGCGACGCCCTACAAGGCGCTCCGGCGCAAGCGCTTCGACTACCGGTACGACGACTACGCCCACCTTGCCCGCGTCGGCGAGTGGGCCGTCGACGAGGAGAGCGGAGACGACCCATGACGGAGCCGCATCTCCCTCCCGAGCTGATCGAGGAACTGCGCGAAACCACGCGGCGGCAAGCCCTGGCGGCCGATCCGTTCGTCTCGGCCTGGGTTTCGGCCAACGCCGGCACGGGCAAGACGCACGTGCTGACGACGCGCGTTCTGCGGCTCCTCGTCGCCGGAACGCCACCCGAGCGCCTGCTCTGCCTCACCTACACCAAAGCAGCCGCGGCCGAGATGTCGGCGCGCGTCTTCGATCGCCTGTCGAAATGGGTCACGGCCGACGAGCACCATCTTCACGACGCGCTGACCGCCCTGCTCGAGCGCGAGCCGAACCCACGCGAGTTGGACCGCGCCCGCGATCTCTTCACGCTCGCCATCGAGACACCCGGTGGTCTCAAGGTGCAGACCATCCACGCCTTCTGCGAACGCCTGCTGCAACGCTTCCCGTTGGAGGCCAACGTTCCACCGGGATTCTCGATCCTCGACGAGGAGATGACGGCAACGCTCGTGCGCGAGGCGACCGGCCATGTGCTCGATGCCGCCAACAGCGCCCCCTCGGACGACCTCGGACGCGCGCTCGACACGGCCATTCGTTATGCCGCCGATGCCAGCTTCGACCAGGTTGTGCGCGACGCCATGGCCAGGTGGCAGTGGCTCGCCTACGCCTCACGCATGGAAATCGGCAACGCACGCGGCTTCGATGCCGCCGCGGTTGCCTACCGGCGTGCGCTCGGCATCCCTCCCGCCGATACCGCAGAGAGCGTCTCGGCACTACGCGCAGGCGTACTGAAGCCGGCCCAGCTCGCGCGCATCAGGGACATTTTGCGCACGGGAACCAAGACCGATCAGGATCGCGCGCGTGACGCGGCGGCGGCGCTTTCGTGCCTGACCAACGGTCAACGCGCGGCGGCATTGCAAAAGCTCTTCCTCACCGGCGACGGCGAACCACGCAAGAACCCGATGACGAAGTCACTTGCAGCCAAGCATCCTGACATCGCAGCCACGCTCGACAGCGCGCAGGCCGCGTTCGCCGCGCTCACCCTCCGACTGAACAGCATCGCTGTCGCCGATGCGACCATCGCCCTCATGCGCCTCGCGTGCTCGGCCCGCCAGCGCTACGACGAGTTGAAAGCCCAGCGCGCCGCCCTCGACTTCGACGACCTGATCGCAAAGACAGGGCACCTGCTGCGCTCCGACGATGCAAACTGGGTTCTCTACAAGCTCGACGGAGGGCTCGACCACATTCTCGTCGACGAGGCGCAGGATACGAGCCCGATCCAGTGGCGCGTCGTCGAAGCCCTCGCCAGGGAATTTCTGGCCGGTGCCGGCGCCCGCGAGCTCGACACTCAACTGCCGCGTACAGTTTTTGCCGTGGGTGACGAAAAGCAATCGATCTATGGCTTTCAGGGCGCCGCGCCGAAAATGTTCGCCGACATGGGCCGGACGCTCGAGACAATGGCCCGCGCTGCCAAGTTGGACTTCGCGCACGTACCGCTGACGCTCTCATTCCGAACGGTCGCGCCGGTGCTTCAGGCCGTCGATCGCGTCTTCGCCGACCCGTCGCGTCGCGCCGGCCTGACCTCGCATGACGCCGCCCCTCATCATGCCGCTCGTCGTCACGGCGTCGGCGGTCTCATCGAGCTCTGGGACACCGAAAGGGCCGAGAAGACCGATCCGGCGCCCGCCTGGTTGCCACTCGAGGAAGTACCGCAGTCGCCGCCGGCCGTGCGCCTCGCCGAGCGCATAGCCGACACGATCCGCGATTGGATCGCGAACCGCGAGCAACTCGTCTCCGAAGGCCGACCCATCGACTACGGCGACATTCTGATCCTCGTGCGTCGCCGAAAGCCCTTCGCCGACCTGATGGTGGCGACGCTGAAGAAGCGCGGCATTCCCGTCGCTGGCGCCGACAGGCTGCGCCTCACCCAGCAACTTGCGGTGCTCGATCTTCTCGCGCTCGCCGATGTGCTGCTGTTGCCGGAAGACGATCTTTCGCTGGCTGCCGTTCTGAAGTCTCCGTTGTTCGGCCTCGATGACGACGATCTCCTCCAGATTGCGCCGGAGCGCCGCGGCTCGCTTTGGTCGGCGCTGTTGGAGGCGGCCAAGACCAATCCCCGGTTCGCGACGGCGGCCGAGCAGCTCAAGCGATGGCGCTCCCGAGCCGATATCGCGCCGCCCTACGAATTCCTCGTGGAGGTCCTCGTTCATGACGGCATGCGCGCGCGCCTGCTCGGCCGGCTTGGAGCGGAAGCGGCCGATCCGCTCGACGAACTGCTGGCCATGGCGCTCGCCTACGACGAGCAGGCACCGCCGTCGCTGCAGGGCTTCGTCGATTGGCTGCGCGCGTCCGAGCGCGAGATCAAGCGCGACATGGAGCACGGCCGCGGCGAGGTTCGCGTCATGACCGTGCATGGCTCGAAAGGCCTGGAAGCACCGATTGTTTTCCTGCCGGATACCTGTGGCGGCATGAACGGAGGCCGGCCGGGCGGACTGCTCGACTGCGATCATCCAGCGCTGCCTCACGACGATGTCACGGGCCTGCCGTTTCTATGGCCGGTCAAGGGCTCGTCCGGCGTCACAGCGGTCGCAGAGGCTCGAGCCACGGGCCGCGACAAGGACCGTGAGGAGCACAACCGGCTTCTCTACGTAGCACTCACCCGCCCACGCGACCGCCTCTATGTCTGTGGCTTCGAGACGACCAAGGGGCGCGAGCGCGGCTGCTGGTACGACGCGATTGAAGCCGGTCTCGAAGGGTTGCTTGTCGAGACGACCGATATCGCCGGCCGCAGCGTGCGCCGTCACCAAGCGCCGCAGTCGGCGCCGCGCGAGAGCGGCCGGGCAAGCACCCGTGCCGTCGTCGCTCCTGTCCTGCCTCCCGATTGGGCGCGATGCAAGGCGCCGCGCGAGCCCGGCGTCGCCGTGCCCCTTGCTCCATCGCGGTTGGCCCCCTTGGAGACCGACAGCGAAGGCGATCCGATGGAGGCGCCCCGCCTTGCCCGCCGGGCGGACGATCCCCCGGCCCCCTCGCCATCGGCACTTGCGGCCGACAATCGTTTCCTGCGGGGAACGATCACGCATGCCCTGCTGCAGCATCTCCCGGCCATTTCCTCCGACGATCGGCAGGCGGCCGCCACAGCGTTCGTTCGCGACCGTGGCGCCTCGCTTTCGGCCGCCACACGTGCCAGCATCGTGACCGAAACGCTCGCGGTGCTCTCGCACTCGGAATTTGCCGCCGTGTTCGGCCCTGACAGCAGAGCGGAGGTCCCTATCGTGGCCGAACTCTCGCCGCCGGGCGACAAGGGCGAGACCGTGCGCCTCAATGGTCAGATCGATCGCCTCGTCGCCAACGATCACGAGGTTATGATCGTCGACTTCAAGACCAACCGCCCGCCCCCCACCGACCCGGCACAGGTTGCCGATACCTACGTCCTGCAGCTCGCGGCCTACCGTCTCGCCGTCACCCGCGTGTTTCCGGGGCGTCGCGTGCGCGCCGCACTGCTGTGGACGGATGGTCCCTCCTTGATGGAGCTGCCGTCGGATCGCCTTGACGAAGCGGCAAAACGACTGTTCCTGCTCCGCACTGCCAATCTTGACGCATGATGGGGGCATACCTACTTTCGTGCCACACATCGGCGTACGATCGCCACGGGCCAGCGCTTCGAGGTCGAAGCCCGCGCCCTCTCGAGGAGACTGCCATGACCGCAGAAGTTTCTGACGCGAACTTCAAGGCCGAGGTTCTGGATTCGAACGTGCCCGTCGTGGTCGACTTCTTCGCGGAGTGGTGCGGCCCCTGCAAGGCGATGGCGCCAGCGCTCGAGGCCGTCGCCAAGGAGATGGAGGGCAAGGTCAAGATCGTGAAGATCGACGTCGACCAGAACCCGTCCGTGACCCAGCAGTTTCGCATTCAGGCCATGCCGACCCTGATGATGTTCAAGGCGGGCAAGGTCGCCGCCACGCAGGTCGGAGCCCTGGTGCAGAAGAAGAAGCTCGAGGACTGGATCAACTCGTCCGTCTGATCGCAAGTCGGCGCGCGGTTCAGCGATTGGGGCACCCCGGACGACAGTCCGGGGTGCTTTGCGTTCCGGACTCCCGATAAGCAATGCGCGACAGACGGCGCGACTGGGATAAGCTCGTCTTCCCAACGTCTGTGGAGACGACGACCCATGATTTACGAGTTTCGCACCTACACACTGCGCCCCCGGTCCCTGCCGGAGTTCATCAAGCGGTGGGACGAAAAGCTGCCCAAGCGACTGGAATACTCGCCCCTCGCGGCTTTCTGGTACACGGAAATCGGACCGCTCAATCAGGTCATCCATGTCTGGTCCTACAAGGACACCAACGAGCGCGCGAGGATCAGGGCGGAAGTGGTGAAAGCCGGCATCTGGCCGCCGAAGACGAGCGAGTTCATCACGGACATGCGCTCGGACATTCTCGAGCCCCTGCCGTTCTCGCCGGCCCTCGAGCCCTCGAACCACGGCCCCTACTTCGAGATGCGGTCCTACACGCTCGAGCCGGGCGGCGCGCCGAAAATGGCTGCCAACTGGGAAACCCATCTGCCGAACCGCACGAAGCTGTCGCCGTTGATCGGTGTGTTCACGGCCGACATCGGCGGGCTCAATCAGTGGGTCCACATCTGGGCCTACAAGAGCCTCGACGAGCGAGTGGCGATCCGCAAGAAGGCGATGGAGACGGGCGTCTGGCCCCCGCCGCCACCGAGCCCCACGGTGCGGCAGGAAACCAAGATCCTGCTCGCCGGCCCCTTCTCGCCGATCAAGTAATCCTCACATTCGCGACCGGGCACCATTCGCCCCGCCTTCCCATGTGGCCGACCCTGCCACGTGGGACCCGGCGGGGCGTCCGGCGTGATTGAGGGCGGAATGTCCGACCTGCCGCGACAGCCTCGTGATCACGTCGTGAAAGACGTTGACGGCCGTGCAAAAGATGACTGTTCGGTATTGCTTTCGAGCGCCACGGCATGCACCAGCCGCGCCCGCCCTCATCCCAGCGTGATGTCGAGCCATCCATGCGGGGTGACGCGCGCCGTATCTCCCGCTTCGACCAGCACGCACGTCGTCGCCCCTTCGACGAGCGCCGGCCCCGCAACCGACTGTCCCGGGCTCAGTGTCTCGAAAGCGTGCACGTCGATCGCCGTCCACGCGCCGTCGATGTGCACCCGCTGGCGCCTGACCGGCGAAGCGGCCGGCCTCGCAGCCAGCACCGGCTCCTGCGGCAAGGCGGGTAGCTTGCCGATGGCCGCGACGCGCGCATTGACCAGAACGACCTCGTTCGTTCGTTGTGCGTAGGTATAGAGTTCCTCATGGCGCGCATGGAACGCATCGGCCACTCGCAAACCCAGGTCGCCGGCTCGCCAATCGATATGATCCAGCGGCACGTTGATCTCGAAGATCTGCTCGCCGTAGCGCATGTCGGCACTGCGCGCGATGGCAATGGGGCCATCGAACACCGCCGCGAGGCGGGCTCGCGCGGCCTCTTCCATCTCGCCGAAAATCCCAAGCAACCCGTCCGACGTCATTGCAGACGCATCGCCGATGTGGCTTCGCGTCGTCTCGAAGCGGATCTCGCTCGCCAGCATGCCCCACGCCGAGAGCACCGAGGCGACGCGCGGCACCACCACGCGCGGAATCGAGAGCTGCCGCGCGACGGCAGCCGCATGCAGGCCCGCCGCCCCACCGAACGCCAGCAGCGCAAAGGCGGTGGGATCGATCCCCCGCCGCACCGAAACGAGACGAATACCTTCGGCCATGCGCGCATTGATGACCCGCTGCACGCCTGCAGCGGCCGACACCGCGTCGAGCCCGAGCACACGCCCAAGCTCGGCCAGCGCAGTCTCGGCGGCGCCGCGATCGAGCTTCATCTCGCCACCGAGAAGCCCGGACGGATCGAGCAGTCCGAGAACGAGGTTGGCGTCGGTGACAGTCGCCTCGACGCCCCCGCGGCCATAACACGCCGGACCTGGGCGGGCACCCGCGCTCTCCGGCCCGACATGCAACACCCCGCCGTCGTCGACCCGCGCGATGGAGCCTCCGCCGGCGCCGAGCGTCACGATATCGAGGCTCGGCAGTGCGATGCGCTGACCGGCTATGCCCCGGTCGATGGCGAGGCCGGGCGTGCTTTTCCGGATGAGCGAGATATCGGTCGAGGTGCCGCCCATATCGAACGGGATGAGGTTCGGCGTTTCGAGCAGGGCCGCCGCATAGGTCGAACCCGCCACACCGCCTGCCGGGCCGGACAGCACGGTTGCCGCCGCAAGCCGGATCGCCTCCTCGACGGGGGCCACGCCGCCGTGACTCAGCATGATGAAGAGCGGACCCTCGTAGCCGGCCTCCTGCAACCGGCCCTCGAGACGCCCGAGATAGCCCGCCACGACCGGTCCGACGTAGGCATTGACCACCGTCGTCGAGACACGCTCGTACTCCTTGATCTGCGGATAAACCTCGGACGAGGCCGTGACATAGGCATTCGGCATGCGTTCGCGCACGATCCGCGCGGCATCCGCCTCGTGCGCGCCATTGCGCCACGCATGCAGGAAGCAGATCGCAACCGACGTGACACCCGCCGCCCGCATGGCGTCGACAGCCTTTGCAACGGACTCCTCGTCGAGCGGCGTCAGCACGCTGCCGTCAGCACGAACGCGCTCGACGATGCCGAACCGCAGATTCCGCGGCACCAGCGGTATGGGCGCCGCCAGCCGGAGGTTGTAACGGTCCTCGGGCTTCAGGCCTTCGCGCATCTCGAGCACATCGCGGTGACCGGCCGTGGTGAGCAGCCCGACCCGAGCCCCCTTTCGCTCGAGCAGTGAGTTCGTCGCGACGGTCGTGCCGTGCACGATGCGCTCCGTCCGGGCGAGCAGTGCGCTCCGATCGAGACCGAGCGCCGCCGCGACGACGCCGAGGCCTTCGAGCACGCCGATCGATGGATCGCCGGGCGTAGACGGGCTTTTGCCGAGCGTCGTCGTGCCGTTCGCATCGACGGCAACGAGGTCCGTGAAGGTGCCGCCGACGTCGATGCCGATGCGGTAGGTGGCTTGGGTCATACGTCGCCTCGAATGGATCGCCGCACGTGCGGCCGCAAGCGCCTCTTGGGGTAGGCGGACAGGATGCGCACTCAGGCGCGCGTCAGCTCGTGGCGCCTGACGACGTCACGAGGCCGGTCTCCACGTCGCGCGCCCGGCTCTCGCCACGACGCATTGCCGGATCGCCCCATCCGCCGCCGCCGCCCGAATGGACGATCAGCCGATCGCCCGGCTCGATGGCAACGCCGACCATCTTGGTGCCGAGCACGATTTCCTCGCCGGTGGCGGCCCGTTGGAGAATGTAGTGATGCGGCTTGCCGTCATGACCGCCGAGCATGCCGCGCGCGCCGTGGCGGATCCCGTCGCCCGCAGTATTCCCTACGGCCGTCTTCGCGGTTTCGATGACCATCTCGAGGTCGGCGCCCGTGCCGCCGCGATACTGGCCGTCGCCGCCCGAGTCGGGCCGGTACTCGTGATGCAGGAACAAGAATGGAAATCGCGCCTCGGCAACCTCGATCGACCCGAATTTGATGCCCCCGGCCGAATGCCACTCGCCGATAGAGTTGTAGCCGTCGCCCGCAACCGATCCGCCGCCGCCCGGGCGGGCCTGGAACAGGTGCCAGATGAAGCCACGTCCGGTGCGCGGATCCTCGCCCTTGATGGCGATGCGGAAGCGCCGGCCCCAACCGCCCATCGCCCGATCCGGGCACGCTTCGGAGAGCGCCACGACGATCGCTTCGACGATCTCGTTCGAGCAATGGCTGGTACACATCGTGACCGGCAGGCCGTCGTTGGCCCAGACGATGGTGCCCGGCCGGGCGACCACCTTGAGCGGCCGGAACGAGCCTTCGTTCTTGGGGATGTCGTGATCGATCAAGTAGGCGAACGCCATGGCGCAGGCCGACTGCATGTTGGCGTGCGAGGAGTTGACGAAGCTGAGCGCCTCGGCATCCGATTGTGTGAGATCGACCTCGAGACCACTGCCGCTCACCGTCACCTTGGCCCGGATCGCCACATCGTTGCGTCCGCGTCCGTCGTCATCGAGAAACGCTTCGCCGAAATAGACGCCGTCCTTCCAGTCGGACACGATGGCGCGTGCCCGCCGCTCCGAGCCATCGAGCATGGCTTCGATGGCCGGCATCAGCTTGGCTGCACCCAATTCCGCGATCAGCGCCAGCAGGCGCTTCTCGCAAAGTTTGGCCGAACCGATCATGGCTGCGAGATCGCCGCGGAAATCGCGCGAATGGCGTACGTTGGTCGCGATCATGCGAAACAGATCCTCGCGGGCCGCGCCCTTGTCGACGATCCGCAGCGGCGGGATTCGCAGTCCCTCCTGAAAGATTTCCGTCGCAGCCGGGTTATAGGCACCGTGGGCCGAACCGCCGATGTCGGACATATGCGCGCGGTTGATCGACCAGAATGCGAACGTGCCCTCCGCGAAGACCGGCACGAACACGGTGACGTCGGGCAGGTGATTGCCGCCGAAATAGGGATC
Source organism: Hyphomicrobiaceae bacterium (assembly GCA_050187415.1). Taxonomy (GTDB): domain Bacteria; phylum Pseudomonadota; class Alphaproteobacteria; order Rhizobiales; family Hyphomicrobiaceae. The sequence goes on along the minus strand of JBFWXN010000005.1, from coordinate 89,485 downwards.
GTTCAGCAGAAAAACGTCTCCGTCATGGATGTCGCCGGCAAAAGCTTCGGCGACCGAGCGTGCCCCGAACGGCAGCGCCCCGACATGCACGGGCACGTGCTCGGCCTGAGCGATCAGCCGGCCCGCCGCGTCGCAGATGCCGGTCGAGAAGTCCCTGCTCGAATTCAGGATCTGGGAGTAGGCCGTGCGCAGCATGGCTTCGCCCATCTCTTCGACGATGGCATGCAGGCGATGCTGCACGACCGCGACGGTGATCGGATCCACGGCTGGGACGCTTTGTTGCCCACTGCTTGCGGGCTCGGCTGGGTGTTGCAAGAGAGACGCTCTCGAAGTGTTGATCACTGGCCGGCGGGAACCGGCGCGTCCGACACGATAGCATGCGTCGCTGGCCTGCAAAGATCCACCGATGTCCCGCCCCGGTTGACTTCGGAGGCCCGTTCCCGTTTTTAGGACCGCGCGTAGAGGCGTCGAAGCATGGATGAACCGATGCTCCTTCGAGCTTATGCCCGGATCGCGATGGGTCGGCGCCCACGGCTTACTCACACGACGCTGGCAACCGCGTTGTCACTGGTACTTTCCGTGCTCGTGTCGGCCACCCTTGCGATAGGAGCCGCGCTCGGGCCGGCCGCGGCGGAATCCCGTAGTGCGGCGCAGATCGCGCGGCAAGGCGGCCTCCCGACGACGATCGCGCAGCAAGCCGTGATCATGGACGCCGCTTCGGGCGCGATCCTCTTCCAGCACAATGCGGACGAGCTGACGGCGCCCGATGGCCTCAGCAAGCTGATGACGCTCGCGGTGGCGTTCAAAGCGATCAAGAGCGGAAAAATCAAGCTCACCGACGAGATCAAGATGTCGGTCAACGCCTGGCGCCATGGCGGTGCGCCGTCCGGTTGGACCGCCATGTTCGTGCCCGTGAACACCAGCGAACCGATGGAGACGCTGCTGCAGGGCATCGTCGTGCAGTCAGGTAACGATGCGACCATGGCCGTCGCCGAAGCCCTCGCCGGCAGCGAAGCCAAATTCGCCGAACGGATGACGCAGGAAGCGCGGCGCATCGGCCTCGACAGGTCGAAGTTCACGAACGCAACCGGCCTTCCCGACGAGACGCAGCAGACCACTGCACGCGAGTTGGCCTTGCTGGCACTGCATCTGATGCGCGAATATCCCGAGTTCTATCCGCGCTTTGCCCAGAAGGAGCTCAACTATCGCAAGTTCCGCTTTATCAACGACAACCCCCTGCTGGGCACCCTCGGCGTCGATGGTCTCAAGACCGGCTACGTCAAGAAGGAAGGCTTCGGGCTCATCGCGTCGGGCAACAAGGACGGCCGTCGCCTGATTCTCGTCATGATGGGCCTGCCGAAGAAGAGCGACGTTCGCACCGAAGGCCACCGATTGCTCGAATGGGGATTTGCGTCGATTGCGGAATACAAGCTGTTCGACAAGGACGAGGTCGTCGCCAAGGCGCGCGTCTGGGGCGGCGATCGGATGTGGCTTCCCCTCGTCGGCGACGGCCCGGTGACCGTCGTCCTGCCGAAGTACCCGCCCAATCCGAAGCTGAAGGCCGAGCTGGTTTACAAGCGGCCCCTCAAGACCCCGATCAGGAAGGGCGACAAGGTCGCAACGCTCCGCGTGACCAGTCCGTCGCAGTCCGTCAGTGAAGTGCCACTCTATGCCGCCGAGGACGTGCAGCCGGGCGGCATCGTGCGACGCGGGCTCGACACGATCGTCGACCTGACGCTCGGCTGGGCGTTGTGACGGAGACAGCCGCGAGCCGGGACGTCGCCCTCTACGATCGGCATGCCGAAGCCTGGGACCGTCTCCGGTCGCGCAAGCTCGCCGAGAGCGCGTGGCTCGACCGGTTCACCGAGAACCTCCGCACCGAGGCCTCGATCCTCGACATCGGCTGCGGCGCGGGCGAGCCGATCGCCGCTGGCCTGGCCTCCCGCGGCTATCGCATCACGGGGGTCGATTCGTCGCCGGCCATGATCGCCAAGGCGCGGGAGCGCATGCCGGCTCAGAGCTGGCTCGTTGCCGACATGCGCCGGCTGATGCTCGGCCAGCGCTTCGATGGCCTTCTGGCGTGGGATAGCTTCTTTCATCTGACGCGTGACGACCAGCGTGCCATGTTCCCGATCTTTGCCGCCCATGCCGCGACCGAATGCTCGCTGATGTTCACCAGCGGCCCGGCTGATGGCGAGGCCGTGGGAAGCTTCGAGGGTGAGCCCCTCTATCACGCGAGCCTCGCTCCTGAAGAGTACCGTTCACTGCTCGGCGCGGCAGGGTTCTCGGTTGTTGGCCATGCCGCTGAGGACCCGACCTGTGGTGGCCATACCGTCTGGCTCGCGCGCCACGGCAACGGCCGCGTCATTTGACAGCCACAAGCGCGGCGCCTACGGAAATTGCATGCGCGGCAAGTTCATCACGTTCGAAGGCGGCGAAGGCTCGGGCAAATCCACCCAGGCCCGGCTGCTTGCCGACGCCGTGCGCCGCTCCGGTCAGGCTGTGGTCGAAACCCGGGAGCCGGGCGGCTCGCCGTTTGCAGAGCGCCTGCGTAGTTTCATCCTGGACCCCTCGCTGCCGCCGCATGTTCCCCTGGCCGAAGCCCTCCTCTTCTATGCCGCCCGCGCGGACCATATCTCCGCCGTGATCCAGCCCGCCATCGAGCGGGGGCAGTGGGTCATCTGTGACCGGTTCTCCGATTCGACGCGCGTCTACCAGGGTGCCGCCGGGTCGCTGCCCTCATCCTCGATCGAGACCCTCGAAGCGCTGGTCGTCGGTGGATTGCCTCCCGATCTGAGCATCGTCCTCGACGTGCCGGTCGACGTGGGGCTGGCCCGCGCTCGCGCGCGCAGCGGCGTCACCGATGGCTACGAGGCTCGCGGCGCCGACTACCATCGACGGCTGAGAACCGGCTTCGTCGAATTGGCCCGCGACCATCCCGACCGCGTCGCGCTTGTCGATGGCACCGGCGACGTCGGCACGATCGCGATCGAGGTGCGCCGCGTCGTCGCCTGCCGTCTCGGGATCGACCTCTGATGGCCCGCACACCGACGGTGCTGGAGATCGAGGCCCCGCCCGAGGCCGACAAACTGGAGGGTGTGCCGCACCCGCGCGCCACCGCCAAGCTCTTCGGCCACGAGGCCGCCGAGCGAACCATGGCCGAAAGCTTTGCCTCGGGTCGCATGCACCATGGATGGCTGGTGTCGGGCACGGACGGCATCGGCAAGGCCACCTTTGCCTACCGTCTGGCGCGCCATGTGCTGGCGTCGCCCGCCGAACGCGACCCGGCGCGCCGTTCGCTCGATGTCGCGCCGGAAACCATCGCCGCCCGCCAGGTGCTGGCGCTCTCGCATCCCGGTCTCATGGTGCTGCGTCGCCCGTGGGACCATCGCAACAAGCGTCACCTCCAGGTTATCCCGGTCGACGAGGTACGCCGCGTCAAGTCGTTCCTGTCGCATGCCAGCGATGCGTCGAGCTGGCGCGTCGTGATCGTCGACACGGCGGACCAGCTCAACGCCAATGCGGCCAATGCGCTTCTGAAATCGCTGGAAGAGCCCCCCCTGCGGACGTTCTTCCTGCTGCTGACAGCCGCGCCGGGCCGCCTCTTGCCGACCATCCGGTCGCGCTGTCGGGTGCTGGACCTGCAGCCACTCGCCGACGCCGATCTTCGCCGCGCCGTGCTGCAGGCGCTCGCACCGGACGAGCATGATCCCCCCGGTCCGGATGACTGGTCACGGCTGATCGCGCTTGCCGAGGGCAGCGCCCGTCGCGCTCTCGCGCTCTGGCTCGGCGACGGATTGAAACTCGACGCCCGGATTCGGCAGATCATCGGCCGGCTCCCCGCCATCGACTGGCCGGCCGTGCACGCGCTCGCCGACGAAACCGCGTCCCAGGCCGCTGCCGAGCGCTATGAGATGATGTTCGACCTGCTCCTCAAGCTGATCGCCCGACTGGTGCGGACCGGCGCCGGCCTTGCGTCGAACGACCAGGAGGCCCAGTTGGCTCGGCGCCTCGTGCCGGAGGCGAGGCTTGCCACATGGGCCGAGCTGTGGGAAACAATCGCGCGCGAAAAGAGCGAGGCCCAGGCGCTCAACCTCGATCGCAAATCATTGATCCTGCAAACATTCGGCCGGATCGGCGTGGCTTCACGCGGCTGATGGGTCGCCGCTCGGAGCCGGCACGCGATCCGACGCCGGGAGACCCATGGGAGCCACGGCCATGAGCGCCAAGACGTTTTATGTGACGACACCGATCTTTTATCCCAACGGTCTCCCGCACATCGGTCACGCCTACACCGCCCTGACGACGGACGCCATCGCACGCTTTGCCCGCCTCGACGGCCGCGACGTGTTCTTTCTGACGGGTACGGACGAGCATGGCCTCAAGATGAAGCAGACCGCGGTCGCCGAAGGCATTCCGCCGAAGCAGCTTGCCGACCGAAATTCGGCCGTGTTCCGCCACATGGAGGACGCGCTCGATTGCTCGTACGATGATTACATCCGCACCACCGAGCCCCGCCATTACGAGGCGTGCCAGGAGCTCTGGAAGCGGATCGAGGCGAACGGCGACATCTATCTGTCCAAGTATGCCGGTTGGTATTCCGTGCGCCAGGAAGCCTACTTCGACGAAGCCGAGACGATCTTGGGAGCTGATGGCGTGCGGCGGGAACCGCTCGGCTCGCCGGTCGAATGGACCGAGGAGGAGAGCTACTTCTTCCGCCTTTCTGCCTACCAGGATCGCCTGCTGGCTCACTACCAGGCCAACCCCGAGTTCATCCTGCCGCCCGAGCGGCGCAACGAGGTGAAAAGCTTTGTCGCGGGCGGCCTTCAGGATCTCTCCATCTCGCGCGCGTCTCTCGACTGGGGTATCCCGGTTCCGGGCAATCCGGCGCACGTCATGTACGTATGGATCGACGCGCTCAACAACTACGTCACCGCGACCGGGCTCCTCAACCGAGGCGACAGCACGCTGAAACGCTTCTGGCCGTGCGACGTGCATGTGATCGGCAAGGACATCGTACGCTTTCACGCCGTCTACTGGCCGGCTTTCCTCATGTCCGCCGGCCTCGAACTCCCCAAGCGCGTCTTTGCCCATGGTTTCATGCTCAGCAAGGGCGAGAAAATGTCGAAGTCGGTCGGCAACGTGATCGATCCATTCGACCTCGTGAAAGCCTACGGCGTCGATCCGGTGCGCTATTTCTTTCTGCGCGATGCGGCCTTCGGCCAGGACGGCAGCTATAGCCCCGAGGCGATCGAGACGCGAATCAACGCCGATCTCGCCAACGGACTCGGCAATCTTGCCCAGCGCTCGCTGTCGATGATCGCCAAGGGCTTCGACGGCAAGGTGCCGGCGCCGGGCCCGCTGACGCCCGAGGACGAGGCGATGCTGGCGGCTGCAGATGCCATGTATCCAGTCGCCACCGCCGCTATGGAGAAACAGGCACTGAAGGCGTGGCTCGATACCCTTTGGTCGGTGATCGCAGACGCCGACCGCTATTTCGCGAGCGAAAAGCCGTTCGACAAGTCGCTCGGTGTCGAGCGCAAAGGCACGATCCTCTACGTCACGGCCGAGGTCGTGCGCCAACTCGCCATTCTGGCGCAACCCGCCATGCCGACGTCGGCGGCAAAGCTGCTCGCCCTTCTGGGTCAGGAGACCGGGCGGCGCACGTTCGCCCACCTCGGCAAGGCGGGACGGCTGACGCCGGGCACAGAACTGCCATCTCCGGTCGGCGTCTTCCCACGCTACGTGCGTCCGGTCGAGGATGGTGACGACGTCCCGGCAAAGCCGCCGAAGCCGGGCAAGAAAGCGAAGGAGAAGGGCAAGGGGGACACGGCGTGATGCTCGTCGATCACCACTGCCACCTCGACTTTCCCGACTTCGAGGCCGATCGCGATGCTTATGTCGCGCGCGCCAGGGATGCGGGCGTCGGCGTTCTGGTGACCATCTCGACCCAGATCCGCAATCACGCTGCCTATCGCGCCATTGCCGAGGCCTACGACGACGTCTACTGCACGGTGGGCACGCATCCCCATCGTGCCCACGAGGAACTCGATATCGGGCTGGACGAGATCATCCGGCTGTCCGAGCATCCGAAGTGCGTCGGCATCGGCGAGGCCGGGCTCGACTACTTCTACAAGAAGTCGCCGCCCGAGGCGCAAGCCGAAGGGTTCCGTCGGCACATCGCCGCCGCGCGTGAGACCGGCCTTCCGCTCGAAATCCACACGCGCGACGCCGATCAGGACACCATCCGCATCCTCGAGGACGAGACCGCGAAGGGCCCGTTCCCGGCGATCCTGCACTGCTTCACGGGTGGCGCGGAGTTGGCGCGGCGCGCGGTAGCGCTCGGCCACTATGTCTCGTTTTCGGGTGTCGTGACGTTCAAGAAATCAGATGCCCTCCGGGCCATCGCCGCCGAGGTTCCGCTCGACCGTCTGCTGATCGAGACCGATGCCCCCTTTCTCGCGCCGGAGCCGTTTCGGGGCAAGCGCAACGAGCCCGCTTTCGTGGTGCATACCGCGGCTGCGCTGGCCAGGGTCAGGGGCATCTCCCCGACGGAGCTTGGCACCGCGACAACGGCGAACTTCTATCGCCTGTTCCGGAAAGTGCCACGTCGGGCGGCAGGAGCCGACGCATGAGCTACCGCCTGACGTTGCTCGGCAGCGGATCATCGGGCGGCGTGCCGCGGCTGGGCAACAACTGGGGCGCCTGCGATCCCTCCAATCCCAAGAACCGCCGGCGCCGGTGTGCAGCGCTGATCGAACGCATCGCCGGCCGCGGCCACACGCGGCTGCTCGTCGACACGCCGCCGGATCTGCGCGAGCAGCTGCTCGACGCCGACGTCGGCGCCATCGACAGTGTCGCCTTCACCCATGACCATGCCGACCACACCCACGGCATCGACGATCTGCGGATCCTCGCCTTCAACATGCGAAAACGCGTCGACGTGCATTTCGACGCTTTGACCGGGGCCTCGCTTAAGACACGCTTCGGCTACTGTTTCGCGACCGCGCCAGGTTCGAGCTATCCACCGATCCTCACCGCCAACGACATCACGCCGCCAGACCCGATCACCGTCAACGGCGCTGCCGGTCCGATCGTGGCGATACCGATCGAGCAGCATCACGGCAACCAGATCTCGCTTGGCTTCCGCGTGCGCAACGTCGCCTATTCACCGGACATCAGCGGCATCCCACCCGGCTCCGAGGCGTTGCTCCAGGGGCTCGATCTTTGGGTGGTCGACGCGCTGCGCTACATCGAGCACCCGAGCCACTTTTCCGTCGCGCAGGCCCTCGAATGGATCGAGCGAGTGCGACCGAAGCGTGCCATTCTCACGCACCTGCACATCGACCTCGACTATGCGGCCCTGAAGCGCGAGCTGCCGCCGCATGTCGAGCCCGCCTATGATGGGATGGTGGTGCACTTCGATTGACCGGCCGGGGGCCCGCGGGAATGACCATTTTCGGGCTCGAGCTTTGGCAGATCGGATTGATCTCGGTCACCGCGCTCGTAACGCAGACCATCGGCGGCCTCGCGGGCTACGGTACCGGCATGCTGATGCCGCTCGTGCTGGTGCCGCTGATCGGGCCGGAGGCCATCGTGCCGGTGATCAGCCTCTCGGCGCTCATTACCAATCCAACCCGCGTTTACATCTTTCGCGAGCATCTCGATTTGCCGAAGGCGCTGACCATTGCCGCCTTCGCCATTCCGACCACGATGATCGGCGCCTGGTCCTACACGATGCTGTCGGGCCGCGGCGCCGCGCTGGTGATCGGGACCGGGCTCATTCTCATGGTGCCTTTGCGCCGCCTCATCGCGCGCCGACGATTCCGCCTGAGCGGCCCTGGCGTTGGTGCAGCAGGCGCCTTCTACGGGTTTCTGACGGGCGGCATGACGGGTACCGGCGTCATTCTCATCGCCATGCTGATGTCGATGGGGTTGAGCGGCATGCCGGTCATCGCGACCGACGCCCTCGCAAGTGCACTGGTCGGCATCGCCAAGACCGGCGTCTTCGCGGCGGCAGGCGAGTTGCCGCCAAAACTCTGCCTCGTCGCCGTGCTGATCGGAGCGATGGCAACGCCGGGCACGCTGATCGCGCGTTGGCTGTCGCGACGGTTGCCGGTGAAACTTCACGAGACCATGATCGAGGCGACGATCGTCATAGGCGGCCTCGTCTTGATAGGCCGGGCCCTCAAGGGGCCCTGACGCTGTTGCCGCTCATGCAGAGTTGCCGGGCGGGCTTGCAACCGGGGAAATTCCGGTAGACAGAAGGCGGCTGCATCGGCCGCTCCCTGCGGGCGAACAGGTGTATCGGCGCCGAGCAAGAGAGCCAGGAGCCTGCGGATGGCGACAGACGACCAGAGGGCAGGCCAACGCGACGGCGCGGCTGCGACGCGGGCCAGCGTCGGACACGGGTTTTCCGCCCTACCGACCGGGGCGCGTCTCGATCGGTACGTGGTTGAAAGCGTGATCGCCGCCGGCGGCTTCGGCATCACCTACGTGGCCCGTCACGAAACCCTCGGCCGCATCGTCGCCATCAAGGAGCATTTCCCACGCCAGTTCGCCTACCGGGACGGTGCCACCTCCGAGGTGCGCCCCACCGACCCGCCGACCTACACGTGGGCGCTCGACCGGTTCCTGCAGGAGGGACGCTCACTCGGTCGGTGCAAGCACCCGAACGTGGTCGACGTGACCGACGTGTTCGAAGCCAACGGCACGGCCTACATGGTGCTGGGCTACGAAGACGGCGTCAGCATGAAGACGTGGCGCGATCAGCTCGGCCGCACGCCCACCCAAGCCGAGATCGACGTCTGGCTCGGCCGCCTGCTCGATGCGCTGCAGTTCATTCACAATGCGGGATTGCTGCATCGCGACCTCGCCCCCGACAACATCCTGATCCGCAAGGACAACACGCCGTGCCTGATCGATTTCGGGGCGGCGCGGCAGGCGCTGGCCGAACGCTCGCAGATGATGTCGGCAATCGTGAAGGGCGGCTTCTCGCCACCTGAGCAATACACCAGCTCCGGCCGCTCGCAGGGGCCATGGTCCGACGTCTACGCGTTCGGGGCGACACTTTATCGGACGATAACCGGCCGAACCCCACCTGAGGCGACCGAGCGTCAGTTGGAAGACGACCTGAAACCGATCGCCGAAGAACTGCCGCAGGACCACGGCTTCCGGCCGGGCTTTCTTGCCGGCATCGATCGGGCCATGCGCCTGCGCATGACCGAGCGTCCACAGTCGATCGGCGCGTTGCGGGACCTGCTGACCTCGAACGCGGCGCAGGCCGAGGCTCCGGTCGTGGCCTCCTCCGTGGCGCCCTCTGCGGCCGTCGCGGCGCCGGGGACAAGCCGATCGCAGCCCGCAAATTCGACGGCATCGGCCTCCGCCAATGCTGCGCCGCGACACGTCAGCTTCACCGACATTGCGGATGCAGGCGCGCGCGCACCCGAGAGCAATTCGGCACGCAGACTGGTGCCACTGCTGGTCGCGAGCAGCATTGTCCTCATGCTCGGCGGCGTCGCCGCCTGGTCGCTCCTGCGGAACGGGACGTCGTCCGGTTCCGCTCGAGTGGCGCCGTCGTCGAGCGCGAGCCCGTCATCCGTCGCGACCGCTCCACCCGTTCCCTCGCCGCGACTCGGAGCGAGCCAGGCGACAAGCGTCCCGCCGCCGGCGACGACATCGCAGCCGGCCACGGCGAGGCCTCAGCCGGCGCCGTCACAGCCAGCCGCCACTCCATCCCCCGCTGCTTCGCCGCCCCCGAGGCCGGCTCAAAGCGTCTTGCCGCCTGACCTCGCAGACTTGTTGTCCGCCGACGATTTGACACGCATCGTCAATCTCGAGGACACCAAGACCAAGGCGATCGAGAAGGCGCGCGCCGACGCCAACCGCGACGACGACCAGCGTCAAGGACAAGCGGCACTCGCCCAGGTCCTGAAGGGCGGCTCCGTCGCCTTCGATTTCAACGAGCCGTTCGGCAACTGGCGCTGCCGCTCGGTGCAGGTCGGCGATCTCGGCGTCTTCGCGTACAACTACTTCCGGTGCGAGATCGCACGAACCGGCAAAGTTTACGTTTTTCACAAAACCACGGGCTCTCAGCGCAAGATCGGACGTCTGCTGCGTATCGACAGCAACCGCTATCTTTATCTCGGTCAGAGCTACATCGAAGGCAACGCTGTGCCATCGGGCTACGCCGGCAACAACAAGAGCGACGAGGTGGGCATTCTGGTCAAGCCGGCCTCGGGACGCCTGCGGCTCGAATTGCCGGAGCGCCACCTCGGCATCGAGTTCATCGAACTCGTGAAGTAGCTCCTTCGACCCCACGGTCGAAACGCGACTGGCGTGGGGCCAGCGCATCTGACACGCTTGGGCAAACACCAACCAACGCGAGGAGACGCACGCCATGATGGTCATGGACGCCATTGCCGACATCTTGAAGCGCGAGGGCATCTCGACGCTGTTCTGCTTCCCGACGACCCCGATCATCGAGGCGGCGGTGGCAGCGGGGCTGAAGCCAGTCATCTGTCGGCAGGAACGCGTCGGCGTCGACATGGCGTCAGGTTTCGCGCGCACCGCAAACGGCCGCCCGCCTGCAGTGTTCGCCATGCAGTACGGCCCCGGCGCCGAGAACGCCTTCCCGGGCATCGCGTCAGCTTACTCCGACAGCGCACCCGTCTTGTTCCTGCCCCTCGGCCATCCGCGCGACGTGGCGCACGTTTTCCCGATGTTCAACTCGACGAGAACATTCGCCAGCGTCACCAAGCAGGTGGAGCCGCTCAATCTGCCGACACAGGTGGGCGCCGTGATGCGCCGGGCATTCAACGGCCTGCGCAATGGGCGGCTCGGGCCGGTGATGGTCGAGGTGCCGACGGACGTGGTGAAGGCAAAGCTCGATGCGCCGCCCGCTTACGCCAATGTGCGCGAAGTCCGTTCCGCCCCCGACCCGCGTGATATCGACGACGCAGCAAAGCTGCTGATCGAGGCGCGAAACCCCCTTCTCTATGCCGGGCAGGGGGTCCTCTACGCTGAGGCAACGCCCGAACTGATCGAGCTCGCCGAGCTTTTGCAAGCTCCGGTCATGACCTCGGGCGATGCCAAGAGCGCGTTTCCCGAGGACCACGCGCTGGCCGTCGGCACAGGCGGCATCGTTTTCACCGGCCATGGCCTGCAGGCCCTTCGCGCGGCAGACGTCGTGTGCGGCATAGGCTGCTCGTTCACGCCACATCGCATCACCAGCCCGGCCATCGCGCCCGACAAGCGGGTCATCCATGCCACCAACGACGCGCGCGACCTGAACAAGAGCGTGGCTGCCGAGATCGGCATCCTCGGCGATGCCAGGCTTGTGCTTACCGCGCTGGTCGAGGCCGTGAAGGACCGGCTCGGCAAGACGAAACGCGGGCCTGAGAACGCCGCTGCGCTCGGCAAGTTGCGCACGGAGTGGCTCGCCGGCTGGCAGGCGAAGCTGACGTCGGGCGAGCGGCCGATCAATCCCTATCGCGTCATCAACGAGTTCATGCGTGTCGTGGATCCGAAGGACGCCATCGTCACGCACGATTCAGGCAGCCCGCGGGACCAGATCCTGCCGTTTTATCGGGCAACCCGGCCGCGCGGCTATATGGGCTGGGGCAAATCGCACCAGCTCGGCACCGGCCTGGGCCTGACCATCGGAGCCAAGATCGCGGCTCCCGATAAGTTCTGCGTCAACTTCATGGGCGACGCGGCCTTCGGCATGACCGGCCTCGACCTCGAAACCGCAGTTCGTGCCGGCATTCCTACGCTGACTGTGGTGCTCAACAACTCGACCATGGCCATCGAGATCCCGCACATGAAGCTTTCGCACGAGCGGCACAATTCGCGCGATCTCGGCGGCAACTACGCGGGCATCGCGAGAGAGCTCGGCGCCTGGAGCGAGCGGGTCGACGATCCCGATCAGGTGGCCGACGCCTTCCGCCGTGCGAGACGCGCGACCGAGGACGGGCAGACCGCCCTGCTCGAGTTCGTCACCTCGGCCGAGACGGCGTTCTCACATCGCCTGCCCCCCGCCTCCTGAGCGCTAGCCAGTTGCGCCGAGGCGGCGCGCACGGTACACTCGTTCCACCCAGAAGGCGCCGGAGATCAACCGGCGCCATTCCAATAAACAGGGTATCAAGGGAGGACGACCATGGCTCGACCCAAGGCCGCCGCATGGCTTGCGGCTGGATTCCTTAGCATTTCGGTTTCCGCGGTTGCCGCGGCCGAGACCCCTAAGAAGGGCGGGACGCTGCAGTTCGCGGTCACCGCCGAGCCCGCGGACTACGACTGCCACGGCTCGCAGACGTTTGCACTGCTGCACCCGATCAGCCCCTTCTATTCGTTTCTCGTACGCTACGATGCGAGCCAGGACGGCAAGATCACGGGCGACCTTGCCAAGAGCTGGGACATCTCGAGCGACGGTCTGACCTACACCTTCAAGATCCACGACGGCGTGAAATTCCACGACGGCTCACCTCTGACATCCGCCGATGTGAAGTTCTCCTTCGAGCGGATCAAGGATCCACCCAAGGGGATCGTATCGCTCAGGAAATCGCTGTTCTCCGGCGTCACGTCGATCGAGGCGCCGGACCCCACGACGGTCGTGTTCAAGCTGGATGCGCCCAACGGCTCGATGATGGATAACTTCGCCCAGCCCTTCAACTGCATCTACAGCAAGGCCAAGGTCGAGAAGGATCCGCGCTTCCCCATCACCAACATCCTCGGATCGGGGGCATTCCAGTTTGTGGAGCACGTGCGCGGCTCGCACGTCATCGCAAAGCGCTTCGACGGCTATTTCCGGGAGAACCGTCCTTACCTCGACGGCTACAAGGCGTTCTTCGTGAAGTCGAATGCCGTCGTCCCCGGCATGTTGGGCGGCCAGTTCGACGCCGAGTTCCGCGGGCGGACCCCCGCCGAGCGCGATCAGCTCAAGAAGGGCGATCCAGACCGATGGACTGTGCACGAGGGCCCATGGGCCACTGTGAACATCGTCATCTTCAACACGACGCGAAAGCCCTTCGACGACGTGCGCGTGCGGCAAGCGCTGTCACTCGCCATCGACCGGTGGAACGGCAATGAGCAGCTCTCGAAGGTGACGATCGTCAAGCCGACCGGCGGCTTCCTGCGTCCCGGATACGATATGGCACTGCCGAATTCGGAGCTGGAGAAAATACCGGGCTACTGGCGCGACATCGAGAAGTCGCGGGCCGAGGCGAAGCGCCTGCTCAAGGAAGCGGGCCAGGAGAACCTCACGATACGTCTGCATAACCGGACGCTCGCCGAGCCTTACACGCCGGCCGGCATCTTCCTCATCGACCAGTGGCGGCGCATCGGCGTCAAGGTGGAGCACAGCCAAGTCGAGACAAAGGCCTACTTTGCCAATCTCGTCGGCGGCGACTTCGACGTCGCGCTTTACCCCGTGACCACGGCCGCCGACAACGCAACCGAGAGCCACCAGTCGCATCTCACTAACAAGAAGTCGCCGATCAGCTACTCGCGCCACACAGACACAAAGCTCGACGATCTGTGGGACCGGCAGGTTCGCGAACTCGATCCGAAGAAGCGCAAAGCGCTGATCCAAGAGTTCGAGACGCACCTTCTGAAGCAGGGATACTCGTTGTCGGTGCACTGGTGGCAGCGCATCATCGTCCTGCACAAGAAGATCAAGGGTTGGAACTTCTCTCCGAGCCATTTCCAGGGAAATGACTTGGTCAACGTATGGCTCGATCAGTAGCGATCAGCAACACACACCCGCGCGCCGCGCAGCACGTTTGCGCGGCGCGGTTCGCCCCGGAGCGCGCCGATGTCTCACCCTTACACGATCGACCGAAGCTCGAACTGGCGCCGGCAGGCCGTCGCCGAAAAGGTGTGGGGCCTCGACCTGATCTCGCCCGGCCTGCGCGAGGACGTCGTTACGGCCTGGGTTACGACCTGGGCCGCCAGCCCCTACGAACGGCTCGAAGACATGCCGTGGACCGAGGGCGTCGACTATCCATTGCTGGGCCACGTCAACGAAGTCACGCGGGCCGGCGTCGATCTTGCCGCGCGCGCCAAGAGCGACTGGGGCAACGATGTGCCCCACGACACCCTGGTCCCCATTCTCGTGCTGCACGACGTCGACAAACCGCTGATGTACGAACGCCGCGACGGACGCGTCGTGCGCTCCCGGCTCGCCGACGAAATCCCACACGGCGTGGTCGGCGGCATGCTCTTGAAGGAGCTTGGCTTCAGCCATGAGGTCGTCGCCACCGTCACCACGCATTCCCCCAAGATGCCGTATCGCGGCCGCACCTTCGCGGCCTACGTCCTGCATCATGCGGACATGTTCTCGGCCGACCACGCCCTGATGGCCATGGGGCACACGCCGACGTACGTGAAGCACGGTTGAGGGCAGCGCCTCGTCGCCTTATTCCTCCTGCAGGTATCGGGCGATTACCCCGCCGAAGACGCCACCGAGTATCGGGGCCACCCAGAACACCCAGAGCTGGGACAGCGGTCCGGCGCCTGCAAATAGTGCCGTCGCTGTGCTTCTCGCCGGATTGAGCGAGGCATTGGTGACCGGGATCGCAATGATGTGGAAGAGCGCGAGCGCGAGGCCGATCGCGAGTGGCGCGAAGCCGGACGGCGACCTTCGCGCCGTGGAACCGACGATTATGATCACGAACAACGCGGTGATCACGATCTCGAGCAGCATGGAGGCCAGGAGGCCGAACTGGCCCGCACCGCCATAGTGGTTGGAGGCGCCGACGAAGGTGTTGGTCTTGACCGAGAGCCCTGACGAGAGAACGATCGAGAGCACCAGCGCGGCCGCGGCGCCCCCCAGCACCTGGGCGCCGATATAGACCGGCGCCTTCGACGTGTCGAAACGGCCCGCGGCGATCAAGCCGATGGTCACGGCAGGATTGAAATGGCCGCCGGAGATGTGACCTACGGCATAGGCCATCGAAACGACCGAGATGCCAGCGGCCAGCGCAACCGCCACGAGCCCCGCGGACGGTGCCGCGAAGAGGGCCGCCCCGGCGATGGCGAGCACCAGACAGAACGTGCCGACGAACTCGGCAACGATCGCACGAGCAGTCATGTGGATGTTTCCCTTGCTGAGAGCCCCCTCATCGAGAGCGTCTGGCATCACTCCCGAGCGTCGAAGCGGGTCATAGCTTTCGTCCGGAAGCAACTGTTTTTCTAGGGAAACGACTACCAGCCGGCGACCAGGATGGCGCCTAGGCCCAGTCCACCGACAATCAGACGCCACCACGCGAACGGCGCGAAGCCATACTTCGAGACGAATTCGAGCAGGTAGCGGACGACGACAACCCCCGTGATGAACGCCATCACGAAGCCGATCGCGATCGAATGAAGCGCTGCCGTATCGAGAGCCCCATAATTCTTGTAAAGATCGTAGGCGAAGGCGCCGGCCATGGTCGGCATGGCGAGAAAGAACGAAAACTCGGCCGCCGCGCGCTTGGTGAGCCCGAGCAGCATGGCGCCGACGATCGTCGCGCCGGATCGCGAAACGCCCGGGACCAGCGCGAGGCACTGGCAGGCGCCGATCTTGAGTGCGGTCAGGGGCCCCACTTCGTCTGCCGCGTTGATCGTCGGCCGGAGCTGCATGCGGTCGACCATCAACAGAATGACGCCCCCCGTAATCAACGTGATGCAGATAAGGAGCGGCGTCTCGAACAGAACCTCCTTGATGAACTTGTGCCCGAGCACGCCAGCGAGCGCGGCCGGCAGGAATGCCAGCACGATGCCCGAGACGAACCGGCGGGCCGCCGGATCGCTCGGCAGATCGGCGACCAGCTTCCACAGGCGCGCCGAGTAGATGGTCAGCAGCGCCAGCACCGCGCCGAGCTGAATCAGGATCTCGAAAACGCGCTTGTCCGGCTTGATACCGAGGAAATGCTCTATCAGAAGCAGGTGTCCCGTAGACGACACGGGGATGAACTCCGTCAGACCCTCGACGACGCCGAGCAGAACGGACTGCCAAGTATTCATGGGCCCTCGCTGATCCGGAAGCGCCGGCCCGGCTGGGGAGGCGGGTTGGTCCATGGCCGGCTTAGCAGGAATCGTGGCCGGGGCGAGACGACGGAATGTCCGATCCAATGTCGGCCGCTTGCCTGTGGCCGTTGGGTGGCACGTGGGCCATGAAGATGGCCGGTGCGATCCTCTAGTGATAGAAGCGCAATTCGCTGAGGCGCGAATTCGGCCATGAGCAGCGCCAGGCGCCGCAGCAGACCCAACAGGCGGGGGAGCCAGCGATTGCATGGCCCGGCTCACACATTTCAAGCTTTGCCCGATGTCCCGGTCGATCCGGCTGCTGCTCGGGGAGATCGAGATCGATGTCACCCTCGCGGACGAGCTTCCGTGGGAATGGCGACCGGCCTTCCTGGCGCTTAATCCCTCCGGCGCGCTGCCGGTGCTCGAGTTCGACGGGCTGGTGGTCGCAGGAGCCTATGCCATTTCGGAGTATTTGGGCGAAGTCGTCCGTCGCGCACCACCCGATGAGCGGGTCTGCGACCCGTTTCCGGGCTCCGACGAGGATCGCTCCGAGGTGCGCCGCCTCGTCGACTGGTTTCATTCCAAGCTTGCGGCGGAGGCGAGCCGCGAGATGCTGCGCGAGAAGGTCGAAGGCCGGCTGCGCCCCCAACTCGCCCGCCAGCAGCCGGATGCCGAGTTGCTGCGCGCACTCAGGACCAATCTGCGCTATCATCTCAGTTACGTCAGCTACCTCGCCGACCAGCGCCGCTGGCTCGCGGGCGATGAGATGAGCTTCGCAGACATGGCCGCGGCGGCACATCTGTCGTGTCTCGACTATCTGGACGAAGTGCCGTGGGACGCGTTCCCGTCGGCACGCGACTGGTATGTCCGCATGAAATCGCGCCCCTCGTTCATGCCGTTGCTCGGCGATCGCCTGCCGGGCGTCATGCCGCCACTTCATTACGACAATCTCGATTTCTGATGCGCAGCCAGCTTTCCCCCGAAGAGCATGTCCGCCGCGCCGCCACGAAGGCGGGCTTTGCGCAGGTCGGTTTCGCGCGGCTGGACGACTTCGCCCGGTTGCACGGGGAACGGCTCGACACATTCATCGTCAACGATCGCCACGGCGACATGGAGTGGCTCAGGGTTCAAGCAGATCGCCGGCGTCATCCGCGGGCGCTATGGCCCGAAGCGCGCTCGGCCGTCGTCCTCGGGATGAACTATGGTCCGGACTCGGACCCACTTGCCGCGCTGGCCCGCAAGCACCGCGGCGCGATCTCTGTCTACGCGCGGGGCCGCGACTACCACGATGTCGTGAAAGGTCGCCTGAAGGAAGTCGCAGGTGTTCTCGCACGTAGGACTACGAGCGACGTAAAGGTGTTCGTCGACACCGCCCCGCTGATGGAAAAGCCACTGGCCGCGCTCGCCGGCGTGGGCTGGCAGGGCCGGCACACCAATCTGGTCTCACGCGAGGCGGGCTCATGGCTCTTCCTCGGCGTCATCCTCACGACGGCTGAGCTGACGCCCGACACGCCGTCGTCGGACGCCTGCGGCTCGTGCCGGCGATGCCTCGACATCTGCCCGACCGAGGCATTCCCCGCCCCCTATCAGCTCGACGCCCGGCGCTGCATTTCCTATCTCACGATCGAGCACAAGGGGCCGATCGACCGCGCGCTGCGACCGCTGATGGGCAACCGCATCTACGGCTGCGACGACTGCCTCGCGGTCTGCCCTTGGAACAAGTTCGCGACGGCCGCGCATGAGGCTCGGCTGGCGGCAACCGCCGCGACGCTTGAAACCGATCTGACCGAGCTCCTCAAGCTCGACGATAAGGCATTTCGCTTGCGATTCAGCGGCTCGCCGATCAAGCGAACGGGTCGCGACCGCTTTGTGCGCAACACGCTCATCGCGGCTGGGAACTCGGGCCTTACCGAGCTGCTGCCCGACGTTACGCGCTGTCTCGACGACGCGGCGGCGCTCGTCAGGGGGGCAGCCGTTTGGGCAGTTGCCCGGCTCGGCGGCACCGACCTGATCCGCTCGTTGGCGGAACGCTACCTCGATCTGGAGACGAACGAGAGCGTACGCGCGGAATGGTTCGAGGAACTGAGGCATGACCGACAACCGTGATCTCCCCCACGCAGAATGGCGCGTGCTTTGCCTCGGGCTCGGCTATACGGCCGCCGCACTCGCCCGGCGCCTGGAGCCGAAAGGCGCCCGTATCGCCGGCACGGCGCGCTCTGCCGACGGCGTGCAACGTATCAAGCATCGTGGCTGGAACGGGGTGCCGTTCGACGGCCCGGATCTATCAGCCGAACTGACCGCTGCAATCTCCGAGGCAACCCACGTGCTGTTGTCGGCGGCACCCGGCCCCGGTGGCGACCCCGTTCTTGACCACCTCGGCAACCATTTGGCGCGAGGCCCTCGGCTGCGCTGGCTCGGCTATCTCTCGACGGTCAGCGTCTATGGCGATCACCGGGGCGGGTGGGTCGACGAGACGACGGCGCCTCGTGATCCAGGACCGCGAGGGGTCGACCGGCTGGAGGCCGAACGAGCCTGGCTCGCGTTCGGCAACGAGCACGGTCGGCGCGTCGATATTTTCAGGCTGCCGGGCATCTACGGTCCCGGGCGCAGCGCCGTGGACCAGCTACGCGCCGGCACCGCGCGGCGCATCTCGAAGCCTGGGCAGGTCTTCAATCGGGTCCATGTCGACGACATCGCAGCCGCCCTCGAAGCGGCGATGAGACAGCCTTCGCCCCACAACGTCTACAACATCACCGACGACGAGCCTGCCCCCGCCGACGAGGTCGTTGCCTACGCGGCAAGCATCATCGGCATGGCGCCGCCCCCGCTCGTCCCCTTCGCAAAAGCACAATTCTCGCCCATGGCGCGCAGCTTCTACGATCAAGCGAAGCGCGTATCGAACAGGCGCATGAAAGAAAACCTCGGCGTGAAGCTTGCATACCCCACCTATCGCGAGGGTATCGCCGCCATCGCGTCCCTGGCCGCGTCGCGCGAAGCTTGATCGAAATTCAGCATCAGTTCAGCGTTTGACCGCTTTGCTGCCCAAGTTCTGAACTACTTTCGACAGCATCGAACTAATGCGCCGTCGGCCGCTGTTTTCGGCCGCGAAGGGGAGGCTGGATCATGCGTGCTTTGTCTCGAAGGGCTGGCACGGCAATCCTTGCTGCGGTGGCCGTAACGCTGTCCCTCGCCGCTCGCGCCGAAACCGAAGATCCGATCGCGCGCATCCTCGCCGAGACGGCATCCCAGAAGCAGGCACCACCCGCAGACGCCGGACGCGAGCACAAGGTCGAGGCACTGGAACGGCCGCGACCCGAGGAAGAGCGCCGGCTGAGCGACGAGATCGACATGCTCGAACGTGCGAGGGCCGAAGCCGAAGCGCGCCGCGCCGCGCAGTCCGGAGCCGACGCACCGGCTGACGCGGCCCGCGAAGCTGCCACCACGCAGCGTGAGCAGGACGAGCGGCGGGGGTCCGCAGCGCGCAGGCAGGCCGAGGAGCGGCAACGGCTGGAGGCGGCACGACACGCGGAAGCGAAACGCCAAGCCGAGGATGCCCGTCGCGTGGCCGAGAGCCAACGCCGTGAGGAAGAGCGCGAGCGCGTCGAGGAAGCGCACCGCCTCGCCGAGATCAAGCGCAAGTCCGACGAAGCACGCCAGATCGCCGAAGAAAAAACCCGTGTCGACGAGGCCGAGTACGCTCGCATGGAGGCCGAGCGCGAGGCCGAAGCAGACGACATCGACGAAACATTGAGGAAGGTGCGCGAAGCGTGGGTAAAGCGTCGGTCCGCACATGGCTCGCAAGCCGCCGACCGCGATGGCTCGGCGCACCGCGCCGAGGCTCTGCCGCCGCCCTATGCACGCACGCCGGTCGAGCGTGCTGTCGCGAGCGACGAACCCGACGCCGACGATCGCCGCGGCGAGGCACCGGAAGGCTTCCGCAGCGCGACGCGCGTGACGATCCTCATGGTGCTCGAGCCCGGCCACCGCGGCATCCGGCGCAACAACAAGACGGCCGACCCGCTTCTGTGCGGTGAAAATGGCTGCTACGTCGGAGCAGGCGCCGGGACACCGGCCGATCTGCTGCCGCGGCGCCGCGCCTTCGGTGCGGCCCGAACGCTCGGCGAACGCGCCGGCGCCTGCCGCAACTCTCTCGGGTGCGTCTTCCGCAACGTCGATCTTGTCTCCTACCCCGCGGTTGTCCAACCGATCGACATGCGGCTCCTTCGTCACGATCGGCGCGAGCCGCATGTTCTCGACGGAGCCTCGCGTTGCCGCATCGACGGCGGGCGTCTGACGTGCACGCCGGTCGTCGGCCCCGATTACATCATGTGGGTGGTGCCCGAACCGCTTGCCGAGCGCGCGGGCCCTCGCGAACTGGAGCACGCCGTCAAGACCGGTTTGCGCTCGCAGTCGGCGTCAATCGTCATCCGCGATTGACGGGGCGACGACGACGTGTCGGCTCCGCCTCCGCAACGAGTACCGCGTGCCGGGCCAGCAACTGTCGGGAAGCGGTGCGCGGCACGCAAGAAACCGCACACGCGAGAAGCGTCTCGAACGTCGCCGCGGGGAGTAGGGTTCAAGGCGCTCCGGCTATCTTCGCGGCGTCACCATCTCGGACATTCGCCTGCAGCTCAGCCACACGCATTTCCGTCAGCTTCCACGAGAGGCCGCGCAATTCCAGAACCGCCTGCCACGTCCGGTCACGGGAGAGCCGGTCCGCCAGTTCGATCTCGAACCGCATCGGCGAGACGAACTCCCATCGCCGTACTCTCCCGGCCACATCCTGCATGCGATCCAATCCGATCGCCTCGAGCCAGCCGCTCTGCTCCTTCGCCGCGGACGAACGGATCCAATCGGCCGAGGCGCGCGCGGCACCTCGGACCGCTTCAGCGCGCTGCACGAGCGACTGTCGCCATGCGTAAAGCTTCGGTGCGCCCTCCGCAGTGACATAGCGATCGATCAGCGGATCGGTGAGAAACGGCATGGCCGCCATCTTGAAGCGCTGCCAGACACCGGGACGCGGCAGGCCCGCGACATCCGTCAGTTCACCGATGGCCTTCCGCGTCTCGGCGACCGACGACTTGAGAGATTTGCGCACCGATTGCCAGTCCACCTTCTCCTCGAGGCGCGCCGTATCGCCCGCCCGTACGGCCTCGCGGATTTGCCAAGCGGCAACCATCGGCGCGGACGCATAGGTGCCGGCGGCCAGGGCCGTCAGAACTGCAAATCCGATGAGTTTTCGACCCATTCGCACCTTGCCCCGTCGAATCGAAGGGCTCCACCTGAGCATTGAACTGTGCAGGACGACCCTGGCAGAACCAAGGCGCACGGGCGCCAAAGCGTCGGCCCAAGACGACACACGGGCCGCGCTCCCCGCGCGGAGTGACCGCGACCAACCCCCACCGCGTCCAGTACGCTGCGGAGCTTTCGGCTCTGATGCCATCGGACGGGGCTGGGACTACTCTTCGAGCTAGACGCCCCGGTAGAGATAGGCGCCCACGTCTCGTGCAAGTGCCACATCGGCAAGCCCCGACGCCTCCGCACCAGCTCCTCCTGCCATGAGACGAGTGAAAGCGGAAACAGACTAACCGGCTGAAAGTCGGCACGCAGCGGTAGGGCCGGACAGGCAGAAATACGCATGCCGCCCTTCTTTACGAATGCCCTGACGATACGGTTTGAATGACGCTCGCTTCTTCGAAAATCGGCAAATCATCTTTCAATGGCTTTTGAGACCTCGCGAGAATAATTAATGGCCGCCTTTCACGCCGAACGCATTCCTGCCTGATTTAAAAACTCCGTATCCATCATCTCGGCTCCGCTGCAGCATAAGCCGCCCCAACAGGCACGCCGAATTGCGCGAACCGGCGATGAAGCCACTAAAAAAACAGCTGCTCAGGCCCGTTTCGACGGGCGCGCATCGCAAAAGCAATGCAGAGCATCGAGGCCGCTTCCGCCATCACCGCGCCAAAAAAAGCGCGCCAGTCCGCTCGATTGGACTGCGGCGTCGGCTATCGCGTGGGGGAGATGTGATGCGACACGCATTGACCGGGCAGATAATACGGCCGGCGATCGAACCAAGCAAAACCAACAACTGCCGGGGAGGTGTCAATGACTTGCCACCCCACTCCAGCAGTCACCAAATCAAATACAGAATGTCGCGGCAAAAGTCAATCAATAAAGTTTCAATTCGAATTACGGCATTCGGTCTTTTGACGACCCCAGGTCGAGGCGCGAGGCAACGACCGACAGGCCGCCGCCCGGTTAACATAACCGGACGGCAAACCATATCAGGCGAGCGGCGCAACCGACAGGCCGTTGACCTTGTGTTTGTCGATCAGGCTCTGTACGAAGCCGGACCGCTTCGCCTCTTCGACGAACGCGGCGAGCCATGGTGCCGCCTTCATGTTCTTCTTCGGCGTGCCGACGGCCTGTTGCACGGCCGAGAACTTGCCATCGAGAATGCGTGCGCCGGGAAGTTTCTTGACGTCGTCGATCAGGCGCGGGCGTAGACCCGCCAGCACGTCGAGCTTCTCCTGCACGAACTTCTCGAAAGAGCCGTCGAGCGAATCCGTCCGCACGAGCGTCGCATTCTTGATGTTGTTCTCGAGCCAGAGGCCGTAGGCGGACCTGCCGGTCACCGAGATGCGAATGCCGGGCTTGTCGACGTCCGCAATCGATTGGATGGGCGAGCCCGCCGGGACGAGATAGGTCGATTCGATCTCGCAGTAGGCGGCCGTAAACGCAATCGTCTTGGCGCGCTGCGGCTCGGCGCCGATATTGCCGATATCCCAGACGTTGTTGCCGGCATCGTCGCCGAGCTCTCCCGGCGACTTGTAGGGGATGAGCTTCAGCGGCACGCCCAGGCGACGTGCCACCTCGGCCGCCATGTCGGGAGACACGCCCACGGGATCGCCTGCCTCGGTCTTTCCGGTCACCAGCAGGAAATTCGACATGTTGATGCCGGCGCGCAGCGTACCGGTCGGCGCCAGTTCGGCGATGATGTCGGGGGAAACGGACATGATTGGCTCCTTCTCGAATGGGACCTCGGCCACGAGGCTCGCCCCGAGAGTAGGAGCAAGGTCATGTATCCAGCAACTCGGGCGGCGAAGACGGCTCACATTTGCCGATCTCGGGCTCCTCGCCTAATGTCCCGCCGCAATCCGGCATCCCACCCGGAAGCCGAACCCTGAATCCGACTGACGACGCGGAGCTCGCATTGAAGCTATCCGATCGCCGCGCCTCTCCGGCGCAGACCGCCGCCCCCGACAAGAAGCGCCCCGTTGCGCCGCCGTCGCGGGCCGGCGCAGCGTTCTCGGCCAGCCTCTCGCTCGATGCGGTGGAGAGGCGCTACGGCGATATCGTGGCGTTGGACGGAGTGTCGTTCGACGTCGAACCCGGTGAGATCGTGTGCCTGCTCGGCCCGTCGGGCTGCGGCAAGACCACGTTGTTGCGTATCGCCTCCGGCATCGAAAGGCCGTCGGGAGGACGGGTTCTCATCTCGGGCGAGGAAGTGGCGGGGCCGTGTCGCTTCGTCCCGCCCGAGAAACGGCACGTGGGACTGATGTTCCAGGACTTCGCGCTCTTCCCGCACCTCACCATTCTCGACAACGTGGCCTTTGGCCTGAAGGCCCTGCCGCGTTCCGAAGCCGTGCGGGAGGCCCAGGCCCTGCTGGCCCGGGTCGGAATGCTGCGCCACGCCGACAAATACCCTCATATGCTGTCGGGGGGCGAGCAGCAGCGCGTTGCCCTTGCCCGCGCCATCGTTCCACGGCCCGCCGTGATGTTGATGGACGAGCCGTTCTCCGGCCTCGACGTGCATCTGCGCGAACGGCTGCAGGAAGAAACGCTCGGTCTCTTGCGCGAGACCCGCGCGACGTCGATCATCGTGACGCACCACCCGGAGGAGGCGATGCGCCTCGCCGACCGGATCGCTGTCATGCGGCGCGGGCGCCTCGTGCAGATCGGGCGAGCGCGCGAGTTGCATCGAAATCCAGCCGACCTGTTCGTTGCGCGACTGTTCTCGGAGATCAACGAGATCCCCTGGACGGTGGAAGGCGGAGCACTCAGAACGCCGGTCGGAACCTTCTCGGTGCCGGAGATCGCCGAAGGCGAGCCGGCCGTGCTGTGCCTCAGGCAGAGAGCGATAGCGTTGGCGCCGCCCGGCGTCGGTTTGGCCGCCCGCATCCTGCGCATCAAGCCGCTCGGCGACGCCGCCCTCATCGACCTCGCCGTCGACGGCTTCGAGCAACCATTGCGAGCGCGCCTGCGGGAAAGTGAATTGCCGGCACCGGATGCCGAGGTGAGCATCGTCGTCGATGCCGCCCGCGTCCTCATTTTCCCGGCCGAGGACGACCACCCGGCCACGATCGGCACGGCTTGATGCATGGCCCCTGCGGAGTCTGGCCAAATTCCGCGAAACCATTACAGCACCGTCACTTGCGACCGGAGAGATGGTCTGCGATAGTGCGGCCCGATCGGAAAGGGCGCAGACCGCCCCTCATGGAGTACCCGGACACATGGGCAGCTTGAGCGTCTGGCATTGGCTGATCTTTCTCGCCGTTGCGCTTCTGTTCTTCGGCGGCGGCGGCAAGATTTCGGCCGTAATGGGCGATTTCGCCAAGGGTATCAAGAGCTTCAAGAAGGGTTTGCAGGACGACGACAGCGAACCGGCAAAGCCTGCCGACCAACCGCGCACCATCGAATCCGCGAAAACCCACGAGAGCCACGTCACGGGCAGCGGCACCAAGGTCGGCTGAGGAAACCCAGGGACGGCGGCCTCGGCGGCGCTGGACGTCCCGAAAGCCGGGCAAACCGTATCCGCGCGCGTTCGTGATCCGGACGCACCGGGCTCACCCGTGGCCCAAAACACCCAGCCCGTCGGGTCGGGACCTAGAGACCGGACACGATGTTTGACCTCACGTCGTCAAAGCTGCTCATTCTGGCGGTCGTCGCATTGATCGTCGTAGGGCCGAAGGATCTGCCCGCACTGATGCGGACCATCGGCCGCTACATGGGCATGATCCGCCGCCAGGCCAACGAGTTTCGCGCACAGTTCGAGGATGCCATGCGCGATTCCGAGCTGTCCGACCTCAAGAAGGAGGTGGAGCAGCTCGGCGAGGACGCACGCAGCACGCTTCGAGAGACGGGAAACGCCGTTGAAAGTCATGTGGGCGATGTCACCCGGGAGATGAACGCTTCCCTCTCCGAAATCGACAAGCCGGACACGTTGGAGCCCGCCCCGGCAAGTGCGCCCCCTGAACGGACCTTGACTGACGAAGCTCACGAAACGCCCGCTCTGGTCCACGAACCGCCTGCCACGCCCGCGGCCGCTGATCCGGGAGCGGTCGCCGGGTCACCGGAGCACGAGCCCGCCACTCAACCGCGCAGTGGGGCTTGAGGTCATGCAGGACATCACGCCCACGTCTGACAGCGCCCCCGAGCCGCGCCGCGAGGGACAGGACGAGATCGACAATTCGCGGATGCCGTTGCTCGAGCATCTGACGGAGCTGCGCCAGCGCCTCATCACGTCGCTCTTCGCCTTCGCCGGAATGTTCGTCCTGTGCTTCTACTTCGCCAAGCCCATCTACAATGTGCTGGTGTGGCCGTACGTGCGGGTGGTGGGCGAGGCCAAGGCGAAACTCATCGCCACTCACTTCCTCGAGCAGCTCTATACGAACATTCGTCTGGCGATGTTCGGCGCGGCGTTCCTGTCGTTCCCCATCGTGGCGAACCAGATCTACAAATTCGTCGCGCCCGGCCTCTACAAGAACGAGCGCCACGCATTTGTGCCCTACCTTATCGCGACACCCATCCTGTTCTTGCTCGGCACGCTCGTCGTCTATTTCCTCGTGATGCCGATGCTGATCTCGTTCTCGCTCGACATCACCCCGCAGGCAGCCGGCCACGGCAAGGCGGCCATCGAGCTGCTGCCGAAGGTCTCGGAGTATCTGTCGTTGATCATGACACTGATCTTCGGCTTCGGGATCTGCTTCCAGTTGCCTGTCATCCTGACGCTTCTCGCTCGAGCCGGGATCATCACGGGCGACTCGCTGCGTGGCTTCCGGCGGTACGCCATCGTCGCTATTACCGGCGCGGCAGCCGTACTTTCCCCGCCCGACCCTTTCTCGATGATGGCCATGATGGGACCGACCATCCTGCTCTATGAGGTATCCATTCTCATCGTCGATCGCATGGCCAGGACAAGCCAATCGTCGCTGGACGGTAACGCCTGACCGCGTCTTGGATCATAGGCCCTGGACGGGCGGGCGGCGGCACGACTAAATCACACTGATCATCACCGCAGGGTGCGATGGCAATGGTGGAGCATAGGTCCGCCGCCATCCGCATTCAGCCACCCGCACCGGTTGGCGGGGAGCAGAAGGGCTATTCCCGTGTTCGATATCAAGGCGATCCGCGACAATCCTGGCGCATTCGACGAGGCCCTCAGGAAGCGCGGCCTTGCCGCGGAGTTTTCGGCGGCTGCCATTCTGAAGGTGGATGATGCCCGTCGCGCCCATGTCACGGCGCTGCAGGAGGTGCAGGCCCGCCGCAATGCCGCCTCCAGGGAGGTCGGTGCCGCCAAGAAGGCAAAGGATGACGCCAAAGCCGACGCGCTGATGGCAGAGGTGGCGAGCCTCAAGGACGCTCTGACCGCAGGCGAGGCGCGCGAACGCGAGATGACGGCCGAGGTCGAGAAGCTTCTGGCCGTCATCCCGAACGCACCGCTCGCCGATGTACCCGAGGGCGCGGACGAAACCGGCAACGTCGAGGTCCGGCGTTGGGGCGGACCGGCGATGCTGACCTTCAAGCCCAAGCAGCATTTCGAGCTGGGCGAGGCATTGGGCCTCATGGACTTCGAGACCGCCGGCAAAGTCTCCGGCGCGCGCTTCGTCTACCTGAAAGGCGCGCTCGCCCGCATGGAGCGGGCACTGACCCAGTTCATGCTCGACATGCACTCCGACGAGTTCGGCTACACCGAGGTCAATCCGCCCCTGCTCGTCCGCGATGCCGCGGCCTACGGCACGGCCAACCTGCCGAAATTCGCCGAGGACTTGTTCCGGACCACCACCGACTATTGGCTGATCCCCACCGCCGAGGTCTCGCTGACCAACCTCGCCCGTGAGCAGATCCTCGACGAGGATGCGCTGCCCCTGCGCTTCACGGCCGGCACACCCTGCTTCCGCGCGGAGGCCGGTTCGGCCGGGCGCGACGTCCGCGGCATGATCCGCCAGCACCAGTTCATCAAGGTCGAGCTGGTCTCCATCACGGCGCCCGAACAATCTCTCGCCGAGCACGAGCGCATGACGCGATGCGCGGAGACCATTCTCGAGCGGCTCGGCCTCCCCTACCGCACCATGCTGCTGTGTACAGGCGACATGGGCTTCGCGTCGCAGAAAACCTACGACATCGAGGTCTGGCTGCCCGGCCAGGACACCTATCGCGAGATCTCCTCCTGCTCGGTCTGCGGCGATTTCCAGGCTCGCCGCATGGCGGCCCGCTATCGTCCGAAGGGGGCAAAGGACGTACGCTTCGTCCATACGCTGAACGGCTCCGGCCTCGCGGTCGGGCGCACGCTGATCGCCGTCATGGAGAATTACCAGCAGGCCGACGGCTCGATCCTCGTGCCCGAGCCGCTGCGGCCCTACATGAACGGCCTCGAGCGGATCGCGAAGAGCTGAGACTGGCGCCACGCCGCTGTAGCATCCGGGTGAAGAGAGCGAACCAACCCACTTTCGTGACGTCGCCAGGGAGCAACCCATGCGCATCCTCGTAACCAACGACGACGGTATCGACGCGCCGGGGCTGCATGCCTTGCGCCAGATCGCCGAGGAACTCGCCGGGCCGGACGGCGAGGTCTGGGTGTCGGCCCCCGAGACCAACCAATCGGGCACCGGTCACTCGCTCTCGCTCAACGAACCGCTGCGCATGCGTCAGGTCGCCGAGCGCGTCTATGCGGTTCGCGGCACGCCCACCGACAGCGTCATCATGGCGGCGCGCCACGTGCTCAAGGACCGGCGGCCGGATCTGGTGCTCTCAGGGATCAACCGCGGCGCCAACATGGCCGAGGATGTCACCTACTCCGGCACGGTCGCCGGTGCCCTCGAGGGGACCCAGCTCGGCATTCCGTCGATCGCGCTGTCCATGGCATACAGTTATGGTGCCGACGACCATCCCCACTGGGAAACTCCGATCGCACGGGCTCCCGCGCTCATTCGTGAGCTTCTCGCCGAACCGTGGCCGCCGCTCGTGCTCATGAACATCAACTTTCCGGACCGGTTGACCGACGAAATCGAAGGCGTGATGGTCACGACCCAGGGCCGTCGCGACCAGCAGAACCTCGGCGTCGAGGAACGCCGCGACACCTGGGGCAATCCCTACTATTGGCTCGGCTATCAGATCCGCCGCTCCAATCCCCCGCGCGGAACCGATATTTGGGCCGTCTACAACGGCTGGATCTCAGTCACGCCTCTCACCATGAACCTGACCGATCGCGCCATGCATGCCCGTCTTGCGGAGCGTCTTGGCGGCTAGACGAGCCATGACCATCGCGGGTCGCGGCTCACTCGGTCTGCCGCCCGAGCGCGTGGAGCTTATACCGCCGGCTTGCGCGTGTCGGGCCCCCTGCGCAACGCACCCCACCGTTGCATAGCCGACGCGATCGACTGCGACATCAGTTGCACTTGCCAGTCATCCCAGGTTCATGTCGAAGCCCTACCACCGCCAGAAATGAGCCCTGTTCACCCCATAATCTCAAGGTAGGTGATAGCTGCGCAGTCGGACACGCCCCGTCAGCCGGAGTTGCGTCGATGCACTCCCCGCTCCGGCACGAGGCGCATCGACGCCAGTGATCGCCGATCGGCCGGCAAATTAAGGGCTCATTAACCCAAAGAGGGTTAACTCGCCGTGCGTATGAGGTGTGCACATGTCGAGTTCAGTAGTACGTGCGTTTTGTCAAAGCTCTCCGGTTCGCCTGAACCTGGTTGCGGCGAGTTTGTTATGCGCGACCGCCCTTGCCGGTTGCAGTGCGGATCTCGCCCGGCTGGATATGGCCAACGTCGGGCTTTCCGATACTCCGGCGCATAACCCCGCCCCGATTCCAAGCCAGCCCATGCTGCGCAACTTCACGGGAAGCCCGCCCGAAACTGCCGCCCCCAGCACGCCGTATAGCTACAACCCCTCGCCGTACCAGCCCCCCGCATCAGCGGCCATGCCCGTGCGCCAAGCCGGATTGCCTGGGCCGGTACCGTCTGCGCCCGAGCCGCGGACACCGATCGGGCCTCCGTTGCGTGCGGAGCCACCCCGGGCAGAAGCCAGGTCCACCGGAGGCAGGGTCGTCGAGGTCGTGCCAGGCGACACGCTCTACGGAATATCGCGGCGCCACGGCGTATCGATCTCGTCGCTGATGAGCACGAACGGACTGCAAGGCCCGACCATCTTTCCTGGACAAAAGCTGACGCTGCCAGCCGACGGCCGCCGGCGCTCCCCGGCACGGCGCACTGAACTCGCATCCCGGCCCTACGCCCCGCCACCGCGCCCGATCACGTCGCCGCCGGTGGAAGCGAGCGCCGCCGCCCCATCGGACTGGAGCGGTACGTACACCGTCTCGCCCCGCGACAGCCTTTATTCGATCGCGCGACGCCATAACATCAAGGTCGCCGAGTTGCAGGCGGCCAACGGAATTGGCGACCCGAGCCGCCTGAGGGCAGGTACGGTGCTGAAGATACCGGGCGCTGCGACGTCGGCACATGCCGATGCACCGACCACGAGCCCCGCTCCCGTGCCGCCGGCCGTGGCACGCGAGGCGCAAGCGGAACTCGCCCCGGACATCTCGACGCGGCCGCGCATCATCAATGCCGCACCCGAAGCGCCGCAGCCTCCGCCCGAGCGCGTCGCCGTTGCGGCGCCGAAGACCCCCGTCCTCAACGACGCAAGCCCGGCCACGGAACGGACGAAGCCTCAATCCGCAGCGGTTGCCGGTAAGTTCCGATGGCCCGCACGGGGCCGCATCGTCGCCGGGTTCGGTCGCCGGCCCGACCGCACGCACAATGACGGCATCAACATCCTGGTGCCCCAGGGTGCCAGCGTTCACGCCGCCGAGGCCGGAACCGTCGCCTATGCCGGCAGCGAACTCAAAGGCTACGGCAACCTCATCCTCATCCGTCACGAGGGCAACTGGATCTCGGCCTACGCCCATAACGACTCGCTGCTGGTCAGGCGCGGCGATCATGTGGAGCGTGGCCAGGAAATCGCCAAGGCCGGGAAGACAGGCGCGGTCGACCAACCTCAACTCCACTTCGAGCTGCGGCAAGGCTCCAAGCCCGTGGACCCGGTGCCGCACCTGGAGCGCTAGTCGACCCTAGGCTCTCTCACGGGACCGCCCGCCGTCACTTCGCCGTCCCCTGCCGCGGCAGCACGCGATACCGGCGCAGCCTCTCATACTCGGGGCGCGCCGCCTCTGCGATCCGAGCCAGCTCTCCATCCAATTTCGGCAACGGCCTCGCGTCGGCCGGCCCGAACCCCGTCGAACGCTCGACGTTCGCATACCAAACGGGGGCCCAGATGCCGTCGCTCTCCCGCCGGCCGGCGGGCCACGCCAGCATGGACTGCGAGAAGGTGATGCCGAGGCGCCCGCACAACGCGGCGAGGACACCCGCGGGATCGGCAAGGACGTCCGCCGCATCCACGACAGGGGGCGCCTCGCCGAGCCGGTCCGCCACCTGGTCGAAGATCTCGCGCTGCTGCGGCACACCGATCGCCGCGAGCGAAACGTCGGCCCACGTCCTCGTGTAGCTGGCCAGCACGCGCTCTGGCTCCCGAATGAGAAAAGCACTGAGCACCCGGTCGATCCAACCGCGCTGGAAGTGCGCCAGCATGTGATGCGTCATGTGCTTTTGATAGAATATCGTCGCGTCTGGTTTGGCTGCATCGCCGACGAGCCCGAGAAGCCGCCTCACCACGGCGTCCGGATCGGCCGGCCCCGCTGCGATGACGGCGTCGCGCATGGGATGCGGACGTCGGGAGGCAGCCAGTTCCGCCGCATAGAAGGGTTCGTCCCAGACCACCGTATCCGGGCGATTCTCGAAGGCCCGCATCATCGCCGTAGAAATATTGCGGGGACCGGACCACATGGCGATGCGAACGACGTCCCGATCCATGCTGTGTCTCCCTGCTATCACGAGGTTGCAGCAACAAAGCGCCGGATGGCCAGAGCAGCATTGCCGATCCAGGGGCGAAAAGAAACATGGCCGCCCGGTTGAAGGGCGGCCATCGAAAACGATCCGCGGCGAGGCGGGTGTGCGCTCAGTCCATCAGTCCCCAGCGACGCGGCAGGAAGAAGATCACGTCGGGGAACGCCATGCAGATGGCGACTGCCGCAACCTGCAGGATCACGAACGGGATGATCCCGCGGTAGATGTGCCCCATCGTCACGGACGGGGGAACCGTGCCCTTCATATAGAACAGCGCGAAGCCGAACGGCGGTGTCAGGAAGGCCGACTGCAGGTTCACGGCCAGCAGCATTGCGTACCAAAGCAGGATGTTCTTCTCGCCCTGGATGAACGTACCGAAGTCGGCCTTGGCCAGGATCGGCGAGAACACAGGCAGCACGACGAGGCAGATTTCCAGGAAGTCGAAGAAGAAGCCCATGATGAACACCAGCGTCATCACGAAGGCGAGTGTCTCCCAGCCGGTGTCGATGCCGAGCTTTCTCAACACCTCGAGCACTACGTCATCTCCGCCGAGGGCGCGGAAGACATACGAGAAAAGCGTGGCCCCGAAGATGATGAAGAACACGAGGCCATTCGTGACGCCGGCGCTGGCAATCATGTCGTTGAGCGACTTCAAGCTCAGACGCTTGGCGCGGGCAGCGAGGAGCAACGCGCCGAAGCAGCCGACGCCGGCGGCTTCCGTCGGAGTGGCCCATCCCCCGAAGATCGAGCCGAGGACAAGCGCGATCAGGAACGCCGGCGGAGCGAAGCTGAATACGACCATGCGCATCAGCTCGCTGGAATTCTGCGGCCCCTGATCCGCGCCGAGTGGTGGAGCGGCCCTCGGATTCATCGCCGAGTAGATGATGATGTAGAAGACGTAAAGGCTCGACAGCATGAGCCCCGGCAGGATCGCCGCCGCAAACAGAAGGCCAACCGAGATGTTCATCAAATCGCCGACGATCACCAGCATGATCGACGGCGGGATGAGAATACCTAGCGTTCCGGACGCCGCGATCGTGCCGACCGACAGCTCCTTGGAATAGCCCCTGTCGAGCATTACCGGCAGCGCGATCAGTGTCAGCATCACGACCGACGCACCGACGATACCCGTGGTCGCCGCCATGATGGTTCCAAGCAGCACCACCGCCAGTGCGAGCCCACCCGGGATGCGCCGGAAGAGCACCTGCAGGCAGTGCAGCAGCTCTTCGGCGACCCCGCTTCGTTCGAGGATCACCCCCATGAAAATGAACATGGGCACCGCGACCAGAACCTGGTTTTCCACCGCCGAGCCATAGATGCGCGGCAATAGGTTCGAGAACTGGATGGGATGGAAAAGGCCGAAGTGGATGCCGAGCCAGCCAAAGAAGATGCCGACGGCCCCGAGGACGAAAGCCACGGGATAGCCCACGAACATAATGACCGTGAGCACACAGAACATGATCACCGCGAGGTGATCTGCAATCCATTCCATTGGGCGATCTCCTCAGTGCGCGGGGGCTTGGTTGTCTGGCAGCGCCATCCGCGCGACCTCGGGCGATCCGAAGAGGAACACAATTCGCCGCAGCAATACGGAAATCACGGCGGCGAGGATCGATGCAAAGCCAAAAAAGAGAAAGAACTTGATGATGTAGCGTGCCGGCAGGCCATTCGGGGCCGATGACGCTTCGCTCTGGCTGTACGACAGCAGGAAGAAGTCCCACGCGTAAGGCAGCGCCACCCAGACATACGGCATCGCGAAAATGAGACAGCCGAGCACTTCCAGCCAAGCCTGCGCTCGCGCCGACATGCCGCCGGTAAATACGTCGATCCTGACGTGGGCGTTGCGGACATAGCAATAGCCGATCCAGGTCAGAAACAGCGCGGCATGCAGATGCCATTCCAGCTCCTGCAATCGCGTCGACCCGAGATCGATGTCGCCGAGGGCGAGTTGGAAACCGAATTTCCTAGTGATCACGTCAAAGCAGATGACGATCACCATGAGCAGGAAACACCAACCAAACGTCTTGGCGATAACCCCAAGGACGGCGTCGATGACCTGACTCACTCCGAGCAGTGCGCGCAAGAATCTCTCCCGAAATCGAGCGTCAGCGTATGGCGCGTTCTTCGACTGGACGTGACGGCGTGGACCCTATGGGCACCATGTGAGGGTCGCGGTCACAACCGCACCAAACATGCCGAAGCCAAGGTCCAGCGGAGACGTCCTCAGCCGACATGCAGGATCTGTTGCGTCGTGTCAGGCGCCACGACCGGCACCCGACACGCGCAAGTCACGCAAGCCTGTTACTTGAGGTATCCATTCAAGCGCCAAACATCGTAGTTCTTGCGGAACTCCGAGTAGTTTGCCCAGATCTTGGCAAATTCGGGACTGGCGGCCTTCTGCTCTGCGACCACCTCGTTCCACTTTTCCTCGAGAGCCTTGAGGATCTCAGGCGGCCACGTGTGAATCGTGACGCCTTTTTGCTTCAGCTCGTTGATCGCCCCAAACTGGCTAGCCTCCGACTCGGCGAACTCCTGAAACATCTGTGCCTTGCAGCTTTGATCGATCACGTTCTTCTGTGCCGGGGAAAATTCGTCCCACTTTGCCTTCGAAATGTAGACGTGAGCCGTCGAAGCCTGCTGATGCCAACCGGGGAAGTAATAATGCTTGGCTACCTGGTGGAAGCCGAGTGTGAGATCCATGCTCGGCATCGAGAACTCGGTCGCGTCGATCGTACCGAGCTGCAAGGCCTGGAAGATTTCGCCGGCCTGCAGAAGCTGTGTTGCCACGCCCATTTTCTGCATGACGTTCGCGCCGAGACCATAGAACCTCATCTTGAGGCCCTTGAAATCGTCGACCGACTTGATCTCCTTGCGGAACCAACCGGACGCCTCAGGCGCGATGATGCCGCACAGTTTGGCGATGATATTATATTTCGCGTGCAATTCGTCAGACAGCTTGTTTCCGCCGCCGTATTCGAACCAGGCGATATATTCTCCAACGCCAGGGCCGAACGGAACTGCGCCAAACAGCGCGAACGCGATGTCTTTGCCGGTGAAGTAGCCGGTGGCCGTGTAGGCCATATCGAGCGATCCGCTAGAGACGGCATCGAAATATTGGCTCGCCGGCACCAGGGCGCCCGGCTCGAACAGCTTGACGTCGATCGTACCACCGGAGAGGTCGTTGACGTTCTTTACAAAGCGCTTCTCGGCAGGACCA
The DNA here is from genome assembly GCA_050187415.1 of Hyphomicrobiaceae bacterium. Taxonomy (GTDB): domain Bacteria; phylum Pseudomonadota; class Alphaproteobacteria; order Rhizobiales; family Hyphomicrobiaceae. Next base: position 55,075 of record JBFWXN010000005.1, on the reverse strand, counting down.
AGGATGCCGGTTGATGTGGGGAAGGCAGCCCCAAGCTGGGCGCGAACCTTCTTGTCCGCAGCATCAGCCGCACTACCACTCAAAATCGCAAACGATCCCACCGCCGCTGCCGATATGGCAGCAAACCACTTCTTCATACGTATTCCTCCCAGTGTCTTTTTATTGCGCGACTGACATCACGCTGCGGGCAAGCTAACCGGGTCGCCCGCGCAATGCAATGCCCCGCGCGCAGCACAATCTCTTGCGCTGTGCACATAGTTTCGGCAGCCGGTTCGGCTGCCTGCTCCGACGGGATACGATCATCTGGCAACTGGGAGGATTTTCCGACCCGGCCCGTCCGAGTGGACGTGAGCGTTAACCCAGGGGTATCCCGAGCGCCCGCAAGGCCGCCTTGAGCGTGTGACGTCCGCTCATGGACTTGATGGGCCCCATTCTATTCAGAACCCGCTCGGACCAAGTGTACTGGCTCATCTCGTGTGCCTTGGAAAAACGTGCCAGCTCGGCGTCGTAGGCATGCCGGTGCTGCTCATCGCGGCTCGCATCGTATCGCTCGTGGAACAGGATTGCAGATTGCGCGAGCCGAGGTTTGACCGAGCTTTCAGCACCTGGCTTCGGATAGCCGACGCACAAGCCGAACACACAAACCACTCCGGGCGGAAGCGCCAGGAGCTCGGCCACTCGCCCGACGTTGTTCCGCATGGCACCGATATAGACGGTCGATAGGCCGAGCGATTCCGCCGCCACGACAGCATTTTGAGCCGCGAGCGCCGCATCGATGGCCGCGACCAGGAACGTCTCGACGTAGGGCAGAGCCTCGAGCGTCTTGCCTTCCGCCTTGCCCAGGCGCTCGTTGCGCGACAGGTCGGCGCAAAACGCAAGGAACAACGGACATTCCTCGATGTGCTTCTGGTTGTTGGCGAGGCTTGCCAGCTCGGCCCTGGTCGCGGGGGCGTTAACGGCGATCACCGACCAGGTCTGCAGGTTGGACGATGTGGCGGCCGACTGGGCTGCGGCGATCAGTGTCTCGAGCGTGCCGCTCGGAAGCGGATCGGGCCGATAGCCGCGGACCGACTTATGGCCCAGAAGCGACGCGATCACGTCGTTCCACGGGCCGGCGGCCGGGACGGCGTCTGCGCCGTAGCGCTCGGCAAGGGCGGCGGCCTTGGGCTCGATCTTCTGCATCCTGCTCCATCCTCGATCAAACGGCGGCTTCGATGACGTTGATGACGTTGCGATCCCTCGCGGCACAACCAAGGAAACCTGACGAGACAAATTAGAAAACCTAATCTCGGTTGTTCAAGGCGTCGCCTCCGCGCCCGCCTTGTCGGCCGGCGCGAGCCTTTCCATTCGGCTGTCGAGATAGGCGGCCGACCTCATTTCGGTCAGGCGGCTCGCCGTTCGCTCGAACAGGAACGACTGGTCACCTTCCGGATGGAGGTCGTCGGGCTCGGCGGCAGCCGATGCAATGAGTCCCACGCGGGCATCGTAGAGCGTATCGATCAGGTTGATGAAGCGGCGCGCCGCGGCCCGGCGCTCGGGCACAAGCCGCGGAATGTCCGAGAGGATGAGCGTGTGGAAGCGGTGCGCGAGGTGCAGATAGTCGAGCGAGCCGAGGGGACGATCGCACAGCTCGTCGAACGTGAAGCGCGCCACGCCGCGCCCCGCCTCGGGCACATGCAGCGTGCGCCCTTTCACGTCGAGATCGACCGGTTTGCCTCGCTGCAGACCCGTAAGGCGGGTAAACGCGGCGGCCAGAGCTTCGTCGGCCCGGTCCCCGAGTGGAGAGAAATAAAGTTGCTGGCCCTCCAGCTTCTCCAGACGAAAGTCCTTCGACGACTGCAGCTCCATCACCGCCATATGCGCCTCGATCAGCGCGATCGACGGCAGGAAGAGCTGCCTGTTGAGACCGTTCTTGTAAAGCTCCGACGGCGGCACGTTCGAGGTGGCGACCATCACCACCTCGCGCTCGAAAAGCCCCTTGAAGAGGCGTCCCAGGATCATGGCGTCCGCGATGTCGGTGACGTGCAGTTCGTCGAAGCACAGCAAGCCCGCACCCGCCGCGATCTCCGCGGCAACATGAGGAATGGGGTCGCCTTCCAGGCTCTTCCTCGCCGCACCGATCCGGTCGTGCGTCTCCGCCATGAACTCGTGAAAATGCACGCGTCTACGCGACGGAAACTGTGACGTCTCGTAGAAGAGGTCCATCAGCATCGTCTTGCCGCGGCCGACCTTGCCGTAAATATACAAGCCGCGCGGCGGGGGAGCTCGGCCGCCGAACAGCCCGCCGAATGTCCAGCGTTTGCCGCTGCGCCACGTGGCGAGCGCGGACTCGAGTTCGCCGAGGCGCCGGGCCGCCGCGCGTTGCACGGCGTCGTCCTCCATTTCGCCCGACCGAATGCGGGCGTCCAGAAACTCCAGTGGTCCGTCAGCCATCAGGCGCAAATCCGGGGAAGCATCAGAGGGGGAGGACACGACACGCGTCCTGTGCGCAAGTGAAGGCAGGGGCTACCGGCTAAGGCGCCAACCGTCAACGCGGCATGATCCGCCACGCACCTAGTCCAGGAGCGCTCGGAAAGCGCGGCAATTCGGCGCTATCGGCATGTATAACCCAACGATTGAGCCTTCCGCAGCAGGCCTGCGGCGGCAGCGCATCATGAAGCCGTATTGTGCGCCGCAATATAACCCCTCAAATAATGACGACAAACGGCCCAGACGGCGCGAAGCGCTCCAAACAGGGCCTGAAAAACGGACGGGGTCATGAGCAACGAGCACATCCCGGATCTCACGATCCGCAAACTTTGGCCGCACGAGACTGATCGGCTACGCGACCATCTGCTACGCCTCGACAAAGCAAGCCGGCAGCAACGCTTCGCGCATGCGGTGGCCGACAGCTACATCGAAGGCTATGCCCAGCGCATGAACGACATGGGCGGCATCGCGATTGGCGCATTCGTCGGCGGCGAAGTGCGCGCCGTGGCCGAGCTGAGGAAGCTCGGCGACACGTGGGGGCGCGAGGCAGAGGCCGCCTTCTCGGTCGAGCGTCAGTATCAGGACAAGGGCCTCGGCTCCGAGTTGATGGGCCGCATCATCCGAGCCGCGCGAAATCGCGGCGTGAACCTCCTCTACTTGAGTTGCCTCGCCGAGAACGCCCGCATGCGGACCATCGCGCGCAAGCACGACGCCGACTTGCGTTTCGAATATGGCGAGGTGATCGGCGAGATCATCCCCGAAACGGCCGATTATTTCTCGCTTGTGGCGGAAGCCGTCGAAGACCGGGTCGGCTACATGATGACAGTGCTCGATCTCTCGGCGCGTCTGGTCAAGGCAGCGTGACATACGTGCGGCCGCGGTCCGGGGTCGGGGCCCGCCGAAGGGCGGTGGGTGAGGTCGGCATGCGCCTGCGGGCATGCTCGACCTACGCACGCACGGTTTCACGTGTCGCCAGCGCCTTGTAGAGGTGGGTCAGTCGCCGGGTCATGGGCCCCGACGCGCCGCCGTCCGGATGCGGTGGCAGCGCCTGTGTCGGGTGCCCGATCCGTCGTCCGTCGACCTCGATCACGGGCGTCAGCCCCGCAAACGTGCCCGTCACGAAGGCTTCATCCGCGCCATAGACGTCGGTCAGCGAAAAATCCCGCTCGAACGCCGGGATGCCCGCGTCGCGCGCGGCGCGCAGCACGTTGCGACGCGTAATGCCACCGAGGCAGAACATGCCGGTCGAGGTCCATAGCTCGCCGCGCCGCACGATGAAGAAGTGCGTCGAGTTGCATGTCGCGACGTGTCCCCGCGGATCGAGCATCAATGCCTCGTCGGCGCCCGCTTGCGTCGCCTGGATGCAGGCAAGGACGCAGTTCAGCTTCGAATGCGAGTTCAACTTCTGGTCCTGCTGGTCCGGGCCCGTGCGCCGCACATGCACCGTGAACAGCCGCAGACCCTTCCTCACCACTTCGGGCCGCGGGGACTTGTATTCCGGAATAATGACGATGGTCGGCGGTCCGATGGTCACGCGCGGGTCTTGATAGGGCGTGCGCTTCACACCACGCGTGATCATCAGCCGGATATGAACCCCGTCGTGCATCTCGTTGGCGGCGAGGCACTCGAACACCCGGCGCCTCAGTTCGTCGGGGGAAAGCCCGATCTCCATGTAAATGGCGCGCGCGCCTTCATAGAGGCGCTCCATATGCTGGTCGAGGAACGGAATGCCCCCTTCGATCAGCCGCAATCCCTCCCAGACGCCGTCGCCGAGAATGAACCCCGAATCGAACACCGAGACGAACGCCTCCGCCCTCGCCACCAGCCGCCCGTTGAGCGAGATCAGGATCGTCTGGTTGCGGGGGTCATCGAGATACTCGTGAGTGGAAGCCCCGGTCGTTTCCCCATTCTGCATAGCGCCGCCTCCAACCGGTGGTTCTGCACGGAACGCGTGCAAGGCTGATGCAAACTCCGATCTTGCCACATCATGGCAATTGCGGGCACGGTTCTCGCCGCGGTGGTCGATGTGAAGTTCGCACTCTCATTTTCAGCAAGTTCCGAGGCGAACTTCAAATCCGAACACCACGCGAGAAGCATTAATTCGCTGGTGCCGTTGGTCGGTTCGCAAGTTCCTTCAGAGCGTCCCTGGCAAAGCACGGCGCACTTTGGAATCGGGACACCAGCCCAGCCTCACGTCCGGGAGCCCACATGGCCGATCACACGCTCAAGTCCTCCGTCGAAACGGTCCATTGGGGTTACTTCGACGCGACCGTCGCACCGGTTCTGACCATCGACCCGGGCGACCGGGTAACTATCGAGACCGTCTCGGGCGCTCCCGACGTCATGCCTGCGAAGACCACCGGCCACGTCATTCCGCCGGAGTTGCTCGAGATCCACGCCAGGGTACCGCGCAAGCTTCCGGGTCACGTTCTCACCGGCCCGGTCGCCGTCAAGGGCGCCTTGCCCGGCGACGCACTCGAAGTCGAGATCGAGGCGATCGAATGCCGGCAGCCGTGGGGATATAACGCCATCCGGCCGCTTGCCGGCGCGCTGCCCGGCGAGTTCGACGAGGTTCGCGTTGTCCATATCCCGATGGATCTGGAGAAGAAGGTCGGCAGGCTCGCGTGGGGTGCCGAGGTGCCGCTCAGGCCGTTCTTCGGCGTGATGGGTGTCGCGCCGCCGCCGGCATGGGGCATGGTCTCGTCGCTCCCCCCGAACAAGCATGGCGGTAATCTCGACAACAAGGAATTGGTCGCCGGCACGAAGCTGATCCTTCCCGTTCACGTTCCGGGCGCCAATTTCTCCTGCGGCGATGGACACGGCGCCCAGGGCGACGGCGAGGTCTGCGTCACGGCCATCGAAACCGCGCTGACGGGCACGTTCCGGTTCGGACTGAAGAAGGGCTTGAAGCTCAAGTGGCCGCGCGCCGAGACGCCAACGCACCAGATCACCATGGCGTTCGACCCGGATCTCGACCAAGCGGCGAAGGAAGCTCTCCGGCAGATGATCGCGCTGCTTTGCGAGCGCAAGAACCTGTCGCGGGAGGATGCCTACATGCTCTGCTCTCTGGCAGCCGACCTTCGCGTGACCCAACTCGTCAACGGCAATAACGGCTGCCACTGCATGCTGGAGAAGCGGTACTTTGCATAACGCCGACCAGGACGCGATCGCGCGTCCGGTTCTATCGGCGATACGAAACCGGTTCGAACACGACCGGATCGTAGATATTGCGCCGCGCCATCGCTGGCACGTCATTCGGCAGAATTTCGCGGCCGAGCGGCCACAGCGTCAGCCAGGCAAGCTTGAGGTGCGCCCACGCGAATGGAATACCGATGATCGTGATCGCAAGGCCGATCGCGAGGATCAGATGGCCAAGCGCCAGCCACCACCCGGCGAGAATGAACCAGACGAGGTTGCCGACGGCGCCCGCGGCCTCCGCCAGAGGACCTGAGGGCCGGTCGACGACTTTGAAGCCGAATGGCAAGAGGGTGTACTGGGCAATTCGCAGCGCAGCCCACGCCCATGGCAGCCCAATGATGGTGATCGCCATGATCAGAGCGGCCAACAGCCAGCCGGCAGCCATCCAAAGACCACCGGTTACGATCCAGAGGACGTTGAGTAAAAGGCTGACGGTGCTCACGGCTGCTCCTCGCGTAACTTGCTCAAGGCAACAACGCGCGAGCAGCGGGCTTGGTTCAGCATGTTCGAGTAGCGGCAGCGCCGGGCGCTGCCTCAGTAGCCCCGCGTGCGGTCCACCAGCTCCTTTAATGGCTCACCCGCGAGGTAGCGCCGCACATTCTCGGTGAGCAGCGATGCCACCCACTTGTCCCGGTCGGGATGCCCGCCGCCGATGTGTGGCAGCACATAGATGTTCGGCGTCTGCCAGAACGCATGCTCGGAGGGCAGCGGTTCCGTGCGAAACACGTCGAGCACCGCACCGGCGATGTCCTTCGCCTTGACCGCGGCGATCAGATCGTCGTCGACGATCAAGGCACCGCGTCCGAAGTTGATGAGCCAGGCGCTGCTCTTCATCTGTTGCAGGCGCTTGCGGTCGAACATGTTCTCCGTGTCCGGCGTGACGGGTAGCAGCAGGACGACGTAGTCGCTCTGGGCCAGAACTTCGTCCGTCTGGCCAGGGGCGTAGACCTTTGCGACGTGGGGCACAGGATCGGGCGTGCGCCGCGTTCCGACCACGCGCATATCGAGCGCCGTGGCCCGCCGCGCGAGATCGGCGCCGATCGCGCCAAGGCCGAGGATGCCGAGCGTCTTGCCCGACAGCGTCGCCGACTGCGATCGCACCCACTTCGACTGGGCCTGGTTCTGCGCGATCGTATGGTAGTGCTTCGAAATATGGAAAAGCGCCCCGAGGATGTTCTCGGGCATCTGCGGCAGATGCGTGCCACGCGCGGCCGACAGCGGCAAATCGGCGGGCAGATCCTTGCGCGATACCCAGCCGTCCACACCGGCCGTCATCGACTGGATCATCTTGAGGCGCTTCATCTCGCCGATGGACCCGGGCGGCATCCCGAACGCGAGCAGCACCTCGCAGCGGGCGAGCTGATCGGCGTCGGGCTTGGTGCCGGGCGCGAGGTGGCCGATCTCGAAGCGCTCGGCGAGACCGGCAGCCTCCAGGCTTTCGCGAAAAGTCGCGGGGTTTGCAACCGCGAGCAGCATCAAGGGCTTGTTGGATAGAGTCATTTCGATCAAATCCTCACACAATCTTGCCGGCGAGCTCGTCTTCGACATGGATGCGGATGATGTCCTCGAAGCTCGCGTCAGCCTTGAATCCGAGCTCGATCGAGCGTCGGGTGTCGAAGTTCCGCGGCCAGCCGGCAACGATCTCCTGAACGAACGGATCCGGCTCGCGGCGGATGCGTGCGACGACCTCCTCGCCCGCAATCTTGCGCAAAGCCTCGATCTGCTGGCCAACCGTCACAGCCAGGCCCGGCATCGAAAGATTGCGGCGGGGGCCCAGCCGTGCCCCGTCGATGGTCGCGGCATGCAAGAGGAAGCCAACCGCGGCGCGCGGGCTCGCATGCCAGTGCATGACGTCGTCCGAGACCGGCAGCACCGCCTCTTGCCCCGCCAGCGGCTCGCGCATGATGTTGGAAAAGAAGCCGGACGCCGCCTTGTTCGGCTTGCCCGGCCGGACACAGATCGTCGGCAGCCGGATACCGACGCCATCGAGCATGCCCTTCCGCGTATAGTCTGCGAGAAGCAGCTCTCCGGCGGCCTTCTGCGTGCCGTAGCTGGTCAGCGGCGTCAGGAAGAAGTCGTCCGGGATCTTTTCGGGGAACGGTGATCCGAACACGGCAATGGAAGATGTAAACACGAGCCGGGGCTTGCGCGCGGCGCCATCGTAGGCGCGTCTGATCGCCTCGAGCAGGTTCATGGTGCCTTGGAGATTGATGCGATAGCCCTTTTCGAAGTCCTGCTCGGCCTCGCCCGAGACGATCGCAGCCAGGTGGAAGATCACGTCGGGCTTGGAGGCGACGAGCTTTTCGGCCTCGCCGGGTGCGGGCAGGTCTCCGGTCAGCGCTTCGACGGGGAACTTGGCGCCAGCGGGCTTTTGCGGTGGCACCACGTCGTACAGCGTCAGCGACGACACCTCCGCGGTCCCGAGCCGTCCGTCGCGGGCCAGACGCTCGGCGAGCTTGCGTCCGATCATGCCTCCGCCGCCGAGGATGAGAACCTTCATGTCGTGCCTCCCGCTGTCAGTATTAGGCGAAACTAGAGCATGCTCCCCGGCCGGCGGGCAATCGCGACCGACCGGCCCGATCGGAGATCAGCTTACCCCGGGCAATCCCTGCGGCAGTGGCTCGCCCCTCACGAAAGGGTCGACCAGCTTCAGGAACGTCTCGAGCTGATCGTGATGGACCCAGTGCCCGGCGCCCGCGATCTGGACGAAGGTTGCGCCCTTGAAATGGCGCGCACGCCCATCCGTCCGGGGATCCGACGCCCAGCTCTCCTTGCCGTAAACCATCAGAGACGGCGACGAGATATTTTGCCAGACCGCCTCGATGTCGGGCTGCGGCATGTCGTAGGGGAGAAACACGCGCACGTAATTGTCGAACTTCCAAGTATAGGTTCCGTCCTCGTTCTGGACGACGCCGTGCACCGTCAGATGGCGCGCCTGCTCTGCAGAGAGATGCTTGTTCTGCTCTTGCATGCGCGCATACGCTTCCTCGATCGATGCATAGCGGCGCGGCAGGCGTCCCGCCGCCTCGCGCTGCACATCGATCCAAACGCGCATCTTCTCGACCATGGTCTTGGCCGCGTTTTCGGCCTGTGACTTCGGCGCGCGCCCCAACCCCTCGATGGCGACGAAGCGCTTCACGTTCTCAGGGTAGATTCCGGCGTAGCGAACCGTGATCGCACCTCCGAGCGAATGGCCGATGATGGTCACCGGGGAAAGCTTCAACTGATGAATGAGCTGGGCGAGATCGTAGACATAGCCCGCCATCGAATAGTTGGCGCTTTTCGACCATTCGCTATCGCCGTGCCCGCGCAGATCGGGAGCTATCACGTGCCAGTCCTTGCGCAACCGCCGCGCGACCCAATCCCAGTTGCGGCAATGGTCGCGACCGCCGTGCACCAGCAGCAACGGTGGCGCCGTCGGGTTGCCCCAGTCGACATAGTGCAGTCGCAGGCGCTGCGAGTAATAGACCCGCGAGGCGGGGCCGGTATTGTCGTCGATGGTCACTGGCCGATGCCCTTCAGGAAACGCGCGATGATGGCATTCGTCTCGGCCGGTTTCTCGAGCTGGGGGAAATGGCCGATATTGGGGATGATCTCGACCTGCACGTCGGGCTTCATGCGCCGCAGGAAATCGAGATAATCGGAGGTGTCGCCCGGCTTGATGGTGACGCGCTTGCCCTCCGGCGTGTGGCGCGTGGTCTGGAGGGCGAGCATCGGCACCTTGATGCCGCCGACCAGCCGCTCCAGGTTCTCGGCATCGTAACGGCCGATATCTGCAAACAGCCGGCCGCAGATCGCCTCGTCGCGATCGAGGGCACGCTGCACCACCGGCTCGGACTTGGTCTTGTCGAAGCCCGGTGAAAACATCGCGTCGAACGCTGCCCGGATGAACGGTTGGTATCCGGCCGCCTCCAAGGCTCGCGCCCGCTTGAGGTAGGACGTCGATCCCGTCTCGCCGTAGCGGCTGCCGTCGACCAGCACGACGGCTTTGACCCGCTCCGGCTGGCGTGTGGCCGCATCCATGGCCACCCGGGTGCCCATGCTATGGCCGAAGATGACGGCGGGCGGCAGGTCCAGCGCTTCGAGCAAACGGGCGACGTCCGCGCCGTGTGTGTCCAAACGACCGTGGTCCGGCGTCCCCGGAGAGGTCCCGTGCGCGCCAAGATCCACCGCAATCGTCTCATGACGGCCCTTGAAGTATGCGACCATCGCGTCCCAGTCACTGCGCGCACAGCCAAAACCGTGCACGAAAACGAGCGGCGGTCGACCACTCCCTGTCCGTGTATATTCGATCAAAGCCATGACCGGCTCCCTGTCGCTTGCGTCGTATGCCGGCGATCCGGCCGGACGCAGATTGTCCCCGTGGACGCGTCCGAGCACAAGATGCCCTGCCCCAGGTGCTTGCGGCTAGCTCCGCAGGGACCGACAAGTGCCCCGCTGGCAACTTGTGATAGCCCGCTTGTAACCTTACGATCACAGCACCGCGCCGGATTGAGATTTTTGCGTTTGCCCTCTGGAAATCGCGAGATTCGCGTGCCACATTCGGTGCAGAGTTCAACAACGGAAAGGAGGTGATCCAATGTCTAGTGGGATTGCGAAGCTGTCGTGGCAGCCATTGCGGATCTCGAAGGCGCTGGAGTCTCCTCCACGCCTCGCCTGAGACGCCTGCTGGGCGCGCCATTGGGCCGCGACCGTAGCAGGGCTCCATCACAGCCGATCTCACGAAGGGCCGCCGCAAGGCGGCCCTTTTCGTTTCTTTTCCACTCGGGGCCCCAGGCGACGCGCGCGGCGCGTCATCGGGTTACGTAGACCTCCCTGGCGGCCGCTACGGCAGTCGTGATTCGTGTCGCGTGGGGGTGTTCCGGCATAGCGGCCTCCGTTGGCGGCGAGGTTGCCAAGCTTTGATTGCCACTCGCAGAGGCGCACGCTCTACGCGATCGATCCCGCAATCGGCTTGGCTACCGTCCCTCCCTGCCGGTCTTCTTCAGCAGCAGGTACCGCTGCATCCCGTCGAGCACGAGAACATCGTCCTGATTATGGATGGTGGAGCGCATGGTGAGCACGCCCGTGGTCCGCTGCGCCTTCAACTCGGAAACCTCGAGCAGAGGATAGAGCGTGTCGCCCGAATAGACGGGTGCCAGAAAACGGGTCGACTGCTCGATGAACGCGCGCAGGCTCCCCTGGACGAGAAATGGAAACAGGCCCGCACCGGCAGCCGTCTGGATGGCGACCTGGTAGCCGTGCGCCAGCAGATCCCGGTGCCCGTGCCGACGGCAGTACTCGCGGTCGTAGTGGATCGGGTGATTGTCGCCGGACGCCGCCTGGAACGCGGCGAAGTGCGCGTCCGTAACGGTGCGCGAGGGTATGTAGAAGATCTCGCCCACCTCGAAGTCCTCGAAATAGCGCTGCGGCCCGAAGGGAGCCTCGCGAACGTGCTTGTTTGCTGACGACATGGAATCCTGCCCCTTGCGAGCTGGTTGCGGCTTGTCCCGCGACTACGTCGTTTCTCGCGCGCGATCCGGGCGAGCCAACGAGAACCGATGCCTAGTCGGAGCCGAGATCGCCGATCACACCGCCCCCGACAAGTTTGTCGATCTCCTCCCGCGTATAGCCGAGCTCGGCCAGCACCGCGCGCGAATGCTCGCCGATCACGGGCACCGCCGCGTCGTCCATGATGCCGCCCGGCAGATGCGGGACACGGACCGTGTGGCCATCCGGCAGCTCGTAGCTCGGCGCGGCATCGACGGCTTTCACATGCTCGTCGTCCAGCCAGTCGCCATAATCGTTGATCGGCGCCCCGAGCGCGCCCTCGCGGGCCAACGCCCGAGCCCAATGCTGCGTCGACTGCGTTGCGAGGATGGCGTCCAACTCGCGGCGGAGCTCGGCAAGGTTTTCGCTGCGCGAGGCAAAGGTCGCATAGCGCGGATCGAGACCCAGATCCGGTCGCCCGAGCGCGCGGCAAATCGCCTGGAATTGCGCTTCCGTCACCAGCGTAATGGCGATCCAGCCGTCGGCAGTGGGGTAATTGCCGGCGGGAGGATTGATCAGCTTCGGCGGCCGGCCGAGGAAGGCGCTCTCGACGAGGTTGAGAATCTGGACATGCGCGGCCGACTGCATCAACGAGATATCGACGTGCCGGCCCGGCTGCTCCGGCTTGCGGCCCCAAAGCTCCATGGAAGCGGCCTGGAATGCGTAAAGCCCGGTGATCGCGTCGATCAGGGGCACATCGATCTTGACGGGAGCGCCTTGGCGGCTGCGGATAACGCTCATCAGGCCAGAAAAAGCCTGACCCACCGTATCGACCATGGCCACTTCCCGCTTCGGCCCGCGCTGGCCATAGCCCGAGATGGATACGTAGACGATGCCGGGATTGCGCTCGCGGAAGTCGGCGAAACCGAGGCCCAGGCGCTCCATTACGCCGGGACGGGCGCTTTCGAGCACCACTTGGGCCTTGGCGCCGAGTTCCAGCGCAATCCGACGCCCCTGCGACGTCTTCAAGTCGACAGCGATACTTTCCTTGCCGCGATTATAGGCGATCGTTGCAGCCGATGCTCCGGCAATGCTCGCGCCGAGTTTGCGAATCCAGTCGCCCTGCGGCGGTTCGAGCTTGATCACACGGGCGCCGTAGGCGGCGAAGTGGCTGGCGCACGATGGCCCCGCAATGCCCTGGCTCATGTCGAGCACGGTAATCCCCGCGAGCGGCTGGCCCGCCTCCATCCTCGTCATGCTTTTGTCTCACCTCGATTTGTGCTCGTCGCCGCGACGCTGCCAGGCCTTGATTTCGAGCAAGCCTGCCCGGACCATGCACGGATGAGCAACAGCATACGGGCGAGGCGGGATGGCTGAGAAGACTTTCGATCTGACACAACGGGCGACGTACGAGCTTTTTACCCCCGTGACCATCCGGTTTTCCGACACCGACATGCTCGGCCACGTCAACAACGTGGCGGTTGCCGCCTACTTCGAGGCGGGTCGCTGCGAGCTTTTCTATAAGCTAATGGCTGAAGGTGGGCTGACCGAGCGCGGCAAGGCGGCCCGCATCGACTTCGTGCTCGCGCGCGCCGCGATCGACTTCAGGAAGGAGTTTTTCTACCCCGGCACCGTGGAGGTTGGCTGCCGTTTCACGCGGCTTGGTAACCGGTCGATCACGTCGGGATATGGACTGTTCGTGGGCGACACCTGCCAAGCCACCGCCGAGTGCGTGAACGTCTTTTTCGACCTCGATACGCGTAACTCCGTGCCACCGCCGCCGGCCGTGCGGGCATTGCTTGAAGCTGCCGTTGCCGGCTGAGCACTCGGACCTGCGGCTGAGTGCGGCTTACTGCCGACCGAGATCGATTTTTCCGGGATCTTGGCGAAACTGCCTGTGGATAAATATCCGCGCAGCACGCCGAACCAGAAACGCGATTTCAAGCGCGCCGCCTTTCGTTCAGCCCTGCAAGCCCTTGGCTGACGGTCCGCAGAAACAGGTTCCTAGACTTGCATATCTCTCCGACAGCCGATCATCCGACATCACCGCACGCAGGCTCTCGGGAATTTCGGGGCTTTGGAGCAAACGCGTCCGCGCTGTGCAGACTTGCGCCCGTCGCGATCCTGGATATGGTGCGCCATCTTCGTTAACCGTACGCCGTCCGGGGGGATGCGGCGGTTGCGAAGCGCGTCGTGCTACGCCAGGGGATGCAGCCTGACAGGCTGCTGGTGTGGTGCGTCGCAAGGCGGTGACTGGGCGCCTGGGGGCATCCGGAAGGATAGGTGCCAGTTGCCCGTTAGCGGGGAGCATGTGGCCGGCTCGATTCTCGTCGTGCCGGCCACGTGACTTATGAGCATCGATCTCGACCGGACCCTGTTCGAACAAGCTCGCCGCGATGGCCCTCGACCGGTCGGGCCCGAGATATCGGCTCCAATATTCTGTCGCGCGGTTCGACACCAAAACCGCCGCGACAACGTCATTCGCGCGGCCTGTCGGGCGAACGTGCAGAACGGAAATACGGTTCGCCGCTTCCCTGACCCAACCCACGAAAAAGGGCGGATCGGTACCGCTCCGCCCTTCCCAAAAAACAAACCGGCTGAACCAGGTCAGCCTTTCTTGGCTCGCGCGTCCATGCACTTGGCGCCCTTACGGTACATATACGTACCGCAATGCTTGAAAGCAGCTACCTTTGCTTTCTTCGCTTTCTTGGCCTTTTTCACTTTTTTGGCCTTCGCGACCTTTTTAGCCTTCTTCTTTGTCGCCGCCTCGGCCGTGATGTCGGTCATCAGGGCCTGAGTCGTCGTAATCGGTAGGGCCAGCGCAGTCGCCAGCAACAAGGTTTTCAAGAACGTCATTTGGCACTTCTCCCGGTTCGCCTTTTTTTCACACAGGCAACCCCAGAATAAGCGACGACAAAGCCTATTGGGAATAGCATTTCCATCGATGTGCAGAACGAACTGCAAAGGGGATGAACATCGCCCAAACACCCGGCCGTGGAAGGATCAGCAAAGGAGCACGACTCGAAAGTGTCATTGCCCGCAATTGGAGGCGCACTGATCAAGTCGGCGCCATTGTTAATGCGGCTTCAAAACCAGAGAGCACGCCCCAGCAAAACCAGTCCGGCAAGGATGACCAAGGGTCCGCCAATTCGAAAGTTGCCCGAGTAGCGCTTGCGCCAAGCGGCCGCCTTCTTCGCGTCAAGCCCCGCCGGCAAAAGCCCGAAGCCCAGTAGCGTCGAAAAAACGCCGACGCCGATTACGATAATGGCTTGCGTCGTCGACGAGACAGACTGCGCCGCGAGAACAATGGTGAGCATGCCGGACCTCCATGTCAGGTCCGCCAATAGCGCGAATCGCCGCCTGCAGCCAAGGGGCCGACGCGGCAGCCAGCGCCACGCCGCGCCCGCCGTTCGATCGATCAGGGACCCGTGTGAAAGGCGCAGAGTTTGTTGCCGTCGAGATCGCGGAAATAGGCGCCATAGAATGCCTGCGGTCCCTCCGGCCCCCGAAGGCCCGGCTTGCCTTCGCACGCCCCACCGAGTTGCAGGGCCTTGGCATGCAGGGCGTCGACTTTGCTCCGTGATCCGGCAGCGAAAGCGACCATCATGCCATTTCCGACCGATGCAGGCTTGCCGTCAAAGGGTTTGAGCACGCAAATCGCCGGCTCGGCGAAACTCGGGCCGAAGATTGTCGCGCCCGACTCGAACCGCATGAGCTCCTTCGCCCCCTGTGCTGCGAGCAGCTCGCCATAGAACGCGCGGGCTCTCTCGAGGTCGTTGGTCCCGATCGTGACGTAACCGATCATTGCCATGCTCCTTTTACCGGGCGCGACGAGCGCACCTGCGAAGCGTTCGAAGTTTAGCTGCAGCAAGCGTCAGCGGCACCGAGTTGGCCGTGGCGCACCGCATCGATTACCCATTCCGTGCATGCGTTGTCGAGCCGCATCAGGGTACCCGAAGATCAGGATCCCCCCAATCTGTCGGCCATGGCGGCACGGCATTCGCGCTTGCGAAAAGCGGCTCTTGCGCCAACGCTATTCGCTTGCCACGCTTTGTTCGAGGCCTGTAAGTCTGCTGGCCCCAGGGCCGGTTGATCGACGAAGACGCGCCACTTCCAGCGCTTTTGCCATGCCACATTCCAAGGGCCTTCTCGAGCCGGTACAGACAGAGAGAGCATGCGATGCTGGTTGCCGACCCTACAAGCCTTGCCGACGTGCTGATGGGAGGTATGCCAGCGGCCCAGTTCTGGCCGTCGCTCGGCCAGATCATGCTCATCAACCTGATTCTGTCGGGCGACAACGCGGTCGTCATCGCATTGGCGTGCCGGTCGCTGCCGCCGTCACAGCGCACTTTGGGCATCGTGCTCGGCGCAGGTGTCGCAGTCTTGATGCGTATCGTGTTCACCGTCGGGATCGCCTCTCTGCTGACGACACCATGGCTCAAGGTGATTGGAAGTCTGCTGCTCTTCTGGATTGCGATTAAGCTACTGGCCGACGATGGAGACGGCGAGAAGGAGGTGACCGGCGCGAGCCACATCTGGGGGGCCGTGCGGACCGTCGCGATCGCCGATCTGATCATGAGTTTGGACAATGTTCTGGCCATTGCCGCCGCCGCGAAGGGAAGCTGGTCCCTGATCGTGCTCGGGCTGGCGATTTCCGTTCCATTGATCGTGTTCGGGGCAACATTGGTGATGTTCTTGCTGAACCGCGTTCCGGCGCTGGTTTGGGCTGGAGCAGCCCTGCTCGGATGGATCGCCGGCGAGTTGATCGTCTCGGATCCCGGCCTGCACCATCATGCCGAGGCGGTCGCACGGTCGCTTGGCATCGACATGCCCATGCTCGAGCGGATCGCGGCAGGACTTGGCGCAGGGGTCGTGGTGCTCGCCGGCTGGGTACTGCGCCGCCGGCAGACGGCTGCGGCGCACTGAAAGCCGAATAAGGCTGCCTCGCTCGCGGACCTCCGCGGGGCGAAAGGAGTTCACAGGTGGCGACGCCCGGGTCCGGGCCCGACCGGAGAACTTACGAGCATGGACTTTACGTTCGGCATCGAGGAAGAGTTCTTCGTCGTTCATGAGCGCACACTGCTGCTCGAGCCGCAGGCGCACGAACGCTTCATTGCGCGGGCTGACGAGTTGGCGCGCGGCGGCATCCATCCTGAGCTGCTGCAGTGTCAGATCGAAACGGCGACACCGGTCTGTCGGGATTTCGGCGAAGCACGCTCGCACCTGCGGCGGCTGCGCAGCGGGCTGGCGAGAGCCGGTAACGAGTTCAACCTCTCGATCCTGGCCGCGGGCACCCATCCCACCGCCGACTGGCCGGACCAGCTCCAGACCGAGAAAGAGCGCTACGATCAGGTGGTCAACGAGTTGCAGCTCCTCGCCTTTCGCAACCTGGTCTGCGGGCTTCACGTGCACGTCGGCCTCGCGGACGATGAAGCCCGCATCGACGTCATGCGGCGATCGATACCCTTCCTGCCGGTGTTGCTCGCGCTCTCGTGTTCGTCGCCCTTCTGGCGCGGCATGGATTCGGGCTTTGCCAGCTATCGGCTGACCTCCTACGAGGAGTTGCCACGGACGGGGTTGCCACCCTTGCTCGACTCGTGGGGAGAATACGAGACCTACATCGAGGTGCTGCGCCGTGCTCGCATCATCGACAATGCCAGCTACATCTGGTGGGCGCTCCGCCCGTCGCACAAGTATCCCACGCTGGAGCTGCGCATCGCCGACGCCTGTACGCGCCTGGATGACAGCTTGACGATCGCGGCCCTGTTCCAGGCCCTGGTGCGCACCCTCGCGCTCGACCGCACGATCAACGCGGGCCTCACCTCGCCGGAGCGGGCCTTGGCGAAAGAGAACAAATGGCGCGCCCAGCGCTACGGACTCGCGGCGCAACTGCTCGATCCCTTCGGCGAGCAGGCATCGATCTCCGCAGCGGACGCAGCACGGCGCATGGTCGAGCTGATCCGGCCGCACGCGCGCGCTCTCGGCACGGAGGCGCAGCTCGCCGGCGTTGATCGTATCATCGCCGAGGGCACCAGTGCCGATCGCCAGATGACGATCTACCGGCAAGCTCTCGACAACGGCCTGTCACGTCCGAATGCTCTGGCGCAAGTCAAGGCGTGGATCCAGGAGGAGACCGTCGCCAACTGTTGATGGCCCGCCTTCACCCCGCTTGCCCTCTTACTCTGCCTTGATGCCGGCCGACTTGACGGCACGCCTGGTGATTTCGGCCTCGTGCTCGAGATGCTTTGCAACCTCGTCCAAGGTCTGGGGTGTCAGCACGGCATTCACCTTGAGAATGCGCTCCTGCATTTCAGGAGTACTGCCGATCTCGACGAGCTTCGCATTGAATTTCTCGAGGATTGGGCGCGGCACGGTCTTGAGCGCGTGGACGCCGAACCACGACCCTCCGTCGATACCCGGATAGCCGAGCTCGGTGAGGGTGGGCACGTCCGGGAATTCAGCCACCCGCTTTTGATAGTTCACGTTGAGCAATATCAGCTTTCCGGCGCGGACATGCGGCAGGCTCGACGACTCGTTCATGAGATGGATGGCCCCCGCCAGCAGGTCGTTCAACGTGTCTGCGCCGCCGCGATAGGGCACATGCAGGATGTCGATACCCGCCGCCTGTCGCATCATCTCGAAGCGTATGTGAGGCGCCGTGCCGACGCCCGACGATCCGAAAGCCAGTTTTCCGGGGTTCTTCTTTGCGTAAGCGACCATCTCCGGGAACGTCTTGATACCCAGCGACGGATGGATGACGAAACCTGTCACCGCATCGCCGACGCGTCCGACCGACATGAACGCCGTCGCGTCGTAGGTCAGCTTGCGCAGCAACGGCAAGGTAATAAACGATGTCGTCGTGCTGACCAGATACGTGTATCCGTCGGGCGGCGCCTTCGCGACCGCCTCGGTGCCGATCATCCCGGATGCGCCACCGCGATTCTCGACGACAAACTGTTGTCCGAACGCCTCGGTCAGTTTCTCGGCCCAGGGGCGAGCGACAAGGTCCGTCGAGCCTCCCGGCGCATAGGGCACGATCAGCTTCACTGGCCGCTCGGGCCAACGCGTATCGGCACAAGCAATCCGAGGCGCCGCCAACGCGGCCCCAGCCGCGGCGGCGATGAAGTCACGTCGACGCATAGCGCTTCTCTCCGGTTGATCCCCGGTTGCTCCGGGCTGCCGTCAATTGACCGACGACAGGAGCCGGATTGTCAATCCGGGAGACAGACCTCTCCGGCGAAGGCTCTACTCCGCGGCGTCCGCGAGAAATCCACCCGACTGCCGCGCCCACAACTCGGCATAGAGCCCGCCGCGCTGGATCAGCTCCGCATGGCTTCCCTGTTCGACGATGGCGCCTTCATCCATGATCACGAGGCGATCCATGGCGGCGATCGTCGACAGACGATGCGCGATCGCGATCACCGTCTTGCCTTGCATCAAGTTGAACAGTTGCTCCTGGATGGCGGCCTCGGCTTCCGAATCGAGCGCACTCGTCGCCTCGTCGAGAACGAGGATCGGTGCATCCTTCAGAAGAACACGCGCGATCGCGACCCGCTGGCGTTGCCCGCCCGACAGCTTCACGCCTCGCTCGCCGACGTGGGCATCGTACCCGAGCCGGCCCTTCATATCGGAGGCGTTGACCACAAAGTCATGCGCCTCGGCGCGACGTGCGGCCTCGATGGCCAGCTCTTCGCCGGCATCCGGGCGGCCATAGAGGATGTTGTGGCGGATCGACCGGTGCAGGAGGGATGTGTCCTGCGTGACCATACCGATCGCCGACCTCAGCGATTCCTGCGTGACCTGCCGGATGTCCTGCCCGTCGATCGATATTTGGCCGCTCTCGAGGTCGTAGAAGCGCAGCAGCAAATTGACGAGCGTCGATTTGCCGGCGCCCGAACGGCCGACGAGGCCCACCTTCTCTCCCGGTCGGATGGTCAGCGACAGATCGCGGATGACGCGCGGCCTCAGCTTCGGGTCACCGTCGCTATCCACCGGCAAGGCCGAGAGGCCGTAGTTGAACCGGATGCGTTCGAAGCGGATCTCGCCACGGGTTACCTGGAGCGCGCGCGCATTCGGCTCGTCGACCACATCGTTGGCGCGCGAGATCGTCTCGACGCCTTCTTGGACGACGCCGATGTTCTCGAAGATGCCGGCAACCGTGAACAGCACCCAGCCCGACATGTTGACGATGCGGATCACGAGACCCGTCGCCAGCGCGATCGCACCGATGGTGATCAAGTCGCCGGTCCACAGCCACAGCGCGAGCGCTGTTGCCGAAACGAGCAGCACCCCGTTCATCGTGTAGAGGACGAGTTCCAGCATCGTGAGCAACCGCAGCGAGACCTGCCACTTGCCCATCTGCTCGGCGAGGCCCTGGCGCGCGTAACCATCTTCCCGATCGGCGTGCGCGAAGAGCTTTACCGTGAGCACGTTGGTGTAGCTGTCGACGATGCGGCCCATCAGCATCGAACGGGCCTCGGAGGCCTCCGTCGAGGCCTTCTTGATGCGTGGCACGAAATGCACGATCGCGAAGCCGTAAGCCACCAGCCACGCGAGCAGCGGCAGGGTCAGCCGCCAGTCGGCCTGCGCGAAGAGAACGAGCGCGCCCGTCCAGTAGACCGCCACATACCAGACGGCGTCGACCACCTGGACGACCGACTCGCGCAATGCCGGACCGGTCTGCATCACCTTGTTGGCAACCCGCCCGGCGAAGTCGTTCTGGAAGAAACCGAGGCTCTGGCGCAGCACATAGCGGTGCGTCAGCCAGCGTATCCGCGTGGTGAACGGGCCCGAGATGATCTGGTTCTTGATGAGGTCGTGCGTCGTCGACACCAGAGGTCGAAGCACCAGTGCGACGAAGCCCATCGAGGCGAGCGTCACGCCGTGATCGGAGAAGAATGTCGCCGGCGTTTTCGCCGTCCGCATGAGGTCGACCAGCGACCCGATGAAGGCGAACAGTGCAACCTCGATCAGCGATCCGATCGCCCCCACAACCAGAAGGACCAGGAACACCGGCCAGACTGGCTTGACGTAGTACCAGTAGAAATCGAACAGCCGCGCGGGCGGTCTCTCGGGTTGATCATCGGGGAAGGCGTCGATGCGCGTCTCGAACCAGCGGAACATGAAGCCTCGAACGGGTTGGGCCGATCGGACAAGCCCCACGTCAACCGGCCTCGCTGGGCCGCCGGGCGCTCGGATCGCAACAGCTCTGGATTTGAGACCGCCTATCCCTCAAAAGGGACGCCACAATGACGCGTGTCACTGCCGGTGTCAGGCGCTCGCAGTTATGGTGAGCTAGGCCGAAACCGGCCATAAATCAAGAGGCCCGCCATGCCGGACGATCATCTGAGAACGCAGAAAGCCGCCGCGCGCGCCTGGTTCGAGGAACTGCGCGACCATGTCATCTGCCCCGCATTCGAGCGGCTGGAGGACGACCTGCCTGCCGGCGCACCGCTGTCGGATCGTGCGGCCGGCCGCTTCGTCTTCACGCCTTGGGAACGCACGGACCACACGGGCCAGCCCGGAGGCGGCGGACGCATGGCGATGATGACGGGCCGCGTCTTTGAAAAGGTGGGCGTGCACACGTCGACCGTGTTCGGCGAATTCGCGCCGGAGTTCCGAAAGCAGATTCCCGGCGCCGAGGAAGATCCCCGCTTCTGGGCCTCCGGCGTGTCGCTGATCGCCCATTTGCACAACCCGCACGTTCCGGCCGTACACATGAACACACGTATGGTGGCGACGACCAAGTGGTGGTTCGGCGGCGGAGCGGATCTCACCCCGGTGCTCGACGTCCGCCGCTCGCAGGCGGACGCTGATACGATCGCCTTCCACGCGGCTCTGAAGACCGCATGCCAAGGCTTCGGCAAGCCCGTCGACTACGACCGATACAAGGAATGGTGCGACGAGTATTTCTATCTTCCCCATCGCAGGGAAACGCGCGGCACCGGGGGCATATTTTATGATTATCTCACGCCGACGGAAGCGGAGGGCGGATGGGAGACCGGGCTTCGCTTCTCGCAAGCCGTCGGCCGCGCCTTCGCCGACATCTATCCCCGCCTGGTCCGCGCCAACTTCGGCAAGCCGTGGACGCCGGCCGAGCGCGAGGAGCAACTGATCCGGCGCGGCCGTTACGTCGAGTTCAACCTCCTCTACGATCGCGGCACCGTGTTCGGCTTGAAGACCGGCGGCAATGTCGCTTCGATCCTGTCGTCGATGCCGCCCGTGGTGAAGTGGCCCTAGCACTAGCCGAGTGCCGCCTCGATGTAGGCCTTGATCTCGGCCTCGTGCCAATATTTCACGCCGACCGCGGGCGTCGCCGCTGCGGGGCGGCCGGCGCGGCGGAACGTCCGGCCCGCGATCTTTTCCAGACGCCGGTCGAGCCACGTGAAGTAGCCCATGTTCTCGGGCTCCTCCTCGCACCAGACGAGGTCCGCACCGGCATGCGGCGCAAGCGCGGCTGCGATCTCGGCTTCAGGCAGCGGATAGAGCTGCTCCAGCCGGATCAGGGCCACGTCCTTCTCCAAACCGCGAGCAGAACGCGCCTCGGCCAGCTCATAGTAGGCCTTGCCGGTGCACATGATGGCGCGACGCGCCTTGGCCACGCCCGCCTCCGGGATGACAGCGCGAAAGCCGGTGCCCTCGGCAAAGTCCGCAAGCGTCGACGCGCATGCCTTGGTTCGCAGCAGCGCCTTCGGCGACAGCACGACCAGCGGCTTGCGGAACGGACGGTGGATCTGGCGGCGCAGGACATGGAAGAAATTGGCCGGCGTCGAAGCGTTCACGACCTGAAGATTGGCCCCTGCACAGGCTGCGAGCAAACGCTCCGGGCGTCCCGTCGAATGATCGGGCCCGCCGCCGTCGAGCCCGTGTGGCAGCAGGATCACCAGTCCGGACGATCTCTGCCAGCGGTCCTCTCCGCACGCGATGCACTGGTCGAACACCGCCTGCGCGTAATTCAGGAACTCACCGAACTGCGTCTCCCAGACGACGAGCACGCGCGGATCGGCCATCGACAGGCCGTACTCGAAACAGGCGACCGCGTGCTCGATCAGGGGCGTGTTGTGCACCTCGATGGCCACGTCCCGGGCGGCGGCGGGGCCTATCGTGAGATGCTTTCTGCCCGTCGTCTGGCAGTGCACCTCGAGATGCCGCTGCGTGAACGCCCCGCGCACCGTGTCCTGTCCGCCGAGGCGCACAGTCGTGCCCTCGGCTGCGAGTGTCGCCAGTGCGAGCGCCTCGCCTGTCGCCCAGTTGATGCCTTGGCCGTCCTCGATCGAGCGACGACGCTCGTCGAGGAAGCGTTGCACCTTGGGATCGACGACGAAATCTGCCGGCGGCATGGTGATCGCCCGCCCGATGGCGATCAGGGCTGGTCTGTCGACGCCGGTCACGACCGGCGCCACCATGTCCGCGACCGAGCCCGTCTCGAAGCCCCGCCATGCTCCCCCGAACCGGTCTGCCGAATTGGTGCGCCACGATTTGGCACCAGCGAACGCCGCGGCAATCGTGGCCTGCATCGCCGTGCGGGCGGATTCGGCGCCGACCGTGTCGATGCCCCGGGCGACCAGCACCTTTTCATAAAGCTTGTCGACCGGCGCCAGGGCATCGACCGCTCGATACATCTCCGGCTGCGTGAAGCGCGGCTCGTCGATCTCGTTATGGCCCGGCCGCCGGTAGCACACGAGATCGATGAGAATGTCACTGCCGAAGGTCGCCCTCCAGTTGGCGGCGACAAGTCCGGCGCGCCAGACCGCTTCCGGGTCGTCGCCGTTGACGTGCAAGACCGGCGCCTCGATCAGCCGCGCGATGTCCGTGGCACCGCGCGCCGTTCGCCCCTCCTCGGGCATGGTCGTGAAGCCGAGTTGATTGTTGATCACGACATGGATCGTGCCGCCCAGGTCGAATGGTTCGACGCCCGAAAGCTGCAGCATCTCGGCCACCAGACCTTGACCGGCAAAGCTCGCGTCCGTGTGCAGCAGCAGCGGTAGCACCGCTTGCCGTCCGCCTGCACCGCGCATCGCCTGCTTGGCCCGCGCCCGCCCTTGCGAGATGACCGGCGCCAACTGCAAGTGCGACGGGTGCGCCGATACCGACACGTGCATTCGCATGCCCGCGACATCGAGATCGCCGGAATGGCCGAGGTGGTACGAGACGTCCGACGAGCAGGCGATGCCCTCCGGCACGGCAGGCTGCCCCAGGATCTCCGCGACCATCTGGTTGATCGGCTTGCCAAGCACATTGGCGAGAAGGCTGAAGCGGCCCCGGTGCATGCCGCCGACCACGGTTTCCTCGACGCCGAGCTGGGCGCTCTCGGCGAGAACCGTCTCGATGGCCACGAGAAACGTCTCCGCTCCGCCGAGGCCGAACAACCGGCCTCCGGGATAGCGTTGCGCGAGACCCGCTTCAAAAGCCGTTGCCCTCGCCAGCAGCGCAAGCAAGCGCCGGGACGTCGCCTCGTCCGGTCCGGTCTCCGTGGCCTCGGCTTCGCCCGCCAGCCAGGCGCGGCGAACGGCGTCGTGGATATGCCCGATCTCCCAGCCGATCGAGCCGCAGTAGGCGCGCTCCAGACGCGCCACCAGCGGCGCCGCAACCTGGGGAGCAAGGCCGTATTGCAAAGGCGAGAGCTCGGGCACATCGACCGGCTTTGCGAGCCGCAAGGGGTCGGGCCGGGCCTTCAAAAAGCCTCGCGCGCGGTAGGCCTCGATCAGCGCCACCTCGGCCCCGCCGTTGCCGACCGCGACACGCCTCCGCCGCGGGGCCTTGTCGCTGCTCTCCTCCGTGAAGAACGCTTCGAGTGCACCCGGATCGCCGATGCCGAAAAACGGCTCGCTCACGGCATGCCCGTCGTCGTCGGGCTCTGGCTGGCTCAGGTGCTCGTTCATGAATGCGTGACCTTCGGATGGCTCATTGCGCCCGGCGCGTCGGGCGGCAATCTAGGTGTGCTGCCCGACGTCGTCCATCGCGGGCCGCGCCAAGGTCTGCCGGGCGATGCCGGAGTGTGGCCGAGACCGACAGTCGAGGCTAAAGTCCCAACGCTCTTCAATTTCGCGAGGCCCCATGCCCGACGACAATACCGAACGCGCCGCCCTCGACTACCACGAGGCCGATCCGCCGGGCAAAATAGCCATCCAGCCGACCAAACCGCTCGCCAATCAGGCGGACCTGGCCCTGGCCTACAGCCCAGGCGTCGCTTATGCCTGCGAGGCGATTGCGGAGGACCCTGCGAAGGTTGCCAGGTACACTGCGCGTGGCAATCTCGTCGGCGTCATCACCAACGGCACGGCCGTGCTCGGCCTTGGCGACATCGGTCCCCTCGCCTCCAAACCGGTGATGGAAGGCAAGGCGGTGCTGTTCAAGAAGTTCGCCGGCATCGACGTCTACGACATCGAGGTCGACGAGCGCGAGGTGGAGCCGTTCGTCGAGGCCGTCGCCCGGCTGGAACCGACGTTCGGCGGGATCAACCTCGAGGACATCAAGGCGCCCGAGTGCTTCGAGATCGAGAAACGCCTGCGCGCGCGCATGAACATCCCGGTCTTCCACGACGACCAGCACGGCACCGCGATTGTCGTCGCGGCCGGCATTTTGAACGGCCTGAAAGTCGTCGGCAAAAAAATCGATGACGTGCGCCTCGTCACCTCAGGAGCGGGAGCGGCCGCACTCGCCTGCGTCAATCTGCTGGTGACTCTCGGCCTTCGGCGCGAGAACGTCACGCTGACCGATCTCAAGGGTGTCGTCTACAAAGGCCGCAACGAGGCCATGAACCCCTATATGGATGCCTACGCCCGCGAGACCGAATGGCGCACGCTCGCCGATGCCATCAGGGGCGCGGATGTGTTGCTCGGCCTCTCGGCGGCCCGCGTCGTCACCCGCGAGATGGTGGCCTCCATGGCCCAAAAGCCGCTGATTTTCGCCCTTGCCAACCCGACACCCGAGATATTGCCCGAAGACGTGCGTGCCGTCCGGGACGATGCCGTCATCGCGACCGGACGGACCGACTACGCGAACCAGATCAACAATGTGCTGTGCTTTCCCTTCATCTTCCGCGGAGCCCTCGACGCGGGCGCGACCAGCATCAACGAGGAGATGAAGGCGGCAGCCGTCACCGCGCTCGCCGGCATTGCCGAGAGCGAAGCGTCCGACATCGTGCTGGCAGCCTACGGCGCCGAAACCTTCGTCTTCGGCCGCGACTACATCCTGCCGAAACCGTTCGATCCGCGGCTCATCACCGAGATCGCCCCCGCTGTCGCCAGGGCCGCCATGGAGTCCGGCGTCGCGACCCGCCCCATCTCCGATTTCGACAGCTACCGGCACAAGTTGAACGGCTTCGTTTACCGTTCGGGCTTCGTCATGCGGCCGGTGTTCGATGCGGCGCGACGCGCCTCCGAGGCGACGCGAAAGCGGCTGATCTTCGCAGAGGGCGATCATCCTTATGTGCTCCAATGCGCCCAGCAGGTTGTCGCCGAACGGCTGGCACGTCCCATTCTCGTCGGGCCGCGTGATGCCATCGCGCGCTCGATCACGCACCTCGGCTTGCGTATGCGCATCGGGCAGGATGTGGAAGTTTTCGATCTCGCGACTGACCCTCGCACGCCAGAGCTGACCGAGGAATATCATCAGTTGGTGGAGCGCCGCGGCGTCTCTCCGTCACACGCCCAGCGCGTGGTCCGCAACGGATCGACGGTCGTCGCGGGGCTGCTGCTGAAGCGCGGCGACGCCGACGCGATGATTTGCGGCGCGGTTGGGCGCTACCTCACCCAGCTTCGGCATGTCTCGCAGGTCATCGGTCGGCAGTCCGGAGTACGTGGTTTCGCCGCCCTCTCGGCCATGATCCTTCCGACGGGGCCACTCTTCATCGCCGATACACACGTCACCTACGACCCGCCGGCCGAGCAACTCGCCGAGATCACATTGCTGGCGGCAGACGTCGTGCGCCGCTTCGGCATCGAGCCGAAGGTCGCCCTGCTGTCACACTCGAGCTTCGGCAGCGAGACCACGCCATCTGCACAAAAGATGCGGGACGTCCTCGGCTCGCTCATGGACTGGGCGCCGGAACTCGAGGTCGAGGGCGAGATGCAGGCAGATGCCGCGCTTTCTTCCTTCATTCGCGAGGAAATGTTTCCGCGCTCCCGGCTCGGCGGCGCCGCCAATCTGCTGATCGCACCAGGCGTGGACGCGGCCAACATCGCCTTCAATCTCCTGAAGGTCGTGTCGGGAAGCGTCGCCATCGGCCCGATCCTGCTCGGCGCGGCAAAACCCGTTCACATCGTCACGCCATCGGTAACGGTGCGCGGTCTTCTGAACATGGCAGCCGTGGCCGTCGTCGATGCCGCCCGTGCCGCCGGCGAACTGTGAGGCGTCGCCAACAAAGCAGAGTGCCCTCGAAAGTGACCCGGGCGGTTGGGTGAGCGGCCAACGCCAGCGCCGATCGGTGGGTTGGCCTTGGCCTCGCGGCGTCACATCTTCTTGCCGGCCGTCCAGCCTCCATCGACCACCAGCGTCGTGCCGGTAATGAAGCTGGCATCATCCGACGCCAGGAAAAGGATGGCGCGGGCAATCTCGCGAGCCTCACCCCAACGGTTCATGGCGTGCACCGATTTCACCGTCTCGGCCATGGCGGGATCCTGGAAGTAGCGCTCCGTCAGAGCCGTACGCGTAACGCCTGGACCAACCGCATTGACGCGAATGTTGCTGGTGCCGAGTTCGAGCCCCATTTCCTTGGTGAGCCCCACGACGCCGTGCTTCGAGGCGGTGTAGGCGGGCCGGTTGGGAGCTGCCGTGACGCCGAGCGTCGAGGCCAGATTGACGATGGCCGCCGGCTTCCCGGCCTTGACGACACGCTGGACGAACGCTTGCGATGTGAGGAAGACGCCGGTCAGATTGACGTTGATGACCCGGCTCCACTCCTCGTAGGAAAGCTCGACGATCGGCTTGATCTCGCGAATGCCGGCGCTGTTGACGAGGACGTCGAGGCGGCCGAGGCGACGCTCGATGGCGTCGAACGTCGTCTGCACGGCTTTCGGATCGGTGGTATCGAGAGGAAATGCGTGCGCACGCCCTCCCGCCGCAGTGATCTCCTCGACGGTCCGTTCGGCGCCGCGTTGATCGATGTCGGAGACCGCGACGACGCCCCCCTCCTTCGCGAACTCGATCGCCGTCTCGCGACCGATGCCACTGCCGCCGCCCGTCAGTACGATGCCCTGGTCTTGAAAGCGCATGTTTTCCACCCTGCCTGAATTTTCTATTATTCGGCACTGCCCGGCGTTGTCGCGAAACTCACTTGCCCTTGAATATTGGCGCCCGCTTCTCCTTGAACGCCGTGCGGCCCTCGATCCAGTCGTCGGAATGATCGATCACGTCGGTCATGTAGCGTGCGATGCCACCGATCTCGGTCGGCCCTTTGGGAAGCGTCTGGTTGGCCCAGGTCTTCAAGGCACGCGTCGGCAGCGGCGCGTTGGCGGCAATTTTCGCGGCCCATGCCATCGCTTCCGGCATCAGTTGGTCGACCGGAACGACTTTGTTTGCATATCCCACTTCGTAAGCGCGCTTTGCGTCGATCTGCTCGCCGATCAGCAGCAACTCCATCGCGATCTTGTGCGGGATGCGCGTCACGAGGTTGGTGATGAGGCCACCGGAAAAGCCGACGCGGACCTCCGGGTAGGTGAAGATCGCATTCTCGGCGCAAATCATCAGGTCACACATGGTGGTCAGAACCATTCCGCCACCGACGCACCAGCCGGCCACCGCCGCGATAACGGGCTTGTCTACCGCGACCCCGACACCCGGCACCCCGTGATAGAGGCCACGCGGCGGATTCTGCAGATCGGCGCCGGCGCAAAACGCCTTGGTGCCAGCGCCGGTCAACACCGCTACCCGATCGTCCGAGGCTCCGAAGCGCTGCCATGCCTCGCAAAGTCCATCCATGAGCGCGTTGTCCATCCGGTTCATCTTCTCCGGACGGTTCAGCGTAATGACAGCGACATTGTCCTTGGACTGGTAGGTGATGGCCTCTGACATCGAGGTTCTCCGGTTGAGTTGCAGGAGATGGACGGGTTCTCGGCTCAGGCTACAGGCTGGACAACGAGCGGTCAGCGTCTCACGCCTTCCGCCGATCGAGCTCGATGCCCTCGCTCACGACGCCCGAGCTACGGAAAGCATCAATCTCGGCGGCGGAATAGCCGGCTTCATTGAGCACAGCGTCGGTATCGGCGCCCGGCAGCCGTGGCGCGAACTCGACCGAGCCGCCATCGTGCTCCATTCGGAAGCCCGACCCGATCACGCGCATCCGGCCATGGGGCCCGTCGATCTCCTGCAGCACGGAGCGATGCTCGAGCTGCGGGTTTTCGACGACCTCGTCGATGCGCCAGACCCGCGCGCATGGAACGTCGTTGCTGGTCAGATACGCATCCCAGTATGCAGCATCGTTCGCCGCAAAAACGTCCTCGATGATGCTCCGGAGAGCGACCTCGTTCTGGATACGCGTCGGCCAGTCGACGAACCGCGGGTCCTTGCCGAGATCGGGCTTGCCGATGGCTTTCGAGAGTGCCGCGAACTGCTTTTCGTTGTTGACGGCAAGAAGCAGGAAGCCGCCCTTCACTTTGAACAGGTCCGCAGTCGGCAGACGGCTCTGAGCGCGGTTGCCACTCGGCCCCTGCACGTGACCGCCGACCGTATAGTCGACGAAGAACGAGGACATGAACGTCATCGCGGCGTCCAGCATGGAGACGTCGACCATCTGCCCCGTTCCGGTATGCGTGCGCTGGTAGAGGGCACTCGAAACCGCGAACGCGAGCGTCATGCCCCCTATGGCGTCGCA
Organism: Hyphomicrobiaceae bacterium; assembly: GCA_050187415.1. Classification (GTDB taxonomy): domain Bacteria; phylum Pseudomonadota; class Alphaproteobacteria; order Rhizobiales; family Hyphomicrobiaceae. The sequence continues at coordinate 26,127 of JBFWXN010000005.1, read as the reverse complement.
CACCGCAAAACCCGCTCGCGTCGGCCCGCTTTCCGCACTGCCTGTGATCGACATCAGTCCGCTCATCGCCTGGATTTTACCGTCGTAGGCAGGCGAGCGGCGCTCGGGCCCGTTCTGGCCGAAGCCCGACACCGCCGCATAGATCAGGCGCGGGTTGACTTCGCGCAGTTGCGGCCAGCCGATGCCAAGCTTCTCCATCACCCCGGGCCGGAAATTCTCCATGACGACGTCGGCCGTCTCGGCAAGCCGCTTCACGATGGCGACAGCATCCGGCTTCGTCAGGTCGAGCGCGATGTTGCGCTTGTTCGAGTTGATGGCCATCCACCCGGTCGAGAGACCACGCTCCGACCATTCCTTGTTTGGCGGGCCGTAGCGCATGTCGTCGCCGCCAGGACGCTCGATCTTGATCACATCGGCACCCAGCAGGGCAAGCTGGTAGCTGCCGAACGGGCCGGCAAAGACCTGCGTGAAGTCGAGAACACGGACATTCTTGAAGGGCTTGGACATGACGGCCTGACTGATCGAGAAGCTGTTTTACTGAAATGAGCGGTGCACGCGCCGTTTAGCCGCCCGAATAGTGACGCCCGCGCGCCCGCGAGCGGTTGCGACGCCGCATTTTTTGGATGATCAACGTCATACGTGCGTGTCAGGGCGCGTTAGCGCCCTGATAGATGATCCGGAAGCCGATGATGCAAAGGATCGTGCGCGACGTCCAGTCCAGCGACCGCGACCGTCACCGGGCATCTCGTCTTCGCCCTATTTCGCCATCACCGCGGCACGGCTCATCTCGAAGCCCTCGTACCCCTTTGCAACGACCTCATCGCAGATGCTGCGATAACGGTGCATACCGCCGGCATAGGGCATGAAAACGCGGGGCTTCCCCGGCACGTTGGCGCCGAGATACCACGAGTGACCGGCCTGCGGCATGAGCGTGGCGTTAGCGGCATCGTTGACGTGCGCCACCCAGCGATCCATCGCCTCCGGCTTCGCTTCGATGGTCTCGATGCCGTTCTTGCGCATGTAGTCGATACAGCCGGTGATCCATTCGACGTGCTGCTCGATTGGCACCGGCATGTTGCACAGCACCGACGGGCTGCCGGGCCCGGTGATGGTGAACATGTTCGGGAAGCCCGAGACCTGAAGGCCGAGATAGTTTGTTGGGCCCGCCTGCCAGGCCTCCGACAGCGGCTTGCCGCCGCGCCCGGTAATGTTGAGCCGCAACAGCGAGCCCGTCATGGCGTCGAAACCGGTCGCAAAGACGATAATGTCGAGCTCGTGCTCAGCGCCGCTCTTGAGACGAATGCCCTTGGCGGTGATCGCCTCGATCGGATCGGACCGCACGTCGACCAGCGATACGTGAGGCTTGTTGAACGTCTCGAAGTAGAAGCTGTCGATCGGCGGACGCTTGGTCGAATAGGGGTGGTCGATCGTCGCCAGCTTGTCCGCGGTCTCGGGGTCCTCGACGATCTGCCGGATCTTGTTCTTCAGGTAAGCCGACACCTTGTCGTTGGCAGATTTGTCGATGAGAACGTCACGGAAGGCCGCGCGAAACTGCAAGCCACCCTTCTCCCACTGCCGCTCGAGGATTGCCTCCAGCTCCTCATCGGTCACGTCGTGGACCGAGCGATCGTCGATCGTGAAGGGATGCCCGTTCGGCGTCGAACGAACCGTGTCGCGCGTTTCGCCAAGCCGTTCGCGCAGCTCCTTCTTGCGTTCAGGGGAAAGCGGCGCGTTGTGCGCCGGAACGCTGTAGTTGGCAGTGCGCTGGAAAACCGTCAGCGTCTTGGCCGTCTCCGCGATCACCGGCACGGCCTGGATACCGGTCGAGCCGGTCCCGATTTGACCGACGCGTTTTCCCTCGAAGCTGACCCCCTCATGCGGCCACAGGCCCGTGTGATACCAATCCCCCTCGAAGCTCTCGAGACCCGGAATCTTCGGCACATTCGCCGACGAGAGACATCCGACCGCTGTGATCAGGAATTTCGCGGCGAATGTTTCGCCGGCCTCGGTCGTGACCGTCCAACGGTTCTGAGCTTCGCTATATGACGCGCGGGTCACCCGCGTATTGAAGCGAATGTCCCGCTTCAGATCGAACTTGTCGGCCACGAAGTTCATATAGCGCATGATTTCCGGCTGTTGCGGATAGCGCTCGGACCATTCCCATTCGGTCAACAATTCGTCAGAGAACTGGAAGCAATAGGAATGGCTTTCCGAATCGCACCTCGCGCCGGGATAGCGGTTCCAGTACCATGTACCGCCGACCCCATCGGCGGCCTCCAGCACGACGGCGTTGAGCTTGAGGCGGTCGCGAAGGCTATAAAGCTGGTACATGCCCGATAGACCAGCACCGATAATGATCGCATCGAGCGCCTTTGCGCGATCGTTGGCCTGCCCCGTCCCATTCATCGCAAGTCGATCCATTTTGAATTCCGCGCCTTGTCTATGCTGCGTTTTGGCCGAAAGCCGCCCGCGCGATCGCGTCGACGCGCCTCGCGCCGTGCCATCAGTTGAACGTGTCCGGACATACTAATTGGCATCGCTCGGCGACGCAATGCGGCCGACCGCTTCAAATTCCGTCAACCGCCCGGTCGGGCCGCCACTACTCTGCGACGCCCTTTCGTTTCAAATCCTCTGCAAGTCGCTGCTTGGCAACTTCCTTGCCCTTGTCGAATTCCGCGCGCCGGCGAGCGATCTCCTCGGCCGGCAACTGTTCGACGTTCGAATAGTCGAGCTTCCACCGGCCGTCCTCGTTCCAGCGGATCGGGTTCTGCATGGTTGTACGCGGGCCGATCGCCGCCGGTAGGAGCCGCAAGGCCTGCTCGAGCGTTGCGCGTTGTGAAGCCTTGTCCTTCGGCTTTCCGCCGGCATTACCGAGCGGGAAATCAGAAAAAAGGAATCGCGGCACGCCCGCGTGCTCCACAATATCCTTGGCGCAGCCCATCACGACTGTCGCGATGCCAGCGGCCTCGAGGGTGCGAGCGGCCAGACTCACGGTCTGGTGACACACCGGTCAATTAGCGACAATGACCGCCGCGTCGGCTCGGTCCTCCTTGACGCGCTGTAAAAGCTCTTCGCAATCGACGTCCAGCGTCGTCTTGTGACTCCGGTTGGTCGGTAGGCCATGGAACCGCGGCGCCACCTTGCCGATCAAGCCCCGCGCGGCCGCCTCGCGAAGCGCTGGCAAGGGGAACCAGGTTCCGGGATCTTCAGCCGTCGTGTGATTGCGGTCGATACCGATATGCGAGATGCGCAGATCGTGATCCTGAGCCGAATCGCCGGAATAGACCGTGTAGAACTTGGCTGCCGAGTTATAGGGCGCGCCTGGACCTTGGTCTCCGGCTTCGGGCCGATAAGGCGCCGCCGTTGTGACGAGTGCGATGGTCGTTTCGGACAGCGGCTTGGTCAACGGGGTGAACGGCACGTCGCGATAATGCGCCCACCGATACGGGGCACCATACCCAAGCGTCTGATAATAACTGCGTATCCGATGCATATAGGGGACCGGCGCATCATAGTCGGGCGCGAACCCGAACTCTTCATCGGCAGGCACTGACACGAGAGCCTCCTTAACTGGTTATCTCGTCGGGTATTCTCCGGCTGATTGCATGCTCATGCAAGCTCCTCGCTGCCTATGGCCCCATGCCGGTTGACGCAGCATGCCGCCAATGCCGATCATTCGGAAAGCGAACAATCCAGCGAAATTCGCCTACAGGAGAACGAGTCGTGGCCAAAAAGCCCAAACAGTATAAGCCTGCGGTGCTGGTGACCGGAGCCGGATCGGGGATTGGCCGCGCCACGGCCGAGCTACTGCTCGACGACGGTTGGCCGGTCGCCTTGCTCGACAAGAACGATGCGGCCCTCGCGGAAGCGAAGGAGCGCCTCGGCGAGCGCAAGGGCATCCAGTATGTCACGGCCGACGTCACCGACGAGAACGCGGTGGAGCGCGCCGTCGCCGAGGTCTCGCGCATCTTCAACGGCCTCCATGGTGTGGTGAACAGCGCCGGCATGGGCCTGAACAAAGGGCTGTTCGAGACGTCGAGCGCCGATTTTCGCAAGGTCCTCGAACTCAACCTCGTCGCCACGTTCGTGGTCGGGCGCGCCGCTGCGCGCATCATGCGCGATCGCCAGACCGGAGGCTCCATCGTCAATATTGCCTCGATTTCGGGGCTACGGGGTTCGCTGAAGCGGTCCGCTTACGGGGCCTCGAAAGGCGGCGTCGTCATGCTGACCAAGGTCATGGCAAACGAGCTGGCGCCGCTCGGCATTCGCGTCAACGCCATTGCGCCGGGGCCGGTCGAGACGGAAATGGTGAAAGCCCACCATACCGACGAGGATCGCCTTCTCTATGCGCGAACCATCCCGATGCACCGCTATGCAGAGCCAATCGAGATCGCGCGGGCCGCACGCTTCCTGCTCGATCCCGTGCAGTCGAGCTACGTTACGGCCGAAGTACTCGCGGTCGACGGCGGCTATCGGGGTGCGGGCCTGATTGCCGGGCGCGACTGACCGCGGCTGGCCCGACACCATCGCGCCCGGCGAGCTCCGGTTCGAGCGGCGTTCTTCTGCCGACGAGGCGACCCGACAGGCGTTCGAGCCTCGTCGTCGACGCGATGAGCTGATCGCCTATCCACAAGCCCCTCGACCGGGGTGGTGCCGCATCGTCACCTGCAGCTACCCCAACTCGTGCCGGCATGGTACCAGATCGAGATCGAATCGATGGTCCGGACTCGGGGGAGCACGGGACATGCACGCGAAGTCAGGTATCGGAAGCCGTTTCGCCTGTGTCGCGCTGGCGCTGGCGCTAGGCGCCTGCTCGTCCGGCAACGCGCTGACGACAGCCAGTTTCTTCGGTAGCTCGAAGGAAAAGGCGGCGGCCCCAGCCCCCACGCCCGAAAGCATGATCGACCGCGTCGTCCATGTGGGGACAACATCCGCACGTGCTCAACGCTGCGGATACGTCTTCGATCCGGCGGCGCTTCGGCAATCCTACCTGGCGTTCGAAAGCCAGCAGGGAAATACCCCGGAACAGCTCGCCAGAGCCGAGAAGAGCTACGATTACACGTTCGCGTCCGTAGCCAAGGCGAGTGCTGCCGACGCCGACTACTGTTCTGAAACGAAGACCGCCGACATCAAGCGCGATCTGAATAGAGCACTCGCCGGCGACTATTCGACATCGATCAGAAAGCCTGCTGCAAACGTCGGCTGGTGGACTCCGCAGCATTCGGAAAAGCCCATGAACCGCGAAGAGGTCTTCAATCCGATCCGGTGATTTTATTCCTGTTATAGGCGAGTCACGCTCGGGTTACGCCACGGGATGCTCGTGCGTCTCTCGTGGCTCGCCAGGGCTCCTGACGTCTTGCCCAAGAGCGTCCTTGACATAAAGCTCGGTGACGAGGACGTAGGCCACGAGCGTCAGCGGGCTCGCGACCAGAACGCCGATCAGGCCGAAAATCAGGCCAAAAACGACGAGTCCGAACAGGACGAGAAACGGCGGGATCTCGGCAAATCGCTCCTGCACGAGCGGCGTGATGACGTTGGCCTCGAACTGCTGGATCGCCACCAGCATCAGAGCGGCCAGGACAGCAACTTGCGGCCCTTGTCCGAAAGCCAGCAAGAGTACGGGCACGGCACCGAGCCACGGCCCGATGACGGGGAAAAACTCCAGCAGACCAGAGATTACACCGATTGCGAGCGGAGCCGGCAACCCTAGCGCCCAAGCAGCAAGCCCCGCCATCGTGCCTACTGCGAGCATCGCAATCGCCTGCGCAAGCAACCATCTCTCGAGAGACCGCCCGCAGTTTCCAAGCGCTACATCAACCTTCGCCTGATGCCGCCGCGGAAAAAGCCGCACGAGCCCTGCTCGATAACGGGCAGGATCGGCTGCCAGGTAAAAGGCGCCGAAGAACACGACCAGCAGTCCCGCCAGCGCATTCACCACGAAACTGCCAGCGCTACCGAGATTGCTGAGCACGATGCTGCCGAGGCTCATCGCGTCGGAAAGGACGTTCCTAATCGTACCTCCCGGCGTGCTCGGATTCGCATCTGTCGCCCCTTGTAGAAGAGACGAAAAGCTGATCCCGAGTTGGGTCTCTATCCCCTTGATGGCGGCGGGAAGTTGCTGAGCGATCTGCCCAAGCTGAGCCTTGAGCTGAGGACCGATCAGCAACGCCGCGATGACAGGCAGTAGGAGCAGCGCCACCGCCGCGAGTGCCAAGGCGATCGAGTGGCGCACCCCGCAATAGCGTTCGAGCGGTCGAGCCATCGCCACCAGGATCGTCGCTATGATGACTGATGCGAAAGCAACGAGCAGGGCTGGTATCGCCAGCCAAATGGCGACGAGCAGGGTGGCGATCAACGCGCCCGTCAGCCAGAAGGCAACGGCCGAACGGACCGACAAAGGTCTCGGCTCGCCCTCTGGTTGAACGCTTCTCAAACTCATCGGCTCGGCTCCTGCCGATGAGTAAGCGTCAAATGTCGGATCTGGTTCCGCGCACCGTTTCCACTAGGGGAACACTCGGCGTTTTGACTGCGTCTATTTGCAGAGCGTCGCCTGCATCTTGCAGTTGTAGCCAAGGCCGCCGGCGCCACACCGAGACTTGACGCGCGATACTTTGTAGCCGGGCGCGACCCCTATTTTGCCGCTCGTTGTCATGAAGGATGCCCATGAACCCCAATCGGTTGCCTGGAGCACAGCCTCCCAGGCCTGGAACATGGCGCCGTCTTTGGTGGTATTCGTACCGCTCGCCGCTTTATGGACGCAGGCGCCTCTCGACTTGCCTTGCGCCGCGGCGGCGCCCGGTAGTACGAGCAGACCGGCGGCGACGAGAACCGAGATCGAGACGGGCGACGACAATCGTGACATGGCTGGGATCTCCTGGACCCGTTGATGTCTTTCGATCACAAGACCGAATCTCGCCTCCGTGCCAGCGGAAATCATCCCGGCACCGTATCATCCCCGTGCAATTGCACACGGGGCGTGGCAGGCATGCCGCAGGCGCACAATGGCGCGACTTCGCAGGGGGCGGCTGGCGTGCTTAGACTGGCGTCGGGAAACGTCACGAAACGGAAGGCATCGCTCAATGGCCGACAGGCTCAAGGGTAAAACCGCGTTCTGCACCGCCTCGGGCGCTGGCATCGGCCGCGCGACGGCGCTGGCATTCGCCCGTGAGGGCGCCCGCGTCATCGCCACCGATCTCGACCAAGGACGGATGCAGGGCCTGAAGGAGGCGGGCGTAGACGAATGCCTGAAGCTCGATCTCCTGGATACGGCGGCGGTCGATGCGATGGCCGCCCGCGTGGGCCCGGTCGACATCCTGTTCAACTGCGGCGGCTTCGTGCATCACGGCGACGCGCTGCACTGTTCCGAGGCCGACTGGGACTTCTCGTTCGACCTCAACGTGAAATCGATGCATCGCGGCATCCAGGCGTTCCTGCCTGGCATGATCGAGCGCGGTAAAGGCACGATCATCAACATGGCGTCGGGCGCGGGGCCGTCGAAGGCCGTCGCCAACCGTTACGTCTACACGGCGACCAAGGCGGCCGTCGTCGGCCTGACGAAGGCGGTCGCGTTCGACTTCATCAAGAAGGGCATCAGGTGCAACTGCATCTGCCCCGGAACCATCCAGTCGCCGTCGCTGGACGATCGGATCGCAGCTCTCGGCCAAACGGTCGGATCGGTCGAGAAGGCCCGCGCGATGTTCGTCGACCGCCAACCTATGGGCCGGCTCGGCACCGCCGAGGAAGTGGCGCATGTGGCGGTCTACCTCGCCTCCGACGAGAGCGCATTCACCACCGGCCAGTCATTCTTCGTAGACGGAGGCTTCGCCCTGTGAAGAGCCTGCATGATGACCAGATACCCCAGGAAATCGATACGCAGTCGGGCCTGCCGATAGGCCCGCGCGTGCCCAACGCCGGGGCCGCTCCGCCACCTGAGCGGATCGTTCTCGACGGCCGCTATTGCCGTCTCGAGCCGATCGACGCCAGGCGACATCGTACCGAGCTCTACGAAGCCTCGACACCCGCCGATGCGGCGCGGCGCTTTCGCTACTTGTTCGAGGAGCCGCCTCGTTCGATTGCCGACATCGACGACTGGCTCGCCGCCGCAGAAAAGTCCACCGATCCACTCGTCTTTGCCGTCATCGACAAGCGGACCGGGCGCTGCGAGGGCCGCCAAACTTTGATGCGCATCACGCCGGCGCATCGGTGCATCGAAACGGGAAGCATCTATTGGGGGCCGGCGATCTCGCGGACCCCCGTCACGACCGAAGCCAATTATCTCTTCGCCAAGTATGTCTTCGACGACCTCGGCTATCGCCGTTTCGAGTGGAAGTGCGACGCCCTGAACGCCCCGTCGCGGCGCGCCGCCGAACGCTTCGGTTTCACCTACGAGGGCCACTTCAGGCGCGCCGTGATCGTCAAAGGCCGCACGCGCGACACCACCTGGTTTGCAATGGTCGATGAAGATTGGCCTGCGCTCAAGGCCGCGTATGAGCAGTGGCTCGCCCCAGCCAACTTCGATGCGGGCGGCCGGCAGAAGGTTTCGCTCGGCGATTTGACGGCCGCGGCCCTCGGGCGGAACGTGGCATGAGCGCAAGCCATGCTGCCGTGCCGCCTACGAGAACAGCGTGAGCACGCCGGTGTAGCCGTACACGCGGTCGTCCGAGATTTCGCCATTGCCGAAAAAGCCGGCGATAGGAATGTCGCCGAAGGCATCGCGAATAGCGTGCATCTCATAGTGTTCGTCCGAGAACAAATTGGGACCGCGCGCCACGCACGAATAATAGAGGCCCGCCTTGGGGGCGCCGGTCAGCCGGGAACTCAAGGCGGCCAGCATTCGCTTCAGATCCTTCGACGCGCTTTCGGCATCCCGCCTGACGAACATCACGCGATCGCCCGGCTGCATGGTCTCGGCGATGGCGACCAGTCCCTGGCGGGGATCGATGCCGATCAGGTTGCGCACGACGTAGTCGGCCTCGTTCGACCCCTCCACGGGGAAGGCGGCGTGCACGTTGGCGAGCCACGGCCGCGGATCGGCACTCTCCGCAATGCCAATATCCTCGCACATCACCTGATAGGCAGGCTGGTGATCGAGCATGGCCACAATTTGCCCCTCGCAGCGCGTCACCTCGTGCACGGGGCCGATTGGAGTGCATCCCTGCGTCAAGCCGACGGCAACGTTGAACCGCCCCCCGATCAGCACGCCGGAAATACCGCCATCGACAACTCGCTCGCCGGCCATCTGGGGAAATTCGTCGCTCGCCGACGTCAGGCCCCCGACAAGGTAGGCCCCGCTTGCCGATGACAGGGCCTCGACGAGCTCGACCACCCGGCCATTCCTCGGGTCACCATGCAGCACACCCAATCCCGCCGTCGCACCGAAGTCCGTCATGGCCTCGAGTGCCTCGACGGTCGCGACCGATGGCAGCGCACTGCAACTGGCCTTCGTCAAGCGGCCCGTCAGAACCGTCGCGGCCGGGCCCGACCAGTATTCGATGCCGCTGCCGCAAACCCCGTGCCCCGCCGTGCCCGTCCATGTAGTGATGCCGGTCCTCGCCCGCAGAGCTGAGACCACCTCGCCGAGTTCGCCAGCAATGTCGCTCGTCACGTAGAGGAACCCCACTGTGTGGCCCTCCACTCCGCGCAGTTGCTCGGCCAGTGCTTCCCCAACGGCACGCGCCGTGTCACCGGTCGCATGCGCCGATGCAAAATCGTCCATGTCTCTCGGCCCCTTCAGAAGTGACGGCACGCTGCAGGTTGCTTCCTGCATGCAGGCTCAGCCTGACATGCCCTCGCCTCTAAGTCACCCGTCGGCTCGAGTCCGCGCAGCATATCGATCGCCGGCACCGCCAAACGGTCCCGCATCCCCGGTTGATCGCGGACGTACCGGCTTCGTTCTTGGGCTCCGACGCCGAATCATGATCACTCACGACGCAAGCGCCGTCGCGAAGGAGCCAGAGGAACAGCACCCGCCAGCATGCCGGCTTGTCAGAAACACCTGGAAAATCTCAACGCTGCCCAGCGCCGGGCGGTAGAGCACGGCGTATTGCCCGGTGAGACGTCACGCTGCGGGCCGCTCCTGGTGATCGCGGGGGCCGGCTCAGGCAAGACAACCACGCTCGCCTGCCGCGTCGCGCACCTCGTGCTCAACGGTGCCGATCCACACCGTATTCTTCTGCTCACGTTTTCACGCCGCGCCGCCGACGACATGACGCGGCGCGTCGGGCGTATCGTGCGCACGGTGCTCGCTGACGAGGCCCGTACCCGACCCGGAGCGTCTGCAGCCTCCATCCCCTGGTCCGGCACCTTCCATGCCGTCGGCGCGCGCTTGCTGCGCATCTATGCCGACCGCATCGGTCTTGCCCCAAGCTTTACCATCCACGACCGCGAGGATGCCGGCGATCTCCTGAACCTCGTCCGGCACGATGTCGGACTATCGGAAAAGAAGATGCGGTTCCCGCTGAAGGCGACGTGTCTTGCGATCTACTCTCATGCCGTCAACTCGGGTTTGGCGCTCGACGAGGTACTGGCGCGGCATTTCCCCTGGGTTGCCGGATTCGAGGGCGATTTGAGACAGCTCTTCGGCGCCTACGTCGCGGCCAAGCAGGACGCCGGCGTCCTCGATTACGACGACCTGTTGCTGTACTGGGCCGAGATGATGGCGGCCGACGCCATTGCCGAGGATGTCCGCGGACGCTTCGATCACGTGCTTGTCGACGAGTACCAGGACACGAACCCGCTTCAGGCCTCGATCCTCAAGGGCCTCGTACCTGACGGTCGCGGCCTCACCGTCGTCGGCGACGACGCGCAGGCCATCTACAGCTTCCGCGCCGCGACGGTCCGCAACATCCTCGATCTGCCCACGCAGTTCACACCACCCGCCACCATCGTCACGCTGGAACAGAACTACCGATCGACCGTCCCCATTCTGGCCGCCTCGAACGCCGTCATCGCGCTCGCACGCGAGCGCTTCACCAAGGATCTGCGGTCTGACCGCGCTTCGGCGCAAAGGCCGGCACTCGTCACGGTATCGGACGATATCCAGCAGGCGAGCTTCATCGCGGAGCGAATACTGGCCAACCGCGAAGCGGGCATGGCGCTCAAATCTCAGGCCATCCTGTTTCGCACGTCCCATCACAGTACACTGCTCGAATTGGAACTGACGCGGCGCAACATCCCTTTCGTCAAGTTCGGCGGGCTCAAGTTTCTCGAGGCCGCGCACGTGAAGGACCTCCTCGCCATACTCCGCTGGGCCGAGAACCCGCGCGACCGGGTCGCGGCCTTTCGCGTGGCGCAAATGCTCGGCGGCATCGGGCCGGGCACCGCGGCGAAAATCTACGATCGCATCGCCACCGGCAGTCGCCCGTTCGCCCCGCTGGTGATCTACCGCCCGCCCCTAGCGGCACAGGAGGCCTGGGCGCCGTTCGTCGAGATCATGGAGGCGCTGCACGAGCGGCGTTTCGCGTGGCCGGCCGAACTCGAAGCCGTGCGCGACTGGTTCGCACCACACTTCGAGATGCGCTATCCGGATGCGGCCGTCCGCTCCGGCGATCTCGATCAACTGATACAGCTTGCCGGGCAGTATCGCTCGCGCGAGCACTTTCTGACGGAGCTGACGCTCGACCCTCCCGACGCGACGAGCGACGAGGCAGGTGCTCCCCTGCTCGACGAGGACTACGTCATTCTCTCGACGATACACTCGGCCAAGGGCCAGGAGTGGCAGGCCGTCTTCGTGCTGAACGTCGTCGACGGGTGCATTCCATCGGACATGTCGACAGGCCGGCCCGAGGACATCGACGAGGAGCGCCGCCTGCTCTACGTCGCCATGACCCGCGCCAGGGATGAATTGCATCTCGTCCTTCCGCAGCGCTTCCACGTTCACCAGCAGGCGCGCAACGGAGATCGTCACCTCTATGCGGCACGTTCGCGTTTCATCCCGGCGTCGATCCTCGACCGCTTCGAGCAGAGGGCCTGGCCCCAGCGACGCCGCGAACCTTCCGCGACCGAACCGTCGAGGGTCCCGGTTCTCGACCTCAAGACGCGCGTCGGCGGCATGTGGAAGGCACGCGCTTGAGTGCTCTTGGACAAATGGCGCACAGGCAGCGTCTCGCTCGTTCCATTGAGCGGCCCACACGGAAATCACCACCCATAAAAGACAGACAAGCCGAGAGTGCGTCGGCAATGGCGGCAGGCTGGCACGCGAGCCGCACGCTGTATCGTTCGCAAATGGCGCGGCCTACGGGAATCGAACCCGTCTTTGCAACGTGAAAGGCTGCCGTCCTAACCGATAGACGAAGGCCGCGCGCGGGGCGGACACTATTGAGACCCGCCCCGAGAAGCAAGCGCCAAGATCGCCCTTTCAGGCCCAGGACCACGGCGCAAGGATCGCCCCCTGGCCCGCGCGTCCATTCCGGCCCGATCGACGGCGCCGTGTCCGCCAGCCCTATGGCGCAGGCAGGCCACGGAACGAGCGTCGGTCGACGTGTCCGGCCCTATTCATACTTGCAGGCGCACGTCAATCCGCTTATCTGAGCGGCTCGCGGAAACGTCTTGCGCACGTGGAGGTCAGGCGATGGTCGCCGGCCTTGCCGCGAAGGACCTGAAAGGCGGAGGGATGAGCTACAAGGTCGCAGTCGTCGGCGCCACCGGAAATGTGGGCCGGGAGATGATGAACGTACTCGCCGAGCGGAAGTTTCCCGCCAGCGAGGTGCATGCCATCGCGTCGCGCCGCTCCGTCGGCGTCGAGGTCTCCTATGGCGACGACACGCTCAAATGCCAGGATCTCGAGCAGTTCGACTTCTCGAAAATCGACTTCTGCCTCATGTCGGCCGGCTCGACGGTCTCGAAAGAGTGGAGCCCAAGGATCGGCGCCCGCGGCTGTGTGGTGATCGATAACTCGTCGGCTTGGCGCTACGATATGGATGTGCCGCTGGTCGTGCCGGAAGTGAACGCCGACGCGCTTGTCGGTTATCGCAAGAAGAACATCATCGCCAATCCGAACTGTTCCACGGCGCAGTTGGTGCTGGCCCTGAAGCCGTTGCACGACGAGGCAAGGATCAAGCGCGTCGTCGTCTCGACGTACCAATCGGTCTCGGGCGCAGGCAAAGAGGCGATGGACGAGCTATGGCATCAGACAAAAGGCACCTATGTGCCGGGCCTCGATGTCGCGCCCAAGAAGTTTACCAAGCAGATCGCCTTCAACTGCATTCCTCAGATCGACGTCTTCATGGACGACGGCTACACCAAAGAGGAATGGAAGATGCTGGTCGAGACCAAGAAGATCCTCGACCCGAAAATCAAGGTTACGGCAACCTGCGTCCGCGTGCCCGTCTTCGTGGGCCATTCGGAGTCGGTGAATATCGAGTTCGAGCAGCCGATGACGCCGGAGTATGCGCGGTCGATCCTGCGCGAGGCCCCCGGGATCATGGTCGTCGACAAGCGAGAGCCGGGTGGCTACGTCACGCCCGTCGAGGCCGCCGGTGAGTTCGCGACCTATGTCAGCCGCATCCGCGAGGACGCGACGGTTGAAAACGGTCTCGCCATGTGGGTCGTCTCGGACAATCTGTTGAAGGGCGCGGCCCTCAACACCGTGCAGATTGCGGAGGCGATGATCGAACGCGGCATGCTGAGCAAGAAAGCTGCCTGACCTTGGCAGCAGCACGCCCATAAGGACGTGGCCGGGCAGCCTTATGCCCGGCCAAGCAGCTCACGACTTGTCCGGCGACGACCAACGACCGTTCAGCTCGTCTCGTCGGACGCCGAGGGCTTCTGTTCATCCGACAAGCTGTCGATGATCACGGCAAGATCGGCCAGGAACTGCGTGCGGTTCTCTTCAGGAAGCGCATCGAGAATACGCTGCTCGATCCGCTTGACGAGCGGCTCACAGGCATCGAGCACGCGCGACCCCTCGTCGGTCAGCCGCACCGCGTAGGCCCGCGCATCTTCCTTGGTGCGCCGGCGCTGCAGCAGCCCCTTCTTGAGCATGCGCCGCACGATATCGGCGAGCGTCGAGCGATCGACGCCCGTGCGCTCCACGAGTTGGGTCTGGCTGAGACCCTCGTTCTGGGCGACGGTCAGAAGTACGGCATACTGCCGGGGCGTGAGATCGGCATCCCCGATCTCTCCATGGAAGATGTCACCAGCGCATTGACCGGCCCGGTGAAGCAGATGGATTGGCGAACGGTCAAGCCGTCCCGTGCCGGACTCGCGTGTCATCGTTGTCCAATTTTTTGTACGATCAGCTGCCGCGTGTGCTCAGGCAGAGATTCGCGCGATACACTGTGATCTGATTTCTCGGCAATCGGACAAACAGATATAGCGCTTGACGAAACGTAGCTTTCGCCCCCCCAAATTCAAGCCCATTTTATGGCGCCAGCACAAGATTTCCATCGGGTTGCGCCTCTGGCGACACACCCCAATACCTCATGAATTTTGAGATTCGCGATGTTCGTCAGACACTTCCAGTGTATGACGACGGATCAACCCCCATTGACATGCGAAGAACACCATCGTCAGCGGCAAGATCCCAAAAACTTTGAAGCTGGCCCACGTCGCTTCGCTGAAATTGCGCCAGATGATCTCGTTGAGCACCGCGAGGCCTATGAAGAACAGCGCCCAGCGGACAGTCAGACTACGCCAACCTTCATCCGTCAGACGCAGCGCTTCGCCGAGCAGCGACTTCAGCAGAGGCCTGCGCATGGCGAGCCCCCCCAGCAACACAGCCGCGAAGATCAGGTTGATGAAAGTCGGCTTCATTTTGATGAACCGCGGATCGTGCAGCCAAAGCGTCATCGCCCCGAAAACTTCGACCAGCACGGTTGTCGCGAGCAGCGTTGGCGAGATATGGCCGAACACCACCCGCGCAGCGATGATCGAGACCGGCATCGCCGCCATCAGAGCCCCGGTCGCCCAGTAGATCCCGCCGATGAGGTAGGCGCCGAAGAAGACGAGCAGCGGGCCAAGATCGATGACCAGCTTCCAGATCTGGCGCCGCTCGACGCCCTGCTGCGGGCGTGCCTCCTGCTGTTCGGCCATGGAACCGCTCTCCGGAGCTGGACGTCGGTTGCTACGCTGGCGGGCTCCCGCCGACTCATTTGCTCTTAACCCGCTCGAACCGGATCCGCTCGACGCATCCGGCGGCTCGAAAACGCGATTGCTCTCGGCTCGCTTGATCAGCCGATTTCCATATACCGGCGCGCCCGTGCGGGGCGATCAGTGCGGGCGCGAAGCGCTTTTCTGTTCACTCGCCATTTCGGACACCGGCAGTCGGTAGCGCTGCATGGATCTCACCTGCAGCACAAAGTAAAGGGTGGTCAGTGGCATCACAACGAACAGCTTGAAGATCATCCAGATGTCGAGGCCATCGAGAAACGGCTTATGCAGCAGCCAGCCCCAGTACTCGGGGCGGGCGATATGAGCGCTGGCAAATCCCAGCCGGACCGCCTCGTTGGCGAGAGCCGTGACCAAAAAAAAGATCGCCGAGTTGCGCGTCAGCAGCCGCCAGCCTTCCTCGGTATAGTGGAAGGTTTTACCAAAAACGAACTCGAAGAAGTATTTCCGCTGCATGAGACCGACGAAGAGGAGCAGGGCCACGAGCGAATTGAAGATCGTGACCTTTATCTGCACCCATTTCGGATCACCCGTCACCAGTGTGAGCGCACCGAAGCTCACAGTCACGCCACCGGCAATGAAGGGCATGATCGGCGGGCGCCGCAACACCGCGAGCGAGGCAGCGAGTGCCAGCGCTGTGGTGATGATGAGCGACCACACGCCCGCTTCGACGCCGAAGGCGAAGTTGACGACGAACATCGTGAAGATCGGGCCGATCTCACTCGAAATGTTCAGAGTTTGCTCCGCGTTGAACGGAAACCAACTGCGCTTTACGTCCATCTTGCGACGCTCGACCTGGGCTCCTGATGATCCTGTAATGGCCACTCGATAAACCTCATCACTTAGCTTGCCGCGATAGCGCGGGCAAATTCTCTCGGATCGAATGGTTGCAGGTCGTCGACACCTTCGCCGATCCCGATGGCATGCACCGGGATTCGGTACTTGGCTGCGATCGCGACGAGAATTCCGCCGCGTGCCGTCCCGTCGAGCTTGGTCATGACAAGCCCCGTCACGCCCGCTTTGTCTCGGAAGACCTCGACTTGCGACAGCGCATTTTGACCGGTCGTGGCATCGAGAACCAGAACGCAATCGTGTGGCGCCTCCGGATCGATCTTGCGCAGAACGCGGATGACCTTTTCGAGCTCTTCCATCAGCCCCTGCTTGTTCTGCAGCCGGCCAGCGGTATCGAGCAGAAGCACATCCACACCGTCGTGCTGCGCCTGTTTCAGGGCGTCGAACGCGAGACCCGACGAATCGGCCCCGACCGCACGCGCAACCACTGGCGCTCCGGTCCGCTCGCCCCAGATCTTGAGCTGATCGATAGCGGCAGCTCGGAAGGTGTCTCCAGCCGCGAGCATGACCTTCAGACCGTCACGCCGCAGCCGTTCCGCGAGCTTGCCGATGGTCGTTGTCTTGCCTGTGCCGTTCACCCCCACCACCAGAACAACGTGGGGCCGTCGTCCCGACGCGACATCGAGGGGCTTGGCGACCGGCGCCAGCACCCGTTCCACCTCCGCCGCAAGGATTTCCTTGACCTCGTCAGCCGAGATGCCTTTTTCGAAACGCCCCTTACCGATCGCATCCGTGATGGCCGTCGCCGTTTCGACGCCAAGATCGGCCTGGATCAACAAATCCTCGAGATCGTCGAGCGTCGCGGAGTCGAGCTTTCGCTTGTTGAAGATCGACGAGATGCCCTCGGAGAGGCGCGACGAGGTCTTCGAAAGGCCGGACGTCAGGCGCTGGAACCAGCTGGTCTTCGGTGCGGGCTCGACCGATACAGGCCCGGGCGTCGCGGCCTCCGATGCCTTGGCGGCGCGGGTTTCCGCCAGGCCTGGCGAAGTAGCGGATGCGGGAGCCGCGACCGGGGCCACCGGAGTCGTGGCTTCTGGGTCCACTTGTTCCAGAGCGCGTGCACCAACGCCGTCTGCTGGAGACGCCACCGCCTGCTCGAGCTCACCCGGCATGGCGTCGCGACCACCGAACAGGCGGCCCAACAAGCCTCGCTTTTTTTCCCGAGGCTCGCTCACACTTCGACCTCTCCAATCAGCCGGCGACCATCGTGTCCGCCGATCCGTGCCGTCACGATATGTCCCGGCGCACCGCCGGTCATCGCCACCTCGGCAAAATCAGGCGCCCGGCCCACCCCATCACGCTCCATAAGGACGCTGTAAGAACGTCCGACCTGGACCGAAAGATGACGCGCCAGCGCCTCTTCACCCTTTTGCCGCAGCCGTGAAGCCCGTTCCTTAACGACTCGCCGCTCAAGTTGCGGCATGCGCGCCGCCGGCGTCCCCTTCCGCGGCGAATAGGGAAAGACGTGGAGATAAGCAAGACCGCAATCGTCCACCAGATCGAGCGAGCGCGCGAACATGTCGCGCGTCTCCGTTGGAAAGCCGGCAATCAAGTCGGCGCCGAACGCCACATCAGGCCGAAGCCGCCGCGCCTCGGCACAGAAGCGGATCGCATCGTCACGCAAATGCCGGCGCTTCATACGCTTGAGAACCATGTCGTCACCTGCCTGCAGCGAAAGGTGCAGATGGGGCATCAGTCGCTCTTCGTCCGCGATCGCCGCCATCAGATCGGGATCGGCCTCGACCTGGTCGATCGACGAAAGCCGCAGTCGCTTCAAATCCGGAACGAGCCTTAGAATCTGGCGCACCAGACGACCGAGCGTCGGCCGGCCCGGCAGATCGTCGCCCCACGACGTCATATCGACGCCGGTCAGGACCACTTCGCTGCAGCCGCGCTCCACCAGGCCACGCACCTCAGCCACCACGTCGCCGGCAGGCACCGATCGCGATGGGCCCCGGCCATAGGGAATGATGCAGAACGTGCAGCGATGATCACATCCATTCTGCACCTGCACATAGGCCCGGGCCCGCATGCCGAAGCCTTCGACCAAATGGCCGGCCGTCTCGCGCACCGACATGATGTCGTCGACCTTCACCCGTTCGAGACGCCCGGCTGCAAGCTCGGCCCAAGTTGAAGCTGTGGTTTTTTCCGCGTTGCCGACGACGTGATCGACCTCCGGCATCGCAGTGAATGTGCCCGGCTCGATCTGCGCCGCGCAACCTGTCACGACGATGCGAGCCCCCGGTTGCTCGCGTCGGGCCCGGCGAATGGTCTGCCGCGCCTGGCGCACCGCTTCGGCCGTCACGGCACATGTGTTCACGATAACGGTTTCGCCGAGGCCCGCATCGGAAGCCTGCCCCGCCATGACCTCCGACTCATAGCCGTTCAACCGGCACCCGAGCGTGATGACCCGCGTTTTGGACATGATCCGCCTACCCGGCCCCGGCCGCCGGTGGGCCGACGCGAAACGTGTCCTGGTACTCGAACTCGGCCGGCCCCGTCATTCGCACGCGGCCGTCCGCGCTCCAATCGATATCGAGCGGGCCGCCGGGCACGGTCACCGTTACGCGCCGATCCGCGTACCCAAGCCGCGCCGCCGCGACGGCGGCCGCACAGGCTGCCGACCCGCACGCCCGAGTGAGACCGGCGCCCCGTTCCCACGTGCGAACCCGGATGGCGGTGCGGGACTGGACATGTGCCAGCGAGATATTGGCGCGATCCGGAAAAATAGGATGGTATTCGAGCAACGACCCGAGCCGCGCCAGATCATAAGGCTCGACATCGGCCACCCAGAACACGACGTGGGGATTGCCCATGTTCACGGCCGATGGCGAGTGCAGAACCGGTGCCTCGATCGGACCGATTTGTAGCTCGATACGCCGCGTATCATGGAAAGGCTCCGCCAGCGGAATCTCCTCCCACCCGAACCGCGGACGCCCCATGTCGACAGTTATCCGGTGCGCTCCCTCGACGTCGACCGTCAGCAAACCTGCGGCGGTCTCGTAGCGCTGGGCGAGCGGGCCGCCATGCGTTGCGACGTGTAGCCCGACGCATCGCATCCCGTTGCCGCATGCCCCCGCCTCCGACCCGTCGGTGTTGTAGATCCGAACAAAGGCCTCGGTCCCACGCGCACGCGGATCGTGCAACACCATCATCTGGTCGAAATGCCACCGTGGTTCGCCGGCGATCCGACGCACCTCGTCGGACGCAAGCACCCGCTTGGTGCCGCGCAGATCCGCGACGACGATCTCGTTGCCAAGACCATTCATCTTGTGGAGCGTGATTGTGGCGGCGTCCAAAACATCGGAAGACGCGCCGAGGATTGCGGTCGTTCGAGACATGCGCCCTTATATGGCGCGTCCTGCCTGCCTGACAATTGCCGTACCGCGAGCAACAATGTGTGATCACCGTTCAGAGCGCCCCACACCGGCCTCACCTTGGGTCGAGCGGTTCATCGATGGCGCGGCCGCCGGCAGCACGATGCTGGACGTCGCCTGTGGCTCGGGACGCCACCTGCGCCTTGCACTCGAGCGCGGCCTGGCAGCGGTCGGGGTCGATCGCGACCTTTCTCGCACCTCGGATCTGGCCGGCACCGCCCAACTCGAGCTGGTCGAGGCTGACCTCGAGACCGGTAAAGCGCTTCCCTTCTCCGGTCGGACATTCGGCCTTGTGGTCGTCACCAACTATCTTTGGCGGCCGATCTTGCCGGATATCGTCGCCTCCGTGGCCGCCGACGGGCTTCTCCTCTACGAAACCTTCGCCGCCGGCCAGGAACGCCATGGCCGGCCATCCAATCCGCAATTCCTTCTGCAGCCCGGCGAATTGCTTGCCGCCGTCGCAGGCAGTCTGATGCCGCTCTGCTATGAGCATGTGCGCCTCGACGACCCAAAGCGCATCGTCCAGCGAATTTGCGCGGCCGGCCCCCGCCATGCCTGGCTCAGGGAAGGTTTGCCCGGCGCGTGAAGTTCGCAATCGTCACCGGGACTACGCCTATTTGCCCGTTGAAGATTTTGACGACCAGCCGTCGAGCACGCGCGCTTCGCCGCCCTGTCGCCCTTTCGCGCCCGTTCGCGCATTAAAGGGCGCGGCGGGCCCGTCCGAGGGCGTTACGCGGGGATTCTCCGGTACCATCTGAAAGATCTCCCTGAGCACCCCCGGCGCAACCATGGATAGCGGATTGATGATGACATTCGGCCGACCCATCGGCCCATCGACGGCAAAGGTAATGCCGATCACACCATCCTTGCGCGGCCCGGTGAGCAATTCGCCGAAGATCGGAATCCCACCGAGCACGCGATTGAGACCCGAGAGCGGGACGTACGTGCCCCCGAGCGATACCGACTGGGTACGAAAATCCATCTTGCCGCGTACATTCGCCCCGATCAGCGGTCCCGCTGCGGTAAGGCTCTCGATGGCGACTTGTCCGTTGCCGGTGGCGAAGCTGCCGCGAAGAGAATCGAACGCGATCTCCTCTCGCACGACTCTGCGGGCCGTGCGCTTACCGATTGCGATCGCCGGTCGCGACTCGTCAACGCCCTGCACCAGCTCATTGACGACGGGATCGCCAAGCACACGGAATCCGTTGATGTGGATCCGCCCTGAGCGCTCGACGCCCGCACTGCCGTCGAGATCGACCCAAAGTTCGCCGTTGCCCCCGATCATGCTGCTGTAGAAGCCGATCGTTCTCAAGGCCTGGCCCGCATCCGACGTCTGGACGTGCATGACCGCGTCCCGGACCGACTGCATGCGCGCCTCGATCGGTTTGCCGCCCTCGAGCAACGCACTCATCTCGAGATCGACGACGGCGTCGTGGCGCCGTTTGAGCTTCAGCCGGAACTGCCGCACGGTCGTGTCGTTATGCCCGATCACCGTATCTATCTGAGCGTCGAGATCCATCGGCTCGTCGGTTTCGTGTTTTTTCCGCGTCGCTTCGACCGCGTAGAGAGAACGCATCACCGCCATACCGTCGAAGGTCTTGCCTCGGGCTTTAACCTCCCAGACCTTGTCGGCGCGGCGCACCCCCTCGACCTCGAGATTACTCACCACATTGAGCGAGAAGCCCGGGAACCGGTAAGAGATCGGCCGTCCATCGGGTCCGAGGGAAACGGTGCCGTTGATCGTGATGGTGTCGCCGGCGAGCCGGAAGTTGCGCAGCTCCATCGTCTTGCTGCCTGGCGGCCGCACGACGTCGAATGAGAGGCGCGCCGCGCGACCGGCCGGCTTGCTCCACGAGAGCCCGTCGAGACTGAGTTCCGCCGGCGTCAGGTCGGCATTGACCACGATCTTGCCGTGTTCGCCCGACCCGGGCGTGATCTGGACCTCGAGCGGGACCGCACCGTGGATCAGGTCGTCCATCGTGAACCCAAGCCTGCGACGGCCAGCGTCGTCGAGCCGCGCCGAGACGACGATCGGAGACTGGCGTTCGGACCCTTCGCCGACGATCCACTGGCCGCTCGCCTTGGCGGTCATGCCCGCCAGTTGCAGCTGGCCTTGGACATCGATCGCTCGTTCAGTCGCGCCGATCGTAAAATTTGCGCCCGTCACATCGTGTGATCCGACGATGTTCGGGATGCGTCCGTCCGAAATCCGGATCTTGGAATCGAACCGGACGTCGGCCGGAGTCACGCCCTCGGCGACCGGCATCGTGGCGCGCCACTGCGCGTCGACCTTGCCATCCATCCCGGCGGGCAACTGACCGTCGTGGATCAGGCCGATCGCCTCACGTCCCAGAAGATCGGTCAGCATGGCAACGCTGGATTGCGCGCGACCGGTGATTTCAGCCTCTGGCCGCTCCCTGTCGAGACCGGTGACGACCACGGCACCCGATCTGATCGTCAGTCGGCGGTTCGGGGCCGCCTCGAGTTGCGCTTCGGGAACGGTAAGTTCCAACCGTTCGCCTTCGCGGGTCAGCACCGCTTTTGGAATTGTCACGGCGGGAAGATCAGGCAGAGGCAAAATGGCGAGATCTTCAGCCTCCAACGTGAATGAGAGACCTGCGGCTGCGTTGCCCTGGCCGGTGCTGATGCGAAACTTACAGCCCGTGAGGCGCCCCTTTACGAGACGTTGACGCACCGCATTGCGCAGCGCTGGCGAGATCGTCTCGGGCCAGAAGGCCTTGATCGTGTCGGCGTCCATCGGTCCGATACGCCCGTCGAGCCGTGCGCTACGGTTCTCTCCCCCCACCATCGTGCCATGGGCCTCGAAGTCCGCTCCTCCGGCCTTGAAGACGAGGTACAGGAGCTCCGAAGCGCCGCTCTCCGGCCAGAGGCGGGCGCGGAGGGCGAGCTGATCGATCCGCGTCGCCGGACGACCGGACGTCTCGGCAAGTTCACCTTCGATCGAGCCGAGGTCGAGCTGCCAGCCCGTCAGCGCGTTGCCGGCCGCGGTCACCGGCGTGAGCTCACCCTTGACCCGAAGCCAGCTCCCATCGAGCTGAATCCTGCTGGGCGCCAGCTCGACCCGGCGGCGGCCGCGGTCGTAGAGGAATGTCAACTTGCCGCCGTCGATGCCGATGGCGAGCCCACCCAGTGCCTCGGGCAGGATGCTTCCGCGGCCCAGATCGACGTCGAACCGGCCGTTCACGACCGACCCGTCGCTGGTCAGCTCGGTCTCGCCGCGCACTGTGACGGGGGCATCGAGTGCGCCGAGCAAGCCCAGGTGGGGCACGTTGCGAGCAAGGGCGGGGAGGCTCAATCTCTCGATCGTCGTCGAAAGTTTGAGCGTTTCCGTCTTTTCGGATTGATCGACCGCAAAGCTGATCTCGAACGGCACGCCTCCGGCAGCGATGCGTCCCGTTCCCTTGATCAAGCTGTGCCGTCGACCATGATTGAGAGCGACCTCCATCTCGGCGACCTGCCAACTCGTGCGCCGGCCGTGGTTGTCCACTTCGAGCGTTGCATCGCGCAGTCCGAACGCGCGCAACCGCGATGCCGCCATGTTGCCCTGCCGCAGGTGAGCGACGGCTTCCGCGATGGCGCGCGCGAAATCGATGCGCTGCAACTCGTCGATACCCGTGCGAATGGCGGCATCGGACCCTGGCGCCGATGAACGTGGTTCTCTCCGGCTCCCACCCGCGACGCCATCGGCCGGCGCGAAACCGGAAAGCCGAGCCACCTCCTGCGACAGATTGAGTCTTGGTCCAACCAGCACAAGGCGGTCGGCAGCGATCCGACCCGAGCGTAGCGCGGCGAGATCGAGGCTCACGACCGCCTCGGCCGCGCGCACCGCGGTGTCACCGCGACGCGCCGCCAAGGCCACATCGATCAGCCGCACCTCGAAGCCCCCGGCCGGTCCACGATGCAGCACCGCGTCCTTGATCGACAGGTCGACCTCGCCAAGCTCGGCGAGCAGAGCTTCACGCATCGGCTTGACGAGAAAGTGCAGCGGAATGGCGCCAAACAGCAGCTTCACATAGATCAGGCCGATGCCGAGCGCCGCAAGTGGCACCAGAACGGCGAGCGACCAGCAGCACCAGCGCAGAGGCGCCGTTACCATCCGCATCGGCGATGGACGGTATTTCCCGGACGGCACGCTGGATTCTCGTTGAGACGAGGTTGCGGCCGGTCCCCGACCTGGATGCGTCCGGTAAGAAACAGGAACGCTGCGCGGCCGCGTGACAGGCGCGGTGCGTTCACGGTCACCGCCCATCTGGCGCGATGCCCTCGACACGGCCCCCTTCCGGCCGTCTGCACTATCGCCGTCTCGCGCCGAAGCCACTCATTATTCCCCAATTGACGCGCCCCAGAGCATGCCGCGCGCAGCGGCGTGACGACCTGGGGCGGACCATAATCCCGCTCTCAAACCGCCTGTCGCAGGCTGCGTCAGTCGTTCGCTCCGTATCGCGCAGCGCCGTCGTTCCCCTTGGCAAACGGCCCGCACCTCGACTACGTCAAGACCTTCGATCTCAATCCGAAAAGAGACGAAAGGAAGGCAGCGATGATCGAGGCGGGGCAAAAGGCGCCGGATTTCGACCTGACGACCGACAGGGGAAGCCAGGTCAAGCTTTCGAAGCTCAAGGGCGCGCCTGTGATCGTCTACTTCTATCCAAAGGACGACACCTCCGGCTGTACCAAGGAAGCGCAGGCGTTCTCGGAGCTGGGCCCCGAATTCGAGGCCCTGGGTGCACGTATCATCGGGATCTCGCCGGATACCGCGGCCAGTCACGCCAAGTTTCGCGCCAAGTATGACCTGAGCGTCGAGCTTGCTGCGGATCCGGAACGCCAGGCGATCGAGGCGTACGGCGTTTGGGTCGAGAAAACCATGTATGGGCGCAAGTATATGGGCGTCGAACGCGCAACGTTCCTGATCGATGCAAAAGGCCGTATCGCGCGCGTCTGGCACAAGGTGAAAGTGCCCGGCCATGCCAACGAGGTGCTCGCGGCGGCCAAAGCGCTCGGGCCGTGAGTGTGCCCGAGGACATCGCCTTCGAGGAAAATGGTCTCGCGGGAATGCAGGGCCACCCGGGCGCCGGGGAACGGCCCGCGAGCCTGGTCGCCGGAGCTCGGGCGGTCGTCATGGCCAGCGATCCTGCCGACAAAGTTCGCATCGCCAAAGCGACCGCCGAAGCGTGGCGCGCGCGAACGCTGTCGGTGGGTCGGCTCAGCGCCGACGCCCCGATGCCCGAACATCCTGGCCGCCCGGCGCGGCCGGAGTTGAAGCTTCCGCGCGATATGCCGCGGCGATCTGCGCATGGACTGCGTGGACGCATCGCCTTGCTGCATTCCCTGGCCCATATCGAGCTCAATGCCGTCGACATGACCTGGGATCTGATCGGGCGGTTTGCCCACGAAAGCATGCCACGGTCGTTCTTCGATGATTGGGTCGAGGTGGGACAAGAAGAGGCCGGCCACTTCGACCTCGTCGCCCGGCGATTGAGCGAGCTTGGCGCCGCTTACGGCGACCTGCCCGCCCATGACGGCCTCTGGCAGGCGGCGCACGCCACTGGCCATGACCTGATCGCACGGATGGCCGTCGTGCCTTTGGTCCTCGAAGCGCGCGGCCTCGACGTCAGTCCGGCCATGATCGCCAGGCTGGAAGCTGCTGGCGACGACGCGTCGGCCGCGATCCTGGGTGTGATATATCGCGACGAATTGGACCATGTTGCATGTGGTGCCAAATGGTTTCGCCATCTTGCCGAGCGAGAGGGCAGCGCGCCAGAGCCGTTATTCCACAGGTTGGTGAGGCGGCACTTTCGCGGCCCTATCAAGCCGCCGTTCAACGATCGCGCCCGAGCCGAAGCCGGGCTCACACCCGGCTTCTATAAGCCGCTGGTTGGCGTCGGTAAATTCTCATGATCGGGCCCTCTGTCGATCCGTTGCAGCAAAGCCGCGCCGACACTTTTTGCGGCCGCGGCCATGACCTCGGCCACCGTCCATGCTAAGCGACGCGTATGTTCGCGCCTTGACTTTGGCGGTCGCGAGACGTCCTTGATTCGGACGCAGGGCGCCGCGCGCATCTGACGTGTACGCATGTGCCGCATGCAAGTGCCGGTTCAAGGCCGCCTAAGGGGTTCGCGGCCCTGACCGCAATGAGGGGAGTTTGAGTGATGTTCACGAAGAAGTCGGACAAGGAGCCGTCAGCGTTCGATCTTTCTCGCGCCACTCCACCACTACCACCGAGCGGACCCATGCCCGGTGCCACGCCGACGATGAGCCGGAACGGTAGCGCCCGCAGCGGCGACTCGCGCATCGGATCAGACCTGCTCATCGTGGGCAACCTGATTTCGAATGGCGAAATTCATGTCGATGGCGAGGTGCAGGGCGATCTACACGGGGCGAATATTGTGGTTGGCGAGACCGCCAGGATTACTGGCGGCATTGTTGCCGATGAGGTGATCGTGCGCGGTGCTGTGATGGGATCGATTCGCGGCAAACGGGTGGTGCTGCAGTCCTCCAGCCGCGTCGAAGGGGATATATTCCACAACCAGCTCGCTATTGAGCAGGGCGCATTCTTCGAGGGCAAGTCGCGCCGCGTGGATGACCCGACAGCCGGCGTCGCAAAGCCGGACATCCTCCTGCCCGTCGGGCTGAACGGCGCAGCCGCGAACTAGAGTCCTTCAGGTTTAGCTGGAAGCATATCCTGCGTTCCTGAGGTAGCTTTCGCACTCGCTGTGTGAGATGGCGGCGACGAGCTTGGCGATGTGTTCGTGGATGGCGTCAACGGTTCGGGCCT